>CAWKEV010000017.1:0-119761 GCA_963848725.1 uncultured Actinomycetes bacterium | reverse complement strand
CCTCGCCGAGAAGGCGATCGGTGTCACCGAGACGAGCGAGCTCGCGGTGATGTGCGACACGTTCCGGCCGCTCCGGCTGTCGGCTCTCGCCCGCGACCTCGACGACGGTCGCTACGCCTACTCGTGGTACGAGCCGCCGAGCGACGAGCAGAGCCTCGCAGGCGTCACGAGCCACCTATGAGCGTGGACCACGAGCGCTTCCTCCGGTCGCTGCCGGCGCTCTTCGACGACTTCCCACGCTCGGAGCACCCGCGCGACCGCCGTTTCGCGCCGATCCTCGAGCAGGTCGAGAACCTCGCGTCGGAGAACGTCCTCGCGCTCCTGAACCTGGCCGCGTCGTGCCTGGGGCCGGACGACGCGTACGTCGAGGTGGGCGTGTTCCACGGCGCGAGCCTCGTCGCCGCAATGCTCGGACAGCCTGACCGCCGGTTCGTCGCGATCGATGACTTCAGCTTCGACGGCACCTCCCGCGAAGACGTCGAGGCGAACCTCGAGCGTTTCGAGCTTCCGGTGCCGGAGCTCGTGGTCGGAGACGTCTTCGAGCGCGTCGGCTCCGGAGCGCTCGACGCCGTCCCGGTCGGAGTCTGGTACTACGACGCATCGCATTCGTACGAGGCGCAGCTCGACGGCCTGCGCATCGCCGAGCCGCTCCTCGTGCCCGGTGCGCTCCTCGTCGTGGACGACACCGACTGGGAGAAGGTCGAACGGGCGCTCGACGCCTATCTCGCCGAGCAGCCGCGAGCGCGCGAGATCGTGTCGGTCGGTGGGCGCGATCGGGGAGCGCCTCAGTGGTGGGCGGGGATGCGCGTCTTCGTCTGGGACGCGTAGCGCCCAGGCGTCTCTCAGACGCCGTGGATCGTGAGCCGGCGGTTGAGGATGGTGCCGTTGATGTCGTTCAGCGCGAAGGTGGCGATGTAGGTCTGCTTCTTCGCGACACCCGGAGCGTCGAAGCGAAGCCGCGCGTCGATCGAGCAGTCGATCTTCAGCGGCGACGTCTGCTGCCCGACCGCGATGAGCTTGTTCCCGCGGAAGATCCGCCACGTCATGCCGATGGCAGTCCCCGTCGTGTCGTTCGCGCAGTAGCGACGCGTGTACAGCTTCACGAGCGGCGTGAGCACTCCGGCTTTGAACGAGTACACGCCGTCGCGCGCGTCGAGCGGCTTGGCACTGGCGCTGAACCGGCTCGGTGAGGTCGCCTTCGCGATGCCGGCCTGCGTGTAGACGCCCGACTCCCATGGCTGCCCCGGGTCGTCCTGGTAGACGAACCAGATGAACATGCCGACGAACGGGTAGCCCTTCGCCAGGCCGATCGCTTGACTGATGTACTTCGACTGCGTCGACCACGGTACGCCCAGCGTGTCGGGGGGCCGGGTCTGGTAGCCGTACTCGGTGATCCAGATCGGCACCGACTTCCGCTTGAACCAGGTCTTCAGGCTCGCGTCGAAGCGCGGAAGCGACTTCAGCGAGACGTTCGGCCACTTGAGGAGCTGCGTCGGCGGGCTGCCCGGGTTCGTCGGGTACGGGTGCTGCGCCCACGCCTGGAACTTGAGGCGGGGGTTCGCCTTCGCAACGAGCTCCGCGAACGTGCCCGGGGAGTGGGTCGGCCGAATGCCGTTCGCCTTGTCGCTCCCGCGCGCGGAGGTCTCCCCGATCGCGACCTGCGCGAGCGGGTTGCCGGCCTTTAGCCCTGAATAGGCGGCTGCGTAGAGCTTCGCGTAGTTGGCCGGCGCGACGGACTTCCCCTTCGAGTTGAACTGCGGCGCGAGGAACTGCGTCAGGTTGGGCTCGTTCCACACGGACCAGAAGCGGACGAACGGGTAGCCGGGATAGCGGCCCGAGTAGCGGGCGGCGATGGCCCGGGTGAACGCGGTGAGATCGGCGAGCCGTTGGGGCATCCGGTTCGGGGTCTTGCCCCCGTTGGCCCAGGACGGCGTGCCCGTGATCGTGAGCATCACCTCCATGTCCGCCGACTGCGCGTTCCGCACGGCCTCGTCGATGTCGTCGAGCCTGTACGCGGGGTCGAATGGATCCGAGGCGTTCGCCGGACGCTCGGGAGCCGCAAGGTTCCACTGAACGAGCAGCCGCATGATCGTCGCGTTCTGCTGCGCCGCGGCGTCGATCCGGGCGACGCGGTCCGGGACCCAGCGGAAGCTCGGGTCGTCGTGGAAGCCCACCCACATCCGTTCTCCGGCGAATGCCGCCGGCGCGGCGAGCGCGCTCAGCGCGAACAGGACGAGTACAAGGCGGACGGTGCGTCTCACAGGTGCTCCTTGGCGATAGGGCGGCGAGATGACGGTTCCGGCACGAAGGCTGGCACCCTAGCGGGTCGAGTATGAGGGTCGTGTAAGGACCTGGCTCCTCCGTGTGTGCACGACGTAAGCGGCGGGGCGTACACTCTCCGCCGTGGATTCGGCCTGGGAAGTGGTCTTCATGCTGCTCGTACTGAAGATCCCGATGGTGTATCTCGGCACTGTGATCTGGTACGCGCTGAAGCCGGAGCCCGCTTCCGAAGGCGGTGACGAGCCCGCCGGCGTCCTCGCGCCCGTCGCGCCTTGCGGCTGGGGCGAGTGGCAGGACCGGCGTCTAGCCCGAGGACGCGGGCGGCGCCCGCTCCGGCCCGCCGGGCGACCCGGACGGCCCATCGCGGCACGATCTCGTCACGCGGTCGCAACGTGAGCGCCATCGAGCCGCGCCGCGCCGACACGGTCGCCGGCTTCCTCTGCGCGTTCTCGCTCACGTTGTCGGCGCTCGCGCTTGCCCGGCACCCGGGCCTGCTAGCTCCGGTCGCCATCCTGCTGGCGCTCGTCGCGGCGCGTATGACCGAGCGCCACCGAACGCTCGCCGCCGTCGCCGTCGTGGTGTCGACGCTCGCGTTCATCGGCGGGATGATCGTCGCGATCGTGACGGCCAAGCCGCTCTTCTGACCGCATAGCCCGGCCTGGTAGAACAGCGGCATGGAGCCTGTCTCCGAGCGGTCCGGTCTGAACGCGGCGTACGTCGCCTCTCTCCTCGAGCAGTACCGCGACAACCCCGACTCCGTCGACCCTGCCTGGCGTGCGATCTTCGCCCGCGCCGAGAGCGAGCCGGCGATCGCCGAGTCGCCGCCGCCCGCCGTCTCCGTCGCACGAGCCCCCGTTTCGTCTCCCGGAGACGGAGATGGAGACGGGACGGGCGCAGCAGCTGCGGCCACAGCGACCCTCTCACCCCCGGCGGCGACCGAGCAGTCCCAGCCGGTGTCCGAGCTGGTCGACCCCACCGTCGCCTACGGCGGGGTGGAGACGGTGAAGGTGGTCGAGACGGTCGAGGCCGCTGACGACGCCGAGCTCCTCGCGGCCGTCGCCTCGGCGATGGCTCTCGTCGATGCGATCCGCACGCACGGCCATCTCGCGGCACGGCTCGATCCGCTCGGGTCGGAGCCGCTCGGCGACCCGGCGCTCGACGAGAACGAGCTGGCCGTTCCGCTCACGCCCGCCCTCCAGGCTCGCATTCCCGCGGCGCTGCTCGGCGTGTACGTGGACGGCACGACGCTCGCGGACGTGCTCCCGCGGCTGCGAGAGGTCTACTGCGGGCCGATCGCGTACGAGATCGAGCACATCTCCGACTACGCCGAGCGCAACTGGCTCCGCCGTGCGATCGAATCCGGCCGCTTCCGGCGGTCGCTCCCGGCGGAGCAGCGGCTCGCTTTGCTCGATCGGCTGTCGCAGGTCGAAGCGTTCGAAACGTACCTGCGGCGCGCGTTCCTGGGCCAGAAGCAGTTCTCGATCGAGGGCCTCGACGCGCTCGTGCCGATGCTCGACGAGGCGATCGAGCTGGCGGCCGAGGGCGGCGCGCACGAGGTCGTCCTCGGGATCGCCCATCGCGGGCGCCTCAACGTCCTCGTGCACACCGTCGGGCGCAGCTACGCGTCGATCCTGCGCGAGTTCGAAGGGGAGAAGACGATCGACGCGCTCATCTCCGATCCCGAGGGAGGGACCGGCGACGTCAAGTACCACCTCGCCGCGTCGGAGGCCCGCATGACGCGGACGGGCGAGATCCAGGTCACGCTGGCGCCGAACCCGAGCCACCTCGAGGCGGTCGATCCCGTCGTCGAGGGGAGGGCACGGGCCGAGCAGACGGACCGTTCGCGCGGCGTCGCGCTCCACGATCCGACGGTCGCCCTCCCGATCCTCATCCACGGCGACGCGTCGTTCGCGGGCCAGGGCGTCGTCGCGGAGACGTTCAACCTCCACTCCCTCGACGGCTACTCGACGGGTGGAACGCTCCACGTGATCGCGAACAACCAGGTCGGCTTCACGACCGATCCCGCCGAGGGGCGTTCGACTCGCTACTCGAGCGACCTCGCCAAGGGCTTCGACGTGCCGATCGTGCACGTGAACGCGGACGAGCCGGAGGCCGCGGTGTCCGCGATCCGGTTGTCGCTCGCCTATCGCGAGGAGTTCGGGCACGACATGGTCGTCGACCTCGTCGGCTACCGGCGCTTCGGCCACAACGAGCAGGACGAGGCCTCGTACACCCAGCCCCTCATGGCGGAGCGCATCGACCGGCAGCCGACGGTGCGGGCGACCTATGCTGCGCGGCTCGTCGACGCGGGTGTGCTGACCAGCGAGCAGGCGAACGAGCCGCTCCGGCGGACACAGGAGGTGCTGCGGGCGGCCCACGACGAGCTCAAGGCCTCGTTCGCCGAGCCGTTGCCGCGGCAGGAGCCGCGGACGCAGACCGACACGGGCGCCGCGGTGCTGACCGCTGTGCCGGCCGAGAGACTCGTCGAGCTCGACGAGCGGTTGCTCGGGCCGCCCCAGGGGTTCACGGTCAATCCGAAGCTCGCACGTCAGCTCGAGCGACGGCGCGAGGCCCTGCAGGAGGGCGGCATCGACTGGGGCCAGGCGGAGGGGCTCGCATTCGCGACGCTCCTCGAGGAGGGGATCGCCATCCGCCTCTCGGGCCAGGACACGGAGCGAGGGACGTTCTCGCATCGCCATGCCGTGCTGCACGACCCCGTGACCGGTGAGACGTTCACGCCGCTCCAGGCACTTCCCACGGCGACCGCGTCCTTCGAGATCTACAACTCGCCCCTCTCCGAGTACGCGGCGCTCGCGTTCGACTACGGCTACTCGGTCGCGGCGCCGGATGCCCTCGTGCTCTGGGAGGCGCAGTTCGGGGACTTCGTGAACGGCGCTCAGATCGTGGTCGACCAGTTCATCGTCTCCGGGCGCTCGAAGTGGGGCCAGACGTCACGGCTGACGCTCCTGCTCCCGCACGGGTACGAGGGCAACGGCCCGGAGCACTCGAGCGCGCGCCTCGAGCGGTTCCTCCAGCTCGCGGCTCAGGACAACATCCGTGTTGCCAACTGCACGACGTCCGGACAGTACTTCCACCTCCTCCGTCGGCAGGCGCTCGACGCTACCGCCCGCCCACTGGTGGTCATGACGCCGAAGGGGCTGCTCCGCGTCCGCCAGGCGACGACGACGCTCGAGGAGCTCGCAACCGGCTCGTTCCGGCCGGTGCTCGACGACGACGTGCCGGATCGCGATGCGATTCGCCGACTCGTCCTGTGCAGCGGAAAGGTCTACTACGACATCGTCGGCCACGACATGCGTGCGCTCTCCTCGAGCGTCGCGGTTGCGCGGATCGAGCTCCTGTACCCGTTCCCCGTCGACGCGATCGCCGCGCTCGTGTCCTCCTATCCGGGGCTCCGCGAGATCGTGTGGGCGCAGGAGGAACCCCAGAACATGGGCGCGTGGCGGACGCTGCGCCACCGGCTGGAGGACGCGGCGGCACAGGCAGCGTCGGTCGAGCGTGTCGTGTACGTCGGGCGTCCCTGGCGAGCCAGCCCCAGCGAGGGCTACCCGACGCTCCACACCCGCGAGCAGGATCGGATCGTGCGCGAGGCGCTCGGCTTCCGCGCGGACTGACTTCAGGTCCCTAGAGCGGGCGGCGGCTGCGGCGGACGAGCGACGTGGCCACACGCGGCCCGTGCCGTCTCGCCGCAATCATCAGCGTCTGCCGGTGCTCGGGCGGAAGGCGTCGCCACGTTTCGTAGAGGACGACGGCCAGCGTCAGCGGACGGAGGTTGGGGCGGAGGCGCGGCACCGCGCAAATCGTCGCACATCGACGGCGGCCGGACGTGTGACGGTTCGCGCAAGTCAGGCGGACGACCAGAGTGTAGGCGACAAGGCTTGCGCTAACATGCGACCCCGCAGGGGGACGCCGATGTCCGAACTCGAAGACCTCACGACGACCGTCGAAGCGCCGTTCGCCCAGGCGATTCGGGAGCATCTCGAGCTTCGCGCCCGGAACTCGGGCCTCGACGCGGACATGCCGCTCGAGCCGTATCTCGACGGCGGCGATCCGCTCGAGAACCACCCGCTCTTCAAGAGCGAGGAGCAGGCCCGCATCGAGGAGACGCTCGACGGCGAGCCGGCCGCCGACCTGAGCTCCACGCGCCTTCCGTGGCCCGGGGAGGAGACGGCGACGGTCGAGAACGTCGAAGGGCCGGCGCTGGACGAGACCCTCTGGACGGGCCGTCCGCGCGACTTCGACTGGGGCGACTGACCTCGTGGTAGCGGCGGGTCACCCCGGTGACCCGCCGAGGATCGTCTTCGCCGCTACGCGGAGCTCGCCGTTCGCGTGCAGGAGGCGGATATCGACGCCGTCGTCGACCTGACGCGTATCGATGTCGCATCTGACGCTTGACAGACCTCATTGATGATGTCATAGTGCTGTCACGATGCAGCTCGACACGCACATCCAGGCGATCCAGGCAGACCTCGCTGCGACCGCGGGGCTCGGAGACGAAGCGACCTCCGACGCCGCGCGCCGCCTCAGCGATGCGCTGACGTCGACTCTCCATCTCCGCCTCCTCGACCTCATCGGCGAGGCGGCGTCCGAGATCGGCGCGCAGCTCGAGTCCGGACGTGTGGAGGTACGGCTCGCAGGCCGGGAGCCCGAGCTCGTCGTCGTTTCCGAGGATGTCCCGGACGAGGGGATCAAGGTCCCGGCGGGGGAGGAGTACGCGGGACGGATCTCGCTCCGTCTGCCGGAGACGATCAAGGCCGGGATCGAAGCAGCGGCCGCCCAGGAAGGCATCTCGACGAACGCGTGGCTCGTGAAGACGCTCGCGCACACGCTCCACGCGCGAACGACCAAGCGCAGCCGAAACCGCATGCAGGGCTTCGCCCAGGGCTGAAAGGAGAGGACCATGCTTCTCGCTCCGCTTCCGTTCGACTACCTCCAGCACCTCGACCGCAGCGACCGGCTCCGTCGGACGCGCACTCGCCCGACCGGCAGCCGTGTCCGCCGTGTCTCCGGCGGCAAGGCCGGGGAGTAAGGACGCGTCATGCCGACGTTCGAGACCCCCGGCAAGGTCTCGCTTCGTGTGAAGCTCACGAGCGGGCGCGTCGTCGTCACGACGATGGACGAGCCCCGGACCAGCGTCGACCTCGTCCCACAGGGGCGCGGCGGCGAGGATCGGGTCGAGAACGTCGTCGTGAGGGCCGACGAGCACCGCGGTGGCCACGTGATCACCGTCGAGGAGAAGGACCGGATCCGCTGGGGGCCGATCCGCATCACGTGGGGCGGGGACGTCGAGGTCCGGATCGCGTGCCCGCCCGGCACCGATCTCGACCTGAGCGGCGGATCGACCGACCTGCGCGTGGAGGGATCGCTCGGCGAGGTGGTTGCGCGGTCGGCGTCCGGAGACCTTCGGCTCGACACGATCACCGGTGACCTCCTGCTGAAGACCGCGAGCGGCGACGTGTCCGTGACGGCCGCCGAGAGCGAGGGCCAGATCGTGACGGTGTCGGGCGACGTCGATGTCGCCCGGGCTGAGCGCCAGCTCTCGGTGCGATCGGTCTCGGGGGACATCGAGCTCGGCGAGGTGAGAGGCGCGTTGTCGATCTCGTCGACCTCCGGGGACGTCGAGCTCAAGGACGTGGAGACGGGCGACGTTCGCATCCAGCTCATCTCGGGAGACGCGAAGATCGCGGTTGCGCGCGGCACGCGCGTCTGGATCGACGCGACGACGGTCTCGGGAGACCTCCGGTCGGAGCTCGGTCTCGCGGACGAGACGCCCGTCGCGGCCGCCGAGTCGGACGGCGAGGCTGGTGGAGAGGTCGTCCCGCTCCAGGTGAAGACGGTCAGTGGCGACGTCTCGATCGTTCGCGCCGCGGCGACCTTCTCGCGCTAGCCGAGGCGGACGGCCTCGACGACCTCGTCGTCGCGACCTTCCTTCAAGAGGTCGGCCAGACGCTTCTCTCCGCGCAGGCCGAGCGGTGCGGTGAGGATCTCGTACAGGCGGCTCTCACCGATCCCCGCCGCACGTGCGGCATTGACGACCCGGCGGATCGACGCGCGCGGTCTCCAGTCGGAGAACTGCCACGGCGGGTAGAGCCACTCCGTCGAGCCGTCCCTTCTGACGCCGATGAGCTCCCCCTCGCGCCGCATCGCGTCGATCGCGAGGGGGTCGATCGCTAGGCGTTCAGCGAGCCAGGAGCCGGTGAGGCAGTCCGAGTAGCGTTCCTGTGTCGAGGCGGCCATCGGCGCCAGCCTAGCGCGTGCCGGAAACGTGGGAACGGGGACTACGGACCTCCGGAGCCGGGGCCGATAGCGAGAGCATGGGACGCCTCGCTCTCGTCGCGTGCGCCGCCGTCGCCCTCGTCGCCGGAGTCCGTGACGCAGGCGCGGTGACGACCGGGCAGCCGTCGTCTCCCTCCTGGGCCGCGCCCCAGATCCGGACCGTGGTCGCTGCGGGACTGATGGCTCCGAGCGTCGCCAGGTTCCGCCCCCAGGACCCGCTCACGTGGTCCGACTTCGCGGTCGTCCTGTCGGCGCTCGGGTCTTCGGTGACGGTGACCTCGGACCCCGACAGGCCCGTCACGATGCGCGAGCTCGATGCGCGCCTCGTCACCGCACTGGGTCTCCGACCGGCTGCGCGTCAGCTGCGGCTTGCCGCAGTCGACGCGGGTCTCGAGCCGACGCAGTGGCTCGGGACCGAGACGGTCGCGCGCATGCTCGGGCTCCGCGTAGATCACCTGCGCGATCAGGAACAGCTCGAGCTCCAGCTCGCGCAGCCCGCCACGCGTGCGGAGGCTGCCTACTCGATCGCGCGAGTCCTGACGATCCGGAGCCCGGAACTCGCTGCCGTCCGGACGGCGGCGGAGTCGTTCTCGCTCCCGCACCTGACGTCCTGGCAGCAGGTCGTTCTCAGCCGCGCGCTTCGCTTCGTCGGGTCGCCGTACGTCTGGGGCGGCACCTCGGAGAAGCCGCAGCAGCTCTTCGGCAAGCTCGAGCCGGGAGGGTTCGACTGCTCCGGCTTCGTGTGGCGCGTCTACAAGCTCCAGCCTTTCGCGAACGCGCCCAGCCTCACCGGGATCCTCGAGGGCAGGACCACCTACGCGATGAGTGGCGAGGTACAGCGCTCCGCTCGCGTGCCCCGCGCCAGGTTGACCCCAGCCGACGTCGTCTTCTTCGGACACGACGGACCGCGGTCGAAGCCGAGGCAAGTCGGGCACATGGGCATCTATCTCGGAAACGGTTGGATCGTTCACGCGTACGACCGTGGGGTCGCCCTCGAGCCGATGACGGGCTGGCTCGACGCGGACTTCGCCTGGGGCCGAAACCCGCTCGCCGAGGCCGGGCTCTCCTAGCGGATCGCGCCCGGGGGCTCTTCAGCAGCGCGCGCTGATCGGCCGTGCGGCCGGTCCGAGCGGAACCCGGTAGCGGCGCGCGAGCCTCGCCAGCCTCGTGCGGTAGATCCGCATGTCCGCGTGCGACCAGTCGCCGTGCGTCTGGCAGCGCCACGCGCGGTAGCGCTCGCGGTGGTACGGGCTCGTGAGGCTCTCGCTGTGGCCGATGACGTTGCGGAGCTGGATCCCGTATCGGCTCATCAGCCAGGCCGTCAACCGGAGGGACGCCGAGAGCTGTGCCGGGTCGTCGAGGATCTGCCGGTCGCTCGTCCCGACGTGCTCGATCCCGATCGCCGTCCAGTTCAGTCCCACAGTGTGGCGGCAGATGGTGCTCGGCGGGACGAGCTGGTAGATCGTCCCGTCGCGGTCGATCAGGAAGTGGGAGCAGACGCCGGGCAGCTCGCCGAGCTCCGGGTCGGGCGCGTCCGACGAAAAGTAGGAGTACGTCGAACCGAAGGTGGACGCCGCCGTGTAGTGCTCGACGATGACCCGCGGGTGCACGAGCCGCCAGGTGTCGAGGCCGTAGTGGCGTCGCGCGTACGCGGCGGTCTCGGCGCGACGCTTCGCGCCGAAGGGAATCGACTCGACGACGATGTGCGGGCGAGGCGGATCGGCAGCCTTCCCGGCATTCGCCGCCGCCCCTGCCGCACCCAGGGCGACGACCGCGAGGATCAGCCCGATCGCGAGTGCTCGTGCTCCGCCCGGGAGCATCTGACGATTGACTCTCATGCTCGCAATCGAGTCCGCCGGCGGCTCGACTCGGCGCTCCGCGGGTGAGACTAGCGAGCCGGGCGGGGTAGAACGAACGCAGGAAGGTCGTGGCTCGCGACGATCACCCCTGTTGAGAAGCCCCGTGCGACTCGACGTGGATCTGCCGGCGTTGCGCGCTAGTGGGACATCGCTCCGCCGACGTTGCCGACGTTCAGGAGCCCGACCTGGCCCTGGTCGACCGCGGCGAACGCGTGGGAGACGAAGGGGTAGAGGCCCGGCTCGTCGATCTTCACGTCGAACACGCTCCCGCCGCCCGCCGGCACGGTCATCGTCTGCACGTCGTGCAGCGCGTCCTGTGGCCGCATGTCACCGAAGGGATAGGCGGTGTTGAGGATGGTTCCGACGATGTGGAAGTCCGTATCGAGCGACGGACCTGCGTCGACGACCCAGAAGCGGACGAGGTCGCCGGGCTTCGCGGTCAGCGGGTGCTCGACGTACTGGCCGGCGTAGCCGTTGAACGTCATCCAGTCCGGCTGGCGCGCATGCGCCTTCGCCATGTCGAACACCGCGGGCTTGTCCAGGCCGTTCGACGAGAGATACCACTCGCTCGCGACGAGGACGTAGTTCTCGTCCGCCTTCGGGAGGACGCCTGCCGGCGGCTCGACCACGATCGCCCCGTACATCCCGTTCGCGATGTGCATCAGGACCGGCTTCGTCCCGCAGTGGTACATGAAGACGCCGGGATCGTTCGCGCGGAACGTGTAGCTGACGGACTGCCCCGGCATCACGTCCGTGAACGCCTTGTCCGGTGCGATGCGCGCGGCGTGGAAGTCGACGGAGTGAGGGATCGCCCCGTTATTGGTCAGGGTGATCTTGACCAGCTGGCCCTGGCGGACGTGGATGATCGGGCCAGGCGCTCCGCCCGCCCACGCCCAGGCCGAGTACTTCACGCCCGGCGCGATCTGGATGGTGAGGTCGGTCAGCTTCAGGTTCACGTCCGCGACCTGCCCGGCCGGCGCGGCAGGGAGCGCTGCCGGATAGGGCTCGTGCGCCGCCGCGAGCGCGTCGGCGTTCGCGGGTGCCGCTCCGGCGTAGCTCGTCAGCGTGCCCGTACCGCCGGTCGAGGTCATGTCCATCCCAGGCATGGAGTTGGCTCCCGACGCCGACGCGGCGGCGCGATCCGCGTCGTCGCGTGCATGGCGAGCGTCGACCCACATCATCAGCGCGAAGAATCCGAGGACGGCGACGAGGATCCCGAGCATCGCCGCCACGGCCCCGGCGAGCCCGCTGTCCCTCGCGCCGCCACCGTGTGCATATCCGCCGCTGCTCATCGAATGCTTCCTTTCACTCGTATCCGGCGAGGCCTCGAGGAAGAGGATTCACGCATGACGTACCTCCCGCGAGCGTCGATGTCCCTCCCATGAGACAGGACGCTCACCTGCCCGGCCTCCGCACGGAGTCCTGATTCGCCTGCGGGCTACTACGCACGCGTCCGCGCCGCCTCGAGCTGCGATCCAGGGCACAGCCTCCCGCCGGGGAGCGCCGCCTTCTTCGCTCGACGCGCCCCGACGGGGGTGACGTGCCCTCACACGGCTGCGGCTCGCTCGCCGGCCGCCGCCAGCTGGTGGTCGACGGGGACGGCCGTGAGCACGACCTTGAGCGCGTTCGTCTCCGCCGCCGCGCCGAAGACGTCGTACGCCTTCTCCGTCTCGTCGAGGGCGAAGTGGTGGGTCGCGAAGGTCGTCGGGTCGAGCTTGCCGCCCTCGATCAGGCGGAGCAGCTTCGGCGTCGTCGACGTGTCGACGAGCCCGGTGGTGATGAGAACGTCGCGGATCCAGAGCTTCTCCAGATGGAGAGTCGCCGGATGCCCGTGGACGCCGATGTTCGCAACGCGACCGCCGGGGCGGACGAGCTCGGCGCAGAGCTCGAACGTCTCCGGGACGCCGACCGCCTCCATCGCGACGTCCGCACCGAGGCCGCCCGTCAGGTCCATGACCCTCGCGACGGCGTCCTCTCGGCCGTTGTCGATGGTGACGTCGGCTCCGAACTCACGTGCCTTCTCGAGCCGTGCCTCCGCCAGGTCGATCGCGACGATCCGGCCCGGAGAGTGGAGCTTCGCGGTCATGATCGCGGCGAGGCCGATCGGCCCGGCGCCGACGATTGCGACGGTGTCTCCCGGCTCGACCCGGCCGTTCAGCACGCCGACCTCATACGCCGTCGGCAGGATGTCGGCCAGGAACAGCACCTGCTCGTCCGAGAGCCCCTCGGGCACCTTGTAGACGGACGTGTCGGCGAAGGGGACGCGGGCGTACTCGGCCTGGAGGCCGTCGATCAGATGGCCGAAGATCCAGCCGCCTCCGCCCGTGCAGAGGCCGTAGTGCCCTTCCTTGCAGAAGCGGCAGCGACCACACGCGCTGATGCAGGACACGAGCACGCGGTCTCCGACCTCGAGTGTCGTGACGGCCGAGCCGAGCTCGACGATCGTGCCGACGGCCTCGTGGCCGAGAATCGTGCCCGGCGTCGTCTCCGGCACGTCCCCCTTGAGGATGTGCAGGTCGGTCCCGCAGATCGTGGACGAGTCGATGCGGACGATCGCGTCCGTCGGCTCGATGATGGACGGGTCGGGGACGAGCTCCCAGGCACGCTCCCCAGGCCCGTGGAAGACGAGAGCTTTCATCGTGCACCTCCTTGTTTCGCTCACTCTCCGCCGGGCCGGGTTCGATGGCATCGGCGTTCGCCCCGACCCGGCTTCGGCATTTCCGCAGGCGCGCTGGCGGCCCGGTGTGCGCTCAGGCTGCTCTCGGAGTCTTCGCGCGAACGATCATCACCGGCCGCTTCGACTCCCTCAGGACACCGCGGGACACGCTGCCGAGGAGCATGCTCGCGAGCGCCCCGTGACCGCGTGAGCCGACGACGATGAGATCGACGTCGAGGTTGTCGGCGTACGCGACGATCTCGTCGGCGGCGTCGCCCGTGAGGAGCTTGCCGTTCGAGCGTACGTCCTCTCGCTCTGCAGCCGCTTCTGCTTCTTCGAGCGGCCGTCCATCGTCGTCGCGCAGGTCGTACGGGATCACTCCGACGATGCCGCAGGCGTTCACCGGATATCGCTCCAGCTTCGGGACGACGTGGACGAACACCACGGCTGCGTCCTCCTCTCGTGCGAGCGCGATCCCGACCTCGACTGCTTCCTGCGATGCGGCCGAGCCGTCGGTTGCGATGAGGATCTTGTCCATCGTCTTCTCCTGGGTCTCGTAACTTCGCTCCGGATGATCGGACGGCATCCGATGCGCTTCATCGGGGCGAGCGCCGATCCAGGTGCGTAGTCGGCCGCAGGCCGATCACGGCCGCAACGCCGATGACAGACGGGTGCTCAAGTGCTGTGATCCGCTCCGTGGAAGTCGCAATCGTCTTCCTCGCGGCTCTCGTGACCGCGCTCGCCACCGGGCTCGGAGCGCTTCCGTTCGTCTTCGCGTCACCCGGGCGGAGCTGGCTCGGGGTCGCGAACAGCCTCGCGGGCGGGTTGATGATCGGCGCGAGCCTCGGGCTTCTCTACGAAGGCGCTCGCTTCGACACCGCTCGGACGGTGCTTGGCGCTCTGGTGGGCGTCGTCTTCATCGCGGTGGTCAACAAGCTGATCGACGGTCAGCGTGACCTCCACCTCGGTGCGCTGCGCGGCGCAGATGCGCGAAAGGCCCTCCTGATCGTCGGCGTCATGACCATCCACTCGTTCGCCGAAGGCGTCGGTGTCGGTGTCGCGTTCGGCGGAAAGGAGGTGCTGGGGATCCTGATCGCCGTCGCCATCGCCGTGCACAACATCCCGGAGGGGCTTGCTATCAGCCTCGTGCTCGTCCCGCGGGGTACATCGGCGCGGAGCGCAGCCTCTTGGAGCATCTTCTCGAGCCTTCCGCAGCCGGTCATGGCGGTTCCTGCATATCTGTTCGTCGAGAAGTTCACCGGGTTCCTGCCGATTGGGCTCGGCTTCGCGGCGGGCGCGATGCTGTGGCTCGTCCTGAGCGACCTGCTGCCCGAGGCGTTCGCGACGGCGAGGAGGTCGACCGTGGTCATCACCGCCGCCGCGTCCGCAGCCGCGATGCTCGCGTTCCTCGTGCTCCTGCTCTGAGCGCGGGTTTTTCCGTAGCCGGCTCCGTGCCGCCCCCGAATCCCGACCGGGACCAGGCCCGTACCGTGGCGGGTGACATGAAGGAGGCAGGGTCGTGACGCTGATCTGGTTCTTCGTCTGGTTCGCCTGCAACGTCGTCGGAGACCGCGAGCCGCTCGTCTTCGATCCCGTCAACTGGTGGGCCGGGACGCTGCTCCTAGCGGTCGCGATCGACCTCGCGAGCCGCCACGCCGTGGCGACGAGACCGCGGAGGAGGAGCACACGCACACCTGACGCCGAGTCCTGATGGACACGGTCGACGTCATCCTCAAGGACGGGTCGACGCTCCGCCTGCGGCCGCCGCTCGGCGACGACGTCGAGCGGCTCCTTGCCTTCTTCGCGGGGCTCTCTGACCAGAGCCTCTACCTCCGCTTCCACGGGATGCGGGCCGTGGACGAGCGTCTCGTGGAGCCCGTGGTCGATCCGGATTGGGTAGAGCGTGGCGCTCTCATCGGCGCGGTCGTGGACGGAGAGGGGGAGCTGGTCGTCGCGCTGGCGAACTACGTCCGCCTTCGCGACCCTGCGGTCGCGGAGGTCGCGTTCACGGTTGCGGACGCGTACCAGCGCCGCGGCATCGGGACGCGGCTGCTCGAGCGGCTCGCCGCGCGGGCCTCCGAACACGGCATCGCGCGCTTCGTCGCCGAGGTGCTCGCCGACAACCGCGACATGCTCGGCGTCTTCGAGGGCGCCGGTTTCGAGCTCACGCGCTTGCTCGCCGGCGGCGAGATGGAGGTCGAGTTCCCCATCGCCGTCGGGGAGAAGTACGAGGAGCGTGTCGCCGAGCGCGACCACGTCGCCGTCGTCGCGTCGCTGCGACCCTTCTTCGAGCCACGGGCCGTAGCCGTGATCGGCGCATCGTCGCGAGCGGGCTCGATCGGCGGCGAGCTCTTCCGGAACATCCTGAGGGCGGGTTTCACCGGCGCCGCATATCCCGTCAACCGCGACGGGACGCCGGTCTCGGGAGTTCGCGCCTATCGGTCGATCGAGGACATCGCGGACGATCTCGAGCTCGCGGTGATCTGCGTGCCTGCCCGTGACGTGCTCGAGGCGGCGAGGACCGCATTGCGCCACGGCGTTCGCGCGCTCGTCGTCGTCTCGGCGGGCTTCGCCGAGGTGGGGAGCGAGGGAGCGCAGCGCCAGGAAGAGCTCCTCGCGCTCGTGCGCTCTCACGGCGGGCGCTTGATCGGCCCGAACTGCCTCGGCATCGCCGTCGCCCGGTCGGGGCTCGATGCGACGTTCGCGGCACGCTCGGCGACGCCTGGGAATATCGGCTTCTCCTCGCAGAGCGGCGCGCTCGGCCTGGCGCTCCTCGAGGCGGCGGTGACGCGCGGACTCGGTCTTTCGGCCTTCGTCTCGATCGGGAACAAGGCCGACGTGTCCTCGAACGACCTCTTGGAATGGTGGGAGGACGACGACGCGACGGCGGCGATCCTCCTCTACCTGGAATCGTTCGGCAACCCGCGCCGTTTCGGACGGCTCGCGCGTCGCGTCGCTCGCAAGAAGCCGATCCTCGCTCTCAAGAGCGGCACGTCGGCGAGCGGGCAGCGGGCGGCGAGCTCGCACACGGCGGCGCTGGCGGGATCCGAGACGGCCGTCAACGCGCTCTTCCATCAGGCCGGTGTGATCCGGGCCGACTCGCTCGAGGAGCTGATCGACGTCGCGACGCTCGTCTCGAGCCAACCCAGGCTCGGCGGCCGCAATGTCGCGCTCGTGACGAACGCGGGCGGTCTCGGGATCCTCGCGGCCGACGCGTGCGATGCAGCTGGGCTAGAGCTCGCCACCCTCGGCGACGAGACTGTCGAAGCGCTGCGGGCCGCGCTCCCCGCCGAGGCGAGCTTGGTGAACCCCGTCGACATGCTCGGCGGCGCGACTGCCGCCTCGTACGCAGCGGTCGTTCCGACATTGCTCGCGGATCCCGCGGTCGACGCGCTGATCGCGCTGTTCGTACCCGCGGTCAGCTCGACCGCCGACGAGGTCGCCGCCGCGATTGAGCTCGCGGCCCGAGAGGCAGACGTCGAGAAGCCGGTACTCGCGGTCGTCATCAGCGCCGAAGGCGTCCCCGCCGTCTTCCGGTCGACGCTTCGCCGGGTCGCGCCCTTCTCGTACCCCGAGTCGGCGGCTCGAGCGCTCGGGCGTGCCGCGGAGCGCTCCGAGTGGCTGCGGCGTCCGCAGGGAACCACGCCCGAGCTCGCCGGAATCGACCGGGCGTGCGCCGACGCGGTGGTCGCGGATGCCCTCGCACGCGGCGACGACGTCTGGTTGAGCGCCGAGGAGGTGCGGACGCTCCTCATCGCCTACGGCATTCCTGTCGTGTCGGAAGAGGTCGCCGGTGACGCGGACTCGGCGGCTGCGGCGGCGCAGCGGCTCGGGTTCCCCGTCGTCGTCAAGTCCACCGCTCCCGGCGCGCACAAGACCGAGCTCGGCGGCATCGCGCTCGACCTCGACACCGAGGATTCCGTCCGTCGGGCGTCCGAGCGGATCGGCTTCCCCGTCCTCGTCCAGCCCATGGTGGCCGGCGGCGCGGAGCTCCTCGCAGGCATCGTCCAGGACCCGGTGTTCGGCCCACTCGTCGGCTTCGGCCCGGGAGGAGTCATGGCGGAGCTGATCGGGGAGGCGTCTTTCCGGCTCGCCCCGCTCACGGACGTCGACGCCGATGAGCTCGTCACGTCCGGAAAGGCAGGGAAGCTCGTGGCCGGGTTCCGCGGCGCACCGGCTGCGGACGCTGCCTCGCTCGCGGATCTCGTGCAGCGGCTTGGGAGGCTCGGGGTCGACCATCCGGCGATTGCGGAGATCGACCTCAATCCGGTGCTCGCTCTCGCCGACCGCTGCGTCGCCGTCGACGCTCGCGTGCGTGTGCGGCACCCCGACACGGTCGAGCGCCAGAAATCATGGTGAGCGAGGACCATCGCTCCGACGGTCGATCCGCGATCGACTCGCGCGTCGATCTCGAGTCGCTGATCGAGAGCTGGCGGTCCGCGTTCGAGACGACCGAGGACGCGCTCCGAGCCGGGAGCCACGACCTCTTTCCGGCGGACGTCGCCGCCCGGCGCCGGCGTCTCGGAGACGAGCGCGCCGCGACCGCCCGTCTCCTCGGCGATCTCGCACAGGAGCGCCACGCAAGCGGCTTCCTCGTGCGCCTCGTGACCTCCTCGTGGGAGGCGAAGCGACTGCTCGGCGTGCCGGCCGACGCCGCTGCTTGCATCTTCAATGCCGACGGCGTCCTCGTCGCCAGCGCGGAGATCCACGCCCGGGCGTGGGAACGGATCCTCGACGGATTCATCGGGCGGCGGATCGAGAGCAGGGGCGAGCCACTCGCCTCGTTCAGCATCGCCGTCGACTACCCCGCGTTCATCCACGGACGAACGCGGTTCGAAGCGATCCACGCGTTCCTCGCGAGTCGTGGGCTGACCGTTCCGGACGGAGTGCCCTCCGACCCCCCGACCGCGGAGACCGTGAACGGGCTCGCGAACGCGAAGGTCCTGGCTCTCGCCGACCTCGTCGCCCGGCAGGGCGTGGCCGCGTACGAGGGCGCCCGTCTCTATCTCGGGCTCGTCCACGACGCGCACATGACGACTGCGGTGGTCTCGGGAAGCGCGAACACGCGCCTGCTGCTCTCGAAGGCGCACCTCGACGCGCTCGTCGACGACCTCGTCGACGGGACGACGATGCGCACCGAGGAGCTGCGGCGGAAGCCCGCGCCGGACGCATTTCTGGCTGCATGCAGACATCTCGGCGTCGAGCCCCAGCGGACGGTCGTGTTCGAGACCACGGGCGAAGGGATCGCGGCGGGTCGGGCGGCGAGCGTCGAGCGCGTCGTCGGTATCGGCCGCGACGGCGGGGCGCAGACCCTCGAGGCCGTCGGAGCGGACCTCGTGGCCTCGAGCCTCGGAGACATGCTCGAGCGCCAGCTCGGCGCGCGCTGAACAGTCCGCGCCGTGCCCTCTCGGCGGTCGCCCAGCGACGCCGGCAATCCGTAGTTCTCCACAAGCTCGCCCGCGGCTCACGCGCACGCGTTCGACGCTCAGTTCCCGATGGCGCGAAACCCGCGCGAAGCGATCCTCCGGGACATGGAATGCGAGTCGACGGGAGGTAGAGCCATGTCGAACAAGAGGATTTGGGAGATCGGCGGATTCGTCGCCGGCGGCGTGATGATCCTCTTCGGGATCGTCGCGATCTTCATGGGCGTGAACGGGTTCAGCACCGTTCGCGACAGCATCAAGCAGGAGCAGATCTACTTCGGTCAGTCGTCTGATCCGGCCGTGGCGAAGTACGCGGACCAGTGGGCCGGTCAGCAGGTCAAGACAGGCGATCAGGCGCGTGCTTTCGCGAAGATCATGCGCGTGCACACGCTGGAGGCCACTGGCGGCCTTCCGTACGCGCAGATGGGCCGGTTTCAGTCGGCTGCGAAGCCGACCGACCAGAAGGGCACGAACGACGAGAGCGCGGCCGCGAAGGACCAGAACGGTCAGCCGATCGCGAACGCCGCCCGTGACATCTGGGTGACCGAGACCGCGCTCACGACCGCGCTCAACGCGAGCTACATGGCCGAGCGCCTCGCGGTCTTCGGCCTCGTCGTCGGGTTCGCGCTGCTCCTGAGCGGCATCGGGTTCCTCATCCTCGCGCTCGCGGTCTTCGGCCGCGCGCCCGAGAAGGTGGCCGAGAAGACGGTCGTCGCGACCTCGTTGCCGGCGGCAGGTTGAATCCGGGAGAGACGGGAGGCGCGGATCGCATGTGGCTCCGACCTCCCGGAGCGATAAGAGGGGCGGCGAGAGCCGCCCCTCTTATCAGACGCAGCCCGAGCACTCAGCGCTCAGGTTGCGCTGCGAGTTGCGGAGGCAGGTGCATCGATATCGATTGCTCGCGTGGCGACTCCGGGCTGGATCCTCGAGCAGTTCGTCACCGGGTAGAGGCGCGAGGAGCCCGGCAGCGGTGCCTCCCCAGGTGAGGACAGGCGAGTCTCAGTAGCTGAAGTAGACGACGGTTCCGAGCACTCCCGCAACCGCGAACAGACGTGTCATCAGAACCCGAGGCCGATCGGTAGCGCGACGTCGCGAACCGCGTCCTCGATGTGGAGCATCCCGATCGGCCGCTCGCCCTCCACGACGACGAGGTGGTCGATGTGGTACTCGCGCATGAGAGCGACAGCGCCGTCCAGCCGGGCCGTACCCGCGACGGTTACAGGCTCGGCCGTCATCCACGGCCGAACGCGCGCCTCGCTTGGATGAGCGCGAGCCGCATACGCATGGAGGAGGTCGCCGCGGGTGACGATACCGATGAGACGTCCGTACTGAGCCACCGCGGCCGCTGTCGCGTCGTGCTCGAGCATGAGCTCGGCCACTTCGCCGAGTGTGTCCTCGGGAGCGACGACGAGCGGTTCGAACATGGCTCCGAGGACACTCGCCTCCTCCTCTGCGGCCAGCTCTCGCCCGAGCGGGAGTCTCGCCGCCTCGTACCGTGCGAGGCCCCCGACATCGAGCTCGGTCTCGACCGGCATCGCGTCTCCTGCGAGCGGTGGATGCTCGGGAGGCGCCGCATCTCCGATGAGCGAGGCGAGGAAGGGAGCGAGATGCCGGCCGACGATCTTCGCAGGCGGCCACCACAGGGGAGCGACTTCGACCTCGGGCTGTCGCTGGGGCTCGACTCCGAGCTCGCGGCGGAGGAAGCGGGGGTCTGCACCGGTGAGCAGAAGACCGCGAAGCACGGGTCGGAAGCGTTCGAGAGCCACATCGGCGCCGGCCGCGACCGCGATCGCCGCGGCCGCGACATCTGCCTGCTGCGTCGCGATGCCCCCTTGTTTCACCGTGAAGCTCGTGACGTCACCTGCGGCGAAGACGTCGGCCATGCCGTGCACGCGGCACTGCGAGTCGACCGGGACGAAGCCGTACACGGTCTGAGGCAGCCCGTCGATGGGAGGGCCTTCGAGCCGTGGCAGCGCGACGACACGATCGACAGAGACGCTGCCATTCGGGATGAGTGCGAGTCGTCCGTCTGCGAACTCGCCTGCGTACGCCGAAGCTCGAAGGTGCACTCCGTTCTCAGCCAGCAATTCACGAGCGGCCTCGCTCGCCGGTGACCCGAAGAGCTGAAGTGGTTCGACCTCTGGTGTGACGAGCGAGAGGTCGACGTCCTCGAGGCCCTGCTCCCGGAGGTGGGTGGCAGTGAGGAGCACGAGCTCATAAGCGGGCAACGACCACACGGCGCCCCATGGAATGACGAACGCCACGGAGTGCACGTCGCCGCCGGCGATTTCCTCGAGGAGATGCCCGATGACCCCGATGTCCGCCGGACCGCGGAACATGAGCGCGCCGGGAACGGCGGGGAACGGCAACGCTCCACAGGCGACGAGCAGCATGTCGTACGCGATCTCCGTGTTCCTCGACGTGAGCGCGACGTGTCGCGACTCGTCGATGCCGGCCAGGGCCCCGAGGGTGAAGCTCGCGCCGACCCGACGGGCCAGGCCGTCGAGCTCGAAGCGCATCACCTTTCCGAGCTCGAAGGGCGCTGCAACCGAGAGCGGCTTGTACCAGAAGTGAGGCTCCGGAGATAGCAGCTCGACGGCGACTCGTCCCGCGGCACTGTCTCGCAGGGCGAGGGCAGCTTCGAGGGCAGCCACCCCTCCACCGGCGATGAGGACTCTCTGTGTGCCAGTGCGCTTGTTGCCGTCGCGCTCCATGGGGTCCCTCCCGATCGTGTCTTTTCGAGCATGCACGGGGCACGCGCGCCGGAAAGCAGCGAAAGCCCGTGTTCCGGCGACGGTTTCTACGGATCTCCGGCGGATGAAAGGCGACGGGAGTGCGACCGTCGAGGCGACGGCGGACGCACAGGAGAGCCGGCGCGTTTCTCGCTCGCTCCTCCCACTGGAGAAGGCCCGCCGAGACGGGCCTTCCTCATCGACACCCTCGGCGCGTGTGCTTACTTGACCTTGAGGGTCAGAGTGTTGTCGTCGGGATGCTGGCCCACCATCGTGATCCGGTAGGTCCCTTTCGCGACGAGCGTCAACTTCGCGCCAACGCGGTCGATCTTCGTCCCGCTCGGGCCCTTGACCTTCAGCGCTGCCTCGTCGCGGTTGAGGAGCGTGACCGGGCCGCTCTGCGCCGCGGACTTCACGTACTTGCCGTTGACGAGGAACCAGTGGCAGCCGGGGTCCTTCATCGCGACGACGAGCGGGGCCCTGTTCGCGGCTGCCGGTGCTGCGAGCACCAGGGCTGCGATTGTGAGAAGGATGAACTTACGCATGGCCTTAACCTCCCGGTAGCGGTGTCGATGAGTTGCCCACATGCAACACCGCCCGTGAGATCCGCGACTCCGCAGTGAGCCCGATCTCGACCTCGGGTAAGTACGTAGTCGGATGAACGCTGAGCCGAAGCCGATCATGGGAGCTCCCTGTCTGACGCACGGATCATCGGAGCTCCCTGCCTGGCGCACGGAGCTCGGACGCGGTCTTCCACGGAGTGGACTCCGTGCCCGCGCGGATGCAACTCGCGTTGCTTTGCGACATGATCCCGGCGAAGAAAGGAGGCTTGGGCAAATGAAGACCATCCTCGTCGCGTATGACGGCTCGGACGGGGCGACGAACGCATTGCGGCGCGCGGCGACGTTCGCCAGGGCGTTCGAGGCGAGCGTGCACGTCACGAGCGTCACCCCGGTGCTCGTCGGCGGGGGCTCCCGCAGCGTGGGGCCGTACGACCCGGCGGATCCGCCCACCGAGCACACGAAGCAGCTCGAGCAGGCACAGGCGCTCCTCGGGGAAGAGGGGATCACCGCAACCCTCGACCCGGCCCACGGCGATGCCGCGGACGCGATCCTCGACGTCGCGGACCGAATCGACGCCGATCTGATCGTCCTCGGGAGCCACGAACGCTCGCTGGTCGAGCACGCGCTCGGCATGAGCGTGAGCGGGGCCGTTTCGCGGAAAGCGCACCGCGACGTGCTGATCGTGCATTGAGGGGGTGGCGCGGCCCACGCCGCGCCAGCTCTCCCTGCTCACGCGCGTTTCAGCGAGCGCACGCGCTTCGGTAGTTCTCCGAAGGAGATCGGTGGCCGAACCCCGACTCCGAGCGCCGTGAGAGACATCACGCTGACGGCTATGGCAGCACAGCCGAGGAGGGTCCTCGTCGGCTACGACGGGTCGAGCAGCGCACAGCGCGCCCTGGAGGCCGCGGCGGCTTTCGTCGGATACGGCTCGACGCTCGCGGTGGTCGGCGTCGGTGCGCGTATCGAAGACGATGCCGAAGCGGCTCTCGAGGACGCTCGCGGGCGGCTTCGTGGGCGACAACTGCCCGTGACCTATGTCTCGCGTCGCGGCGACGCTGCCGATGAGCTCGTGGACGCGGCCCGGACTCTCGGTGCGAGTCTCCTCGTGGTGGGCGCGAGGACCGAGAACGGCAGGCAGAGGCCTGGTCTCGGTGCCGTGAGCGCGGACGTGGTTCGCCGCGCGCCATGTGACGTGCTCGTCGTCAGGTAGCGGATTCGGACTCGATCAGACCGTGCTCGAGCGCGTGGCGGACGAGCTCGGCGCGACTCGAGAGCCCGAGCTTCTGCATGATGTGCGCACGGTGCGTCTCGGCCGTCCGGACCGAGATGTAGAGCATCTTCGCGATCTCCTGGTTCGTGTGTCCGAGCGCGAGGAGCCGAAGCACCTCTCGCTCGCGATCGGACAGCGGATCCTCCTGCGCACGCCGGCGCTCGTCCACGTCCGCGGCAACGAGACGCGCCCCGAGGGTGGGGTGCACGTAGCGATCGCCGCCCGCCACCGTCCGCACAGCGTCGACGACCTCCGTGTCGGCGGCCTCCTTCAGCACGTATCCGCTCGCGCCCGCCTCGAAGGCGGCGCGTACGTAGCGCGGGTCGTCCTGCATCGAAAGAACCAGGATCTTGAGTGCGGGCACGACCTTCAGGAGCTCTGGCGTCATCTCGATACCGGACTTTCCTGGCATGACGACATCCACGATCGCGACGTCTGGCTTCGCATCGAGGGCTTCGAAGAGCGCGCGGTCGGCGGACTCGGCCTCCGCGACGACCTGCAGGTCCTCCTCGGCGTCGAGAACACGTCGCAGACCGGCGCGCAGGATCGCGTGGTCATCGACGAGCAGGATCCTGATCACTGCACCGGCACCTCTACCGCGAGCGTCGTGCCCTTCTCGGGCGCGGACTCGATCGCGATGCGTCCACCGAGGAGTGCCACGCGCTCCCGCATGCCGACGAGCCCGAGCGCGTCGTCGCGCGTCTCGTCGACCGGGAAGCCTCGGCCGTCGTCCTCGACGACCGCCGAGACGGAACCGTTCTTCCGCACGATGGAGATGCTGACGTGCCGAGCGTCCGCATGTTTGACGACGTTCGTCAGCGCCTCCTGGACGAGACGGTAGAAGGTCGTCTCGAGCTCGCTTCCGAGCCTTTCCTGACCGATGCTCGTCTCCAGCGAGACCTCGATGGCGGTGTTCTCCCTGAAGGTGTCGACCAGGCGCTCGAGCGCCGCGACGAGCCCGAAGTCGTCCAATGCCGCCGGTCGAAGCTCGACGGCCAGGTTGCGGACGTCCTGGAGGGTGGCGACGACGAGCTCACGCAGAGAGGCCGCGCTCGCTCGCCCGTCCGCCGTGTCGACGGCGTCCTCGAGCGCCCTCAGGCCCAGGAGAATCGACGTCAGCGCCTGTCCAGTCTGGTCGTGAAGCTCACGTGCGAGCCGTGCGCGCTCCTGCTCCTGGGCCTCGAGCACGCGTCGCACTGCGTCCCGGCTGACACGCTGGGCCAGGTCGACGGCGATCGACGCACGCGCGCCGAGCGCTTCCGCGATGCGTAGGTCCTCGTCGGTGAAGCGCGGGTCCGCACCCTGGCGGTCGTGGGCGATGACCACGCCCATGGTGCGACCCTGCACCACGAGCGGAACATGCAGAGCCGACGAGACCCCGAGGCGGCGCGTGAACGCCTGGTCGAACTCGGGATCGTCGACGATCGTGTCGATCCGCTCGCTGTTTCCCCGCTCGAGGACGCGTCCCGTCTTCGACTCCCTGATGCCGAGCTCGACGCCCACAGCGATCTCCGCGCCGTCTCCCTCGGCGACGACGACCCTCAACACATGGGGAGGCTCCTGGAGCGCGATGAGCACGAGGCGGGCGTCGACGAGCTCTCGGAGCCTCCGTGCGACGAGCGCCAGCAGCGGCTCGAGCTCGATCTCCGAGGCAAGCGCATTGCCGATCTCGTTCACCGACTCGAGCTGGCGCAGCCACCGCGTCGACGTCTCGTACAGACGTGCGTTCTCGATCGCGACGGCCGCCTGCGCCGCGAGGAGCTTCGTGAGCTCCTCGTCCTCGTCGGTGAAGACGCCTCCTTGTTTCTCCGTCAGGTACAGGTTGCCGTAAGCGACGCCACGCAACGTGATCGGCACGCCGAGGAACGACGTCATCGGCGGATGGTTCGGAGGGAAGCCGACGGAGCGAGGGTCTGAGGAGAGGTCGGCGAGACGCAGAGGTGAAGCCTCGCGGATGAGCACGCCGAGGATTCCGAGGCCTTTCGGAAGATCGCCGATCGCCGCGTACGTCTCTTCGTCGATGCCGGTCGTGAGGAAGCGCTCGAGGCCCTGACCGCTTCGATCGATCACTCCGAGGGCCGCGTAGCGAGCGCTCGTCAGCTCCGAGGCCGTATCGACGATCCGCTGCAGGAGGGCGTCGAGCGACAGCTCCGAGTTGAGGGCGATACCGGATTCGACGAGGATCCGGAGACGGTCGCGATCGAGCGTCGAGCTCACGTCGGCATTCTGACGTCACCGCTGCCGGCACCTCGTCACACGCGGTGAGCGCGGCCCGGACGCTAGCGTAAGCGCACGATGGAGCATGTCAATCTCGGCTCGACCGGGCTCCGCGTCTCACGCCTGTGCCTCGGGATGATGAGCTACGGGAAGCACGAGAGCCGCGAGTGGACGCTCGACGAGGACGACGCCGAGCCGATCGTGCGGCGCGCGGTGGAGGGCGGAATCACGTTCTTCGACACCGCGGACGTCTACAACGGCGGCAGGAGCGAGGAGGTGACCGGCCGGCTCCTCCCGAAGCTCTTCGGCATGCGCGAGGAGTACGTCCTCGCGACGAAGGTCAACGGGCGGACGATGCCCGGAGAGAACGGCCGGGGCCTGTCGCGGAAGCATGTGCTGGCGTCGATCGACGCCTCGCTCCGCCGTCTCGACCACGACTACGTCGACCTCTACCAGATCCATCGCTGGGACCCGCTGACGCCGATCGAGGAGACGATGGAAGCGCTCCACGACGTCGTCAAGGCGGGGAAGGCGCGCTACATCGGCGCCAGCAGCATGTACGCGTGGCAGTTCGCGAAGGCGCAGCGCGTCGCCGATACGAGGTTCGTCTCGATGCAGAACCACTACAACCTCGTCTACCGCGAGGAGGAGCGGGAGATGATCCCGCAGTGTGTGGACCAGGGCGTCGCCGTCCTCCCGTGGAGCCCGCTCGCGCGCGGCCTGCTCGCGGGGACGCGGACGCGCGAGGGCGAGCGGCGGACGACGCGCGCGAGCAGCGATTCGTTCGGCGACAGCCTGTACCGGCCGGAGGTCGACTTCACCCTCGTCGACCGGGCCGTCGAGGTCGCTTCGGCACGCGGCGTCTCCTCCGCCCAGGTCGCCCTCGCGTGGCTCCTCCACAAGCCGGGCGTGACCGCGCCGATCGTCGGCGCGACGAAGGTCGAGCACGTCGAGGACGCGCTCGCAGCCGAGCGGCTCGCGCTCGACCACGACGAGATCGCGCTTCTCGAAGAGCCGTACGTGCCGCACGCGATCTCGGGCCACTAGGCCGCCCGGCGATGCGCTCGACCCGCGCGTATACCGTGCGACCGTGAGCCCGACGGTCGCACGCATCTCGATCGCTCCCGTGAAGTCGCTCGGACTCGTGCATCCCGACCACGTCGACCTCGAGCTCGGAGGCGTGTGCGGCGATCGACGGTTCTGGCTCGTCGACGCCGACGGACGCCTGTTCAACAACAAGCGAAGCGGCCCTCTGGTCACGATCCGGCCGGAGTGGGACGAAGGCACACGGCGGCTGAAGCTCGCGTTTCCCGACGGGACGACGCTCGAGGACGTGGTGGAGCTCGGCGAGCCGGTCGCGGCGATCCTGTACCGCCGCCCGCACCCGTCGCGTCGCGTCCTCGGGCCGTGGCAGGACGCGATCTCGGACTTCGCCGGCGAGTCGCTCACCCTGCTCTGGTCGGAGGAGCACGCGACCGATCGAGGCGCTGAGGGCGGTGACGTGTCGGTCGTCTCGACCGGATCGCTCGAGCGCCTCCGCGACGAGGCGGGGTCGCCGAGCGCCGTCGACGGCAGGCGCTTTCGAATGATGTTCGAGATCGACGGCGTGGCTGCGCACGTCGAGGATCGGTGGATCGGGAGCTCCGTGCGTGTCGGCTCGGCCGTGATCGCCGTGAACGGCGACGTCGGACGCTGCGCGGTCACGACCCAGGATCCGGACAGCGGCATCCCGGATCTCGACACGCTCGGCCTTCTGGCCGACTACCGACCCGAGGGCAGATCCGAGCCCCTGCCCTTCGGCGTGTACGCCTCCGTCGCGGCTCCGGGCCGCGTGCGGGTCGGAGATCCGGTCGTGGCGCCGGAGGCGTAACCGCGCGAACGCACGCCCGACCATCGGCCGGCGATCGCTCGCAGGCACTCTGTGGGCGTGCGGGTGGTCGGACGAGGGATGCGGCCGGTAGCAGCGAGATCGCACGCCGAGCGACTCGCGAGCCGCGATGGGTACTTCCCGCCGGAGAGCGTGGTGCGGAGGGTTGGGAACTCACCGCTCGTGCCGCTGCTCGGGGGCGGAGCGGCGGTGCTGCTGCAGGTCGCGCATCCACTCGTCGCAGCGGGCGTGACCGAGCACTCCGACTTCGAGGACGATCTCTGGCGCCGCCTCGCGCGCACGCTGAACGCGCTGTACCTCATCGTCTACGGGACGAAGGAAGAGGCGGACCGGGCGGGCGAGATCGTGCAGGCCGTTCACCGGCGGGTTCGGGGGCGCACGACGACGAGGCTCGGCGTCTTCCCCGAGGGGACTCCCTACTCCGCCTCCGACCCGGAGCTGATGCTCTGGGTGCACGCGACGCTCGTCGAGACCTCCCTCGTCCTCTACCGGCGCTTCGTCCACCGGCTCTCGGTGCAGGAGCAGGAGGCGTACTACCGCGAGATGGCGCTCGTCGCGCGGATCTTCGGCACGCCGCACGACGTCATCCCGGACACGCTCGGCGACTTCCGCTCGTACCTCTCCGAGCGGTACGAGAGCCCGGAGATCTGCGTG
Organism: uncultured Actinomycetes bacterium; assembly: GCA_963848725.1. Classification (GTDB taxonomy): domain Bacteria; phylum Actinomycetota; class Thermoleophilia; order Gaiellales; family Gaiellaceae; genus GMQP-bins7. The sequence goes on along the minus strand of CAWKEV010000017.1, from coordinate 91,925 downwards.
ACGCGCCCGGCGAGCGAGGTAGCGGACGTGATCCTGCGCGCTTCGGGGCTGCCGGCCCCGCTTCGCCTGATCGCGCCGGTGCACCGTCTTTCGACGGCGGCGCTGCTCCCGCCTCGCCTCCGGCGGGAATACGGACTCGGCTGGAGCCTTCGCCAGGCGCTTGCCTTGCGCGGCGGAGCGGGATCCCTCAGGCTCGCGGCGGCGCCGTTGCTGATGGTCGCGTCGCGCGTGTCGACGCCGCCGCCCGTGCCGTCGCGCTAGGCGCTCTCGGTCGCCGGAGCGGAGGTCGGCGCGGGACTGCGAAGGAGAAGCGCGGCCGCCAGCGCACCGACCGCGAGCACGACGGCGCCCGTGAGCAGGATGTCGTTGAGACCACCGACGAACGCGGTCGTCGCAGGGTCCACGAGGGTCGGCTGCCCCGCGACCGCGCGGAGCCCGGCCGAGCTGACCGCTGCGCCTACGCCGTTGGCGTTGGCGACACCAGCAGCGGAGAGCTCGGACTGGATCCGGCTCTCGAGCAGAGCGCCGAGCGCGGCGACCCCGACGGCCACGCCGCCGAGGCGGAACGTGTTGTTGATTCCCGACGCCATACCGGTGCGGGCCGGGTCGACGACGCGAAGCGCCCCGGCAGCCAGAGCGGGGTTCGCGATCCCGATCCCGATGCCGCCGACGATGAAGCCGGCGAGCAGTGCCGTCCAGGCCGAGTCGGCCGAGAGCCCGGCCATCAACGCGAGCCCCGCCGCAACGAGCGCCAGCCCGACGCCGATCATCACCCTGAGCGGCACGCGCGCCGCGAAGCGGCGGGTCGCGAGCGGCACGAAGAAGACGAACGCGGTGAGCGGAAGGAAGCGCACGCCGGTCGCGAGCGGCGAGTAGCCGAGGATGTCCTGGAGGTAGATCGAGAGGTACGGGAACATCGCGAACATCCCCGCGGCGATGCAGAACGTCGCGGCGGACACGCCCACGAACGCGCGCTGCCGGAAGAGGGTGACGTCGAACATCGGCCGCTCTTGGCGCAACTCCACCACGACGAACACGACCAGCAGCAACCCGCCCACGACGAGGGAGAGCAGGATCGTCGCGCTCGACCAACCGAGCGCGTTGCCGCGGATGATCCCGAAGACGATCAGGAAGAGCGCCGCGGAGAAGGTCACGAGCCCGAGCACGTCCGTGCGCCGGGCTTCCTCGTCTCTGGACTCGGAGATCCGGGTGAGCGCGACGGCGAATGCGAAGACGCCGACCGGGATGTTCACGAAGAAGATCCAGCGCCAGCCGAGCCCATCCGTTATCAGGCCGCCGATCAGCGGTCCGGACGCGACCGCCGCGCCGATCGTCGCGCCCCACATCGCGAGCGCGCCGAAGCGGTCGTGACCGTGGTACTCGTGGCCGATCAGCGCGAGCGCTGTCGCGAATAGCGCCGCCCCTCCGATCCCCTGAAGCGCGCGCGCCACGTCGAGCGCGGCGATGTTCCAGGCAGCCCCGCACAGGACGGACGACAGCGTGAAGAGCACGATCCCCGTCGTGAAGACGAGCCGTCGCCCGTACCGGTCGGCGAGCGCGCCGGCGGTGAGGATCAATGCGGCGAGGCTGAGCGCGTAGGCGTCGACGACCCATTGCAGGCCGGTCAAGCTCGCGTCGAACTGCACCTGCATGTTCGGCAGCGCGACGACCACGACCGTGATGTCGAGCAGCAGCATGAACGTCGTCAGGCACACCGCGAGAAGCGTCCACTTCCGCATGCTGTTGACACCCTCCATCCGGCGGACGCTACCGAAGCCGACCGGGGCCGCGGCGCAGACCGCCCCGCTCTCCGACGACGGAGGCCGTCAACTCCTCAGTCGTAGTGCGTAAGGCGCGGCCAGAGCGTTGTCCATTGTCCTGCCGGTCGGCAGAGCATGAGCGGAAGCTCTTGCTCGTCGTTGTCCAGTCCGACGCCGTCGTCGACTCTCGCGAGGGTCCGGCAGTCTCGGAAGTCGGGCGACGCGTCCGACGGCCCGTCGTATCCGATCACGAGCGCATGAGTGTCCCGAGCCGGCGGCTCGCCCCACTCGCTGAAGCCGTTGTGGCCGCTGTAGGCGCGCGGGAGACCCTTGGCGCGGCCGAGCACGTCGACGGCTCCGGCCTCGCCGTAGTTGGAGGTGAAGATCGCCGTCCGTGCGCGTTCGGCCGTCGGCACGGCTCGCCAGGCAGAGTCGACCGTGTCGATGAAGCGCGGCCAGCCGACCGTCTCTCCCTGATCCGGGTTGACCGCCATGACAACGCTTCCCTGCAGCGACCTCTCGGGGAGCAGGGGAAGGGCGAGGAAGGAGCTGATGACGGCGGTGAGAGCGATTGCCGCCGCCAGGAGACCCGCGTTGAGCTGCTTCCGCCGTGTCCAGTCGGCCGTCGGGAGCGCCCCGATCCCGAGGAGCACCGGATAGAGGCTCGCGAGGTAGTACGCCTTGCCGTCGGCGACCAGGTAGGCGACTGCCAGGCCCGCGTACGTGAGCGCGAGGAAACGCCACGAGCGGAGCGACGGGCGCCGAAACGGCGCGAGCAGGCCGGCGATCCAGACGGGAACGAGCACCGGGCTGACCATCACGAGCTGGAACGGGACGAAGCCTGCGCGTCCGCCTTCCGCTGAGCCGGCGATGTTTCCCGCGACCTCGACCTGCGGCCAGCCGTGCCGCTGCTGCCAGACGAGGAACGGCGCGGCGAGCAGCACGGCGGCGAGCGCGCCGCCCGCGGTCCACGGGCTCGTGAGCGGCCAGCGCGGCCCCACGACGGCGAGCCCGACGGCCGCCATCACTGCGACGACGGCAACCTGCGGCTTCGCCTCGAATCCGAGCCCGACCACCACTCCAGCGGCGAGAAGAGACGGCCCGCTGCGGCGGGCGAGCGCCCGAACAACCAGCCACAGGAAGAGGGTGGTGCTCAACAGATCGAACGTGGTCGTGGTGACGATGTGTCCGACCGCGAGCGCGAACCCCGATACGGCGGTGCAGGCCGCCGCGATCGCCTGTTCTCGCGACAAGCCGCCGACTTCGCGTGCGACGAGCGCTGCGAGCACGGTGGTCGCCGCGGCGACGATCGCCGACGGCAGGCGGAGCAGGAGCAGCGAGCCTGGCGCGAGGTCGTGCATCAGCCAGCTGACGAGCGGCACGATCGGCGGTTGATCGGGGTAGCCGAACGCGGGATGCGATCCCGCGACGATGAAGTACAGCTCGTCACGGTGGTACCCGTAGCGCGTGCTGGTCGCGATCAGGACCAAGGCTTGCAGGCCGGCGATCGCAAGAACCCACAGTGAGACTGGTGCGCGATCGGCCAAGCCGATGTCGCCGGTCGGGCCTTCGCGGGAGGCGTCGGTCCGAACATCGGTCACGCTGTCAGCTTGTCAGGAACGCTGAGCCGGGCGGGGCACGGGCAGACTCCGGCCGTGGAATCCCCGCGGTCGATCGTGCTGGTGGAAGGGCCGAGCGACAAGGTCGCCCTGGAGACGCTCGCCCGCCGGCGCGGCCGCGACCTCGCGGCCGACGGAGTCTCTGTCGTGTCCGTCGGAGGCGCGCAGGCGATCGGCCGCTTCGTGGAGAAGTACGGACCGCATGGGGCGAACATCCGGCTCGCCGGTCTCTGCGACGCGGGCGAGGAGCGTGAGCTCCGGCGCGCCCTCGAACGCGGTGGGCTCGGCGTCGATCTCGGCCGAGCCGAGATGGAGCTCCTCGGCTTCTTCGTCTGCGACCGCGATCTCGAGGAGGAGCTGATTCGCTGCCTCGGCTCCGCCCTGGTGGAGGACGTTCTCCTCGCGCACGGGAAGCTCGGCTCGTTCCGCACGTACCAGAGGCAGCCGGCCCATCGGGGGCGGCCGACCGAGGAGCAGCTCGGGGGCTTCCTCACCAACTGGAAGATCCGGCTCGCGGCGCCCTTGGTCGATGCGCTCGACCTCGATCGCGTACCGGCTCCGCTCGACGGCGTCCTCAGGTATGTCTGACTGCGATCGGGGCTTACCGCCTCGACGATGTCACCAGGAGGTCGCGATGCAGATCACGAGGAACTCCGTCGACACGGCGCCGGGGCCGAGCGACTGGTTCACCGGCACGGTTCACCTGGATGCGGTGGCGACACCCTCCGGCGGCTCGCGTGTAAGTGCCACGAGCGTTCACTTCGCGCCCGGCGCGAGGACGGCCTGGCACACGCATCCGAACGGCCAGACGATCTGGGTGACCGAGGGCGTCGGCCTCGCGCAGCGTCGCGGCGGTCCGATCGAGGTGATTCGCGCCGGCGATCGCGTGTTCTTCGAGCCGGGTGAGGACCACTGGCACGGCGCCGCGGCGACCCGGTTCATGACGCACGTCGCGATCCTGCAGGTGGACGAGGAGGGCAACCCCGCCGCCTGGGGCGAGCACGTCACGGACGAGGAGTACGGCGCCGTGCCGAGGGCCGACTGACGGCAAGTGGCGAACCGGCGATGTGGCGCGTCACTCGCCGCTCGCTAGCGTTCGCGCATGCAGGTCTCCGCCCAGGCCGCGCGCCGCTTCCTCGTCACGCGCCACGCGCTCTCGCCCGCCCGTTCGCTCGCCGGAGAGCCAGACGGCGTGCTCGAGGTGTTCCGGCGGCTCGGCTCGATCCAGTTCGACCCGATCGCGGTCGCAGGCCGCACGCACGACCTCGTGCTGCATGCGCGCGTCGCCGATTACGACCCGTCCTGGTGCGATCTCCTGTACGAGCGGCGCGAGATCTTCGAGGCGTACAACAAGGGGCTTTCGTTCGTCCCAGCGGGACAGTTCCCGTGGTTCCGTGCGAGGTTGAGCCGGACTTGGGCGCAGACCCTGGACGAGCATGCCGAGGTGGCCAACCGCCTGCTCGAGCGGATCCGGGCGGAAGGGCCGCTCTCGGTGCACGACTTCGAGCGCACCAAGGGACCGATGACCGACTGGTTCGGGATGCCGACGAACACCGTGCGTGCGGTGCTCGAGGCGTACGCGCTCACCGGTGTGCTCGGTCTCGCACGGCGCGACGGCAACCGGCGGTACTACGACCTCCTCGAACGGCTCCTGCCGGCCGACGTCCTCGCGCGCGATGTCCCGGTCGTGGAGCAATTCCGCCACCGGCTCCTCTCGCGGTACCGCGCCCACGGCCTCCTCGGGGTCGGAGGAGCAGACATCTTCGGCGGCCTCGGGTACGCAAAGCCGGATCCGAGAGCTCCCGGGTATCCGGGAGGGCGGCGCTCCTCGAGGAGTTGATCGCCGACGGCGAGCTCGTCCCCTTCCACGTGGAAGGCGTGCGTGGGAAGCGATTCGTGCTCGCGGAGGAGGTCGGACTGCTGAAGCGTCCGCCGGAGCCGGCGCGCTCGGTCGCGTTCCTGCCCCCGTTCGACGCCTTGGTGTGGGACCGTCCACTCCTCGGATCCCTCTTCGGCTTCGAGTACGTCTGGGAGCTCTTCACCCCGCCGGCCAGGCGCCGCTGGGGCTGGTACGCGCTGCCGATACTGTTCGGCGACCGCTTCGTCGGCAGGATCGAGCCACGTATCGACCGGGACAGCGGCCGCGTGCAGGTGCTCGACCTCTGGTGGGAGGAAGGCTTCGTCCCGCGCCGCGCCGAGGGCTTCGTCGAGGCCATGCGAGACGCACTCCGCGCCTACCTGCGCTTCGCACAGGCATCCAGGGTCGAGTGGGCGTCGCACCTCGCGTCGGACAAGCGCCTCTTCGGCACCCGCCCATGACGCGGGCAGGGACGCTTCCGGACAGGTACAACCCGCTCCGTGGCGTCGCGGTCGGTCCGCCTCTCGAGCCCGGAACGCGTCCTCTTCCCCGACGAGGGGATCACCAAGCAGGACCTGTTCGAGTACTACCGCGCGATCGCGCCGGTGCTCGTCCCGCATCTGCGCAACCGGCCGTTCACGATGAAGCGCTCTCCATACGGAGTGGCCGGGGACGTCGTACTTCCAGAAGCAAGCGCCGAAGGGAATGCCCTCCTGGATCCCGACGCGCACGTTCCGCACCCACCCGCGCGAGGGCGGCTCGCGGCTCGTCGACTTCCCGCTCCTCAACTCGCCCGAGGCCGTGCTCTGGATGGTGCAGATGAACTGCATCGACATGAACGCCTGGTACTCGCGCGTCGACAAGCCGCAGCGCCCGGACTTCGTGCTCTTCGACCTCGACCCGCCCGAGGGCGGCTTCGCGCTCGCGATCCGCGTCGCTCACCTGATCCGCGAGGAGCTCGAGCGGCTCGAGCTCGACTCCTATGTCAAGACGAGCGGCGCCGACGGGATCCACGTGCTCGTCCCGATCGCGCGACGAGCGACCTACGACCAGACCTACGAGTTCGCGGAGCGCGTGGCGCGCGGGCTCGAGGAGCGCCACCCGGGGCTGGTCACGACCGAGTGGCTGAAGCGCAAGCGAGAGGGGGTCCTCGTCGACCACCGTCAGAACGCGCGGGGGAAGACGATCGCATCGGTCTACTCGGTGCGGCCGAAGCCGGGCGCGCCGGTCTCGACGCCACTTCGCTGGGACGAGCTGACCGAGGACGTGACGCCACGACGCTTCGGGATGCGCGAGGCGCTCGAGCGGGTCGAACGGCACGGCGACCTGTTCGAGCCCGTGCTCGCGGGCGGCCAGGCACTTGCACCCGCCCTGAAGAAGTTGCACTAAGCGGCGCACTCGCCGGGGCGGCACCGGAAACCCGATACGTGCCTGGGGTTCGAACGCTACCGGAGGCGCGAAGCTCACTGGGCCGGGTTGCTCAAACCGGGGCGAGGCCGCGCGCCTTCCGGCTCGCCGCCGTCTGCCGTCTCTGAGCGGAGAGCTCGACCTTGCGGAGCCGGATGTCGGATGGCGTCACCTCGACGCACTCGTCCTCGCGGATGTACTCGAGCGCCTGGTCGAGCGAGAGCGCCCGCGGCGGAATCAGCCGAACCGTCGAATCTGCCGACGGGGCGCGCGTGTTCGTGAGCTTCTTCTCCTTCGTCGGGTTGACGTCGAGATCCTCGGCTCGCGCGTTCTCGCCGACGATCATCCCTTCGTAGACGTCGACGCCGGGAGCGAGGAAGAGCGATCCGCGCTCCTGGAGGTTCAAGATCGCGTGGGACGTCGTCTTTCCTCGACGGTCGGCGACGAGCGCGCCCGTCGGCCGCGTGCGGAGCTCGCCGAACCACGGCTCGAAGCGCTCGAAGACGTGATGCAGGATCCCGGTGCCGCGCGTCTCCGTCAGGAACTCGGTCCGGAAGCCGATCAGCCCGCGGGCAGGAACGATGACATCCATGCGGACCCATCCGCTGCCGTGGTTGACGAGCGCCTCGGTGCGCCCCTTGCGAAGCGCGAAGAGCTGGGTCAGGACACCGAGGTACTCCTCCGGGGCGTCGACCGAGAGGCGCTCCACGGGCTCGTGCGTACGACCGTCGATCTCGCGTGTGACGACCTGCGGCTTGCCGACCGTGAGCTCGAATCCCTCGCGACGCATCTGCTCGACGAGAACTGCGAGCTGAAGCTCGCCGCGTCCCTGCACCTCCCAGGCGTCGGGCGTCTCAGTCGGCAGGACGCGAAGCGAGACGTTCCCGACCAGCTCGGTACGGAGACGAGCTTCGAGAAGGGGCGCGGTGAGCTTGTCTCCCGACAGGCCGGCGAGCGGTGACGTGTTGATGCCGATCGTCATCGAGAGGGAGGGCTCGTCGACTGCGATCACCGGCAGCGGCCGCGGGTCGTCGAGGTCGGCCAGCGTCTCGCCGATCGTCACGTCCGGGAGTCCGGCCACCGCGATGATCTCGCCCGGGCCCGCCTCGTCGGCTTCCACCCGCTCGAGCGCCTCGGTGACGTAGAGCTCGGTCACCTTCGCGCGCTCGATCGTTCCGTTCGCGCGACACCAGGCGACCTGTTGACCGCGCCGGATCGTTCCCTGGGCGACGCGGCAGAGCGCGAGACGGCCGACGTACGGAGACGCGTCGAGGTTCGTGACGAGCGCCTGGAGAGGATGGCCGGCGTCGTAGCTCGGCGCGGGGATGTGCTCCAGGATCAGGTCGAGCAGGGGGTGGAGATCCGGCTCGAGCGACTCCGGATCCGAGGTGAGCGAGGCGCGGCCTGCCTTGGCGTTGCAGTAGACGATCGGGAACTCGATCTGGGTCTCGTCGGCATCGAGGTCGAGGAAGAGCTCGTAGACCTCGTTCACGACGGCTTCGATGCGAGCGTCCGGGCGGTCGACCTTGTTGATCGACGAGGACCACGGGGAGCCCTGCGTGGAGCGCCTTGCGCAGGACGAACCGCGTCTGCGGAAGCGGGCCTTCGCTCGCGTCCACGAGGAGAAGCACGCCGTCGACCATTGTGAGGCCGCGCTCGACCTCTCCGCCGAAGTCCGAGTGGCCGGGCGTGTCGACGATGTTGATCTTCGTCCCGTCGTAACGCACCGCCGTGTTCTTCGCGAGGATCGTGATGCCCTTCTCGCGCTCGAGATCCATCGTGTCGAGGACGCGCTCGCCGACGTCCTGGTTCGTGCGAAACGCGCCCGACTGCCACAGGAGCGCGTCGACGAGCGTCGTCTTCCCATGGTCGACATGGGCGACGATCGCGACGTTCCGGATGTCGGAGCGGGCTGGCATACCCCGAGCGTATCGGCCGCCGTTTCGTCCGCTGCCTCCAGCGTTCGAGCTCGTCGCCCGCGTCGGGCTTGTCCCGACTCCTGGTTCACTCGCTGCGGCGTCTGAATCGGCGGAGAGCGCTATCGAGGCGCTCGCGGTCGGCGGCCCGTGGCCGCGTCCAGGACAAACTCACGGGCTCGGACGGTCAGCCGGCCTGGTTGAGCCGTGGAGCGTACCGTGACTCGTGGCGTAAGCGAATCGGCGGACTATCGGCGCAGGTCTCCGTCTCGACGCCTAGGGCGTGACCGACTGCTCCCGCACGGTTGCTCACCCCGAGCTTGTCATACACGTTGTCGAGGTGTTTGCGGATCGTTCCCGGCGCGAGATAGAGAACTGCGGCGATCTCGCGGTTCGTCTTCCCTCGCGCAACCCAGAGAAGAATCTCGCGCTCGCGGGGAGTGAGCGCTGCGAGCGACCTCGACTCCGTTCGACGCGCGGCCGCGTTCCGCGAGAGCTGGACGAGGTGCGGTTGGAGGGTGTCGAGCACGAGCTTGTCCCGTTCGCTGAAGTCGCGCTCGGAGCTGTCGAATGCGAACCCGCCTGCTATGCCGTCCGGCGTCGCGAGCCAGAGCTCGAGCTCGTACTCGCCGTCGAGGGGGCGACAAACCTCCCAGTACAGGTCGAGGGCATGCCACTCGCGCCGTGAGAGCAGGTCAGACCAGCGCAGCGGGCGCCGTGCCTCGGGGCTCCACGGTCGATAGGGATACTGGTAGGCGAGCCGGCCGTGCGCTTCCCGGATGGCGGGCGTAACCGGCGCACGCGGCTCCCCCGAGTAGCGGACGCCGGTGCGCCAAACGTGGCCGCGGCGGTCGAAGTCGCCATACGAGACGGTGTCGCAGGGGACGAGCTCGCGCAACCGGGCGAGCACCTGCTCTGGAAACGGGTCGGTTCCTTCGACCTGCCCGGCCACGTGGACGAACTCGAGGATGCCCCGGTAGTCCGATCCCGATAGCCGCGCCACCGTTCGAACATACGTCGAACGACGTATGGCCACAACCTCGCCCGTCCCCGACGATGATCGAAGGGTGATGCGGGGCCGCTTTCGGCGTCGCGTTCTGGGCCACGTCCGGTGTGGCCCGGGAAAGGAGAGCAGATGAAGAGAGTGATGTTAGGGGTCGCCGTGATTGTCGCCGTCGCTGTCGCCGTCGCTCCGTTGGCATCGGCAACACCCCGAAGCGGAACTCTCAGGGTGGACAAGGAGTGCTCGGGCTACACGGGCCTGCCGGGCTCGTACTGCACGTTCACGTCCTCGAACGTCGACTGGGCCCCGGCGCGCACGAACATCTTCTATCTCCAGCCCGATACGAACTCCAAGATGTCATCCTCGACCCGCCGGGTCCCGGTACCAACAGGGCGTTCGGCCATTGCTCTCTCCCTGACGGGCTCAACGGCAACTGCACATTCGCCCGAGGAACAGGGAAGTTCACTCACTTCCAGGCCACGCTCACCGTGACCTACCAGGGTGGTCTCAACTTCCACTGGGAGGGGACGTACAGCTTCAGCCCTCACTGACGGTCCTCATCGCTGAAGGGCGGCCGCTGGTGTCGGCCCAGAGGGAGGCGGTATGAACCGTGGAGCAAGCGCGGTGCTGCTCGGAGCACTATTCCTCGTGGGAGGCTCTGCAGGAATCTTCGTTGCAGGGGGCGAGGCCAACTCCGACGCGTCGCAAGCGACGTCTCGTTCGGAGGCGACGACGCGGGTGTCCGTCACCGCCACGGACTCCAAGTTCAGGCTGTCGAGGCGCAGTGCTCCAACGGGGAGAGTGATCTTCACGGTCACCAACAAGGGCAAGCTCTCGCACGACTTCAAGATCGCCGGGAAGAAGACGCCGCTCCTCGCGCCCGGGCGCTCCGCGACCTTGCGTGCCACCTTCTCGAAGAAGGGCCGGTACCCCTATCTCTCCACCGTTTCGGGCCAGGCAGCGGCCGGCATGAAGGGCGTCTTCGTGGTGGTCGCGCCCGCTCCGCCGCCCACGTCGCCGACGACGTCCACGACTTCGACGACGACGACGGTCGGTAACGCCAACACGACAGTCACCGTCGAAATGACCGACTCGAGCCTTCCCGGCAATTTCAAGCTCTCTCAGACAACGATCCGGTCAGGGACGGTCACATTCGTGATCACGAACAAGTGCAGCTATCTCTGTAGCTTCGACCTCGAGGGCGTCAAGGCGGGGGCGATACTCGACCCGGGTCAGGCGGAGACGTGGACGGTCGCGTTGGCTCCGGGCATCTACCACTTCCACTGCGACGTGCTGCCGGCGATGAGGGGGACACTCTTCGTTACACCCTGAGAGCGCATCGGACACCACCGCGGCCCGTTCTCCGACGATTACGCTCCGCCGACTCAGCGCTCCCGAGGGGGTGGTCATCGAGAGCGGAACGCTCGACTCCGCGCGCGCGGCCGGCCGATCTCCTCAATGCGACAGTCCTCGAGGCGGAGCAGCTCGTAATGCGTAGCGATGCGCGACGGGCCGGAGAGTTCTTCGAGTCCTTCGTCGTCTGCCGAACCACCTGAGAATCTGCGTGAGCAGCTACCGCGCAGGTAGCCGAACTCTTGCTCATCGACGACCAGAAGGGGCGGTCGGGTCGGTGGGCGCAGGCAGCTAGAGCGGCGAGCGAAGAGCGTGAAGTCGATCACGGCACGTCGCGGCCGCGAGAGAGTTGCCCTTCAACTCGTACTGCTTGATCGCATCCTCGAGCGCTCGCGCTGCCTCGTCGATGCGGCCCGCCAGCTCAAGCACCTCCGCGAGGTCGGCCACTGCGTCCGCGTGAGCGATGAGGAAGTCGCTGGACTCGGCGAGCGCGACCGACTCGCGAGCAAGCCGCTCGGCCTCGTCGAAGTGCCCACGCCGCGCGAGGACCTTCGCGCGAATCGCGCGCCACAAAATCTGCGAGTGGACGTCGTTCGCCCGCGATGCCTCTTCGCATTCACGTGTAAGACGTTCTGCATCCTCGTAGCGGCCGAGTGCATAGGCAACAGCGGCGTACGCGTGCGTAAGCGACGAGAAGTGACTCTTCTCACTGACCTTCTTAAGTGCCTCGTACGGTCCGTGGAGCTCCAGCTCAGCCTGGGCCGGATCGCCCTTCCAGAGGAACACGAAGCCCCACCAGAAGTGGACGATGTGGATGTACTCGCCGAGCGCCTCCATGATCCTCTTGCTGGACTCGATCATGTCTTCGGCTTCGTCGAGGCGCCCCTGCATTGCGAGGAGCGGGGCGAGCGCGGCCCGGATCTGTGCTTCCAGGTGGTGCTGGCCGGCGGTCTCGTCCAACAGCAACTCGAACCGCTCGATCGTGCGCTCGCCCGGCGCGGGGCCGAGCAACCAGGTGATGATCAGCCACTCGACGATCTCTCGCTCCTCGAACTGATCGGCTGCACGACGCGCGTGCACGAGTGCGTGCTCGCTCGCGGCGGTGCTCGCTTCGCATCGACGCGCCAGGTAGTGCGCTTGGCTGATCAGGCGCCAGGCTCGTGCAAGGCCGAGCTCGTCACCGACGTCCTCGAACACCCTGATCGCCTGCTCGGCCGCCTGGAGGAGCTCCTCCGGCGTGACATCCGGCGCAGAGAAGAGCCGCAAGAGGCCGCGTTGGACGAGCGCATGGGCGGCCAGCCGTCGGTCGCCTGTGGTGGCGGCGGCTTCGACGGCCTCGGTCAAGACGCGGTCGGCCCACTCGAGGTCTCGCAGGCCCTGGACGACTCTGATGTTCGGGACGAGCTCGACTCGGAGCGGGTCGTCTGGCGAAAGCAGCGCGGCCGCGCGCGAGATGAGATTCACTCCTGCAGGGGCGTCGCTCCTGAGGAGCGCCCGCCGCCCGGCGGCACCGAGCCGCTCGGCGGCCCTGCGTCCGAGGGCCCGTGCCTCGTCGTCTAGAGAACCGAGTTCGGCGCGGTACCGAAATGCCTGCTCGAGGTGATACCCGACGATTTCTTCGTACTCCACCGCGTCGGTCTTTTCCTCGAGCCAGACGACGTGGCGCTCGTGGAGCTCTGTGCGTAACTCCTTCGGGATCGACTCGTACGCCGCGTCCCTGATCAGGAGGTGTCTGAAGCGGTACGCCTCTTCGGCCGCGAACAGCGGTCGATCGGGCCGGATCAGTTCCTTTCGGAGGAGCGAGCCGAGCTGCTCGCGAACCGACGGGCGAGAGCCGTCGGGCGAGAGCTGCTCGACCGACCCACGGTGGAAGAGCTTGCCTTCGACGGCGGCGCGCTCGATGACGCCACGCTCGTCGTCGTGCAGGCGGTCCAGGCGCGCGGCGAGGAGCGCCCGGATTGTGCGCGGCACGGGCACGGTCTCGAGGTCGCCCACAGTCCTCCAGCGGCCGTTCTCGTGGACGAGGAGCCCGTCGTCGATCATCATCGAGAGCATCTCCTCGACGAAAAGAGGGTTGCCCTCGGCAGCTTCGGCGATCCGCGCCTCGAGCCCCTCTGCGAGCTCGGTCTCGCCGACGACGTTCGCGACCAGCTGCCGGCACTCGTTCGGGGAGAGCGGCTCCAGGAGGACGGAGGTCGCGTTCAGCTTCCCGCCTCCCCACTGCGGTCGGGTGTCGAGGAGCTCGGGCCGTGCCATGCAGACGAGGAGCATCGGAGCGCCTCGGGACCAGTCGGCGATGTGTTCGACACAGTCGAGGAAGATCGACTCGCCCCAGTGGATGTCGTCGAGCACGATGACCAGCGGCCGCTCATGTCCGAGGACCTCGAAGAAGCGCATGATCGCGGCGAAGGCTTCCTCGACCGCGGCCGTCGTCTCCTCGAGCCCGATCGCCTCGAGGACCTGCTGCGCGAGGACGGCGGGCTCGTCGTCACTTGCGAGGAGCGACACGATGCGGGACCGACTCTCGACGAGAGACTCAGCGTCGTCGAGATCCGCGACGTCCTTGACGGCCTCGAGGATCGGCCAGAACGTGATTCCCTCCCCGTAAGGAAGGCACCGACCGCGCGCCACGAGTGCCCGCTCGCCGAGGTCCGCGAGGAACTCCTGGACCAGACGCGACTTGCCGACGCCCGCAGCGCCGAGGATCGTGAACAGCTGACAGGAGCGGTCGCTCACCGCCTGCTCGACCGCGTCGTGCAGGCGCCGGCGCTCACGTTCACGGCCAACCATGGGCGAGGCGAAGCGGCTCTCGCCGCGCTCCGTGGATAGCACCGCTCGCCGGGTGGTTTCGTCGAGGGCGATTTCTCCCGGCCTTGCTTCTTCCGCCAGCCGGACTGATGTCGTCAAGGGCTCGCCTGCCGCACGGCTGTGAGGCTCGTCGGGATCGCGCGTCAGTACTTCGCCTGTGCTTGCGCCGATCCGCACCTCGAGCTTCGCGCGCCCTTCGTTCACCAACCGTTCCGACACCTCCGCGAGCCGAGCTTGGATTTCGTCGGCGGCTCTCACGGCGCGTTGAGGGTCGTCCTCGTGGACGAGGGGCAGGCCGAAGACCCCGCCCACGGAGTCTGCTGCGACCGCGTCGATGGAGCCTTCGTGAGCTTCGATGGCCGCGGTGATCACGCCAAGAGTGAGCGAGGTGACGCTTCTCAGCACTTCGGCGTCGATGTGTCCGCCGTCGATCGATGTAATCGCTGTCCGTACGTGGAGCGCGGTGACGGTCTTGCGCGTCGCGCGGGCGTCGGCTAAGGGAGTCGCCTGCGTCCGCGGCGCCATGCGGACTTCATCGATCGGGGTCGGAGTCGATTCGAGCTCAAGCGCTGGATCCTGCTCCAAGATTGCTTGCTGCATGTCGCGCAGCGGGCGAGTGGGCTCGATGCCGAGCCCGTCGACGAGCGCGCGGCGCGCATCCTGGTATGCCTCGAGCGCCTCTGCCTGTCTCCCCGAGCGGTAGAGAGCAAGCATGAGCTGGGCGCGGAGTCGCTCTCGGAGCGGATGCCCTCTGACCAAGGCCTCGAGCTCGGGCGTGAGTGCCGCGTGTCGACCGAGTGCGAGGTCGGCGTCGAGGCGATCTTCGAGCACCCCGAGGCGGCGCTCCTCGAGTTTGGCGATCTCGGCCTGCGCGAATTCCGCGTAGGCGAAGTCTGCGAGAGCCGGACCGCGCCAGAGTGCGAGTGCGTCGCCGAGGAGAGTCGAAGCGGATTCCGACTCACCCGCTGCCAGCTCGAGCCGCCCGGCATCCGCAAGCCGGTCGAACTGCTCGACGTCGAGTGCCCCGGTCTCGAGTGCAAGACGGTAGCCGCCGACCGCTGTCGGACCTCTCCGTCCCCGAGAGCCTTGCGCAAGCGGGACACGTGCACGTGCAGGGTCTTGAGGGCGTGGCGCGGAGGTCGGTCTGCGTAGAGGTCGTCCACGATCCTATCGGCGGAGACGGCTGACCCCCGGTTAACGAGCAGGATCGCGAGCAGCGTCTGCTGCTTGGGGCCGAGAGCGACGGGGTGGCCCTCGCGCTCGACCTCGAGGGGGCCGAGGATCCGGATCTTCATCACACGGTAAGGCGGTTGTAACCCGGCGGAAGGTGCGGTGCAACCGGCGCAGTCCACCGTGACGTCCGTCGATCGCACTGAGCGATCGCGGAACAGGAGGTTCGATCATGACTATCGGGAAGAGGATTTGTGCAGGGGTCGGGATCGTCGCGTCGGTGCTCGTCGCCGCCGCGCCTGCGGGTGCCACCACGATCACGGTGATTCGCGATGTGTCGGCACGTGATGCCTCGGTGAGCTCCTCGGTCACGCCGATGCGGGTGGTGAGAGACGTCTCCGCACGCGATGCGGCGGCTCTCGCTTCCGTCAGGCCGATTCAGGTCGTCCGGGACGTGTCCGCTCGTGATGCTCGGCTGGCCGCCGGCGAAGCGGCGATCGCGTACTTCGGGGCGAACGAGCGCGCGACGATGAAGGACGACGGAGAAGCCGTCGCCGCCACGCCTGAATCGGACGTTCGCGCGGCTCGCGCGGGTGGGTTCGACTGGGGCGACGCGGGGGTGGGCGCGTCCTCCGCCCTCCTCGTCGCGCTCCTGGTCGGGATGAGCCTGCTCGCCGCGCGGCACCTCCGAAGCGGCTCGCTGTCTCATTGACAGCGTCCTCGACGGAGGCAGGAGCGGCGCCCTCGGGCGCCGCTCCGCGTTGCGCCCGTTGTCCTGGTACCCGTGAGAGCCGGCTCCCCGTGGCCCAACCGTTCCGCATCGGCGTCTAGGACGGGCTGCCACCGTTCATCAGAACGGCGAGCTCGTGTGGGAGATCGAGGTGGACACGAAAGTCTCACCGCTGGATCGCTATCACGCAGCGATCGTGAACTTCCGGCGATGGGACGACGATCCATATGTCCCGTCGGAGCCCTACTTGGAGCCTGCTGAGTCGGCGACCGCAACTCCGCTGGCGTCGTCCGCGAGGCGCTCTGACAAAACCTGACAAATCGAGGGCTCGGACCCAGTCCGAGCCCTCGCGAGTGTCTCGCAATCGGCTTGGTTAAGCCATGGAGCGTACCGGGATCGAACCGGTGACCTCCGGCTTGCAAAGCCGGCGCTGTCCAGCTGAGCTAACGCCCCTCGGTGTCGAAGTGTAGAGCGACGCTACGTCGGCTACGTTCCGGACGAGCCACGCAAGCCCTTGCGCTCGAGCCGCCGGAGCCCGTCACCGAACGAGCGCTCGGCGTGATCGTCGTGCGTCTCCTCCTCGAGACGTTGCAGACGCTCCTCGAGATCCTCGATCGCCTCCCGGCTCGCATCGTCCGATCCTGAGTTGACCGCCCGCTCGCGCTCGGCGACGTCCGACTCGCGGCGGGCGAGGACGTCGCTTCGAGCCGCGAGCTCGGCCTGCGTCCGGGCGAACGCGCTCTCGGCCTCCTTGAGGACGACGAGCCGCTCCTCGAGGGCGGCGAGCTGGGCGGCGGGATCGTCTGCGACACGTTCCGCGAACGCTTGCTCCTCCTCGCCCAGGTCCTTCTCCCGCGACGCGACGTTCGCCTCCCGCTTCGCGAGCTCCTGCGCCCGCGCGGCGAGGCTGATCTGCGCTCGGGTCAGGGCCTCCCCGGCCCCAGGGGGCAACGCGCCGTCCGGAGAGCGACGGACCGATGCGAGCGCGTCGGCGAGCTCCCGCTCCTTCCGCTCCACGGCCGCGACTCGCTCCCCGAGCTCGCCGCGTAGGCGCGCGAGCTCCTCTTCGGCGGCCGCACGGACCGCGCGCAGGCGCCTCTCCTCTCCCTCCACGGAGGGAGCCTCGTCCTCGCGGCGACCGAACAGGGCCACGCGACGATGATAAGCGTGTGCCGGACGGATGTTCTCCGTCCGGGGGCCCGAGCTACGCGGCTCGCTCGAGACGTTCCTCGGCGCGCGCCCGGCGAACGATCTCGTCGCGCTCGCCGAAGCGCATCCGAGCCTTCTCGAGTCGGAGGATCTGCCAAAGCTCCTGCAGCCGCTCGTCGAGTGCCTTGATCTCGTCCTTGACGGACGTGTCGAGGCCGTCGGACAGGCGGTGCCAGAGGTCCTGGCGAACTTCCGAGAGCTGCTCGATCTCTTCGTGTATCTGCTTCGTGGTCACGTCGTCTGGGAACGCCTCGTTGGGGCCTCGCATTCCCCGGCCGAGGGCAGCTGAAACGTCACTCGTAGCCGAGCTCGGCGATGCGATCCTCGTCGAGCCCGAAGTAGTGGCCGAGCTCGTGGAGGACGGTGATTCGAATCTCGTCACGGAGCTCGTCGGGGTCGGCGAAGCTCTCCTCGAGAGGAACGCGGTAGATCGTGATCTTGTCGGGCGGGAGGCCGATCCCGTCGCCACGCTCGGGAAGCGGGACGCCCTCGTAGAGGCCGAAGAGACCGGGATCGTCGCGATGCTCGTCGGCGATCACCACGGCGACGTTGGTCAGCGCGCCCGCGATGTCCGGCGGCAGAGAGTCGAGTTCCGCACGCACCTGCTCCTCGAACGTCATCTCGCCGGCGATCGTAGGCGCCTCGGCGGGACTCGGGTCGAGACGGGTCGATAGAGTCGCGGACATGGCCGACTTCGCCGACGCGCTGAATGGTCAGGTGGCGAACGAGTTCGCGGCGTCGCAGCAGTACATCGCCGTCGCCGCGTACTACGACGCCGAGACGCTCCCGCAGCTCGCAGAGCACTTCTACCGCCAGGCGGTCGAGGAGCGAAACCACGCGATGATGATCGTCCAGTACCTCCTCGATGCCGACAAGCCGGTGGTCGTCCCCGGAGTCGAGGCACCGCAGACGGGCTTCGCAGACGTCGTCGCGCCGGTCGCGCTCGCGCTGGAGCAGGAGAAACGCGTCACCGACCAGATCGTCGAGCTCGTCAAGCTCGCGCGCTCGGAAGGAGAGCTCGTGGGTGAGCAGTTCCTCCACTGGTTCTTGCAGGAACAGCGGGAGGAGGTCGCGTCGATGACGGAGCTGCTTGCGATCGTCAAGCGCGGGAAGGACAACCTCCTCCACGTCGAGGAGTACCTTGCCCGCTCGGCTGCAGGTGCAGGCGGGAGCCCGCTCGAGGCCGGCGCTCCCCCTGTCGCTGGCGGCGCTCTCTAGCATCAGCCCGCCACTGGCTCGCCGTCGGTGTCGGCATAGGATCCCTCCGTGCGAACCGTGAGCGTCCGGACGGAGCGACGAAGCCAGCTGCATCGACGTCACGACGGACGTCCGCGAAGCCGTCTCGGGCGAGCACGGGTCGGCCGTCCTCGTGTACGTGCCTCACACCACCGCCGGCGTGACGATCAACGAGCATGCCGACCCGGCGGTCGCGCGCGACCACGAGTCTGCGCTCGAGCACGTGGTGGACGACGCGTGGTCCTGGCAGCACCACGAGCCTGGAGAGGAGAACGCCCCGACGCACGTGCGCGCCTCGCTCATGGGGTCGAGCGTCCTCGTCCCGCTGCGTGACGACGGCTCGCTCGCGCTCGGGACATGGCAGGGCATCTTCTTCTGCGAGTTCGACGGCCCGCGGGAGCGCTCGCTGCACGTGACCGTCCTGGGCTGACTCCTAGAGTGAGCCGATGATCGAGGTCGATGGCCTCACCAAGCGCTACGGGTCGACGCTTGCCGTCGACGACCTCTCCTTCTCGGTGCCGCAGGGCACGATCACCGGGTTCCTCGGGCCGAACGGTGCGGGCAAATCGACCACGTTGCGGGCGATTCTCGGGCTCGTCCGCCCGACCGCCGGAAGCACGACCGTCCTCGGACATCCGTATCGGGACCTCGAGCGCGCGTCGCGACGAGTCGGCGCCGTGCTCGAGACGACCGACGCGCATCCCGGGCGATCCGGACGCAATCACCTGCGGACGCTCGCGGTCGCGGCGAAGGTCCCGACCTCGCGAGTCGACGAGGTGCTCGGCCTCGTCGAGCTCGGAGACGCCTCACGCCGGCGTGTGAAGGGTTACTCGCTCGGGATGCGCCAGAGGCTCGGCCTCGCGGCTGCCCTGCTCGGCGATCCCGAGGTGCTCATCCTGGACGAGCCGGCCAACGGCCTCGATCCGCAGGGGATCCGCTGGCTTCGGGATTGCCTCCGCGGGCTCGCGGATGAAGGCCGGACGGTGCTCATCTCGAGCCACGTGCTGGCCGAGATCGCGCAGACCGTCGACGAGGTCGTGATCATTCATCGCGGCCGCCTCGTGCGGCAGGCGACGATGGCCGAGGTCGACGTCGTCGCCGCGGGCGCTGCGCGCGTCCGCTCGCCGGAGGCGGGGCGATTCGCCGAGTTGCTGGTCGGGGCCGGCCTCGAAACGCGCGCGATCGGAGACGGCGCGCTGGCCGTCTCCGCACCTCCGGAGCGAGTGGGTGAGATCGCCGCGGAGGGCGGCATCGTCCTCCACGAGCTCACGGCCGAGCGAGCGACGCTCGAAGAGGTGTTCCTCGAGCTGACCAGCGAGGCCGGAGCATCGTGACCGCGCTCATCGCGTCCGAGCTCCTGAAGCTCCGCACGACGCGTGCGTCGCTCGGGTACTTGATCGTGCTGCTGCTCCTCGCGGGAGGCGGCGCGGCGGGCCAGGTCGGACCCGCGAAGACCGAGGAGCTGGGCGGCCCGCACTTCCAGCGCGACGTCCTCTCGAGCGCGCAGGTTGCCGGCCTGCTCGCGCTGCTCGTCGGAATCACGATCGTCACGGTCGAGTGGAGGCACGGGACGATCACCAGGACGTTCCTCGTGACGCCGAGACGCGACCGAGTGATCGCGGCGAAGGAGATCGCCGCTGTCGCCGTCGGCGCGCTCCTCGCGATCGGCGGGGTCGCGGTCGTACTCGCCGTCGCCGTGCCATGGATCTCCATCGAGGGCGCGTCGTTCCACGCGGGGAGCGTCTGGGGGCTGATGGCGCGGACCGTCGTCGCTGCGGCGCTCTGGGGCGCGCTCGGCGTGGGCTTCGGCGCGGTCGTCCAGAACCAGACGGCTGCTCTCATCGCCGCGATTCTCTGGGTCGTCCTCGTCGAGCCGCTCGCGGGTGCGTTGCTCGGGCTGGTCGACCTCGCCCGCGTCGCCGACGTGCTCCCGGCAGCCGCTGTCTCCGCGCTCGAGAGTACGGGGCGCAACGACATCTCACCGGCCGCGGGCGGCGCCGTCGGCCTCGCGTACGTCCTTGCTCTGGGCGTGATCGGTGTGATCCGCGTTCGGCGCACCGACATCACCTAGGGCGAGGCCGCGGGCTACGCTGGCCCTGCATGGCCGCCCCGGTGAAGATCGGACAGGAGCTCGATCTGCGGATCGACTCGCTCGCCTACGGTGGGAACGGCGTCGCGCGGCACGACGGCTTCGTCGTGTTCGTGCGTGGCGGCCTGCCCGGCGACCGCGTCCACGCGCGCGTCACCAAGGTCAAGCGCGGGTTCGCGGAGGGTGCGGCGACGGACGTCCTCGAGCCGGGGCCGAATCGCGTCGAGGCACCCTGCGCGCACTTCGGGGCCTGCGGGGGCTGCCGTTTCCAGGACCTCGCGTACGAGGCCCAGCTCGAGGCGAAGGAGCGGCAGGTCCTGGACGCCCTCGTCCGGATCGGCCGCTTCGCCGAGCCGCCCCTCGAGCCGATCGTCCCGGCCGCATCTCCCTACGGGTACCGCAACAAGCTCGAGTACTCGTTCACCGAAGGCGCGGAGGGGATCGAGCTCGGCTTCCACCGCGCCGGCCGCTGGGACGAGGTGGTCGGGATCGACGAATGCCTCCTGACCACCGAGCTCGGGAACGCGATCCGTATGGCCGTGCGCGATTGGGCTCGGGAGGAGCGCCTCGACGCACACGACCAGGCGAGCGGAGAGGGCTACCTGCGGCATCTCGTCGTCCGGGAGGGACGGAACACGGGGCAGGCGCTCGTCCTCCTCGTCACCGCGCCCGGCGAGCGCTTCGAGATCGGCTACCTGGTCGACGTCCTCCGGCGGTTTCCCGAGGTGCGCTCGATCCACTGGGCGGTCAACGACACGCCCGCCGAGCGCACGAACCTCCCGTCGACGCTCCTCTGGGGCGACGAGGCGATCGAGGAGGAGATCCTCGGGCTGCGCTTCCGTGTGCGGCCGACGGCGTTCCTGCAGACGAACACCGAGATGGCCGAGACGCTGTACGCGCTCGCGCGCGACGACGCTGCGCTGACGGGTCGGGAGCGCGTGTTCGACCTCTACTGCGGTACCGGCACGATCGCCCTCGCCCTCGCCGGCGGGTCGAAGTCGGTGTGGGGCGTCGAGATCTCGGACGAGGCCGTCGCATGCGCGGTCGAGAACGCGGAGCTGAACGGGATCGAGAACGTTCGTTTCCGGGCGGGGAACGTGGGCCAGACGCTCGAGGCTCTCGTCGCGGACGTCGGGGCGCCCGACGTCCTCGTCGTCGATCCCCCGCGTGCCGGCCTCGCCGGGAAGGCGCTTCGCCGTGCGGGCGCGCTCGGAGCCGTACGCATGGTCTACGTCTCCTGCAACCCGACGACACTCGCGTCCGACGTGGCGGTGCTCCGCGACGACTTCGGCTACGAGCTCGTGCGTGTTCGACCGGTGGACATGTTTCCGCACACGCCGCATGTCGAATCGGTGTCGCTCCTCGAGAAGCCGACTCGGCTAGCTGACGCTAGCTCGACGACGGGCGGCGCTCCCGCGCCGCTGCACGCGCTCCACGCACGTGCCCCCAGAGGAGGTCGGCGTTCGGGAGCAGGAAGCCGAGGCTGACGGCGGGCAGCGCGGGAAGCCCGGAGATCTCGAACTGCCAGACGATGGCGAGCGTCAGCGAGAGGAAGCCCGTCATCGCGAGCCACGTCCAGGCGACCCTCAGCCGGTACCTCGCTGCGGCGGCGAGAAAGAGCGCGAAGAAGACGATGTCCGGCGGCCCGACGTTGACGGTGCTCGACTCGCCCGGATTCGGGAAAGCGACCGAGATGTTCCCGAAGATCCCCGGCTTCTGCTCGACGACGTAGCGGGTCGGTCCTGCGGCGACGGACCAGATGTCGACCCAGGGGACGAGAACCGCCACCGCCGCAACCCACCACAGCTCCTCGAAGAGCGAGAGGAACCAGTAGCCGAGAAAGGCGTAGCAGGCGAGCTTCGCGACGTTGGAGCCCGAGCCGAGACCGGCGAACGCGAGCGCTACGGCCAACCCGGCTGCGACCGCCGACGCCGCCAGGAGGCGTCCCGCCGAGCGCTCCGAGAGGGGCAGGCCGAGCCAGATCGTCGCCGCGAACGTTGGGAAGACCACGAGGCTCAGGACTGCGACCTCGAATCCGGTCGGGACCTCCCACAGATGCCCGGCGACCGCTCCGTAGGCGACGAGCGCGACCGTCAGCCCGACGAGCGCGAGGGTCCGCGGCCGGCTCAATACGGAGGTTGCTCGGCCCACCAGGGGCCGAGAGCCTTGAAGGCGTTCCAGAACCGGGTCTTCGCCGGCTGGTCGTCGAGCGAGTCGTCGACGTCGGGTGTGACGAGCGCAGCGATCGTCGGCGTGAACCTCTGAAGCGTGCCCTCGACCGTCTCGATCTGATCCGAGAGTGGGAAGCGGAGGTCGTTCAGGAACGAGACCGACGGCTCTCCCATAGCGAGGACCAGCTTCGGCTGCACGATATGCAGCTCGCGTGTCAGCCACATGGCCGCGTCCTCGACGTCCTCCGTCCCGAACTTGAGGCAATTCGTCCCGTAGACGGCGAGTGGGTCGACCGACAGGCGCTGGAGCGACTTGAGAACGGCCTGCCCGGCTCGGCCGAAGAAGGCGACGCCTTCCTGGATCTCCGAGGGCTGGGGTGTGTGCTTCAGGAGGAAGACGTCTGCGAGCGGATGCCCCGATCCGAGCACGGGCACGCGGAGCTCGTCGCCGGCCTGTGCGAGCTCGTCGGCGAGTTCGTTGATCTCGGCGATCGCCTTCTTCAGATAGCGCTCGTAGATCTCGTCGGTGGGCACGGCGGCGGGCACGAGGTCCGGCTCCCCTTCTCCCTCAGCGGACCTTTTCCTTGACCTGGGCCACCCACTTCAGGGACTGCAGGTAGGCGAGCGACTTCGGCCGGCGGAGGATCTCGGCGCTCCGCAGCGAGAGCAGGAACTCCTCCGGGCCATCGAATCTCCGCATCCGCACCGCACCGGTTCCGACGCCCTGGAGCACGTGCGCGTCCGAGCCGGCGCCCTCGAGCAGCCGGTACTTGCGCGCGAAGCGGACGGCCTCGTCGTTGAACGAGTCGCGGAGGAGACGCGCGTTGAAGACTTCGAGCACGTCGATCTCGGCGATATGGCGGTGGAGCGTGGCGGGATCGGGGATCGCGTGCAGCCGGTCGAAGGGGTGGGGGAGGTAGACGAGGCCGCCCTGCTCTCGGATGGCGGCGAGCGTGTCCCCGAAGGACATCCCGCGCGGGATCTCCTCCTCGAGGAAGAGCCCGATCACTTCGCCCTGCCCGTCGGTCTTGATCTCCTCGCCGGGAATCACGACGAGGTCGCGGTCGCGTGAGGCTTCGACGGCGTCGAGGGCGCCGCCGAAGGCGTTGTGGTCGGTGACGGCGATCCCGCCGAGCCCGATGGTCTCGGCGTGGTCGAGGAGGTCGTTCACCTCGATCGAGCAGTCGTGCGACCAGCTCGTATGCATGTGCAGGTCGATCGCGACCCAGTCGCGGTCGGAGAGCGGATCGGCGTCGGCGCGACGCTGGCGTCGCTTCCCGACAAGCTCCGAGTACACGGCGTCGAGTTGCGCCGCGACCGCCTCGAAGCTCTGCGCCTCGGCGTGCGCTCGTCCGTTGACGCCGAGCGCATCCCGACGGTTGTCGTCTGACACGAGATCCGCCACCTCTTCTGGGAGGCAGGTCGCCGCGCCCGCTGCCTCGGCCTCGAGCGCGAGACGCTGCTCTCCACCGGGCGCGGGCACGAAGATCGCCGCTTCGCCGAGGGCAGCGGCACGCTGGTCGGGCCGCCGGACCGAGCGGACGTGCGCCCGATCTCGGAGCGAACGTGGAATCGCGGGACGGTACGCGAGCGGCTTCGTGTGCAGCAGGTGCAGCTCCCAGCTGTCGAGGTCGCGCAGGAGCCGGATGAGCGCACGGGTCATCGGCCGCCCCGCGATCTCGAGCTCGGCCGCGATGACCGATCGCTTCCGTTGCGGTCGGAAGATGGCCGGGTCGACTCCGAGAGGGAGGAGCCGGTAGTCGCCCTGGAAGCGGTGGGCGGCGGCGGAGAGCGTCTCCTCCGAGGTGGCGAGGAGCGCGTCGACCCGGATTCTCAGCCGGTCGCGTCGGGATCGCCGCGCTGGATAGCCGAGGCGCTCGGCCGAGAAGAACGTCGCGGCCGTCAGAGCATCCGTGGCAGACGTGAGCGCGAGGTACGAGAGGCTCGGAAGGCCGGGCTCGACGCCGTGGACGACGTCGTAGCCTCCCCGTTGCAGCGCGAGCGCGAGATTCGCCCGCACGCCGACGGGGACTCCGAGGTGCGTTCGGCGCGAGATCGGGATCGACGGGCCGACCGCGATCACGTCTGGCGTCTTCGTGCCTCCATGCTGGAGCGCCCGGCGCCCGGCGAGCAGGTCACGCGCTCTCGACGAGGGAGCCAGCACCGTCACCTCGTGTCCGATCCGGCGGAGCGCCGCAGCTGCGCCTTCGACGTGCGCGTTGACCTCGTGCGGCTGCGACCACGCGAAGGGCGTGACGAAGCAGATCCGGACACTCACGGTCGGGCGAGTGTAGCCCTCTCCCTGTCGCGGGACCTCCTGGCGGGACGCGGGAGGGCGGACACGCCTCGGCTACAGTCGCCGCGTGAGCGACCTGACCATCACCGCGCGCCGCAACGGCCCGTACAAGATCGTCGGCCCTGTCCGGATCGTGGACTCCGACGGCGTCGAGTTCGAGATCCCGGAGGGGAGCGGCGTGGTGCTCTGCCGTTGCGGGCACTCACGCACGAAGCCGTTCTGCGATACGTCGCATCGGCGTGTCGGGTTCGTCGCGGACGACCCGGCGCCGCGGGTTCCGCGCTAGCTGGCGCCGAGCGTCGGCCGGTCAGACACCCCACGGACGCGGCCGAGAGGCCCTCGCGGAGAGTCGCGGCGGGGCTATGAGCGCGGCGGCGACGAGGATTGCCGCCGCGCCGATCCAGAGGCTCCGCCCGAGGCGGAGCCTCGTCGTCACGCCTTCGTCGCCTTGCTCTTCGTCTTCGCGTTCCTCACGATGAAGCGCTCGATCTGCTCCCGCGCCTCGTCATCGCGGATCTGCAACGGGGGAGACTTCATGAGGTACGCGCTCGGCGCCTCGAGCGCCCCGGCGATCCCGTTGTTCAGGGCGAGCTTCGCGAGACGGACCGCGTCGATCACGATGCCCGCTGAGTTCGGCGAGTCCCAGACCTCGAGCTTGAGCTCTGCGTTCAGCGGGACGTCTCCGAAGGCGGAACCCTCCATGCGGATGTACGCCCACTTGCGATCGGTGAGCCATGGGACGTAATCCGATGGGCCTACGTGGACGTTGCCCTCGCCGATGTCGTAGTCGAGCATCGACGTGACAGCGTTCGTCTTCGAGATCTTCTTCGACTCGAGACGCTCCCGCTCGAGCATGTTCCGGAAGTCCGAGTTGCCGCCGACGTTCAGCTGCATCGTTCGGTCGAGATGGACGCCGCGGTCACCGAAGAGCGTCGTCAGGACGCGGTGGGTGATCGTCGCTCCGACCTGCGACTTGATGTCGTCGCCGATGATCGGGCAGCCGGCTTCCTCGAACCGCTTCTGCCAGTACCGCTCGCGCGCGATGAAGACCGGCATGCAGTTCACCATCGCGATGCCCGCCTCGAGAACCTGCTCCGCATACCACTTCGTGGCCGCCTCGGAGCCGACGGGGAGGTAGTTGACGACCACGTCCGCACCCGTCTCTTTCAGGATCCCGACCACGTCGTCTGTCTGCCCCGGAGACTTGTCGACGACCTGCGAGAGGTACTTCCCGATGCCGTCGTGGGTCATTCCTCGGGACACGGTGACGCCGGTCTTCGGGACGTCCGAGAACTTGATCGTGTCGTTCGGATGCGCCCAGATGGCGTCCGCGAGGTCGACGCCGACCTTGCCCTTCACGACGTCGAACGCCGCCACGAACTCGATGTCCGAGATGTGGTACCCGCCGAGATCGACGTGCATGAGGCCGGGGACGGCTTCCGACGGCGAGGCGTCCTTGTAGTACTCGACGCCCTGGAGGAGCGAGTTGGCGCAGTTCCCCACGCCGACGATGGCGACGCGGACCTTGTCCTTCGCGCGCGCGCCGTTCTTCGAGCCGTTCGTCGCGGCCATGAGTTCCTTTCCCTTGCGATTGCTCACCGACGGGACGCCGAGACCGTCGGCGAGCGCGGCGAGGATGACGTCGTTCGCGTTGGAGTCGTGTCGCGACGCCTCCGCGTGGATCTCGTCCTTGAGCTCCTGCGGCACGCGCAGGAGGATCACGGGGCTGCTGCCCGCCAGCACCTTGCGGCGACGGCCGGTGGGCGAGTGTGGCACGCCGAACGCCTCGGCGAGGATGCCGACGGCCACGTCGTTGACGTTGGACGCGCGTCGCGCCGTCTCCCGCACGAGCGCCCCCTTCAAGGGAGCGGGCATCCTGACCAGGATGCCCGCTCGTTTCTCTGAAGTGCTAGCAGTCAAACTGCTAGCAGGGTAACACGCGACTTACAGCCGTGCGATGTGTCGCAGCGAATCCAGCGAACGTCAGACGCCCGGCTGCTCGGCGAGCTCGCGCAGCTGCCTGCGGACGAACAGCATGCGCTGGAGCACGGTGAGCCAGGCCATGGCCGCGAGCGCGTAGATCGGCCACTGCAACCAACCCCAGGGCGCAAGCCCGAGCCCCACGGCGATCAGGACCACCCGCTCCACCCGGGAGCCGAAGCCGACATCGCCGCGCAGTCCCAACGCCTCGGCCTTCGCCCGCGTGTACGAGACGAGGAACGAGCCGATCACCGCCGCGAACGTCGCGACGAGTGCGACCTCGTTGGAGTCGCGCATGAAGACCAGACCGATCGAGGCGAGCATCGCGGCCTCGCCGAGGCGGTCGAACGTCGAGTCGAGAAAGGCGCCGAAGACCGTCCCCTTGCTCGCTGCGCGCGCCAGGGCGCCGTCGAGGATGTCCGCGATCGAGCCGACGACGAAGAGGGCACCGCCTAGCCAGAAGCAGAGCTTCGGGTTCTGGTCCTCGAAGCCGACGAGGACGGCTCCGGCCAGGCAGAGGGTGAGGCCGGTCAGCGTCAGCATGTCCGGCGTGAGCTTCGTCCGGGCGACGCCGCGCATCGAGCGCGCGAGGATCTCGCGCGCTGCCTGCGTGTACTCCTGCTTGACCCGGTCGAGCTGGCTCGCGCGCGCTCCGCCCTCGGCTGAAGGCGGCCGCTCGTCGGGGGTCATGCGTAGCGGAGACGGAACGTGCGGGCTCGACGGAGAGCGAGCCCGGTCAGAGCGGCGATGAGCATTCCGACCACGACGTCGAGCCAGTAGTGATTGCCGGTCGAGATGACTGCGAACGCCACCCACAGCGGCCACAAGAGCCACAGTGTCTTCGCGATACGCGAGCGGCAGATCCCGGCCATCACGACGCCGACGATCAGCGCGTCCATCGCGTGCAGGCTCGGCATCGCCGCATAGGGGTTGGCGGCGAACGCGACGAGGCCGCTCGAGTGGTTGAGCGCCGAGAACTGCCCGAGCGTGTCGACGAAGCCCCACTCCGGGAACATCCGCGGCGGCGCGGTCGGCACGACGACGTAGCCGACCAGGCCGATGAGGTTCGCGACGATGAGCCAGTTCCGGAAGCCCGCGAAGCGCTCGTGGTGTCGGAAGTAGACCCAGAGCAGCGTGAGTCCGACGACGGCGAACTGCGAGAGCCAGTACGTGTACGTCGTCAGCGCGATGAGGACCGACGAGGCGTCGACGACGTGCTGAACGGTCGGCTCGAAGAGCGCGCCGATCCGGTTCTCCTGTCGGAGGACCCACTCGCCGTTCGAAAATGCGGCGTCGACGCTGCGGTCGGCCGCTCCGCGGGCGATCTGGTACGCGACGTAGAAGCCGATCCAGATGACGAACTGGAACAGCAGGTGTCCCCAGCCACGAGGGAGACGACGCGAGGTGTGCGCGACGATGCTCGACACGTCTCGAGCGATTCTAACCTCGGGCCGGGCGTGCACGGCGGATACCGCCGCGCCCGAGTGGCTCAGCCGCCGATGTAGGACATCTCGACCTTGCGCAGGTCGCGGGTCTCGGCCGTCCTCGACTCCGAATAGCGATCGGTCCGACGCTCCCAGACGGCGCGGATCGAGCGATCGAGCTCGACGTCGTCCACGCCCGAGCGAAGGACGTCGCGTAGGTCGTGGCCGCGCACCGCGAAGAGACACGTGTAGAGCTTTCCTTCCGCCGACAGCCGCGCGCGCGTGCAGTCACCGCAGAACGGCTGGGTGACGGAGGCGATCACGCCGATCTCGCCGCCGCCGTCGAGGTATCGGTAGCGCTGCGCGACCTCGCCGCGGTAGGCGGGATCGAGAGGCTCGAGCGGGAGCTCGGCGCCGATCGCGCGCACGATCTCGGAGGCGGGATAGACGTCGTCGAGCTTCCAGCCGTTCGTCGCACCGACGTCCATGTACTCGATGAAGCGCACGACGTGACCAGTGCCGTGGAAGCGCCTTGCGATGTCGACGACCGAGCCGTCGTTGAGCCCCCTCTTGACGACGACGTTGATCTTCACCGGCAGCCCGACGGCCGCGGCCGCCTCGATTCCCGTCAGCACCTGCGCGACCGGGAAGTCCACGTCGTTCATCGCGCGGAAGACCTCGTCCTCGAGCGAGTCGAGGCTGACGGTCACGCGTCCGAGACCCGATTCCGCCAGCGCCTCCGCCTTCCGCTCGAGGAGCGCGCCGTTCGTCGTCAGCGTCACGTCGAGATCGCCGAGGCCCGCGAGGCGCGCGATCAAGGTCTCGAGGTCGCGCCGGAGCAGCGGCTCGCCGCCCGTGATCCGCAGCTTGCGGACGCCGAGCCCGACGAACACACGCGCGACGCGCTCGATCTCCTCGAACGTGAGCAGCTCGCGCCGCGGGAGGAACGCGTGATCGCGTCCGAAGACCTCCTTCGGCATGCAGTAGACGCAGCGGAAGTTGCAGCGATCGGTGACCGAGATCCGCAGGTCGCGAAGCGGCCGGCCGAGCGTGTCGAGAACGTCCATCGACTGAAGCGTAGAGAAGGAGCGGTGCGAGGCGGGCGTGGCCGGCGGCCCGGACGAATAGCCTCCCGCGGGTGCCGAAGCCCGCGCGCTCCCCGCTCCTGGCGCTCGTGTGCGTCACGGCGGTCTGGGGAGTCACCTTCGTGCAGGTGCAGAACGCGCTCGAGCTGTACCCGCTCTTCGCCTTTCTCGCCGTCCGGTTCGCGATCTCGACGGTCGTGCTCCTGCCGTTCGCGTGGCGCCCGCTGCGTGCGCTCCCGCGCGAGGGGGTCATCGCCGGGGTCGTGGTGGGAGCGCTTCTTGCGACAGCGTACGGCCTCCAGACCGCCGGGCTCGAGCGAACGACGGTCTCGAGCACGGGCTTCATCACGGGGCTCTACGTCGTGGTCGCGCCGCTCCTGGCGCTTGCTCTGTATCGCACGCGGGTGCCGGGAGCCGTCTGGCTCGGCGTCCTCTGTGCGGTCGTCGGCCTGCTCCTGCTGAACGGCGCTCCCGGCGGATCGACGGTGGGAAACGCGCTCGTGCTCGGGTGCGCGGCGGTCACGGGCGTCCAGATCGTGGTCCTCGAGCGGTTTGCGCCGCGCTACGACGTCTGGGCGCTCACGCTCCTGCAGATGGCGACTGCATTCGTCGGCTTCGGCGCCATCGCTCTCGTGTCGGGCCAGGTCGAGGCACCTCATGGGGCGAGGGTGTGGGCCGCGCTCGTCGTGACCGGCGTCTTCGCTGGGGCCTTCGGGTTCCTCGTGGCGACGTGGGTGCAGGCGCGGACGACCGCTGCGCGGGCGGCGCTCGTCTTCACGCTCGAGGCGCCGTTCGCGGCGCTCTTCGGGGTGCTCCTCGCAGACGAGGTTCTCGGCTGGCCGGGTTGGCTCGGGTGTGCGGTGATGATGGTCGGGATCGTTCTCGCCGAGCCTGCGGCTGCGAACGTGCTGGTGCGTCTCGTCCCGCGGGGGCAGTGAGCCGTGGCGCCGGTGCTCCTCGCCGCGACGTCGGCGTTCCTCTTCGGTGCGATGACGGTCGCGCTCCGGATCGCCCTCCAGCGCGGGGGTGACGCCGAAAGCGGCGCGTTCCTGACCGTGTGCGTCGCGATCGCAGTCGTCCTTCCGTTCGCCCTCGTCTCGGGCGGAGACATCGGCGGCGTCTGGCCGTTCCTCCTCGCCGGGATCCTCGCACCCGGCGGCTCGCAGGTCCTCTTCACCCTCGCGGTGCGGGATGCCGGGCCGTCGCGCACCTCGGTGGTCGTCGGCACGGCGCCGGCCTTCGCGGTGGCCCTGGCGCTCGTCTTCCTCGACGAGCCGTTCGAGGCGGGCCTCCTGCTCGGAGCGCTCCTCATCGTCTGCGGAGCGATCGCGCTCGTCGGCGAGCGACGGCGGCCGGAACACTTTCGCGCGATCGGGCTGGTCTTCGCGCTCGGCGCGACGCTTCTCTTCGCGAGCCGGGACAACCTCGTCCGCTGGCTCTCCGAGGACACACCGGTCGAGCCTTCCCTCGCGGCGTGTGCGACGCTCGCCGCCGGCGGCGCGTGCATCCTCGCATTCCTTCTCGCCACCGGCCGTCGTCCCCGACGAGCCGCGCTTCCGCTCTTCGCGCCGGCCGGGATCCTCTTCGGCCTCTCGTACGTGACGCTCTTCGCCGCCTTCTACCGCGGGCGCGTGTCGATCGTCTCGCCTCTCGTGGCCATGGAGTCGCTGTGGGGCGTCGTGCTATCCGCGCTCGTCCTCGGGCGGGCAGAGCGAATCGGCGCACGTCTCGTCCTAGGCGCGATGTTCATCGTTGCCGGAGGCGTGCTGATCGGCGTGCTTCGCTAGGAAAGACGGCGCTCGAGTTCTTCGAGCCGCCTTTCGATCCTCTCGAGCGAGTCGTGCGTGTGCTGCTCGTGAGGAGACAGAGAGGTGTCGTCGGCCGCGGCGAGCTGGGCCTGGTGCCAAGCGAGGAATGCAGAGGTCACTGCTGCCGTGAGAAACGACACCGCCGACACCCCGAACGCCATGATCAGGACACCGATGATCCGCCCGCCGGTCGTTGTCGGGACGACGTCGCCGTACCCGACGGTCGTCACCGTCTGCGCTGACCACCACATGGTGTCTCCGAGTCCGCCGAAACCGTGCGGGGCGAGGATCCAGGCCGCGAGGCCGCCGAGGGCCGTGACGATGAGGATCGACACTGCCAGGTAGGGGACGATGCGTCCCGACACGACCGCGTTGTTCAGCTTCGCCATGCGGCGTGTCGCGATGAGCCGCTGTGCCATCGTTCGCCTGTTCGTCGCACCGGCGCCCTGTCCTCTCGAATAGCTGACCTGCTACGGTAAGACTCATATTTTCGTGTAACCGGGACTCACATACGGAAGGAGAACCACCCATGGCGAAGACCATCGGAATCGACCTCGGCACGACCAACTCCTGCATGGCCGTGCTGGAGGGCTCCGAGCCCACCGTCATCCCGAACGCCGAGGGCGGACGCACCACCCCGTCCGTCGTCGCCTTCGGGCGTGACGGCCAACGACTCGTCGGCGCGCCGGCGAAGCGCCAGCAGGTCACGAACCCCCAGAACACCATCTTCTCGATCAAGCGGTTCATGGGCCGCAAGTTCGACGAGGTCTCCGAGGAGATGAAGATCGTCCCCTACGACGTCGTCGAGGGGCCGAACGGCGACGTCCGCGTGAAGGCGGACGACCGCGACCTGGCGCCGCCGGAGATCTCGGCCATGATCCTGCAGAAGCTTCGCCAGGACGCCGAGGCCTACCTCGGCGAGTCCGTCACGGATGCGGTCGTCACCGTCCCCGCGTACTTCAACAACGCGCAGCGCGAGGCGACGAAGGACGCCGGCAAGATCGCCGGCCTCAACGTCCTTCGCATCATCAACGAGCCGACCGCGGCGGCGCTCGCGTACGGGCTCGATAAGGAAGGCGCCGAGCAGACGATCCTCGTGTTCGACCTCGGCGGCGGCACGTTCGACGTGTCCGTCCTCGAGCTCGGCGACGGCGTCTTCGAGGTGAAGGCGACGAACGGCGACAACCACCTCGGCGGCGACAACTTCGACAAGGCCGTGGTCGACTGGATGATCGCGGAGTTCAAGCGCGACCAGGGCATCGACCTCGGTCAGGATCCGATGGCCCTCCAGCGCCTGTACGAGGCAGGCGAGAAGGCGAAGATCGAGCTCTCCTCGACGATGACGACGCAGATCAACCTGCCGTTCGTCACCGCGACTCCCGAGGGCCCGAAGCACCTCGACCTGCAGCTCACGCGGGCGAAGCTCGACGAGCTCACGCACGGGCTGCTCGAGCGCACCGTGGAGCCGACGAAGCAGGCGCTTTCGGACGCGGGACTGACCGCAGCCGACATCGACCACGTCGTCCTCGTCGGCGGCATGACGCGCATGCCGGCCGTTCAGGAGAAGGTCAAGGAGCTCATCGGCAAGGACCCGCACAAGGGCGTCAATCCGGACGAGGTCGTCGCCGTCGGCGCCGCAATCCAGGCGGGTGTTCTGAAGGGCGACGTCAAGGACGTCCTCCTGCTCGACGTGACTCCGCTCTCGCTCGGGATCAAGACGAAGGGCGACGTCATGACGAAGCTCATCGAGCGCAACACCACGATCCCGACGCGCAAGTCGGAGGTGTTCACCACGGCCGAGGACAACCAGCCCTCGGTCGAGATCCAGGTGCTCCAGGGCGAGTCGGAGATGGTCGCCTACAACAAGACGCTGGGCATCTTCCAGCTCGTCGGGATCCCGCCGGCTCCGCGCGGCTTGCCGCAGATCGAGGTCGCGTTCGACATCGACGCGAACGGGATCATCAACGTGTCCGCGAAGGATCTGGGGACCGGCAACGAGCAGCAGATCCGAATCGAGGGCGGGTCCGGCCTCTCCGAGGACGAGGTCAAGGACATGGTCCGGAACGCCGAGGAGCACGCGGAGGAGGCGCACCGGCTGCACGAGCTCGCTGACGCACGGAACGCGGGCGAGCAGCTCGCGTACCAGACCGAGCGCACGCTCTCCGAGCACCGCGACAAGGTCCCGGAGGCCGACGCGGCGACGATCGAGGGCCGGATCATGGAGCTCCGGCAAGCGGTAGAGGGAACGGACCTCGCCGACCTCCGTGCGAAGTCGGAGGCCCTCCAGGAGGCGTCGCGGTCGCTCGCCGACGCGATCTACGCCCAGGCGGCGGCGCAGCAGAGCTCCTCGACGCCGTCGGGCAACGGCAGCTCGACCGAGGACGAAGTGGTCGAGGACGCCGAGTACGAGGTCATCGACGAGGAAGAGGCAAAGAGCTCGTGACCCGCGAGCCGGCCGACAACGACGACGTGGAGGCGGCGGATGTCGCCTCCGCGCCCGTCGGCGAGGAAGATCCGCTCGCGGCGGTGACCGCCGAGCGGGACGAGTATCTCGCACTCGCGCAGCGCGTTCAGGCGGACTTCGAGAACTACCGCAAGCGTGCAGCGCGGGAGCAGGAGCGCCTGGTCGCGCACGCGCACGAGCGGCTCGTCCGCGAGCTGCTCCCGGTCCTCGATGACCTGGAGCGGACGCTCGAGGCGGCCGAGCGCCACGAGGAGGCGGCGCTCGTGGACGGGGTGCGGCTCGTCGAGCGCTCGCTCCGAGCGGCGCTCGCGAAGGAAGGTCTCGTCGAGATCGGCACGGAGGGCGCCTTCGACCCGCACATCCACGAGGCTCTGCTGACCCAGCCGAGCGAGGAGGCAGACCCCGGAACGGTGCTCGAGGTCGTCCAGCGCGGGTACCGGGTCGGGGACAGGGTCGTGCGGCCGGCGCGGGTGATCGTCGCGTCGGAGCCGGCCGGCGAGGGATCGTGAGCGCTGCCTTCGCCGTCTTCCCCGCCGCGTCTCTCGACGGCACGGCGCGTGTCGTCACGCGCGGCCTCTGGGTGCTCTCGGCCGTGCTCGCGCTCGCCGGCGTCGGTCTTCTCGGCGCAGGAGTCGCGGTGACGGGCGCCGTGCTCGTCGCATGCGGCGTCCTCGAGGCTGCGCTCGTCTGGTACCTCGGGCGCCTCCGGCCGGTCGAGTACCTGCTCGAGGAAGGAGGGCTCGCCATCCGGCGCCGCAAGGTCGCGACGAAGCACTACTCCGGCGCGCTTCGGAACGCGCGACGAGGGAGGCTCGGGATGCGGGTCGCCGGGGACGGCGGCGGCTACGGCTACCTCGGGCGGTATCGCGCCGAAGGGAGGACGGTGCACGCGTTCGTCACGAATCGGGACGTCGTCGTCCTGCTCGACGTCGGCGACACGGCACTGGCTGTCTCGCCAGGCGATCCGGACGCGTTCCTCGCGGAGGTCGCCCGTGCCGCGTAGCCCGTACGAGGTGCTCGAGGTCCCCAAGACGGCATCCGACGACGAGATCAAGAAGGCGTACCGGAAGCTCGCGCGGCGCTACCACCCGGACCGGAACCCCGACGACACCGATGCCGAGGAGCGGTTCAAGGAGGTCCAGTCGGCGTACGACGTCCTCTCCGATGAGGAGAAGCGGCAGGCGTACGACACGTTCGGGACGACGGACGGCCGTGGCTTTCCCGGTCCCGGAGGCGGGCGGAGTCCGCTTCGAGGACTTCAGCCTCGGCGACCTCGGCGACCTCCTCGGCGGGATGTTCGGCCGTGGCGGCGGCACGAGCGCCCGCCAGCCCATTCGCGGCGACGACCTCGAGACGCACGTGCGGATCTCCTTCCAGGACTCGCTCGGGGGCGCGCAGGTCCGTATTCCGGTCGAGGTCGACACGGTTTGCTCGGTGTGCCACGGCACCGGCGCGGAGCCGGGGACGTCGCCGATCGTCTGCCCGACGTGTGGAGGCAGGGGCGTCGTCTCCGAGGCGCAGGGGCTGTTCGCGTTCTCGCAGCCGTGCCCCCGCTGCCACGGCAACGGGACGATCGTCGAGACGCCATGCCGGCACTGCCGCGGGATCGGCCGCGAGCGCGTGACCAAGCGCTACGCGGTGAAGATCCCCGCGGGCTCGAAGAGCGGGACGCGGATCCGACTCAAGGGCAAGGGCGAGCCCGGCCGGAACGGCGGGCCGCCGGGCGATCTCTACGTGGTCGTCGACGTGGACTCGTCGCCGCTCTACGAGCGACGCGGCTCCGACCTCGTGCTCGAGGTTCCGGTGACGTTCACGGAAGCCGCGCTCGGCGCGACGATCCAGATCCCGACGCCCGACGGGCCGGTCGCTCTCAAGGTGCCGACAGGCACGGAGAGCGGCAAGCTCCTGCGGGTCAAGGGCCGCGGCGTGCCGCATCTCAAGGGCTCCGGCCGTGGAGACCTGCTCGCGCGGGTGAAGGTGACCGTCCCGAAGAAGCTCTCGAAGGCGGAGCGGGAGGCACTCGAGGGGTACCAGAAGGTCTCCCGCGAAAACCCGCGTGACCGGCTTGCGGAGGCGGGCTGATGCAGGACCGTCCTCGTTACATGATCTCGGTCGCCGCCGACCTCGTCGGCATGCACCCGCAGACCCTCCGGATGTACGAGGCGAAGGGACTCGTGCGGCCCGCCCGGACCCCCGGAGGGACGAGGCTCTACTCGGACGCGGACATCGAGCGCCTGCGGACCATCCAACGGCTGACCACCGAGATCGGGCTCAACCTCGCCGGGGTCGAGCAGGTCCTGCGGCTCCAGGACGAGGTGCGCCGGCTCACGTTTCGCATGGAGCGGATCGAGCGCAACCTCCGCGCCGAGATCGCGTCGGTCCACCGGTCGTACAAACGCGAGATCGTCCTCTACGACGAGCCGACGCGCTCACCCGCGAGGAGATGACGTGGACTTCAACAAGCTGACGCTGAAGAGCCAGGAGGCGATCGCCGGCGCCCAGGAGCTCGCCCGGCGGATGGGGAACCCGGAGCTCACGCCGGACCACTTGACGATCGCGCTCCTCGACCAAGAGCTCGTGCGGACGCTCTGCGAGCGCTCGGGCCACCAGGTCGCGTCGCTGCGGGCGGAGGCGGAGGCCCGGCTCGCGCAGCAGCCGAAGGTCGGCGGATCCGCGCAGCAGCCGCAGGTGTCGGCCGCGCTCTCGCGCGTTCTCGACCGCGCCCTCGACGAGGCACGCTCGCTGGACGACGACTACGTCTCCGTCGAGCACCTGCTGCTTGCGCTCGAGATCCTCGACCGCGGCCGCCTGCTGAAGGCGCTCGCGGAGGTGCGCGGCGGCCAGAAGGTGACGACCCAGGATCCCGAGGGCTCGTACCAGGCGCTCGAGAAGTACGGACGCGACCTCACGGCGCTCGCCGAGGAGGGCAAGCTCGATCCGGTCGTCGGGCGAGACGACGAGATCCGCCGCGTGATCCAGGTCCTCTCACGGCGAACCAAGAACAACCCCGTGCTCATCGGCGAGCCGGGCGTCGGCAAGACCGCGATCGTCGAGGGGCTCGCCCAGCGCATCGTCGCGGGCGACGTCCCCGAAGGGCTCAAGGGCAAGCGCGTGTGGGCGCTCGACCTCGGTGCGCTGCTCGCGGGAGCGAAGTACCGAGGCGAGTTCGAGGAGCGGCTGAAGGCCGTCCTCGCGGAGATCGAGAACGCGGCCGGGGAGATCGTCCTCTTCATCGACGAGCTGCACACGATCGTCGGCGCGGGCGCCGCGGAAGGCGCGGTCGACGCCGCCAACCTCCTGAAGCCGATGCTCGCGCGGGGCGAGCTGCGTGCGGTCGGGGCGACGACGCTCGACGAGTACCGCAAGCACATCGAGAAGGACGCCGCGCTCGAGCGCCGCTTCCAGCCGATCGTCGTTGGCCAGCCCTCGGTCGCCGACACGATCGCGATCCTGCGCGGGCTCAAGGAGCGCTACGAGGCACACCACGGCGTCGAGATCCGCGACTCTGCGCTCGTCGCGGCCTCCGTGCTCTCCGACCGCTACGTCGCAGACCGCTTCCTCCCGGACAAGGCGATCGACCTCGTGGACGAGGCCGCGTCTCGGCTGCGCATGGAGATCGACTCGTCGCCCGTCGAGCTCGACGAGGCCGACCGGCGCGTGCGTCAGCTCGAGATCGAGCTCGCGGGGATGGCGAACGAGTCGGACGACGTGCGAGCGCCGGTCGAGCGCGAGCTCGCGGACGCGAAGGCGGTCCGGGACGAGCTCGCCGCGCGCTGGTCGAAGGAGAAGGACGCGCTCCAGCGCGTCGCGGAGATCAAGCGCCAGATCGACGAGCTGCGCATGGAGGCCGATCGGGAGGAGCGGGCCGGCAACCTCGCCCGCGTCGCCGAGATTCGCTACGGCGTGCTGCCCGAGCTCGAGAAGGAGCTCGAGGCGCGCGCCGAGCCAGCCTCCGCGCCGATGGTGAAGGAGGAGGTCGACGAGGACGACATCGCCGCCGTCGTCGCGGCCTGGACCGGGATCCCCGTATCGCGTCTCCTGGAGGGCGAGGTCGAGAAGCTCATCCACATGGAGGAGCGGCTCCACCAGCGCGTCGTGGGACAGGACGAGGCCGTCGAGGCCGTGTCCAACGCGCTTCGGCGTGCGCGCTCGGGACTGCAGGACCCGAACCGGCCGATCGGGTCGTTCATCTTCCTCGGGCCGACAGGGGTGGGGAAGACGGAGCTCGCCCGGGCCCTCGCCGAGTTCATGTTCGACGACGATCGCGCCCTCGTCCGCCTCGACATGTCCGAATACCAGGAGCGGCATACGGTCGCGCGGCTCGTCG
Organism: uncultured Actinomycetes bacterium; assembly: GCA_963848725.1. Taxonomy (GTDB): domain Bacteria; phylum Actinomycetota; class Thermoleophilia; order Gaiellales; family Gaiellaceae; genus GMQP-bins7. The sequence continues at coordinate 54,212 of CAWKEV010000017.1, read as the reverse complement.
GAGCCCCGCCCGGCTACGTCGGCTACGAGGAGGGCGGGCAGCTGACCGAGGCGGTGCGGCGGCGGCCGTACGCCGTGCTCCTCCTCGACGAGATCGAGAAGGCGCACACGGAGGTCTTCGACGTGCTCCTGCAGCTCCTCGACGACGGCCGCCTCACCGACGGCCAGGGCCGGACGGTCGACTTCCGCAACACGGTCGTGATCATGACCTCGAATCTTCGCTCGCCGGAGGACCTGCGCGATCGGTTCAGGCCCGAGTTCCTCAACCGTGTCGACGAGGTCGTCGTCTTCGAGCCGCTGACGCGGGAGCAGCTCGCCGACATCGTCGAGCTCCAGCTCCGGCGGCTGCGCGAGCGGCTCATGGAGCGGAAGATCGAGCTCGAGGTGACGGACGAGGCGAAGGCGGTCCTCGCCGAGGCGGGCTGGGATCCCGCCTACGGGGCGAGGCCGCTCAAGCGGGCGATCCAGCGGCTGCTCGAGAACCCGCTCTCGCTCGAGCTCCTCGAGGGGCGGTTCGGCGAGGGCGACACGGTGCGCGTCGATGCCCACGACGACACGCTCGCCTTCGAGCGCGTCGAAGCGGGAACGCCCGCCGCGGTCTGAGCTACGGCGCGTCCTCGAAGAACTCGGCGTTGCCGGTGACGGGCGGCGCGCCGTAGATGAGGAGCGCGAGATCCTCGTCGCCCGTGTTGCGGAGCTGGAGGACGGTTCCGATCTCGACGACGACGACGCCGCCGCGCGGGACCTCGTGCCGCTCCGGAGGGTCGCCGAGATCCACCGTGAGCGTCCCGTCGAGCACGACGAAGACCTCTTCCTGCCCGTTGTCCTTGTGCCGTCTGCCGATCGACCCGGGCGGGTAGCGCCAGAGGTTCGCCCGCGACTGCGTGAGCGCATCGTTCAGCGTCGCCACGGTCCGCGGATCGCCCTCACGCCGTTGCACCCATTCGAGCTCGTCCTGCCGGAGGATCGTGAAGCCCACGGCCGGAGTATCGCGGAATCTCTTCTGCAAGGATCGCGGAGCGATGACGATCTCCGGCCGATGCCGAAGCCGTACCGACTGAGCCGCTGGCGGCGCGCCCTGAACGCGGTCGTCCGTCCGCTCGCGAAGCTCGGTCTGACCGGGCCGCGTACGCATCTCCTCACGGTTCCCGGCCGGAAGACGGGTCGGCTCTGGTCGACGCCGGTCTCGATCGTGCGCGACGGCGACGACCGGTGGCTCGTCGCTCCCTACGGCCACCGCAGCTGGGTGGAGAACACCCGTGCGGCGGGCTCGGTGGAGCTCCGGCGTGGGCGCTGGCGCGAGCGCTTCGAGACGGAGGAGCTTGCTCCCGAGGATGCCGTTCCGGTGCTCCGCCGCTACTACGAGCTCGGCCGTGTGACACGGCCGTTCTTCAGAGTCTCCCTTCGATCCTCGGATGCAGAGTGGCTGGCCGAAGCCCCGAGCCATCCCGTGTTCCTGCTGCGAGCCGAGTCTTGAGCGCGTTCCTCGCCGTCGCAGCGACCGAGCTCGAGCTCTGCGGCGAATCTGGGCTCGTGTGCGGGATCGGGCCGGTCGAGGCGGCGGCGGCCACCGCGCGCGCGCTCGCCCTCGACCCGCCGCAGGCCGTGCTCCAGGTCGGGATCGCCGGCGGGCGCGGACTGTCGCCCGGCACGCTCGTCGTGGGCTCCGAGTCGCAGTACGCCGATCTTGCGGCTGCCATCCCCGTGACCGCGCAGGTCGAGCCCGATTCGGACCTGCTCGCTTCCGTCCATGCCGCTCTCCCCGAGGCGCCGCTGCTTCCGATCTCGACGAGCGCCGCCGTCGGCAGCGTCGGCGACGGAGCCGCCGTCGAGGCGATGGAGGGCTTCGCCGTCCTGCGCGCTTGCGCGCTCGCCGGGATCCCCGCGGTGGAGATCCGCGCGATCTCGAACGAGATCGGCGAGCCCGACCGCTCGCGCTGGGAGATCGATGCCGCGCTCGCGGGCCTCGCGGACGCGCTCTCTCGGCTTCGCGCGGCATTCGGCCGCGAGTAGCGTTTCCGGGCCTATGGCGCGGACGTCGAAGGCGAGATCGTCGAGAGAGGAGCTGCCGCAACCGCTTCCACCCGAGCGGCGGACGGTCGGCCAGCTCGTCGCAGAGTCGATCCGCTGCTACGGCGCCAACTTCGTGCGCGCGCTCCCGCTCGGCCTCGTCGTCGCGGTCTCGAACCAGCTCGCGATCCACCGCTCGACCCTGGTCGCCGCCCTCGTCTTCGTCGTGGCCGCGCCGTTCTTCTCCCTCGCCTTCGCCTACGCGACGAAGCTCGCGACTGGCGCCCCGGCCTCACGAAGCGCATGGCTCGTCGCGCTCGCCGCCGGAACGCTCGTATTCGTCCCGGCCGCGTTCCTGATCCCGTGGTTCAAGCTCGCCGTCGTCTTCTGGCTCGCGCTCGTCGGGCTCGTCGTGCCGGTCGCGATCGTCGAGAAGGCCTCGCTCCGAAGCTCGTTCCGCCGCGCCCTCGCGCTCGGACGCGCGGACTACGTCCATGCGGCGGGATCGCTCGCGGCGCTCGTCGTCCTCTTCGGGCTCGCGGAGTACGGGCTCACGCTCGTGCTCCACTCACAGGCCGAAAACGCCGTCCGGAGCGCGGTCTTCCTCGCCGACACCGTCCTCGGGCCGCTGCTCTTCGTCGGCGGCGCGCTCCTGTACGTCGACCAGGAGGCTCGGTTACGCTCGCGGGAAAAGCGAGGAGAGGAGCGAGATGGGGATCTACCTGATGCTCACGACCTTGACGGAGAAGGGCGTCCAGACGCTCCACGCGAATCCGAGTCGCCTGCGTGAGGTCAACCGCGACGTCGAGGAGATGGGCGCCAAGGTGCTCCATCAGTGGGCGGCGCTCGGCGAGTACGACTTCGTCAACGTGGTCGAGGCGCCAGACGACCTGACGATCGCGAAGGTCTCCGTCGCCCTCGGTGCGCGCGGGAGCGCGAAGCTCGAGTCGCTGCCCCTGATTCCGGTGGACGACTTCCTGTCGACGATGGAGTAGCGACGGGTCAGGCGTTCGTCCCGTGATCGTCTGCCCGAACTGCGGCGAGGAGAACCCGGATCGTGCGCGCTTCTGCCTCGCATGCGCAGAACCGCTCGTCTCCGCGGCGCCGACGGGCGAGGAGCGCAAGGTCGTCTCCGTCCTCTTCGTCGACCTCGTCGGGTTCACCGACCGCTCCGACCGGGCCGACCCCGAAGACGTCCGCGCGACGCTCCGCCCCTACCACGAGCGGGTCAAGGCCGACATCGAGCGCCACGGCGGCACGGTCGAGAAATTCATAGGCGACGCGGTGATGGCGGTCTTCGGCGCTCCCGTCGCGCACGAGGACGACGCGGAGCGGGCGGTTCGCTCCGCTCTGCGGATCCTGGAGACGATCGAGGATCTCCGCGCGGAGGGCCTCGAAGTGGCGGTGCGCGCCGCCGTGACCACCGGCGAGGCGGTCGTCGCGCTCGGCGCTCGCCCCGAGAGAGGCGAGGGGATGGTCGCGGGGGACGTCGTGAACACCGCAGCCCGACTCCAGTCGGCCGCCGCGGTCGGGACGGTCGTCGTGGACGAGACGACCATGCGCTCGGCCGGAGCGTCGATCCTCTTCGAGCCGCTCGAGCCGGTAGTCGCGAAGGGAAAGACCGAGCCAATCGTCGTCTGGCGGGCCGCGACGGCAAGAAGCCGCGTGGGGCAGCCCGAGGCCGCGACCCGGACTGCTTTCATCGGTCGCGAGCACGAGAAGACACTCCTGCTCGAGATGTTCCTGCGCGCCGAGCGCGAGTCGTCCGTCCAGCTCGTGACGGTCGTCGGCGAGCCGGGGATCGGGAAGAGCCGGCTCGTCACGGAGTTGCGGACGGCGCTCGACGACCGGCCGGACGTCGTCACCTGGAGGCACGGCCGCTGCCTTCCCTACGGCGAGGGGATCACGTTCTGGGCGCTCGGGGAGGTCGTCAAGGCCGAGGCGGGCATTCTCGAGTCCGACGATCGGAGCCAGGCTGCTGCGAAGCTCGACGAGCTGGTCGCAGGCCTCGTGCCTGACGAGTCCGAGCGGCCGTGGTTTGCCTCCAGGCTCGGACCGCTCGTCGGTGCCGGCGGGGACGGCGCCGCCGCCTCCCGGGAGGAGTCGTTCACCGCTTGGCGGCGATTCCTCGAGGCGATGGCCGCGCGACGCCCCTTCGTGCTCGTCGTCGAGGACCTCCACTGGGCGGACGCGGCTCTCCTCGAGTTCCTCGAGCACCTCCTCGACTGGACGGCGCCGGTGCCGCTGCTCCTTCTCTGCACTGCCCGGCCCGAGCTCTTCGAGCGGAACGCGAGCTGGGGAGGAGGGAAGCGGAACGCGACCACGATCTCGCTCGCCCCGCTCTCGGAGCAGGATTCGGCGCGGCTCCTCCAGGTCGTCCTCGAGCGGGCCGTCCTGCCCGCGGAGGCACAGACCGTCCTCCTCGAGCGCGCCGGCGGGAACCCGCTCTACGCAGAGCAGTTCGCACGGATGCTCGCGGAGAGCGGCGACGTCGACAGCCTGTCCGTCCCGGAGTCGGTGCAGGCGCTCATGGCCGCCCGCCTCGACACGCTCTCGCCGGAGCTGAAGGCGCTGCTGCAGGACGCGTCCGTCGTCGGCCGGATGTTTTGGACCGGCGCCGTCGCGTCCATCGGCGGGCGGGAGAGGGATGACGTCCGACGCGGGCTGAACGAGCTCGTCCGGCGCGAGTTCGTGCGTCCGGTCCGCGTCTCGTCCATCGAGGGAGAGGACGAGCTGTCGTTCTGGCACGCGCTCGTCCGAGACGTCGCCTACCAGCAGATCCCGCGCTCCCCGCGCGCCGACAAGCATGTCGCCGCCGCCGAGTGGGTCGAGGAGATGGCAGGCGCGCGTGCGGGCGACTACGCCGAGATCCTCGTCTATCACCTGAGCCAGGCACGCGAGCTGAGAGAGGCGGCGGGGGCGGACGTCCACGGTCTCGACGAGCCGCTGGTGCGCAACCTCGTACTGGCCGGCGATCGCGCACAGCACTTCGATGCGGCGGCGGCCGAGGAGTACCTTCGGCGTGCGGTCGCGCTCTCGGAAGGCGATACGCGGTCGCACGGGATCGCCCTTGCGCGCCTCGCGACCGTCCTCGCGCTGCGCGGCGAGGCCGTCGAGGCGAAGGACCTGAACGAACAGGCGATCGCGCTTCTGAGAGATGTCGATGAGCGAGCCGCCGGGGCAGCCATGGCCGAGCTCGCCCGCTCGCTGTGGGGTGCAGGCGATACCGCGGGCGCTCACATCACCGGGCTCGAGGCGGTTGCCGTCCTCGAGCGTCACTCGGGCCCCGATCTGCTCGCCGCCTACGGCACCGCGGCGATGCGCGGCGCGATGGCCGGCAGGCTGGAAGAGGCGGTCGAGCTCATGGACAAGGGGATGGACCTCGCCGACGAGCTCGGCCAGCCTCCGACCGCGTTGCTGCAAGCGCGAGCTGTGATTCGCTGGGTCGAGGGTGACCCGCGCTGCCTCGAGGATTTGCGCGCGGCCCGCGATCTCGCGTTGGAGGATGGCCTCGGCCGGGCCGCTGCCATCGCGATGAACAACGTGGCCGACACCGCGGCCTGGTTCGAAGGGATACCGCAGGCGCTCGACCTCTGGGCCGACGCGATCGAGTTCTCGGAGGCGCGCGGAATCATCGGAGCCGCGGTCTGGCAGCGGACGGAGCGGTTGCGCGCCGTCTACCACGCTGGTCGCTGGGACGAGGTGCTCGAGGAGGGGGAAGAGGTACGCCGCTGGTTCGAGGAGCACGGTCTGAGCGGGCAGCTCGACGTCTTCGCCAACGTGTCGCCGGCCGCCGTTCTCGTGCACCGCGGCGCCTTGGCCGCGGCGGCCGCTCGCGTCGAGGTGCTCCTGCCGGCCGCTCGTCAGAGCAGCGACCCGCAGGTCCTCGTGCCGGGACTCGAGGCGGCCGCACTCCTGGCGTTTACATCAGGCGACCTGGAGGACGCGCTCGGCCTGATCCGCGAGCTCGTGGAGCTCGCCTCGTGGAGGAGCTGGCGCTCGACCTGTCTCGCGTGGCCCGTCCGGATCGCCGCCGCGATCGGCGAGCTCGATCTCGCCGCCGCATTCCTCGAAGGCTCGGAGCACGACTCGGCCTGGGACCGGGCCGCACGGCCTGGCGCGCAGGCGGTGCTGGCGGAAGCTCGAGGAGCGACCGACCAGGCCGCCCTGCTCTACGCCGAGGCGGCCGAGCGCTGGGGGGCGTATGGAAGCGTCGTCGAGCGCGCGTACACGCTCATGGGGCTGGCGCGCGTTGCCGGCGACGCGAAGGCGCAGCGGGAGGGCGAGGCGATCTTCAGCGAGCTCGGCGCGGCGCCGGTGGCCGCGCGCGCTGCGTAGTCACGGCGCCAGGAATCCCGTCGCGCGCGCCTCGACCCGGAGCGGACTCGTCGGCAGGCCCGGTCGGGGCTCGAGGTTGAACTCCCGCGGCGCGACGTCATTCGGTGTGTCCGGATGGAAGAGCGCCGCGAGGAGCTGGATGTGCCCGCGGCCCGGCCCGAGCTCCCACTGCCCGCCACCGTACGCCCCGATTCCCCGCTCTGCGCAGTAGTCGTAGGCGGCGAAGAGCCGCTCGATCGAGCCGAATCGCGACGGCTTGACGTTGACGGTCTTCGGAGGCCAGAGCAGGCCGTCGATGTCCCCGACCGAGTGGATCGGCGCGTCCCAGGTGACGCGGTCGCGGTGCGGCTCGAGCACCGGCGTCGTCTCCTCGATGAGAGCGGGGTCCTCGAGCCATGCCTCCGGCAGGCCCTCGGCCACGCGGCGATAGAGCGCCGCGTCGGGCGGCGTGTCCACCGTCGTTCCCTGGTAATGGCCCTTGAAGTCGACGGAGTCGACGGCGCCCGTCGCCGCGAGTCTCGCGACGAGCTCGTCCGTCCACTCGGGGTTCGCGTCGAGCTTGAAGCGGAGCCCCGGGTAGAGGTCGAGCCACGCCTGGAACCGTTCCGTCGAAGGCGGCTCGCCGAGGCTCATGGAGACGACGAACGTGAGCGGCTCGACCGCACGGCCGACGACGTCGCCGAGCGAGCGGCCGACCTGTCGGAGCGCAAGATCGAGCGCGGCGCACTCGTACGCCCACCTCCTGTAGTCGACGTACACGCTCCGCTCCGGAGGTGGGTCGAAGAGCGGCAGCGCGCCGACGTGCTCGGAGAAGGAGTGCAGCGTCCATTCGCCCGCGAGCCGCAGGTCGGCGCCACGCTCCTGCAGGCGGTCGTGCTCGGCCGCCTCGTACGTGACGTCCTCTCCGATCCCCTCCTCGCCGGTTCCGTGGAGGTGGACGACGGTCGTCTTGCGCAGGAAGTCCGCCCGAGCCTGGAGCTCGAGCCCCTCGAGCTCGTAGCTCTCGACGACGAGCGGGAGATCTCGGACGGCGTCGTAGAGGCTCACGGCGCGACGAACGCTACCGCGACCTCGGCCGCGAGCCGCGCGTTTCGGACGATGAGCTTCCGGTTCACCTCACGCGTCCTTCCATGGCTGCGCTCGTGCAGTGCCGCGAGCACGAACGGCGTCACCCCCTGCCCGGAGACCCCTCGGTCGCGGGCGTCCGCCAGCGCCTGCTCGATCAGCTCCTCGACGTCGAGGCTCTCCGGAGGGGGATTGCCGAGGAGCAGGCCGCCGCCGCCGAGATCCCAGTGGGCGGCGGCGATGCGGGCCGCCTCGCTCGCGTCCTCCACCCTGCACGACACTGTCGGCCCGCCGTCGGCCGAGTAGAAGAGCGGGAGCGTGTCGGTGCGGAAGCCCAGGACCGGCACGCCGAGGGTCTCGAGAAGCTCCATGGTCGCGGGCACGTCGAGCAGCGACTTCGCTCCGGAGGCGACGGCGAGTGCCTGCGCCCGGGCGAGCATCGGGATGTCCGCGGAGACGTCCGGGGGACTCGGGAAGCCGCGATGCACGCCGCCGATCCCGCCCGTGCCGAGAAACCGAATGCCGACCTCGCGCGCAACTGCGAGAGTTCCGCCGACCGTCGTCGCTCCGACCGCGCCCTGGGCTGCGCAGGCGGCGAGATCCCGCGGCCCGACCTTGCGCGCGTCCATCGTGAAGCGGGCGAGCTGGTCGGCGTCGAGGCCCACTCTGATCCTGCCGTCGAGCACGCCGACGGTCGCCGGGACCGCGCCTGCCGCACGGACCTCGCGCTCGCTCTCGGCTGCGACCTCGAGCCCGTCCGGCCGGGGGAAGCCGTGCGCGACGAGGGTCGTCTCGAGCGCGACGACCGCTCCCCCGCCCGCAAGGGCCTCGCGGATCTCCTCGGTGACGACGATCGGCTCGCTCACGGCAACGAACCCAGTCGCGAGACGCAGCGGGCTGCCGCCTCGAGCGCGAGGTCAGGCCCGCCGACGAGGAACCCGGCCGCGAGCGCGTCGCCGGCGCCGGTCGTGTCCACGACCTCGTCGACCGGGCGAGCGGCGCGCTCGACGCCGCCGAACGAGCACCCTTCGCCACCGTGCTTCAACACCCAGACCGGGCCGGGGATCTCGCCCACGACGCGGGCCTCCTCCTCGTTCGCGAAGACAACGTCGGGTGCGAGCCCCGTCAGGTCGGTGCGGAAGCGTTCGGCTCCTGCGTCGCGAATCGCGCTCCAGGAGGAGAGGTCTACGCTAATGGCCGCTCCGGCGTCGCGTGCCAGCGCGACCGCCCGAAGAGCGGCCGACCGGGCCGGCTCGCTCGTCAGCGCGTATCCCGAGACGAATTGCTCGTCGCAGCCCGCGAGCCAGGCCGGGTCGATGTCCGCCGGCGCGAGGGTGGCCGAGGCCCCACGGCTCGTCGCCATCGACCGCTGCCCGTCCCGCGCGACGAGCGCACAGACCACTCCGGTCGTTCCCTCGATCGGGCCGACCACCTCGACGCCGCGCGCAGCGAGGCCCTCGCGCACGAGCCGGCCCGCGTCGTCGGCTCCGCTCTTGCAGACGAGACGGGCGGGGGCGCCGAGCTCGGCAGTCCACGCGGCGACGTTCGCGGCCTGGCCGCCCGGGCCGAGGAGGATGTCCGCGGGGGTGTCTCCACCCTCCGCCGGCGCGGCGGCGAGCCGGACGACGACATCGAGGACCAGATCACCGAGCGCACAGACGAGCATGGGACAGAGGATCGTAAGATCAGGGCGTGAACGACGTCGGGCGACGCGGGCGGCTCAGGACATTCCTGCTCGGAGGCGTCGTCGGGGCGTCGGCCGCGATCGCCGCCGTCAACCGCCGACGACGGATCGAGCGCCGGCGCGGACGCCCGCGCGGCCTCGCGGCGTTCGAGAGCGCGCCGTGCTACCGCGAGCTCCTCGACCGGGAGCAGGACTCCGACGCCCATCGCGCCTAGCCTCTAGCCTTTCGGCCCCGTGCCCATCTACGAATACCGTTGCCCGAACGGGCATACGTTCGAGGTCTTCCAGAAGATGTCCGACCCATCCGTGGACGCCTGCACGGTCTGCGGCGAGGGCCCGGTCGAGAAGCTCCTCTTTCCGGTGGCGGTGCACTTCAAGGGCTCCGGCTTCTACTCCACCGACTACGGCCGGAAGGGCCAGAAGCCCGGCGCGAAGGAAGCGGACGCCTCGGGGACTTCCGAAAAGGCGACAGGAGAAAAGGGATCGAAGGACACGAGCTCGGGTTCGGGCGCTTCCGGCTCGGGCGGCTCGTCGAGCTCCGGGGACTCGGGCGAGAAGAAGAACAAGCCCCCGGCCAAGGACTGACTCAGCGCCTGGTGCAGCCCGGGCCGTAGAGCGTCCCCTTCGGCGGGGGCAGGGGCGCCGAGCGGCGGAGGAACATCGAGACGACGTTCACGTTGTCCTCGGACCCGACGATCACCGACTCTCCGCCGATCGTCTGCGGGTCTCCGCCGAGGCGGCAGTGGAGCGACTGTCCGGAGTCCGCTCTGAACCGGACCCAGCCGAGCTGGGAGAGCTGCCATGCGGACATGTCCGTCGCGATCGGAGCAACGATCGAGTCGCCGATGAACGGCAGCCGGAGGAACGTTCCGAAGCTCGCTACCTTCGAGCCCACGGCGTCCGCGACCTGCTGTTGGCGCGCACCGCGGGAGATGTCGTTGTCGGACGGGTCGAGCCGGTTCTCGCGGACCCGTGAGTACACGAGTGCGCGCTTCCCGTTCATGTGCTGTGGGCCCTTCGCGAAGCGCCAGCCCTTCCACGCGTCACACCGCGACGGCTTGTAGGGGCAGTCGAAGCGATTCGACAGGATCGGCTTCGGGACGTTCACCTGGACCCCTCCGAGCGCGTCGATCAGCTCTTGGAACCCGTCGAAGTCGACGACGACGACGTGCTGGATCGGGAGGCCGGTCAGCTCCCGCACGGTGGCGAGCGTCAACGCGGGGCCGCCGATCTGACTCGCGGCGTTGATCTTCGACGGTCCATAGCCGGGGATCTCTACGCGCAGGTCGCGCGGGATCGAGAGGTACGACAGCCGGTGCTTGCCCGGATCGGTGTGGAGCAGGAGCAGCGAGTCGGACCGGCGGGCGCCTCCCCGGCCGGGCTCGCTCCCGCCGTCGGTCCCGATCACGAGGATCGTGGACGGGTTCGAGAGCAGCGATCCATTCTGCGCCGCGAGCTTCGATCGCGTGCCGGGCGGAAGCCGGTCGTTCGCCTTGGACACGCCGTGCGAGAAGGAGACGTAGCCGAGCACGCCCCACACCACGAAGAGCACGATGAGACCGACGACTCCGAGCGCGATCCAGAGGCCCCAGCGTCGGCGACGCGGCGGCTTCGGGGCCGACGCAGGCGTGCGGCCGGGGCGGGACCTCCTATCGAGGGGGACCTTGCCCTTGGACCGCCCCCCGCGGTACACCCGGTAGGGCTTGACTCCCTCGGCCATTTCGGGCCGTTATGGTAGCCCGCGCCTTGGCACCTCCCCTCGTCATCGGCGTGGACGTCGGCGGGACGAAGATCCTCGCCGGCGTCGTCGATCGCCAGGGACGGGTGCTGGCGCGCCACGAGATTCCGAGCCCGACGAGCTCGGAGGACGCGGTGCTCCAGGCGCTCGACGCAGTCGTGGAGGAGGTCCGCGACGACAGTGTCGAGGCGCTCGGCTATGGCGTTCCCACGAATCTCGACCGTACGACGGGGCGGATCCTGGGCGCCGTCAACCTTCCGCTCGCGGACGTCGACCTCGCCGGCCACGCTCGGGACCGCTTCGGACTCCCGGTCGGCGTGGGAAACGACGCGAACGTTGCGGCGCTTGCCGAGGCGAGGCTGGGAGCCGGGAAGGGCTCGTCGTCGATCGTCATGCTCACGCTCGGGACCGGGGTCGGCGGAGGCGTCGTCCTCGACGGGCGGCTGTATCGGCGGTGGGCGGAGTTGGGCCACGTCGTCGTCCAGGCCGGAGGACCACCATGCCAGGGTCACTGTCACGGGCACGGCCATCTCGAGGCGATCGCGTCGGGCACTGCGGCCGACCGGGTCGCGCGCGAGCTGTACGGACCGGACGCGAACGCGTATGTGCTCCTCGAGCGAGCACGCGCGGGAGACCCGCCGGCGGTGGAGCGGATCGCAGCGATGGCAGATCTGCTCGGTGCCGCGATCGGCTCGTTCGCGAACGTCTTCGATCCGGACGTCTTCGTGATCGGGGGCGGATTCGGGGAAGCCGCCGCGGATCTCCTGCTCGACCGTGCGCAGGAGTCCGCTCGGCGCGAAGCGCTCGACCCAGCAGATGCGACGCTCCGCGTGGTGCGGGCTGAGCTCGGGGGCGACGCGGGTCTCGTCGGGGCGGCGCTCGTCGCGTTCGAGGCGCTCGACGGGACGTGGTAGGTGCCTCTCGCCGTCTGCGCCACGCCGATCGGGAACCTCGAGGACGTCACCCTGCGCGTCCTCGCCGAGCTCCGCGAGGCGGATCTCGTGCTCTGCGAGGACACGCGTCGGACGCGGATCCTCCTCGCCCGACACGGCATTTCGACGCGGCTCGTCAGCTACCACCGTCACAACGAGGCGGCGCGTGAGCGCGAGGTGCTCGACGGCCTCGCGGGAGGCGAGCGGATCGCTCTCGTCTCGGACGCGGGGCTGCCGGGCGTCAACGACCCGGGCGCCCGGCTGATCGAGGCTTCGCTCGCCGCCGGGCTCGAGGTGACCGTGCTGCCGGGTGCGTCCGCGGTCGAGACCGCGCTCGTCGCGAGTGGCCTCGGCGCGGATCGCTACCAGTTCGTCGGCTATCTGCCGCGGCGGCAGGCCGAGCGCGAGGCGCTGGCGCAGGAGCTCGCGCGGTACCGCCACGGCGTCGTCGCGTTCGAGTCCCCGCGAAGGCTGCCCGAGTCACTGACGCTCCTCGCGCATGCGATGCCGGATCGCGCGGGCGCCGTGTGTCGAGAGCTGACGAAGAAGTTCGAGGAGGTGCGGCGGGGCACGCTCGCGGAGCTCTCGGCGGAGTACGCCGAGTCCCCGCGTGGTGAGATCACGCTCGTGCTCGGGCCGGCGGCTGCGGTCGAGAACGCATCGAAGGACGTCAGGCTCGCTGCGGTCGCGGAACTCGTTGCCGCGGGCACTCCACGTCGCGCCGCCGCCGACGTCGTCGCCCGACTCACCGGTGGCTCTCGGAATGCGCTCTACCGCGCCTCTCTGTAAGCCTATTTGACAACGTCCGCGGCGCTCGCTACGCTGCCCGTCTTGTTGGCGCGAATGACAACAATCCGTCTCGGAGTGTCGCTTGCGGTGGCGGTTGCGGCGTTCGTGATCGTTCCTGCTGCTTCCGCGTGGAGCTGGCCCGCCGACGGCGAGGTCCTGCGCGGCTTCAGCGTTGGTCCCGATCCCTATGCGGGCGGGCAGCATCGTGGAGTCGACGTCGCACTCGGATCCGCCCGCGTCGTGCGCGCACCCGCGGTCGGCGACGTGACCTTCGCCGGATCCGTCCCGACCAACGGTCTCACGATCACGATCGCGACCGCCGACGGCCGCAAGGCGTCGCTCACCCATCTCGGGACGCTCCTCGTCAAGCGTGGCGCTCGGGTCGCCGAGGGAGATGCGATCGCCGAGGCTGGTCCCTCCGGCGTCCCCGAGCACGACGTGCCGTACGTCCACCTCGGCATCCGCGAGGCGAACGACGAGACCTACGTCGATCCACTCTCGCTTCTCCCTACCCGGACGGCCCCTTCTCCGCCGCCGCCGTCGGCAACGGCACCCGCGCCGCAGCCGGCACCGGCTCCGACGCCCGCACCCGCTCCCGCTCCGGCCCCGAGCCCTTCTCCCACGCCGAGCCCCGCTTCCGCTCCTCCGGCTCCGGCTGCGGCTCCGGCTGCGTCCGCCCCGCCACAGGCCACGGCGCCCGTGGATGCGAGCGCGCCGATGCAACCCACGCCAACGAGTGCTCCGCGCGCGGTCGCCGCTCCCTCGCCGTCGGGAGTCACGGCTTCGAGCGGGTCGTCGTCGGGAGCGCAGGACGTCGACCCGCGCGCGAGGCGAGCACCGACGAACGGACATTCGTCGCGGTCCGGACCTCGTGCGCTTGCACCGAGCGCAGCGGACGTTCCGTCGCAGGTCTCGTCGGGCCCCGGGCGCACGACGAGGGCGGAGATCGGACCGCTCGAGGTCCCGGACCCTGTCCGCGACGAGCCCGTCCGCGTTTTGGGGTCGCTTTCGAGAGCCCAGGGGTCACACGCCGCGCTCACACGGATGGCCCCTGCGAGCTCGCTCGGCCGGTCAGCCCGCGTGCCTGTCGCGCATCGCTCCCCGCAGCGCCTGCTCATGCGCGACGACGCCGCCCTGACGCTCCTCGTCGTCCTGCTTGCGGTCGGCGGAGCCGTGGTCGGTGCGCTGCGGGTGAGCAGGAAACGACTCCCTATCATTGGCCCCCGTGAGCGAGCCGACCGAAGCCCGGAAGATCCTCGTAGCGGTCGCCTGGCCGTATGCGAGCGGTCTACGCCACATCGGCCATGTGGCGGGCTTCGGAGTGCCGTCGGACACATTCGCCCGCTACCACAGGCTTCGCGGGAACGACGTGCTCATGGTCAGCGGGACCGACGAGCACGGGACGCCGGTCATGGTCGCCGCGGACGCCGCGAACGAGTCTCCGCGTGAGACGGCGGATCGCTTCAGCGCGCTGATCCGGAAGGACCTGCTCCACCTCGGGCTTTCGTACGACCTCTTCACACGGACGACGACGCGAAACCACCACGACGTCACGCGGGACATCTTCCGGACGCTCTACGAGAAGGGCTTCGTCGTCGAGCAGGAGACGCTCGGCGCGTTCTCGGCCTCCACGGGGCACACGCTCCCCGATCGCTACATCGAGGGCACGTGCCCCATCTGCGGGTTCCCGAGCGCACGCGGCGACCAGTGCGACAACTGCGGGAATCAGCTCGACCCGATCGACCTGATCGACCCACGGTCGACGATCGACGGCGAGCCACCGGTCTTCAGGACGACGAAGCACCTCTTCCTCGACCTGCCGGCGTTCAAGGAGCAGCTGACCGCCTGGATCGAGAGTCAGGACGACTGGCGTCCGAACGTGAAGCGGTTCTCGCTCAACTTCATCCGCGAGCTCAAGCCCCGGGCGATGACGCGCGACCTCGACTGGGGCGTCCCGATCCCCGTCGCAGGCTACGAAGAGGACCCGGAAAAGCGAATCTACGTCTGGATCGACGCGGTCGTCGGCTATCTCTCCGCCTCCATCGAATGGGCGCACAACCGTGGCACGCCCGACGCCTGGCGTGAGTGGTGGCAGAACCCCGACGCAGAGCACGTCTACTTCATGGGGAAGGACAACATCGTCTTCCACACGGTGATCTGGCCGAGCATGCTGCTCGGGTACGGCGACGACGGCGTCTACGGCGCGGGTCGCGGCGACCTCGAGCTCCCGGACACGATCGCGTCTAGCGAGTTCCTGACGATGGAGGGGAAGAAGTTCAGCTCGAGCCGTGGCGTCCAGATCTTCGTGCGCGACTTCCTCGAGCGCTACGACGCCGATTCCCTCCGCTACTTCGTGTCCATCGCCGGCCCGGAGACCCAGGACGCCGACTTCACGTGGTCCGAGTTCGTCCGCAGGAACAACGACGAGCTCGTGGCGACGTGGGGGAATCTCGTGAATCGAACCCTGCAGAGCGCGTACAAGAACTTCGGTGCGATTCCCGAGCCGGGCGCTCTCACCGAGGCCGACGAGACCCTGCTGCGAGAGGTCGAAGGAGGGTTCGAGGTCGTCGGTTCGCTGATCGAGCAGACGCGCTTCAAGAATGCTCTGCAGGAGGCGATGGCACGAGCGGCTCTGGGGAATCAGTACGTCGCGGAGCAAGCGCCGTGGGCATTGCTCGAAACGGATCGCGATCGGGCGGCCACGGTCCTGTACGTCGCGCTCCGCGCGGTCGACAACCTCAAGGTGCTCCTCTCCCCGTTCCTGCCCTTCTCCTCGCAGCGCCTGCACGAGCTGCTGGGCTACGACGGTGTGATTGCCGGGCCGCCCGAGGAGGGAACGGTCGAGGAGGAAGGCGGTCGAGAGCACGGCGTACTGACGGGCGACTACGGCGCCTGGGTCGGCCGGTGGGTACCGAGCGAGCTGCCCGCGGGCCAGGAGCTCCGCGAGCCGAGGCCGCTCTTCGTAAAGCTCGATCCGGAGAAGGTCGTGGACGGGGAGCTCGCCCGGATGCAAGAGCAGCTCGACCCGGTGTGACCGATTCCCACGCACATCTCGACGGAGGAAGCGAGCCGGCCGCAGCGCTCGTCGAGCGCGCTGCCGCGGTGGGCGTCGATCGCATCGTCACGATCGGAACGGGCATCGACTCGTGTCGCGCCGCTCTGGCGATCGCGGACGAGAACGCCGGCGTGTACGCAGCCCTCGGAATCGACCCGCACCAGGCTGCGACCGACGATGCCGCCAGGCTCGACGAGCTGACAGAGCTCCTCCGTCATCCGAAGGCGGTCGCTGTGGGCGAGACCGGGCTCGACAACGTTCGTCGCTTCGCCTCGCCGGAGGATCAGCGGCGTCTATTCGAACGCCAACTCGAGGTCGCGGACCGGCTCGGGCTCCCGGTTGTCGTCCACAACCGCGAGGCCTCGCGCGAGACCGCGGACCTGCTCGCGGGGTTCTCGGGAACCGTAATCCTCCACTGCTTCTCGTCGCCCGAGCTTCTCCCGGTGGCCGTCGAGCGCGGGTACTACGTCTCGTTCGCAGGAAACGCGACGTATCCAAAGGCGCCGGAGCTACGCGCTGCGGCGGCGCAGGTGCCCGGCGACAGGATCCTGGTCGAGACCGACAGCCCCTATCTCTCCCCGCAGCCCGTGCGCGGGAAGCCGAACGAGCCGGCCCACCTCATCCACACGATCGCCGCGCTCGCGGCTGCCCGCGGCGAAGAGCCTGCCGAGCTCGCGACCCGCTCGCATGCGAACGCCGGTGCCGCGTTCGGGCTCTCGTGAGCGTGCAGCCGAAGAAGGGGCTCGGCCAGCACTTTCTCGCCGATGAGAACATCCTGGGCGTCATCGACCGACTCGCAGGTCTCCGCCCGGAAGACGTCGTGCTCGAGATCGGTCCCGGCCTCGGCGTGCTCACCCGTTTTCTGGCCGACCGTGTGCGCCTCGTGCATGCGATCGAGATCGACCGTGCACTCGCGGAGTCGCTCGACGCAGCACTCGGCTCCAGGGACAACGTCGAACTGATCTTCGGAGACGCCCTCCGCCTCGACCTCGCCGCGCTCGAGCCGACGCCGACCAAGCTCGTCGCGAATCTGCCATACAACATCGCGACGCCGCTCGTGGTGGAGACGCTCGAGAACGTCCCGTCCATCGCACGCTGGTGCGTCATGCTCCAGCGCGAGCTCGCCGACCGCTTCTTCGCCGCTCCGCGCACGAAGGCCTACGGGGCCGTGTCCGTTCTCGTCCAGCTACAGGCGCGGAAGGTCGGCGGTCACCGCGTGTCGGCGAGCGTGTTCCGACCGCCGCCGCGGGTCGAGTCGACGCTCGTAGCGTTCGACCGAGTGCCGAGCGTGCCCATCGGTGAGGTGCGCCCCGTCGTGGACGCGGCCTTCGCCCACCGGCGCAAGACGATGCCGAACTCGGTCGCGCTCACCGGGTTCGCGACCCGGCTCCAGGTCGAGGAGGCGCTGGCGGCGATCGGGCGGCCTGTGGGAGCGCGCGCAGAGGAGCTCGAGCCGCACGAGTTCGTCGATCTCGCTCGCCGACTGGCATGAATCGCGCCGCGCCGGCGAAGCTCAACCTCGCGCTCGTCGTCGGACCTACTCGCGCGGACGGGAAGCACGAGATCGCGACCGTGCTTCAGCGCGTCGAGCTCCACGACGACGTCGTCCTCCGGCCTCGCGCCGACGGCGAGGTGATCGTCGATGGTTTCGGGGACGACACCCTCGTCCGGGATGCACTCGCCGCGCTTGCCGATCGGTCGGGAGTGAGCTCCGGCTGGCGCGTTCGGATCGACAAGCGGATCCCGGTGGCGTCGGGTCTCGGGGGCGGAAGCTCGGACGCGGGGGCGGCGCTTCGGCTCGCGAACGACCAGCTCGCGACGCCGCTGACGCGGGAGGAGCTCAATGCGCTCGCGGCCGAGCTCGGCGCCGATGTGCCGTTCTTCCTGACCGAGGGAACGCAGCTCGGGTCCGGCGACGGCTCGGATCTGGCGCCTGTCTCGATCCCGCTCGACTTCGCCGTCCTGCTCGTGCTGCCCGAAAACGACCGAAAGCTGTCGACCGCGGATGTGTACCGCCGTTTTGACGAGCGTGGGGGTCGAGATGGCTTCGAGACGCGGCGCGCGGCACTGCTGGAGGCGCTCGAGCAGGTGCGCGAGCATCGAGATCTCGCGGCTCTTCCCGGGAACGACCTCGTCTCGTCTCCCCTCTCGCTCGAGCTCGAATCACTCGGAGCCTTCAGGGCCGACGTCAGCGGCGCAGGCCCCGTGGTCTACGCACTCTTCGAGGACGTGACGAGTGCGGAAAGGGCGGCCGGCGTCGTGGGCGAGGTCGGGAAAACGTGGGTCACGCGACCGCTGGCGACGTGACCACCCGAGCACCCTCGGGATCGAATGGCAAGATGCACCGTCCGGCTCTGGGGCGTGGCCAAGTGGTAAGGCAACGGGTTTTGGTCCCGTGATCCCAGGTTCGAATCCTGGCGCCCCAGTCACGATGCCCGTCAAGAAGACGACAGAGCTCGGAGCGGTGGTCATGGCCGCAGGCCTCGGCACGCGCATGCGCTCGACCCTGCCGAAGCACCTCCACCCGCTCCTCGGGCGGCGCATGGTCGACTGGGTGCTCGCGGCTGCATCCGAGCTCGACGCCGAACCTCTCGTCGTGGTCTCGTCTCCCGCGACGGCTGACGCGTTCCCCGGCCTGGACGTCGCCCAGCAGGAGCGACCTCTGGGCACGGGCGATGCCGTGCGGACCGCGCGCGAGTGGCTCCAGGGCCGGTCGATTGACGTGCTCGTGCTCTCGGGGGACACGCCGCTCCTCACGGCCGAGCTCCTGGGCGCCCTCGTCGAGACACATCGCCGCGAGGACGCCGCTGCGACCGTCCTCTCGTTCGAGCCGGACGACCCGCGAGAGTACGGCCGCGTCCTGCGCGACGGGAATGGCGGCCTCTCCGCCATCGTCGAGGCGGGCGACGCGACACCGGAGCAGCTCGCGGTCGGCGAGGTCAACTCGTCGATCTACGTGTTCAGGTCGGAGCACCTGTGGCCGACGCTCGACCGCCTCACGCCGAAGAACGCGCAGCAGGAGCTGTACCTGACCGACTCCGTCGAGCTCCTCGTCGCGGATGGGCGGCGTGTCGCCGTCCATCGCGCGGCGGATCCACGGGAGGCGGAGGGAGTCAACACCCGCGCAGAGCTGGCCGCTGCGGCGGCGATGCTTCGCGATCGCGTGAACCAGGCGCACATGCTCGCGGGCGCGACGATCGTCGATCCGGCCTCGACCTGGATCGACGTCGATGTCGTGCTCGAGCCGGATGCGGTCGTCCATCCGTTCACGGTCGTGCGCGGCGATTCGCGGATCGCGAGCGGGGCGGAGGTAGGACCCCATGCGGCGATCGTCGACGCGGCCGTCGGAGAGGGCGCCTTCGTCGGGCCGTTCTGTTACCTTCGCCCCGGCACGGTGCTCGAGGCGGGCGCGAAAGCGGGGACCTTCGTCGAGCTCAAGAACTCGCGTATCGGCGCGCGCACCAAGGTGCCGCACCTCTCGTATCTCGGAGACGCCGACGTGGGATCGGACACGAACGTCGGAGCAGGGAACATCACCGTCAACCAGGATCACGTGACGCAGAGGAAGTTCCGCACGTCGATCGGGAGCAACGTCAGGACCGGGGTCGACAATTCGTTCGTCGCCCCGGTCACGATCGGCGACGACGCATGGATTGCAGCAGGCTCGGTGATAACGGAGGATGTTCCCCCAGGCGCGCTGGCGATCGCGCGTGCGAAGCAGGTCAACAAGGAAGGGCGCGGTGGAAAGCGGAACGATTGAGCAGACGCTTCCGGGGCTCGAGGCCGAGGTTCCGCGGGTCGCGATGACCACTGGGCATGCGATTCCGCTCACGCCTAAGAAGCGGCTGATGGTCTTCGCCGGCCGCTCGCACCCTGAGCTCGCCGCCAAGATCGCCGAGCAGCTCGGCGTCGAGCTCGGCGAGATCGAGCTCACCACCTTCGCGAACGGCGAGACGTACTGCCGCTACTGCGAGTCGGTCCGCGGCGCGGACGTCTTCGTCGTCCAGACCGGCTGCCGGCCCGTCGACCAGAACATCATGGAGCTCCTCTTCATGATCCAGGCGGCGCGGCTCGCGTCCGCGAAGCGGATCACCGCCGTCATCCCCTGGTTCCCGTACTCCCGGCAAGACCGGAAGGCGAAGCCGCGGGAGCCGATCTCGAGCCGCCTGCTCGCGGACATGATCCAGAAGGCAGGCGCGGATCGCGTGCTGACCATGGACCTGCACGCGGGCCAGGTGCAGGGGTTCTTCACGATCCCGGTCGACCACATGACCGCGCTGCCTCTCTTCGCGCAGCACTTCCACGACCTCGGCCTCACGGGCGATCACGTGGTATCCGTCGCGCCGGACGCGGGACGGGCCAGGCACGCGGTTCGATTTGCGGAGATGATCGATGCCGACTTCGCGATCATGAACAAGACGCGCCCGTCGCACGACGTCGCGTCGGTCACGGAGATCACGGGCCGCGTCGAGGGGAAGATCGCGATCGTCGGCGACGACAACATCTCGACCGGGCACACGTTGCTCCAGGGCGCACGCGCGCTCGCGGAGGCGGGCGCGGAGCAGGTCTGGGTCTTCGCGACGCACGGCGTCTTCGCCGATGACGCGCTCGAGCGCTTCGGCCAAGCGGGCCTCGCGGGCATCGTCGTCACCGACACGGTCCCCGTCGATCCCCTGCGCCGTCCGGACGGGATGACCGTGCTCACGATCTCGGGCCTGCTGGCCGAGACGATCATGAACGTGTTTGCCGACGAGTCGGTGTCTGCGATCTTCGGCGGCGAGAACCAGCTCTTCTAGCGGTCTCGCCCCGCGGCCGCCACGAGCGCGTCGCTACAATCCTCCGCCGATGTCAGGGGACAGGTTCAAGCTCGAAGTCCGCGAGCGCGACGACCGCGGCTCGCGAAACACGCGTCGTCTACGCGCGCAGGGCCTCATCCCGGGCGTGCTCTACGGAAAGGGGCACTCGCGCGCGATCGTCGTGCACGAGCGCGTCCTGCGTAACGCGATGTCGGGGCCGTCGGGGCTCCACGCGATCCTCGACGTCGTCATCGAGGGGCAGACGACCGCGCATCCGTCCGTGCTCGCGGACTACCAGCAGGATCCGATCCGGGGGACGATCTCCCACATCGATCTGCGCGAGGTAAGGCTCGACCAGCCGATCCACGCAGCGGTCGTCGTCCACCTCGTCGGCGAGTCGCCCGGAGTGAAGTCGGGCGGTGTCCTCTCGCTCGTCACGCGCGAGCTGAACGTCGAGGCGCTGCCGACGGACATCCCCGAGCACGTCGACGCCGACCTGGGTGCGATGGAGGTGGGCGACGTGCTCCGGCTGGAGGACATCCCGGCGATCCCGGACGTGACCTTCCTCGACGACCTCCACGAGACGGTGATCGCAACCGTCTCGCTGCCGCGCGGCTTCGCGGAGCTCGAAGAGGCCGAGGCCGCTGCTGCGGAGGAGGCCGCTGCCGAGGAGGCCGCCGACGGCGAGGGTGCTCCCGCGGACGAAGACACCTCCGAGTCGGCAGGCGACGAGTAAGGCTCCTCGATGCGGCTCTTCCGTCGGGGGGAGCGCGTCTCGACGCTCGACCTGCTCGTTGCCGGTCTCGGGAATCCGGGGCGCGAGCACGAGCGCGACCGCCACAACGTCGGCTGGATGGTCGTCGACGAGCTCGCGAGCAGGCACTCGGGCACGTTCCGGGCGAAGTTCAGCGGGCGTGTCGCGGAGTTGCGGATCGACGGGCGGCGGGTGGCCCTGCTCGCGCCGGAGACGTATATGAACGACTCCGGCCGGTCGGTCGGCGCGGCGGCACGGTTCTTCAAGGTCGACCCCCCGGATCTGCTCGTCGTCCACGATGAGGTCGACCTCGAGCTCGGGCAGCTGCAGCTCCGCGTGGGTGGTGGGCTCGCGGGCCACAACGGGCTGCGCTCGATCACGCAGACGCTCGGCACGCAGGAGTTCGCCCGGCTACGAGTCGGCGTCGGGCGGCCCGGCCGCGGCGATCGCCGGACCATCGCCGATTTCGTGCTCTCCCCGTTCGAGGTCGAAGACGACCCCGGCAAGATCGTGAACCGGTCCGCCGATGCGGTCGAGGCGCTCCTCAGCGAGGGTCTGATCGCCGCGCAGCAGCGCTTCAAGTGACCTGATCTCGACGTCCGTCACCAGCCCCCGGCCCATCGATATCGGAGGTATTCGGCTCGCGTCATCGACACCGAATCGGTGCGAACACGCGACCCCCGTGTGATGGGAAGGTCGATACGGTGTCCGTAGGGCACCGGGGGTGCCCCTGGGGGTCGTTGGCGTTCTCTCTCGGGCCGTGTCGTTTCTTCCGGGCGGGGTATCCCCACGCCGCACGCCTCCCGAAGCGGTCGTGCGACGGCGGGCTAGGATGGCCTCGCGGGACGCCGTTCCCGCCGGACGCATGGACCCGTCGCCACTTCACGGCCTCGTCGACGAGCTCGCAGCGAGCGAGGGCTTCGGCGCGTTCGTCGACGCCTTCCCGCAGCCGGCTCGTGTCTCGGAGCCGGCGCTCCCGCTCGTCCTGGCCGGGCTTCGGCGCGCCCTCGAGCGGCCGCTCGTCTGTCTCTTCCCCGAGGACGAGCACGCGCGGGACGCCGCCGAGGCGATGGCCTGGTACGCGCCCGCGGAGACGATCGGCCTCTTCCCGAGCCGTGGCGTTCGTCTCGACTCGGGGCTCCCTCCCCCGGTGCACCTCGTGGGCGAACGGTCGCGTGCGCTCGCCGTGCTCGCTGCCGGGGGGTTCGTCTGCGCGTCCGCGAGAGCGCTGGCCGACCGCATTCCCGCCGAGCATGCGCGGCCCGCGCCAGTCCGCATCGCCGTCGGTGACGAGCTGGGCCTCGAGAGCCTCGTCGAGGAGCTCGCGCTCGCCGGCTACGAGCGCGCCGAACGGGCCGACGAGCGTGGTCAGATCGCGGTTCGCGGCGGGCTGATCGACGTGTTCCCGAGCACCGGGCGGGAGCCGATCCGAATCGAGTTCTTCGGAGACGAGATCGAGCAGCTCCGCGTGTTCTCTCCGTTCACGCAGCGGGCGCTCCACCCGATCTCGGACGCGATCGTCTATCCGGCGGCGGAGCGACGGCTGGACGAGCAGGCACTCGAGTCGGAGGCCGGGAGGGACGGAGCGCTCGACCTGGTCCTTCCGATCGCCCGGCCGATCGATCTCGTCTGGCAGCCGGAGGACGTTCGGCGCGTCTGGGCCGAGGAGGGCGAGGACGCCGGCGAGCTCGCCCTCGCCGTCGCGGCAGAGCTCGATCCCTTCCCGCGCGCGCAGGCCCACTCGTTCGAGGCCCAGCGTCCGGCGATCGCCGCCCGCGGTCTCGCGGAGGCCGAGACCGAGCTCGCCTCGCTGGTCCGGCAGGGCCGGCGAGTGATCGTCGCCTTCCCGCACCGCGGAGACGCCTTGCGCACGCAGCGGCTGCTCCGGAAGGTCGAGGCGCACGTCTCGGAGGAGACCGAGCCGCTTCCCTCCGATCCCTCGGTGACCTTCGTCGTCAGCCCGGCGAGGCGCGGATTCGTCTGGCGCGATCTCGGGCTCGCGGTCCTCCCCGACGTCCAGGTGTTCCGCAAGCGGCCGCCACGATCCGACGCGCGGCTCGGCCGGGCGCTGCAGTCGTTCGCCGATCTGCGGACCGGCGACTACGTCGTCCACGAGGATCACGGCGTCGGGCGGCTCATCGGGTTCGAGACGAAGGAGGTCGCCGGCGTCACCCGCGACTACCTGTACCTCGCGTTTCGCGGGGAGGACCGCCTCTACGTCCCGCACGAGCAGCTGCCGAAGATCTCGCGGTACGTCGGAGCAGACGCGCAGGCGCCCGGCCTCTCGAAGCTCGGCGGCAAGGCCTGGCAGAACCTCAAGAGCCGGGCGCGCGCGTCGGTACGGGAGCTCGCGGGCGAGCTGCTCGCGCTCTACGCGAGGCGCCAGCAGGCGCCGGGATTCAGCTTCGAGGTCGGCGGAGACTGGCTCGAGCGACTCGAGGCGTCCTTCCCGTTCCGGGAGACCGACGACCAGCTCCAGGCGATCGAAGCGGTGAAGGAGGACCTCGAGGCCGGACGGCCGATGGACCGGCTCGTCTGCGGGGATGTCGGCTTCGGGAAGACGGAGGTGGCCGTCCGAGCGGCCTTCGTCGCTGCGCTCAACGGCCGGCAGACGCTCGTACTCTGCCCGACGACGATCCTCGCCGAGCAGCACTGGAACACCATCCGCGAGCGGTTCCGGGACTACCCGATCGCCGTCGAGATGGTCTCGCGTTTCCGCACGCGGGCCGACCAGAAGCGGATCCTCGACGAGTTCAAGGACGGGAAGGTTGAAGTGCTCGTCGGCACGCATCGAATTCTCTCGCGGGACGTCATCCCGAAGAGCCTCGGGCTCGTCGTCATCGACGAGGAGCAGCGGTTCGGCGTCGCGCAGAAGGAGCTGCTCCGCTCACTGCGGCTCGAGCTCGACGTGCTCGCGCTCTCCGCGACGCCGATCCCGAGGACGCTGCACATGTCGCTCTCGGGCCTCCGCGACATCTCGATCATCGAGACGGCGCCCGAGGGCCGTCGCCCGATCCGGACCACGGTCGGCGAGTACGACGAGGCGCTCATCCAGGCGGCGCTCATCCGCGAGCACGCGCGCGGCGGACAGGCGTTCTACCTCCACAACCGGGTCGAGACGATCGACGAGGCGGCAAGGAAGCTCGCCGATCTCTGCCCGGATCTGCGGTTCCTGGTCGCGCACGGGCAGATGCCCGAGCGCGACCTCGAGGAGCGAATGCACTCGTTCCTGGCGGGCGACGCCGACGTCCTCGTATCGACGACGATCATCGAGTCGGGCATCGACATCCCGCAGGCGAACACGCTCGTCGTGGAGCGCGCGGACACCCTCGGGCTTGCCCAGCTCTACCAGATCCGCGGCCGGGTCGGTCGCTCGGATCTCCTCGCGTACGCGTACCTCTTCTATCCGGATGCCGCGGAGCTGACTCCCGAGGCGCGGGCCAGGCTCGCGACACTCGCCGACCACACGGAGCTCGGGGCAGGCTTCCAGATCGCAATGCGCGACCTCGAGATCCGCGGCGCGGGCGACCTCCTCGGCGCCGAGCAGTCGGGACACGTTGCCGCGCTCGGCTTCGAGCTCTATGTCGAGATGCTGAACGAGGCCGTCGCCGAGCTCTCAGGCCAGCGCCGCGTCGCAGTCCGGCCCGTCCGGGTCGATGCACGCGTCGACGCGTACGTGCCGGCGTCGTACGTCTCCGCCGAGCCCCTCAAGATCGACCTCCACCGGCGTATCGCGCTCGCCGAGGACGAGGACGAGCTGCGGGAGCTCCACGCCTCGGTCGAGGATCGCTACGGACCGATCCCCGAGCCGGTCGAGAACCTGTTCGCGATCCACGGCACGAAGCTCAAGCTCGCACGCCTCGGTGCGGACTACCTCGTCTACCGGGGCGGCCGCGCGACCGTGGGGCCACTCGCTCTCGGCTCGGAGGAGGTCAGGGTGCTGCGGACGGCGCTCCCCACGGCCATCTACTCGACCTCGAAGCGCGAGGTCTCGCTGCGGGCGGACTCCCTCGAGGCGGCGCTCGAGCTACCCGACGTCATCGTCGGCGCAAGGATCGCCGCGTAGCGCCAGCCAGCTCGCGCGCCCAGGGAAACGCGGCGAGAAGCCGAAACCCAGACGTATCGCGAACGCTCCTCAACCTGCGCCCAACACTCCCTCGGCTATAAGACACCTTCCCGGATGAAGCCCTCCCGCGTCACACTCGCGCTCCTCGGAGCGGTCCTGGTCCTCGCAGCGTCCGCGTGCGGCGGGGGCGGCAGCGGCCTCTCCTCGGGCTCGGTCGCGGAGGTGAACGGCACGCCGATCGCCCGCTCCGACCTCGACGCCCTGCTCGAGCGCGCGCGCAAGGGCTACGCGGCGCAGAAGCAGTCGTTCCCGAAGGAGGGGACGCAGCAGTTCCAGAGCGTCCAAGCCCTGTACCTCAACTTCCTCGTCCAGAAGGCCGAGTTCGAGCAGCAGGCGAAGGATCTGCACGTCAACGTCACGGACAAGGACGTCGACCAGGCGCTCGGCTCCTTCCTCAAGACGCGGTACGCCGGGAAGCAGGCCCAGTTCCAGAAGGACTTGAAGGCGCAGGGACTCACGCTCGACACCTTCAAGGACACGCTTCGGGTCTCAGTCCTCTCACAGAAGATCTTCGACGTCGTCACGAAGAAGGTGAAGGTCAGCCCTGCGGACGTGCTCGCGTACTACGAGCAGAACGCGTCGTCGTACGGAGGCGCTGCCTCCCGCGAGGTCCGGCACATCCTCATCGCGGTGAAGAGTGCGGACGGCCAGGTCGACTTCGCGAAGAGCAAGCAGAAGGCCGACCAGATCCGTACCCAGGTCACGAACTCGAACTTCGCCGCCCTCGCCAAGAAGTACTCGGACGATCCCGGCTCGAAGGACTCGGGCGGGAAGCTCACCGACACCAAGGGCAGCTTCGTTCCCGAGTTCGAGAACGTCGCCTTCAAGCTCAAGACCGGCGAGATCTCGCAGCCCGTGAAGTCGTCGTTCGGCTACCACATCATCCAGGCGCTGGCTCCGACGAAGCCGTCGAACCGGACGCCGTTCAGCCAGGTCAAGGCGTCGATCCGCGCGACGCTCCTCCAGACGCAGCGAAACCAGGTCATGAACCAGTGGGTCACGGATCTGACCGCCCGTTACAAGAGCAAGGTCAAGTACGCCACCGGGTTCGCGCCGCCCGACCTGTCGACGACGGATACGACGACCGCCACCCAGTAGGGTCTCGGCATGTCGCTCGCGGAGGCGCTCCTCGACCTCCAAGAGCTGACGGAGCAGCTTCGCCGCGAGTGTCCCTGGGATCGCGAGCAGACGGCGCGGACGATCGTGCCGCACACGGTGGAGGAGGCGTACGAGGTCGCCGACGCCGCAGCCGCCGACGACGACGCCGCGCTCCACGACGAGCTCGGCGACCTCCTCTTCCAGACGTTCTTCCTCTCGCTCCTCCTCGAGGAGAGAGATCGCGGCAGCCTCGAGACCGTCGCGCGCGCGATCCACGAGAAGCTCGTGCGCAGGCATCCGCACGTCTTCGGCGACGCGGAGGCGAGGACGGCAGGAACGGTTCGATCCCGCTGGGAGGAGATCAAGACCGAGGAGGAGGGCCGCACCGGCATCTTCCACGACGTCCCCCGCGCGCTCCCCGCGCTCCTCTACGCCCGCAAGGTGCAGCGCCGGGTCGCCACGGCCGGGTTCGAGTTCCCGGATCTCGCAAGTCGCTTCGCGCGCCTGCGCGAGGAGCTCGACGAGCTCGAACAGGAGAGTGGCCGGGCGCCGGAGCCGGCTCCCGAGACCGAGCCCGACCTCGCCGTGGTGGACGAGGTCGGCGACGTGCTCTTCCTCGCGGTCAACCTCGCGATGAGGCTGAACGTCGATCCCGAGCTCGCGCTCCGGGGCACGTCACAGAAGTTCATGCGTCGGGTCGAGCGCGCCGTCGAGCTCGCCGGCGCCGATGAGGAAGACTGGCGCGCGCTCGACCTCGACTCCCAGGACCGCTACTACGAGCTCGCGAAGAAGGAGACCGGATGACGACGAGGATCGCCAGCGTGCACGGCCGCCAGATCCTCGACTCGCGCGGAAACCCGACGGTCGAGGTCGAGATCGCGCTCGAGTCCGGCGCGCTCGGCCGAGCGGCCGTGCCGTCGGGGGCGTCGACCGGTGAGCACGAGGCGGTCGAGCTCCGAGACGGCGACTCGCGCGCGTATCTCGGCAAGGGGGTCCTTCGGGCGGTGGCGAACGTGAACGGTGAGCTCGGTTCCGCACTCGTCGGGCTCGACCCGGCCGAGCAGCGGGCGCTCGACCACGTGCTGGTCGAGGTCGACGGGACGCCGAACAAGAGCCGGCTGGGTGCGAACGCGATCCTCGGCTGCTCGCTCGCAGCGGCTCGAGCTGCTGCCACCGACGCGGGCGTCTCTCTCTACCGGTGGCTCGGAGGCGACGAAGCAAGGACGTTACCGGTGCCGATGTTGAACGTGATCAACGGCGGCGCTCACGCGCAGAACCGGCTCGACATGCAGGAGTTCATGGTCGTCCCCGCCGGGGCGGAGACGTTCTCCGAAGCCCTTCGAGTCGGCGTCGAGGTGTTCCATCACCTGAAGGCGGTGCTCCACGAGCGCGGGCTCGCGACCGGCGTGGGGGACGAGGGAGGCTTCGCCCCGGACTTCGAGTCGGGCGAGGAGGCGGCCGCCGCGATCTTCGAGGCCGCGGAGCGCGCGGGGCAGCGGGAGCGGATCGCGCTTGCCCTCGATCCGGCTGCGAGCGAGCTCTTCGGCGCGGGCGTGTACGAGCTCTCCGGGCAGGGGAGGACGCTCGACGCCGACGGGATGATCGACCTCTATGCGTCGCTCGCCGACCGTTACCCAGTTGTCTCCGTCGAGGACGGGCTGGACCAAGATGCCTGGGCGGACTGGAAGGCGATGACCGACCGGCTCGGCGATCGAGTGCAGCTCGTCGGCGACGACCTCTTCGTGACCAACGTCGACTTCCTCCGCCGCGGGATCGACGAAGGCGTCGCGAACGCGATCCTCGTCAAGGTGAACCAGATCGGCACCCTGAGCGAGGCGATCGACGCGATCGAGCTCGCGCGGAACGCCGGCTACGGCACCGTGATCTCGCATCGTTCGGGAGAGACCGAGGACACGACGATCGCCGACCTCGCCGTTGCGACGAATGCGGGTCAGATCAAGACCGGCGCACCGTCGCGGTCCGAGCGCGTCGCGAAGTACAACCAGCTCCTCCGCATCGAGGAGGAGCTCGGAGAGCGCGCCGAGTACCCAGGCTGGTCCGTCTTCCCGCGCGCCGGGTAGCCTGGCGCGCATGGCAGCGCTGCGCCGTCGGACGAAGATCGTCGCCACAATCGGGCCGTCCTCCACGACGAAGGACGTGGTCGCGCGCCTGGTCGAGGCGGGGATGGACGGCGCCCGCCTCAACTTCTCGCACGGCACGCACGACGACCACGGCGAGAGCGCGGAGTTGATCCGGGAGGTACAAAAGGAGGCGGGCCGGCCCATCGCGCTCATCGCCGACCTGCAGGGGCCGAAGCTCCGGATCGGCGACCTCTCGCACCCGGTCTCGCTCGAGACGGGAGACGAGATCGTCGTGGCGGCCGAAAGCGACGCAATCGGGGACGACCTCCCGGTCGCTCCGGCGGTGCTCGGCTCCGTGCTCGAACCGGACCACGACGTCCTCGTCGACGACGGCCTCGTGCGGCTGCGCGTCGTCCGCGTCGACGGCGCACGGGCGCTGTGTCGCGTGATCACTGGCGGGACGATCGAGGCCCACAAAGGAGTCAACCTTCCCGGCGTCGCGCTCCCCGTCCCGTCGCTCACCATTAAGGATCTCGCGGACCTCGAGTTCGCGCTCTCACTCGACGTCGACTACGTCGCGCAGTCGTTCGTCCGCACGCGCGCCGACGTGGCCGCGCTTCGCGGGAAGCTCCAGGAAGCCGGCTCCGGCGCGTGGGTGATCGCGAAGATCGAGCTGAAGGAGGCGGTGACGGCGCTCGCGGACATCCTCGACGAGGCGGACGCGGTGATGATCGCGCGCGGCGATCTCGGCGTCGAGGTCGGCGTCGCCGAGGTGCCCTTGCTGCAGAAGCGGGTCATCGTGGCCGCGCTCGAGCGGGGGAAGCCGGCGATCACGGCGACGCAGATGCTCGAGACGATGATCCATCGACCGGAGCCGACGCGGGCGGAGGCCTCGGACGTCGCGAACGCGATCCTCGACGGGACCTCCGCGGTGATGCTCTCCGCGGAGACGGCCGTCGGCGACTACCCCGTGCAGTCCGTGCAGACGATGGACCGGATCGCCCGCGCCGTCGAGCCGAGCCTCGGCTACCGACACCAGCTCCCCGGCGCCGAGGAGGCCCCCACCGTGGGGCAGGCGATGTCGAACGCCGCCTGCGACCTCGCCGAGGCGCTCGGCGCGACAGCGATCCTCGTCCCGACGTTCACGGGACGCACTGCGTCCGCTGTCGCCCGCCTCCGCCCGCGCAGGCCCGTCGTCGCCCTCACGCACCTCGAGATCTCGCTGCGCCACATGGCCATCGAGTGGGGGGTGACGCCCGTCTGGATTCCCGAGTCCAGAGACGTGGACGACCTGTGGCGGCATTCGATCGAGGCCGCGCGCGACGCGGGCGTGGTCGATCCGGGTGATCGCGTGGTGCTCACGGCCGGCACCGCGGTGAACATTCCCGGGTCCACCAACGTCATCAAGCTCGATACCGCCTGACGAGCCTGAGTCGGGACGCCGCCCGTGCGACGGCCAGGACGTGCTGACACGGCGCTCGACCGTCCCAGGAAGGGGGCACGCGTCCCGCGTGGAACCATGCGCCGTGGAGGGGAAAGGAAAACGCGCCGCGCGGCCGACAGGCGCACCGCGGAAGGGGTCGAAGCGGCCCGCGCGGACGAGCCGCCATCGTCGCCAGCTCCGCCTCGTCGGGCTCGTCGGACTCGTCGCGATCTCGGTCTACCTCTACTACCGCCCCCTGGCGTCCTACTTCTCGACCCGCGACGACCTCGCCTCACAGCGGACCTCGCTCGTCGGGCTCGAGGAGCAGAAGTCCGAGCTCCAGCTGCGCCTCCTGCATGCGACGAGCACCCAGGCGACCGAGCGCGAGGCGAGGAGAATCGGCTATGTGCGGCCGGGGGAGCAGCTCTTCATCGTCAAGGGGATCCCCGAGTGGCGGCGGGCGCACCATAGTGTCCGGGGGAGTGGATGACCGCGCGATCGTCGAGCGGCAGCTCGGAAGACCGCCCCGCGCGTTCGGGCGCGTCGCCGCGCGTTGCCCGTTCGGCCTGCCCGCGGTAACCGAGCAGTCGCCGTACGACGAACACGGCGAACCCTTCCCGACGACCTACTACCTGACCTGTCCGTGGCTCGTTGCGGCCGTCGCGCGGATCGAGGCGGCGGGTGGCGTGGAGCGCTGGACGCGCGAGGTCGCAGGCGACTCCGCGCTCGCCGAATCGCTCGCGCGAGCGACGGAGACGCAACGAGCTCTTCGTACGGAGCTCGCGGGCGGCCGCTCTGGATCGGACGGCGGGAGGTCTCTCGCGCTCGGCATCGGCGGGTCGAGGACGCCGGAGCGTCTCAAGTGCCTGCACGCCCATGCCGCCTTCGCTCTCGCGCAGCCGGGCTACGTCCTCGGCGAGAGGATCCTGGCCGAGCTCGAGCCGATGTGGCCGGGCCGGTGCTGCTCGGACCGGCTTCTCGGCCCGGGCTAGGCTCCGCGGTCGTGACCCCCGACCTCGAGAGCGCCAGGCGCGACTGGGAGGACGCCTACCGGCGGTTCGAGGACGTCGGCGGCGAGCCCGTCGAGGCGGAGCGAATGCGGAAGCAGCTCGCGGTCGTCTCCGCGGAGCTCCGCAGGCGCCTCGGCTCGAACTTCACCATGGCCGAGCTCGCCCGCGAGTACCGGAGCGCGGACGCGTGGGCGCTCGAGGTGGTGGCCGAGAGGGCTGCGTCTCCGGGCTGGCCGCGGACGCTGACGATGGTGGAGGGCGCGGCGTTCCACCTCTACGCGCGCGGCGCAGTGGACTACGAGCCGTGATCCTCGCCGAGCCCTCGAACCGGCCACGTCGAGCGACCAGGAGGCGATCCGTCGGGCGGATCGTCCTCGTCGCTCTCCTTCTCGCCCTGGCGTTCCTCGTCGGCGTCGCCTTCTCCCGGACGCTCGACGAGCGGCCGAAGGCGGGCGACCTCGTGACCTCGGTGCGGACGCTCGCTCCGGTTGTACAGAGCCGGCCGACCCGCACGGTCACGGTCACCGTCACGAACCCCTGAGCGGGATGGCGGAGCTCACGCTCGGTCGCGTGAGGTCAGAGGTCTTCGGAGGCTTCGAGCAGTCCGGCGACGATGATCCCGACCGCGCACGCGAGGCTGATCCAGATCCCGACTCCCCGCCCCGCGAAGAAGAACGTGTCGGGGATCGAGATGAGGCGCACGAGGACGAGCACGGTGGCCACGGAGCCGACGCCGATCGCGATCAGGCTCTCGGGCAGCGTGGCGGGCATCTCGACTCCCACCTCGCGCAAGACGACGAGCAGCACCGCAACGAGTCCGAGGAAGAACACGATCTTCCCGATCGTCCCCGTGTGCCAGCCGATCACCGACACGGTCGTTCCCTGGCCGGATCCCGTGTACCACCCGGTCAGCGCCGAGAGCGTGAGGAGGAGGCCGAAGAGGAAGATCAGACGCCCCCCGAGGGCGGGAAGTCCGCCGGCCCCTCGCAGATCGAGCCGCGCGCGCCGGGACCGCTCTGGGTCGTGCATCGGGGGAAGAGTATGGGCTGCGAAGCGGCTGGACGCGATCTGCACGCGTCGCCGCGGTCCACCTCCTACACTTTCCGCGTGGCGAAGGTGGGTCCCACGACGTCGGACGAGGCGCCGCCGCTCGATCCGGACGCGGTCGAGCGCGCCTATCACTTCCATCGCGCGAAGCGGGCGGCCCGGGAGCGAAGACATCTGGAGAGCCGGATCGCGGCGGTCCGCTTCTGGCTCGTCCTGGCGCTGGCCGTCCTGGTGGCCGCCGTGCTCGCTGCCCGGACGATGGGAGAGATCGAGCGCGTCTTCGGCCTGTAGCCGACGCCGCGGGCGTGACGCACGCTGAGGCTGCCGGCGAGCACGAGATCGGACGGCAGGGCGGGCTTGCCCTGGGCGCGCTCGTCTTCGGCGCCGGAGTCGGCGCGCTCGCGACCGAGATAACCGCGTCGCGGCTCCTGGCGCCCTACTTCGGGTCGTCGACGATCGTCTGGGCGAATCTCATCGGGCTCGTGCTCGCCGCCCTCGCGGTCGGCTACTGGCTCGGCGGGCGGATTGCGGACCGCTGGCCGAGACGGCGGCTCCTCGGCTACGTGGTGCTCGGCGCCGCCGTATGCGTCGCAGCCATTCCGTTCGTCGCGAAGCCGTTCCTGGACGTGTCGGTCAGGGGGCTCGACCAGGTCTCCGCCGGTGCGGTGATCGGCAGCTTCCTCGCGGTGCTGCTCCTGTTCGCGCCGCCGGTCGTCCTCCTCGGGATCGTGTCGCCCTTCGCGATTCGCCTCGCGGTGCGAGACGTCGCCACCGCCGGAGCGGTGGCGGGTCGCTTCTACGCGCTCTCCACCGCCGGCTCGCTCCTCGGGACGTTCCTGCCCGCGCTCGTCTTGATTCCCGCGATCGGGACACAGCGGACGTTCCTTGTGACCGCGACCGTGCTCGCGTTCTCCGCCTGCTTCGTGCTGCGACCGCGGTTCCTGCTCCTGGCGGGCGCCCTCGCGGCCCTCACCGCGATCTCGCCTGGCGTCGTGAAGGCGGAGCCCGGGCTGCTGCACGAGGAGACGTCTCCGTACCAGTACATCCAGGTCGTGCAGCGGCCGGACGGCCGCCGCCTCCTCTATCTGAACGAGGGCATCGCGGTGCACTCGGTCTGGCGTCGGAGCTCGGTGCTGACGGGCGGCTACTGGGACGCCGTCCTCGCGATTCCGTCTCTCCTTCACCGATCGCCACGGCACGTCGCGATCCTCGGGAACGCCGGCGGGACGATCGCCCGCGCCCTCGGCCGCTACTACCCGCACGCCGACGTCGACGCGGTCGAGATCGATCCCGCGGTGACCCGGGTTGCGTACCGCTACTTCGGCCTGGGCGACAACCCGAGAGTGAGTGTCCACGACGCTGACGCGCGACCCTTCCTCCGCTCGACCGACCGGCGCTGGGACCTGATCGTCGTCGACGCGTATCACCAGCCCTACGTGCCGTTCTACCTCGCGACCAGGGAGTTCTTCCGCCTCGTACGCGAGCGCCTCGCTCCCGGCGGCATCGTCGTGCTGAACGTCGCCGCCACGCCCGACGACAAGCGGCTCGTGCGAGACATCGGCGGAACGATGGCCACCGAGTTCCCGCAGACGCTCGAGTGGCCCGTACTGCGCTTCAACACGCTGGTGCTCGGCCTCACACGTCCGCTTTCGCATGCCGGCGTGGTGCGGCGGTCCGCCGGGATGCCGCGCGACGTCGCGCCGCTTCGCCCCCTTCTCCTGCGTGAGGTCGAGCCGGTTCCGCCTGCGCGAGATCCATGGACGGACGATCGCGCTCCGGTCGAGTGGGTGACCGACCGCATGATCGTCGAGTTCGCCGCCGAGGGCGGCCGCTTCGAGGGCGACTCGCTGCCGACGAGGCCGAAATGACGCTGTCGCTCGAACGGCGCGACGGCCACGTACTGCGGATCGGCCACCGCGGCGCGCAGGCGCTCGCTCCGGAGAACACGCTCGAGTCCTTCCGGGCCGCGGTCGAGGTGGGAGTCGATCTCATCGAGTTCGACGTGCTCGCGCTCGACGACGGAGACCTCGTCGTCGCGCACTCGAACGACCTGTTCGAAGTAAGTCACGGGGCGATGCGGGGCACGGTGAGAGATCGCTCGCTCCCGAGCCTGCGCGCGGTCGTCCCGACTCTCCCGACGCTCGACGACGCGCTCGCGTTCTTCGTCGACGAGGCACCGGGGATCGGAGTCCATCTCGACCTGAAGACACAGTCGGCGGTAGAGGGCGTCGAGGCCGCGCTCGCTCGTCACGGGTTGCTCGAGCGTACGATCGTGAGCTCGTTCGGCTTCGGCTCGCTTCGGCGGCTGGCCCAGACCGGCTCGGGTGTGCGGACGGGGCTGACGCTTCCGCGCGCTGCGCTCGGGATCACGGAGGAAGGAAGGCTCGCGCCCTTCGCTCGGACAGGACTCCGCATGCTGCATGCCGCCCTGCCTGCGCTCGTCGGCCGGCTGCTCGCGCTCTCCCGGGCGTCGGCGCTCGTCCTCCACCACACCGCGGTCGGCCCGGCGGCCGTGAGACGGGCGCACGCGTGTGGAGCTGCGGTCGTCACGTGGACCGTCGACGACGTCGCCGAGTTGGAGCGCGTGGCTGCGGCCGGCGTCGACGCGGTTGTCACGAACGATCCGCGGATCTTCGCGTCTACACTGGATACGTGAAGGTCGCCTCCCGCCTCGCCGTAGCCGGCGTTCTGTCCGTCTGCGCCCTGATCGGGCTCGCCGCAGCGTTTGCGGTCGCCGCGTCGGCGACGACCGCCGACGAGACGACGACGACCGTGACGTCCACGACCGACACGACGACCACGACCCCGCCTCCGACGACGACGACCACGCCGACGCCGCCTCCGCCGCCGCGGCAGGTGCGGATCCCGTCGGACGTCACCGTCGGACGCGTTCAGGTGGGTGGCATGCCGCTCGACTCGGCGACGGCGAAGGTGCGCCGGGCGTTCGCGCGCCCCCTCGTCCTCGTCATCGGCCCGACGCGGAAGGTGAGCGTCTCGCCCGGCGCACTCCGCGCCCAGCCGAACCTCGAGAAGGCGATCAGCCGCGCGCGCTTCTCGCGTCCGGGCGCACGCGTCCAACTCGACGTCTCCGTCTCCCGCGACCGCATCAGGGCGTATCTCGACGGCCTCGCTCGCGACCTCGACCGCAAGCCGATGGACGCGAAGCTCGTCCTCCACGGAATCAGGCCGTTCGCCAAGCCCTCGCGAGTGGGGCGTCGGCTCGAGCGGCTCGCGAACTCCCGCGCCATCCGGTTGGCGCTGAAGACGAACGACCGCTCGGGCGTGCGGCTCGCGTTCGCGGCGGTTGCGCCGAAGGTGACCGAGAATCACCTCGGGCCTGCAATCGTGATTCTGCGGAGCTCCAACTCGCTGCGCCTGTACGAGAACGCCAAGCTGGTGCGCACCTTCGGCGTGGCGACGGGTCAGTCCGCGTACCCGACGCCGGTCGGTGACTTCTCGATCGTGGTGAAGGAGCGGGATCCGTGGTGGTACCCGCCCCCGTCTCCGTGGGCGCAGGACGAGCAGCCGGTCCCGCCGGGGCCGGGCAACCCGCTCGGCACACGGTGGATGGGCCTCTCGGTTCCGTACGTCGGGATCCACGGGACGCCGGACGCGGCGTCCATCGGCTACTCGGCCTCGCACGGATGCATTCGCATGCGCATCCCGGACGCCGAGTGGCTGTTCCAGAAGGTGGAGATCGGGACGCCGGTCTTCATCGTCCCGCACTGACCTTGGCTCACCGCGCGCGGCTCGTCCTCCAGGGCGTCGCCGTCGGCCTCGTCGTGCTCCTGTTCGCGCTCCTCGTGTGGAAGCTCGTGAGGTCGTCGGGCGGCGACCTCGCCGCGTCGGCGAACCGCGGAGACGAGCCCCATGCGCCGGGATTCACGCTTCCCCGGCTCGATCGGGACGGGAAGCTCACGCTCGCGTCGCTTCGGGGGAAGGCGGTGGTGCTCAACTTCTGGGCCTCGTGGTGCATTCCGTGCAAGGACGAGGCGCCGTACCTCGAGCAGGTGTGGAGGAGCAACCGCGCGAACGGACTCGTCGTCCTCGGGCTCGATGCGAAGGACTTTCGCGGCGACGCGCGCAACTTCGCGCGGCGCTACGACATCACGTTCCCGCTGGTCTACGACGGCCCGGGGAACACGCTCCCGAGCTGGGGCGTGACGGGATTCCCCGAGACGTACGTCCTGAACCGCCAGGGACGCGTCGTCCAGGCGTTCGTCGGCGCGATCAACTCCGACGAGGACCACGCGCAGCTGCGCTCGGCTGTGGCTCGCGCGCTCGAGTCATGAGGCTCGGGCTCCTCTGCGCCTGCGTCGCAGGCACGCTCCTCCTGGCGGGCACCGCCGCGGGCGCGGGCGGCCGGCCGAATGCCTCCGACCTCGAGGCCGAGCTCGTGTGCCCCGTCTGCCAGACCACGCTGGACCAGTCCGACGCTCCGGTCGCGCAGCGGATGAAGGCGTACATCCGTCGGCGCATCGCCGCCGGCGACAGCGCGCAGCAGATCAAGGCGGCGCTCGTCGCACAGTTCGGCCCGGGCGTCCTCGCGACGCCCTCCAAGAGCGGCTTCGGGCTCCTCGCCTGGCTCGTCCCGATCCTCGTCGTTCTCGGCGCCGCCCTCGTCATCGGCGTCCTCGTCCGCGCGTGGAGCAAGCGCAGGCCGCCGCCGCCGGAGCGCCCGCTCGACCCGGACCTCGAGCGGCGGGTGGACGAGGAGCTCGCCCGCTTCGAGGGTTAGGGATCGTGTGAGCCCGACCGCGGTCCCCGTCGCGTTCCTCGCCGGGCTCGTCTCGTTCCTGGCCCCCTGTGTGCTCCCGCTCGTCCCCGGCTATCTCTCCGCGGTCTCCGCGGTCGACGCGGACCGGCTCGGCCAGCCGGGAACGGCTCGCCGGGTCGTCGCCTCGAGCATCCCGTTCGTCCTCGGCTTCACGGCGGTCTTCGTCCTGCTCGGCGTCGGAGCGGCACTCGTCGGCGGACGCCTCTTCCAGGACCAGTTCCTGCTCGAGAAGGTCGCCGGCTTCGTCCTGGTCGTGTTCGGGCTCGCGTTCATGGGCCTCCTGCCCTGGCCCCAGCGGCTCGTCGGGGCGGGGCTCGTACAGGACGCCCGCAGCCGAGGCTCGCGCGTGCTCTTGGGAGGGGCGTTCGCCGTGTGCGCCGCGCCGTGCATCGGGCCCGTGCTCGCCGCGATCCTCGTCCTCGCCGGCTCGTCCGAGACCGCGGGGCAAGGCGCGCTGCTGCTCGCTGCGTACTCGCTCGGGCTCGCCGTGCCGTTCGTCCTCGCAGGCGCGGTGTTCTCACGGGCGATGGGCGCGTTTCGCTGGCTTCGGGATCACTACGGCGCGATCCAGGTGACCGGGGGCGCGTTGATGGTCGCGCTCGGCCTCCTGCTCTTCTTCGGGCGCTTCTACGTCCTGCGCATCTACGCCAACCGCGTGCTCGAGTGGCTCGGGCTGGGGTCGCTGTAGGTCACACGCGCGGAGTGGGAAGCTCGAGCGAACCCGTCTCGACGAGCTCGCGTGCGCGGGAGACGTCCTCGAGGACGACGACGATGTCGACGCCGCGATGGGACGGTCGATAGGGGCCGAGGCGGCGGGCTGCCTTCTCGAGCTGGCGCTCGCAGCCCGGCCGGTTCCCGCGGCCGGCGTGGAGCCAGGCGACCGCGACGTGGACGAGCCCCTGGAGGAAGTCGCGCTCGCGAGCGGGCGCCTCGCGCCACTCGTCCTCCAGCTCCTCGTGCGCCTCGAAGTAGGCGCCGGAGCGGATGAGATCGAGGCCTCGTTCGAGCCCCACGCCTGGGATTATCGGGCATCCGCGAGAGGTGCTAGGGTCGGGCCGTGGCGACGATCCTGCTCGTTGGGGTCGATCTCTTCTTCCGCACGAAGCTGGAGGGTCTCCTGCCGGGGCATCGTCTCGTGACGACGGACGCCGTCGGCGAGCCGGACCTCGTGATCGCGGACATCTCGCGAGTGGAGCCCGAGGAGGTCGTCGACGCCTGGCTCGAGGTCCCGATCGTCGGCTTTACTAACCACACCGACCGCTCCGGTCTTCAGCGCGCGCACACGGCGGGTTTCGACCAGGTCATCGTCAAGTCCGCGCTCGTCGAGCGCGCGCCGGAGCTCGTCTCGGAGCTCACGAGCGCCGTCTTCCTGATCGACCGGCAGGCCGACGCCGCAGGGTTGCCGGAGTTGCGAAGCGGCGGCGAAGCCGCCGCCTTCAGGGATCTTTGCGCGACTGGAATCGACGAATCCGTCGATTCCAGTCTTGCGCAGAGCTCAGGCTAGACTCGAACCCGTGACGTACATCATCGCCGAGCCTTGCATCGACATCAAAGACCGCTCGTGCGTCGATGTCTGCCCCGTCGACTGCATCCACGAGTACGGCCGCATCCTCGTCATCGATCCCGAGGAGTGCATCGACTGCTTCGCTCCACCGAGCAGTGTCACGATCCACGGGCTCCAGACGTTCGCCGAGCTCGAGAACAAGTCGTGCAGCGTCCTCACGGACGCGGGGTTCAAACCCGCGTTCGTGAAGCGTTTCCGCCGCCGCCACTCGTGAAGCTCGAGCTCGCGCCCGCCTTCGAGGAGCGCGATCGTTACGGTGGCATGCGACTGACGACGCGAAACATCTCTCGCTACCGGCGCACCGTACGGGCCACTCCGACGCACGGCTGGGTGCTCGCCGACGGGCAGAAGACGAACGCGCTGGGCGTCGGCCAATTCGTGCCGGCGGTGCGGGCGACCGCCGACTCGCGACTCGGAGAGCTACCGGCTCGGGGCGCTCCACGGCCTCGTCTTCGGCGACGGGTCCTGGAACAAGCTCGAGATCCGCTCGGGCGAGCATCGCCACTACGTCCAGCTCTATGGCGGGCGAGTGGCCGCGTTCGTGGACTTCTTCGACGAGGTGAACTTCTCGCCCTCGCTCGACGTGCACCCCGGATATGCGGGGACTGGTGTCGTGCGCTCGTGCGTCAACCTGAAGCGCGTGCTGCCCGAGACGCGCGGACACGGAGTACATCGCGGGGTTCGTCGACGGATGGCTCGCGGTGGACGGCGATCCCCTCGAAGCAGGATCCTGGCGCATTCTTTCAACCGACCACGATGCGCTCGCGTGGCTCGAGCGTGCGGCCGTCATGGCCGGGTACGTCGCGGTGGGCTCGGGTGAAGAGAGCAGCATCGAGACCAACTTCGGCGTCCGCAGCCGGCCGATCCGCTGGCTCTACCTCGCGACGCGTGAGGTCGTTCTGGCGCGTCATGAGTGTCGAAGCCCAGGGAGGCGACGACGAGGACACCTTCTGTGCGGTCGTCCCTGGCAAGCACGAGTTCGCGCTCGCGGGCGGCATCACCACCCGGAATTGCGGGGCGTGCGAACCGGATGCCCGGTCGAGGCGATCTTCCCGGAGGACGCGCTCCCGGACAAGTGGAACGCATTCGTCGAGATCAACTACGCGTTCCCGACGCGGCGAAGATCGACTCGCTCGTCGACAA
Source organism: uncultured Actinomycetes bacterium (assembly GCA_963848725.1). Lineage (GTDB taxonomy): Bacteria > Actinomycetota > Thermoleophilia > Gaiellales > Gaiellaceae > GMQP-bins7. Next base: position 14,783 of record CAWKEV010000017.1, on the reverse strand, counting down.
GTACGCCGAGGAGAACGACGTCCACAACCAGCCGCTCGAGTAGGGCCGAGCCCGGGTAAGCGGGCGCGTTCGCCCAATGACCGGTGCTGAGACTGACGTACCTAATTCTCTTTGTCGCGGTTTCGCAGTGCACTGAGTTCAGCCGTTGAACGAGCCGGCCCAGCGCACGACTCGCATGCGCCATCTCCATTCGATCGTTGGTAGCCGCGGTCAGGCAGGCAGCAGATACACGCAGCGGCGGCCGTCGCCGGGCAACGGCGACGGCGCGAGCCTCGTCACGCGGAAGCGGCGCTCGCGATCCTCGACCTCCGCGCCGGGTTGCGGCGGGTCACCGGGCCGTTCCTCGATCGTGTATCCCTGGGGCGACCAGGCGAAGAGGAGGTAGCCGCCCCGCCCGTTCGCTTCCACGCGGCGATCTTAGCGGCGGGCTGCGGAGGGCGGCAGCTCGAAGCGGATGGTCGAGCCCCGCGGGTAGCGGACCTCGGACGAGAACCGCGCATTGAGCGTGGACGCGCGCTCGGCCAGCGACTCGAGCACGGCGCTCCGCCGCTCCGGAGGCCCGTCGTCGGAGACGACGAGCTCGGCGCCGCCGGCCGGGGTGGCCGAGATCGCGATCTCGATCCGGGTTGGCGCGCCGCGGCGGACGGCCTGGTCGACCGACTCGCGGATGATCTGGAAGAGGGCCGTCTGGGCGTGCTCGCCGAGCTCGTCGCCGTAGCCGGCGTCGTGGTCGACGGCGACGCCGCGTCGCGTGGAGACCCGGTGCGCGAGCGCTCCCACCGCGGCCGCGAAGCCGAGCTCGCGGAGCGCACGCGGCTCGAGGTCCTCGCAGAGCTCGCGCAGTTCCCGCGTGGCATCGCGGGCGACGACGAGCGCGCGCGAGAGGAGCTCGTCCGCGCGCTCTCCCTGCTCCTCGTGCATCGCCGCGATTCCGGCGTCGAGCATCTGCGCGAGGGCGGAGAGGTGCTGAACGGGACCGTCGTGGAGTAGCTCGGCGAGGCGCCGACGCTCCTCCTGCTCCGCCATGATCGTCTCGGCGAGGAGCGCTCGGTCGGAGTCCTCGGTCAATCGATCATCGCCTCCCGGAGTGCGATCGCGACGGCCTGCGTGCGCGTATCCGCCTCGAGCTTCGAGAGGATGTGCCGCACGTGGCTCTTCACGGTCTCCTGGCTGATGAAGAGCTTCTGGGCGACGTCGACGTTCGACATGCCGTCGGCGAGCAGCTGCAGGATCTCGCGCTCACGCGGCGTGAGGATGTCCGGCTGCCCCCGGGCCGAGACGACCTCGGCCATGAGCCCGGGGTCGACGAATGTCTCGCCTCCGGCGACCTTCTCGATGGCGCGCACGAGCGTCTCGTGCGGTGTCTCCTTGAGGATGTACCCGAGCGCGCCCGACTCGAGGCCGCGCTGCAGGAGCGAGCGTTCGCCGTACGCGGTGAAGATCAGCACGGATGTGCCCGGCGCCTTCTGGGCGATGAGCTCGGTCGCCTCCAGGCCGTCCATGTCCGGCATGCGCAGATCCATGATGACGACGTCTGGACGGCGCCTCTCGGCGAGCGCGACCGCGGACGCGCCGTCGGCAGCCTCCCCGATCACGCGGATGCGCTGGGAGCGCGAAAGGGCGAGGCGAAGCCCTTCGCGGACGACCTCGTGGTCGTCGGCGATGAGACAGGTGATCTCTTCGGGCACGTGGGGCGATTCTACGAGGCGGGGGGGCTCCTTCCTTCCGCAGGGCGGGAATCCGCTCTCGCAGATCCCCGCCCGCGGAGAGCCCTGAAGCGCGCCCGCTTCGCGGCCGCGACGGGGACGTCAGCGCGACCGGGAATCCGCTCTCGCAGATTCCCGCCCGCGGAGACCCCTGAAGCGCGCCCGCTTCGCGGACGCGACGGGGACGTCAGCGCGACCGGGAATCCGCTCTCGCAGATCCCCGCCCGCGGAGACCCCTGAACCGCGCCCGCTTCGCAGAGCGGACGCCGGCGTACTCCGATCATCACGCGTCAGAGGGAGAGCGCGAGCTGCGGCGGCTCGCCCCGCACCGGCCGCGGTCTCGCGCGGGCTCTCGTCGCCAGTGCGGCCGCGCGGGCCGGATCGGTGATCGCCCGAGCCGTCTCGGCCGGCAGGTAGGCGCGATCCGCGAAGAGCTCCTCGTAGCGTTCGACCTCGTGTGGCCAGTCGCGGGCGAGGGCGGCGAGGAAGTGCTCGCGGACGCCGGGGCGCAGGTGGACGGCGCTCGCCCAGATGGAGCGCGCGCCCGCGGCGCGGGCTTCGCGGACGACCTGGTCGAGCAGCTCGGGCCGATCGGAGAGGCCTGGGAGGATCGGTGCGACCGCGACTCCAACGTCGATTCCCGCCTCCGCCAGCTTCTCGACCGCCGCGAGGCGGCTTCTCGGTGGCGCGGTTCCCGGCTCCGTCGTCCGCCAGACCCGCTCGTCGAGCGTGGGCAGCGAAAGGGAGACACTCGCGCCGCCCCGCGACGACGCCTCGGAGAGAACGTCGAGGTCGCGGACGACGAGTGGCCCGCGCGTGATGATCGAGAACGGCGTCCACGTCTCCGTGAGGGCGACGAGACACGCGCGGGTCAGCCGGAAGCGGCCCTCCGCGGGCTGGTAGGGATCGGTGGCGGCGCCGATGACGACCTCCTCTCGCCGCCATGACGTGCGCGCGAGCTCCTTGCGGAGGACCTCGGCGATGTTCGACTTCACCCGCAGCGAGCGGCCGTAGCGGTCGTCGGAGGGCCGTTTGGCCCGCTGCTCGAAGTGCCGGACGTAGCAGAACGTGCACCGGTGGGCGCAGCCCATGTACGGGTTGAGCGACCACTGAAACGGCATGCCCTGGACGCGGTTCAGGGCGGTGCGACACGGCTCCAGCCGGTATTCGACGCGCACCCGACCAGGATAGAACATACGTTCGTGCTCGAGCAAGACCCGGTGTAGAGTCGCGCCGTGGAGGAGTTCCCTGAGGGCATCCGGCGTGTCACGCTGCCGCTTCCGACGAGGCCGGGACACGTCCACGCGTACCTGCTCCCGGGCGACGACGGCTGGACGATCGTCGACACCGGGATCGGCACGCCGGACGCCAGAGACCTGTGGCGGACGGAGCTCTCCTCGGTCGAGGGTCCGGTCGCGCGCATCGTCGTCACGCACTTCCACCCGGACCACGTCGGGGCCGCCGCCGACCTGCACGAGCTGACGGGCGCTCCCGTGCTCCAGGGCTCGCTCGACTACGCGCAGTGCGAGCTCGTGTGGGGGAACCCGGCCTGGTCGGAGCGACTCGTCGACTGGTTCCACCTGCAGGGGGCGCCCGCGAAAGTCACCGCGGAGCTCGTCGAGCAGAGCTCGGTCTACCGCCCGTTCGTCCGCTACCAGCGCGATCCGACGCTGCTCGAGGCCGGAGAGCACATCGACGGCTGGGAGCTCGTCGCCGCTCCGGGGCACGCGGACGGACAGCTCTGCCTCCTCCGAGGCGGGATCCTGATCGCGGCCGACCACCTTCTCGCCCGGATCACCCCCACCGTCGGGCTCTGGCCCGCGAGCCGCGCCGATCCGCTCGGGGACTACCTCGCCGCCCTCGAGCGCACGATCGAACTCGCGCCACGGCTCGCGCTCGCCGGACACGGCGACCCGATCAAGGACCCGGCCGGCCGTGCTCGCGAGATCCAGGAGCACCATCGCCGCCGGCTCGAGGAGACGCACGCTGCGCTTCGTGGCGATCCGCTCACCGGGTACGAGCTCTCGATCCCGCTCTTCGGCGACGACCTCAAGCCCGCCTCCAGGCGCTTCGCGATCGCGGAGTCGCTCTCGCACGCCGAACGACTGGTGCGCGACGGGGCGGCAGAGCGCCACGAGGGCGACAGGGTCGTTACCTATACTGCGGCCTGATCCATGGGCGACGAGATCCCGCCTAGTACCGGCGCCCCGCGAGGGGCGTGTGCGCTTCTCGGGCTCCGCCCGGCGGTATCGAGAGCCGGCGAGGTGTCGGTATGAGCGTCTTCCTGCGGCTGGTCGCCGTGCTCCTCTTGGTGATGGGAAGCGCGGTCTTCGTCGCGGCCGAGTACGCGCTCGTCACGGGCCGGCGCTCGCGCCTCGAGGAACGCGCCGAGCAGGGCGGGCGCGGGGCGAAGACCGCGCTCAAGCTCATGGACGAGCCCGTCCGCTTCATCGGGCTCATCCAGCTCGGGATCACCGTCTTCGCGATCCTGATCGGCGCCGTCGGCGAGCCGCTCCTCTCGGGTCTCTTCGAGCCGCCGTTCTCGGCAGGGGTCGCGTTCGCGATCGCGTTCGTCATCCTCACGTACCTCTCGGTGGTCCTCGGCGAGCTCGTGCCGAAGGCCGTGGCGCTCCAGCGTGCCGAGCGACTTGCCGTAGCGCTCTCCCTGCCGCTCGACTTCCTCGCGCGGATCGCGCATCCGCTCGTGTGGGTGCTGCAGGTCTCGGCGAACTCCGTCCTTCGCCTCCTGAGGGTGACGCCGGCTCCGGCGGGGATGATCGCGTATACGCGCGAGGACATCCGGCACAGCGTTCGTGCGGCGGAAGACGTCGGAGAGCTCGAGGAAGCGGAGGAGGAGATGCTCTACAAGGTCTTCGACTTCGCCTCGAAGGAGGTCTCGGCAGTGATGGTCCCGCGGCCGGAGGTCGTCGCGATCTCCGTGGACATGCCGCCGGAGGACGCGCTCGCGACGGTCGTCGACTCGCCGTTCACTCGCTACCCCGTCTTTCGCGACTCGCTCGACGAGATCGTCGGCGTCCTGCACGTTCGCGACCTGTTCGCGGCCATGCACGACCTCGGGATCGAGTCCGTCCGGCTCGAGTCGATCGTCCGGCCCGTCTACGTCGTGCCCGAGACGAAGGACCTCGCCGCCCTGCTCGCGGACTTCCGGCGCGAGAAGCAGCACATGGCCGTCGTCGTCGACGAGTACGGCGCCATGGACGGGATCGTCACGCTCGAGGACGTGCTGGAGGAGATCGTCGGCGAGATCGAGGACGAGTTCGACCTCCCGGACACGTCGATCGAGAGGATCGACGACAGCCGGATCCGGATCGACGGCACCTACACGATCGACGACTTCAACGAGGAGTTCGAGACCGAGCTCGAGGACGAGGACTTCCACACCATGGCCGGTCTCGTCTTCGGGGAGCTCGGGCGCGCGCCGGAGGTCGGCGACACCGTCGTCGTCGCCGGGCTTCGGCTCACCGTCCTCGAGATCGAGGGCTCGCGGATCCTCAAGATCGAGGTCGAGTTCGGCGTGGCCGGCGAGGCCGCGGACGCAGACGCACCCGAAGCCGCGTAGCCCGCCCGCCGGGTAGGTTCGAAGGCATGAGGCTCGCGAGCGATTCGCCGCTCCGCCACCGCGACTTCGCGCTCTTCTGGGTCGCGATGGGCGCCGGCGGGTTCGCGATGTCGATGGCGTCCGTGGCCATCGGGTGGCAGGTCTACTCGGTTCGCGAGAGCCCGCTCGATCTGGGCCTCGTCGGCCTCGCCGAGTTCCTCCCGCTCCTGCTCTTCGCACTGCCCGCCGGGCACGTGGCCGATCGCTGGGCCCGGTCGCGCGTGTACGCGGCGATGCTCGTCTCGGACGTCGTCGTGTTCGTCGGCCTGCTCGTCGTCACGGTTCACGGCGCCGATCGGGTGTGGCCGTTCTACGCGCTCGCGTTCCTGTCGGGGGCCGGGAGCGCTTTCGGCGCGGCGGCGGGCCGCGCGCTGACGCCGTCGCTCGTGCCGCAGGAGATCCTCGTCAGCGCGCTCGCCCAGCGGTCGGTCGTCCTCCAGTTCTCGATCGTCATCGGGCCCGCGCTTGGAGGGATCCTGTTCGCGATCCAGGCGGAGCTCGTGTACACGGTGGCGATCGCGCTCTCGCTCGTGGCGCTCGGATGCGTGCTCTCGGTCCGTGCCGGGCGCGAGCCCGTGGTGGAGGGTTCGGTCGACGTCGGCGAGGTGCTCGCAGGCGTGCGACTGATTCGGCGGACCCAGGTGCTGCTCGGGGCCGTCTCACTCGACCTCTTCGCCGTCCTGCTCGGAGGGGCGACGGCGCTCTTGCCCGTCTTCGCGAAGTCGATCCTCGACGTCGGCCCGACCGGTCTCGGCTTCCTCCGGACCGCACCCGCGGTCGGCTCCTTCCTCGCGGCGCTCGTCATCGCGCGCCGCCCGATTCGGCGGCGCGCCGGGCCGACGCTGTTCGTCGTCGTCGCCGGGTTCGGGATCTCGATGGTGGCGTTCGGCCTCTCGCGGACGATGTGGGTCTCGCTCGTGGCGCTGGCGCTCGGCGGCGCGTTCGATATGGTCAGCGTCGTCCTTCGCTCGACAATCCTCCCGCTCGTGACCCCGGACGAGCTGCGCGGTCGGGTGAACGCGGTCGAGATGGTCTTCATCAGCGCCTCGAACGAGCTCGGCGCGTTCGAATCGGGCGTCGCCGCAGCGCTCATCGGCGCCGTGCCGGCCGTCGTCATCGGAGGTGTGGCGACGATCGCAGTCGCCGGTGTCTGGTGGAAGCTCTTCCCTGCGCTCGGCGGCGTCGACCGGCTCGACGATCTCCGGCCGGTGGCCGTGGAACCCTCATAGGGGTCATGACTTCTTGCGCCTTCCGGCCGACATCGGGGTGAGGTCCCCGACGTGGAGGATTCGATGTCCGAGAACGCAGTGGTCGCTGTCGTGACGGGCAAGCCTGCCGACTCCGAGATCCGGAAGGTTGCCGGTGGCGCTGCCGCGCTCGCGGTGGTGCTCGGCGCAATCGACGCATTCGCAGGGTCGAACGGCGGAATCGTCGCCGTCGCGATCGTCGCCCTGGTCGTCGGGGTCACGACCGCCGGTGTCTTTCTCTTGGCCGTTCCCTGGGCACTCAGCCTGGACGAGCCGGGTCCAAGCGTCGTCGCAGCGCTGTCCTCCCTGCTCGGCCTGTTCACCGTCGTCATCTTCTGGTCGGGGCTTCCGCCCGTCCTCGCGGCGGCCGGAATCGTGCTCGGACGCTCGCAGGCGAACGCGTACGAGGGACGGTTTTACGCGCGCGCGGCAGTAGTCCTCGGGGTCGCGGTCATCGTCCTCGACGTGATCCGCGTCCTGGCCGACGTGATCTAGCGGCGCGCGCTCGCGCGGAGCTTCCCCGCGGGCGTTCCGGAGATCGACGCGTCGACGAGCTCGATCGGATGGAGCGCGGGCAGCGGCCGACCGGCGCGCCGGAGCGCGGAGGAGACCTGCACGAGGCAGCCCGGGTTCGCGGCGGCGTACACGGCGGCCCCGGTCGCGAGGACGTGCGCGGCCTTCCGGTTGCCGAGCTCGCGCGCAGCCTCCGGTTGGAGCACGTTGTAGACGCCTGCCGAGCCACAGCAGAGGTCCTGCTCTTCCGGCTCGACGATCTCGAGCGCGGGGATCCGGGCGAGCGAGGGGGCCGAGGCGAGCGGGAGGCGCTGCGCGTGGCGCACGTGGCAGGGGTCCTGGAGCGCAACCCGGAGTGGGAGCGGATGCCGCCGCGCGCGCGGCGTCGTCTCGCCCAGGAGCTCGCCGATGTCGCGCACCTTCCCGGCGAGCTCGGCGCCATCGGGATCCTCGAGCAGCCACCCGAGCTCCTTCAGGTGCGAGCCGCAGCCGGACGAGTTGACGGCGATCAAGTCGACGTCGGCGAAGACATCGACGAGCCGACGTGCGAAGCGCCGGCCCTCCTCGATTCGCCCTGCGTGCACGGAGAGTGCGCCGCAGCATCCCTGCGGTGGCGCAACGACCTCGTACCCGTCGGCTGCGAGCACTCGTGCGGTCGCGGCATTCACCTCCGGGAAGACCGCGCGCTGGACGCAGCCCGTCAGCAGTCCGACGCGGGCGAGGGGATGACCGGCGGGGCGAGTGAGGGCGGGGGTCGTGTCGTCGCCGCCACGCCAGCGGGGAGCCATCTCGACGAGCGGTAGGAAACGCCGCGGCATCGGCACGAAGCGGCCGAGCGGCGCGAGCTGCACCGCGGCTCGCATCCGGTCGGGATAGGGCAGGACCCGGAAGAGCAGCCAGCGGAGGAAACGGTCGCCGACGGTGCGGTCGGTCTCCTCCTCGACGGCGGCTCGCGTCGTCTCGATAAGGCGGTCGTAGCGGACGCCGGATGGGCATGACGAGACGCATGCCATGCATCCGAGGCAGCGGTCGAAATGCTCGCTCGCGGTCGAGCTCAGGCTGATCGTCCCGTCCAGGCGCGCGTCCATCAGATGGATGCGGCCGCGCGGCGAGTCCATCTCCTCGTGCCAGAGCACGTACGTCGGGCAGGTCGGAAGGCAGAACCCGCAGTGGACGCAGTCCGCGGTGATCTCCCGGATCACCCGGAGAGCACCCCTCGCGGGTCGAACGCGCGCCGGATCGACTCGGTCAGGCGCTCCACCCCTTCGCTGGTGTCCGCCGGGACCGGGTCGGGAACGTACGCGACGCCTGCTGCAGGGCGGACTACCGCCGTCTCGAGCGTGGCGAGAGTGTCCGCGAGCGTGCCGGGCGCGAAGCGGACGCGCCCCTGCGCAGCGCCCTGGCGCTCGCGCGACTCGCGCCAGACGTCCGCATTCGCCTCGTCTCCGCCCACGAGCCGCCGCGCGCTCGCGAGTTGGTCGGCGACGGCGCCGTCCGATCCCTCGAAGAGGACCGCGACCCGCCCCGGGTGGAGGACGTCGAGTGCGCTCGGCTGCAGCTGCGAGTCTCGCAACAGAGCCGTCATGCCGGCGGTGTCGTCAGTCTCGACGAGGAGGGTCCGCGACGCCTGCGGCAGGGGGTGCAGGCGGAAGCTCGCGCGCCCGACGAGGGCGAGCATCCCGCGCGAGCCGCAGACGAGGCGCGCGAGGTCGTAGCCCGCGCACGTTCTTCACGACCTTGCCCCCGGCGTTCGCGATCGTTCCGTCGGCGAGGACGAGCGTGACCCCGAGGACGAGGTCGCGGGGGGCGCCGAAGCCGTGGCGGAGCGGCCCCGAGACATTCGTGGCGAGGAGCCCGCCCACCGTCGGATCGCCCGGGGGGTCGAGCGAGAGTCGCTGACCGTGCCTCGCGAGCGCGGCGGCCAGCGTCGACAGCCGGATCCCGGCCTCGACCGTGCACGTGAGATCGCCGGCCTCGTGCTCGAGGATCCGGTCGAGACCCTCGGTCGTGAGCTCGGACCCGATCTTGAGCGACCGTCCGGCGGCGTGCGCCTCGGAGAGCGCCGAGGACGCCTCACGCAGGCTAGAGACGCTCGGCAACGCCGGTCCTCTCGAGCGGGTGGGCCCGGTGCGGCCCAGGGACCTCCCCGCACAGGCGCGGGGTGGGAATTACTTTCCCCGGGTTGCAGAGGCCCTCCGGGTCGAACGCGCGCCGGAGGCGGTCGAAGGTCGCGAGATCGCGTTCCGAGAACATCCCCGGCATACTGCAGGCCTTGTCCATGCCGACGCCGTGCTCGCCCGTGAGGGAGCCGCCGGCGTCGAGGCACGCCTCGAGGATCGCCTCCGCGAGTGACCGCGCGCGCTCGGTCTCGCCCTGTTCCGCGTCGTACAGGACGAGCGGGTGGAGGTTCCCGTCGCCCGCGTGGAAGACGTTCCCGACGCGGAGGCCGTGCGCCTTCGACAACGCCTCGATCCGCCGCAGCACGCCCGGGAGCTGCGTGCGCGGGACGACGCCGTCCTGCACGTAGTAGTCGGTGGCCAGGCGGCCCATGGCCGCGAACGCCGACTTGCGGCCCTTCCAGAGGAGCGCGCGCGACGGCTCGTCCTCCGCGAGGCGAAGCTCGAAGGCGCCGCACTCGAGGCAGATCCGCTCGACGGACTCGGCGTCCTCCTCGACCTGTGAGCGCACCCCCTCGAGCTCGACGAGGAGCACGGCACCGGCTCCGGCCGGATATCCGGGGGCGACCGAGAGCTCCGCCGCCTCGATCGTGAGCCGGTCCATCATCTCGAGCGCAGCGGGAAGGATCCCGGCGGAGACGATCTCGCTCACTGCCTCGCCCGCGGCGTCGGTCGAGTCGAAGCCCGCGAGGAGCGTGCGCACCGTCTCGGGCGAGCGCACGATGCGGAGGGTGATGCGCGTGACGACGCCGAGCGTCCCCTCCGAGCCGACCACGATGCCGAGGAGGTCCGGTCCGTCGGGATCGAGCGCCTTCCCTCCGAGCTCGACGATCTCGCCGTCGGGGAGAACGAGCGTCAGCCCCGTGACGTGGTGGACCGTGAAACCGTGCTTCAGGCAGTGCGCGCCACCGGAGTTCTCGGCGACGTTGCCGCCGATGGTGCAGACCTGCTGGCTCGAAGGGTCGGGCGCGTAGAAGAAACCGGCCGACGTCGAAGAGAAACTCGTTGCCGGCTATCCGCAGATATTTCCAATCGCCGTCGCGGATGGCGCGCTGCGATCCAGCCTTGTAGCGCCAGTACAGCTTGCGCGGATGCGGCGCCGCGCGGCCGGTCAGCGATCGGCCCCAGGTCCTCACCGTCGGATGGATAAGCCGCGTCCGGCGAAGTGCCGGCGGCAGCCAGCAGCGTCGGCACCCAATCCATCGTGACCATGACCTGTTCGGACACCGATCCCGCCGCGATCCGTCCAGGCCAGCGCACGATCGCTGGAATGCGAAGGCCGCCTTCAAGCAGTTCCTTCTTCATGCCGGTGAACGGCCAAGTTTTGGAGAACCGCTCGCCGCCGTTGTCGCTGGTGAAGACGACAATTGTATTGCCCGGCGAGACCGCTCGCGTCGAGCGCCTGCAACACTCGGCCGATATTGACGTCCAGGCTCTGCACCATGGCGGCGTAGGTTTTCTGCGTGCCGCCATCGCGGTGAAAGATGTTCCTGATCCGCTTCAACTCGGCCTCGTCGTCCGGCCCCTCCCATGGCCAATGCGGCGCGGTGAAATGCAGGCTCAGCAGGAACGGCTGCCTTCGACTTGGCGTAGCCTTCGACGGTCTGCACCGCCCGATCGCCGAGCAGGTTCGTCATGTAGCCGTGGCGCTCGACCGGCACCTCCTGCTCGTGGAGTTGGCTCAAGTCCGCGTCGGTCGTCGCAGGCGTCCGCGCCATGATTGAAATAGTCGGCAGCGCCGCCGAATATCCCGAAGAAATGGTCGTAGCCGCTCTTCAATGGACTGAAATCCGGCAGGTAGCCAAGATGCCATTTGCCGACCAGCGTAGTGCCGTAGCCCGCCTTCTTCAGCAGCGACGGCAGCGTCGGATGGCTCGGCGGCAGGCCGGCATCCTTGGGACTCGACGAGTAATTGGCTCTTCAAGCCCGACCGGCAGACGATATTGATAGCGCCCGGTGATCAACGCCGTGCGTGTCGCCGAGCAGCACGGCGGAATTGGCGTATGCCTGCGTGAATTTCAATCCCTCGACTGCCAGCCGGTCTATGTTTGGCGTCGTGTAGTCGCGCTGGCCGTAGCAGCTCACATCCGCGTAGCCGAGGTCATCCGCCATGATGAAGACGATGTTCGGCTTTGCCGATTGAGCCCAAGCGGGACGACCGGAGCCCATCCCCGCAAGCGCCAATGAACTCGCGGCAGTTGTTTGGACAAATCGACGACGAGAAATTCCGCCCTGCTGCGTCATGTGTCGCCCCTTCTCTGAACACCGCCGGTGATTGGCATAAACGCTAGCATTCTGCCCAAGTTCGCAGAAGCTTAAAGGCGACCCAAGGCCGAGCCGATCGCTCGCACCGGACGTCATCCTGGGCAGTAGCAGCCTGGCGGTGGCAGCGTTGCAACTGGACTACGGCTTGAGCACGATCTTGCCCATCGCGCTCCGCTGCTCGATCAGCTCATGGGCGCGACGCGCCTCGACGAACGGAATGCGCGCGGCGATGGCGGGCCGCACCTTGCCGCTGCCGAGCAGTTCCACCGCACGCGCCATGGCCTCGCGGCGCGGCTCCTCCATGTGATCGTAGGTGTGCATGGTGAAGCAGCGCACCGCCGGGCTTTTCTCGATGTTGCCGCGCATTTCCTTGAACAGGTCGGTCTCCGGCATGCCGCCCAGCACCGCGTAGGACACGATCATGCCGAGCGGCGCCACCATCTTCAGCCCGTCGGTGAACGCCTTGCCGGCGACGTGATCGAACACGATGTCGGCGCCGTGTCCGTCCGGTCAGCGCCAGCACGCGCTCGACCACGTTCTCCTTGCAATAGTCGATCGCGTGATCGGCGCCGCGCGAGCGCACGAAGGCGCATTTGTCCGCCGATCCCGCCGTGCCGATCACGCGTGCGCCGGCAAGCCGCGCCACGTCGATCAGCGCGGTGCCGACGCCGCCGGCCGCGCCATAGACCACGACGGTCTTCGGCGTGATGCCGCGCGCGGCGTGGTGCAGCAGGATCATGCAAGCTGATAGTTGGTCAGCGCGGTCGCCTCGTCGGCGCCGACGCCGGCGGGCAGGGGCCACGCGGCCTTTTCCGGCACCGCGGCATATTCGGCGTAGAGCCCGCCGCGATTGCCGATCTCGTAGCCGGCGATGAACACCTGCTGCCCGACCTTGAGCGTGGTCACGCCCGGACCGAGCGCCGCGACATGGCCGCTCATCTCGTTGCCCGGGACGAACGGCAGTTTCGGCATCCAGCGATAGCGGCCGGTGCGGATCATGGTGTCGAAATAATTCACGCCGATGGCGTCGGCCTTGACCAGCACCTCGCCGGGCCCGGGCGACGGCGTGGCAGTTCGACGAAATCGAGCACTTCGGGGCCGCCGGTGCGGCTGATCTGGATGGCTTTCATAGCCGGTATGCCCTGGCGTGAACAAGACCATGTCCTGGATGCGTTTCCAGCGCGCGGTATGCGGCGGGGTGATGCCCCATTGATCGAGCCGGCCGGGCGGCCATTTCCAGTATTCGGGGCCATGAAATTCGTAGCTGTCGTCGATTTGCAGACACCTCGGCGGTGTATTCGATTGGGAATTCCTCCGGGCCGGCGAAATAGCAGAACACGTTGTTGCCCGAGCCGTGGCGGCCCGGACCCCATTCGATCGGATAGCCTGCATCGCGCATCCGGCCGCCGCCGCGCATGCACGATTCGAGGTCCGGCATTTCGAACGAGACGTGATTGAGCGTCGGCGTCTTGGTCGGGCCCATCACCATCGACGAATGGTCGGGGTTGTCGCAATGGAAGAAGTGCAGCGGACCGCTGTGGTCGACCTTGCGGAAGCCCAGCACGTCGATCAAGAACGCGTTGCTCTTCTCGAGCTGTGCGGCGTTGAGATTGACGTGCGCGATCTTGCGCGGCCGGTCCGGCGCGTCGGCGTGTCTTTGTGGTCGCGGGCCTCGCAGACCATAGCGAGATTGCGGTCCCTCGACGTCGGCGAAGCCGAAGCCGTAGCCGCCGCCCGGGGCGGCGATCTCATGCGGTGCTTCGGTGGTGCAGCCGCTGCCGCGACCTTTTGTGCAGCGCTTTGACGATGTCCTGGTTGGCGGCGTCGAACGTCAGCCGCCGCATCGCCGCCGGGCCCTTCGCCGGATGGATGGCGAGGATGTGATGGTAGGCGCCGGTGCCGCGAAACCAGATCGAGCCGCTGTCGCGCTCGATCTCCGTCAGGTTCCAGATCTTACTGTAGAATTCCGCCGCGCGCTCCGGCTGACTCATCTCTACATCGACGCTTCGAACGCCGCGCACTGTCAGCTTCATGTTTCCCTCGGGCCAAGTGGTCCGGATTTCTAGCGGAGGTGCGCGTGCTGGTCGAGGCGGCGAGGTCCGGCTTTGCGGTTTTCGGTGGTTGCCTTGGCGATGGCCTGTCAGGCTGGCCGCTCCTGGGAATGAAGGAGAACGGCCATGCCGCACAGCAGCGCTCCGTCCGTCCGAAATGGCGATGGTGCCATCAGTGCGCGTGTGGAGGCGCTTGATTGGCCGCGGGCTTTCGGTCGATCTCGACTGACGGCTGCGCCGTGACCGGGCCGCTGCTGACCGCGGAGGAATGCGCCGCGCTCGCCGCGTGCTATCCCCAGGACGAGCTGTTCCGCAGCCGGGTCGATCATGGCGCGGCACGGCTTCGGCCGCGGCGAATACAAGTATTTCGCCTATCCGCTGCCCGAGCTGATCCAGGAGCTGCGGACGGCGCTCTATCCGCGGCTTGCCGAATCGCCAATCGCTGGAACGAGGCGATGGGCATCGCGGTCCGCTTTCCCGGCCGACCACGAGGACTTTCTCGCGCGCTGCCACGAGGCCGGCCAGACGCAGGCCGACGCCGCTGCTGCTGCAATACGGGGCCGGCGACTACAATTGCCTGCATCAGGATCTCTACGGCGAGCACGTGTTTCCGCTGCAGGCGACAGTGCTGCTGTCCCAGCCGGGCGCCGATTTCTCCGGCGGCGAATTCGTGCTGACCGAGCAACGCCCGCGGATGCAATCGCGCGCCGAGGTCGTGCCGCTGCGCGCAAGGCGAGGCGGTGATCTTTCCGGTGCACCACCGGCCGGTGCAGGGCACGCGCGGCATCTATCGCGTCAACATGCGCCACGGCGTGAGCCGCATCCGCTACGGGACCGCCACACGCTCGGCATCATCTTTCACGACGCGAAGTAGCGAACATGAACAGGGTTCGCTTATCCCGCAGCGCACACCGTTGAAATGATTAGCGAACACAAAACTTATCCCCGCATCCCCAAACCGGCCTTATCGTTTCCACACCTTGCTCATCTGAGGGCGTCATCTAGAGACGTCTGCCGCTGTCCTACGGTCGGACCAAGTCGACGGCGGAGGCCAATATGTCAGTTGAACGCACGGCTGCTGGATTGCAGATCGTCATCCCGGGCTGCGAAGTGGCGCAGCCTCCCGAAATCCACGACGCCTGATCAGGCCAAAGCGGGCAGGGGATATTGAGCTTCTACAAGCCACCGACCAAGCGCGAGGAAAT
>CAWKEV010000016.1:0-17535 GCA_963848725.1 uncultured Actinomycetes bacterium | reverse complement strand
AACGCATCGTGAAGCAGACGAGCTGCTCCGCGTAGCTCGGGTCGGTCATCGTCTCCTGGTAGCCCGTCATCCCCGTCGTGAAGACGGCCTCGCCGAACGCGGAGCCGGCCGCTCCCACCGACCGTCCGCGATAGACGGTTCCGTCCTCGAGCAGCAGGTACCCCGACGTCATGACGAGAACACCGGCCGCCCGTCGGCGACGGTCCGGAGCACCCTCCCGCGGAGCCGCTCGCCGAGGAGCCACGAGTTGCAGGAGAGCGAGCGAAAGCCGTCCTCGGTCACCGTCCACTCGGCGTCCAGATCGAGGACGCCGAGGTTCGCCCGCGCACCGACCTCGATCCTCGGCTCGTCGAGCCCGAACGCCCGAGCAGGACCGTGCGACATCCGCTCGAGGAGCGTCCCGAGCGGGAGCACTCCCGGGGCGACGAGGTTGGTGTAGAGAGCCGAGAACGCCGTCTCGAGGCCGATGACCCCGAAGGGTGCCTCCTCGAACGGTACGTCCTTCTCCTGGCGCGCGTGTGGCGCATGGTCGGTCGCGATACACGTGATCGTGCCGTCGCGAAGGGCGTCGATCAGCGCTGCCCGGTCGGCATCGGCGCGGAGGGGCGGGTTCATCTTCAGATTGGGATCGAGGGGCGCACCGCCTCGTCGGTCAGGCACAGGTGATGGGGCGTGACCTCCGCCGTCGCGGCGATTCCCTCCGCGCGGGCACGCCGGACCGCCTCCACGGACGCCTTCGCCGACAGATGCATCAGATGCACGCGCCGGTCCTCGATGCCGGCGAGAGCGAGGTCGCGCTCGACCATCACGCTCTCCGCAGCCGCCGGATACGGCCCGAGCCCGAGCTCCGCCGACACGACGCCCTCGTGCGCGTGGCCGCCGCGTGAGAGCGTGGGCTCCTCGCTGTGCAGGGCGAGCGGGCGATCCGTGACACCGCTGTACTGGAGCGCCCGCCGCATCAGGCCGGCCGACACGACAGGCCTGCCGTCGTCGGTGAACGCGACCGCGCCCGTGTCGGCCAGCTCGGCCATCTCGGTCAGCTCCTCCCCACGCTGGCCCTTGGAGATCGCCGCCATGAAGCCGGTCGGGACGACCGCCTCCCGCCTCGCCCGCTCGACCAGCTCGCCGAGCACGGATGCGGAGTCGACGACCGGATCCGTGTTCGGCATGGCGAGGATCGTGCAGTACCCGCCCGCGGCAGCCGCCTCGGTGCCGGACCGGATCGTCTCCTCGTCCTCGCGGCCCGGCGTCCGCAGGTGGACGTGCGGATCGACGAACGCGGGCGCGACGACGAGTTCGCTCGCCGGCGCTGGCTCGATCCGGGAGATGACCCCATTCTCGATCGAGATCTTCAGGCACTCGTCGATTCCCTGAGCGGGCGCGACCACGCGCCCCGCGAGCTCGAGCGTGTCGCCCCGGCCGTTGTGGCAGTGGAGCATCACCGCACGTCCGCCGTGACGCGCTCCCGAAGACCGACCGGGGGAGCCGTGAGAAGGTCGTAGAGGACCGCCATGCGCACGACGAGGCCCGCGCGCACTTGCGTGGTGACGAGCGACGCCTCGGAGTCGGCGACGCGCGAATCGATCTCGACTCCGCGGTTCATCGGCCCGGGGTGCATGACGAGCTGCCCGGGGCGGAGACGCTCCGGCGTGACCCCGTACAGCGCGCTGTACTCCCGGAGCGAGGGCACATACGCCTCTCCGGCCGCCATCCGCTCCCGCTGCATCCGAAGCACGTAGACGACGTCGGCGCCCGCGATCGCGCCGATGTCGGTGGAAACCTCGCACCCGAGCGCCTCGATCCCGCGCGGGACGAGCGTCGGCGGCCCGACGAGCGTCGACCGGGCACCGACGAGCTCGAGCGCCTGCACGAGCGAGCGCGCGACCCGCGAGTGGAGCACGTCGCCGACGATCGCGACGTGCACCCCCTCGAGCCGCCCGAGCGCGTTCTCGATCGTGTACAGGTCGAGGAGCGCCTGCGTCGGATGCTGGTGACTTCCGTCGCCGGCGTTCACGACGTGCGCGTCCACACAGGCCGCGACGAAGTGCGCGGCGCCGATCGCGGGATGCCGGATCACGAGCACGTCCGGGTCGTAGGCAGCGAGCGTGAGCGCGGTGTCGCGGAGCGACTCGCCCTTGTCGACCGAGGAGCCGGCGGCGCGGAGCGACATCGTGTCGGCCGAGAGGCGCTTCGCCGCGAGCTCGAAGCTCGAGAGCGTCCGCGTCGAGGCCTCGTAGAAGAGGTGGACGATCGTCCGCCCGCGGAGCGTCGGGAGCTTCTTCACCTCGCGCTCGACGGACGAGGCCAGGCCGCGCGCCGTCTCGAGGATCCGCTCGACGTCCGCGCGCGCGAGATCGCCGATCGAAAGCAGGTGACGGGGCCCGGCGAGCGGCTGCTGGAGGTCAGACACCGCCCTCGTCCTCCCGGTCCGCGAATAGGAGCACGCGGTCGACCTCGTCGACCTCCACGAGCTCGACCTGGATGCGCTCTCCGCGCGCGGTAGGCAGGTTCTTCCCCACGTAGTCGGCGCGAATCGGGAGCTCGCGGTGGCCCCGGTCGACGAGCGCGACGAGCTCGACCCTCGCAGGCCGGCCGAACTCGAGCAGCGCGTCGATCGCAGCACGGATCGTGCGACCGGTGTAAAGGACGTCGTCGACGAGCACGACCGTCATCCCCTCGATCCCGAACGGAATGCTGGTCGAGCGAACCACCGGCTGCCGTGCACGTGGTCCCGCACCGTCGCGAACGGCGACGTCGTCCCGGTGGAAGGTGATGTCGAGCGCTCCGAGCGGCGAGGCGATCCCGCTGCGCTCCTCGACGAGGCGACGCAGGCGAGAAGCAAGCGGCACTCCCCTCGTCTGGATCCCGACCAGCGCGAGGCGCGACAGGTCGTCGGTCTGCTCGATGAGCTCGTGGGCGATACGGGAGAGGCAGCGCGCGATCGCGTCGGCGTCGAGGAGGACCTTCGCGGCTGCGCGATCGGGGACGTGCGTCGTCACTTCGCTCCTTTCCGGCCTCGCTGGACCGGGTTAAAGGGGTAGCGGCAGTCTAGCGGCCGCGCAGGCGGGCGTTACTCCGGCTTCGACTCGTCCTCGTCGGCGAGTGATTCGATCGCGTCGCGGGCCGCGTCTACCGCGTCACGTCCCTCGGACCGCAGCGCAGCCTTCGCCGCGCGTGCTCCCGAGCGGACGAGCTCCGGGCCGCCCCGCTCCGGGAGCGGGATCTCGACGACATCGAAGTCGCGCGGCACCACCGCGTCCTGAAAGAGCTCCCGTGCCTCGTCCTGCACCTCGTGACCGAAGTAGCGCGTCGACAGGTGGGTGAGGGCGAGCATCCGAACGCCCGCCTCGCGTGCGACGAGAGCGGCCTCGCCGGCGGTCGAGTGGAGGGTTTCCCGCGCCCGCTCGCGCTCGTCCGCGAGGAAGGTCGCCTCGTGTACGAGGAGCTCGGCTTCGGCGGCGGCGTCGACGACGGACGCACACGGAGCGGTGTCCCCGGTGAGGACGACCTTCCGCCCAGCTCGGGCCGGCCCGAGAACCTGGTCGGGCGTGACCGTCGTCCCGTCGGCGAGGGCGATGGGCGATCCGTGCTGCAGAGCCCCGCGCTCCGGGCCATCCGGGACCCCGAGCGCGGTGGCGACCTCGACGTCGAAGTACCCCGGACGCTCGTCCTCGACGAGCGCGTACCCGATCGCCGGGACGCCGTGCTCGACGTCGAACGGCTCGATCCGGTAGCCGTCGCGCACGATAGCGCCACTCGGGTCGAGCTCGACCGCGTCGAGCGGGTAGGAAAGCCGCCCGAAGACCCGCCGCAGGGACGAGAGCAGCTCGCGGAGGCCCGCCGGGCCGTAGATCGTGAGCGGAAGCTCGCGCCCGCGGAGCGAATACGTCTTCAGCATCCCGGGAAGGCCGAGGTAGTGATCGGCGTGGAAGTGGGTCAGGAACACCTCGCGCAGCTCCACGAGCCCCACATCGCAGCGGAGGAGCTGGCGCTGCGTGCCCTCGGCGCAGTCGAAGAGCAGGCGCTCGCCGCCGCGACGGACGAGCGTCGCGGCCGGTGCGCGCCGGGCCGTCGGCGTGGAGCCGGACGTCCCGAGGAAGACGACGTCGAGATCCACGGCGCCGGATTGTACGTCGCTCCCTAAAAGTTCCCGCAATTGAGCCGATAGTGACGAAGATGCGGCGTTCGCGGGCGTACCGCTCGGCCGGACTCGTTCGGTCGCTTGCCTTCCTCTGGGCGTTCCTGTTCACGTCCGCGGCGATCCTCGCAGTCGCGGCTTTCGTCCTCTCGTCCCTCCTCACCGACAATCTCCGCACCCAGACCGTCGACGAGACCGCGCATAACGTTGCGGTCTACGCACGCTCGGTGCTCGGCCCGACGATCGTGCAGAGAGGGCGGATCGTCGAGACGAAAGCCGCGCGGCGCCGTCTTCGGCGCGTGATGAAGGCGCACGGAGATCTGATGAGCGTCTCCGTCTGGTCGCGAGGGAACCGGCTGCTGCTGACGACCACGACACACGAACCGGTCGGCACCCCGACACAGGTCGACGGCACCTTCCGAACACGGCGGTCGTCGGGCGAGATCGTCGACGCAGCGAGCGGGGAGCCGCGTGCGATCGTCGTGTGGACTCCACTCCTCTCTCGCGCCGGCCGGCCGCTCGCCGTCGCCGAGATCCGGGCGCATCCCGACGCCGTCGACGCGAATCTGGCGTCGGTCAAGGGCACGGTCTGGATCACCGTCGGCTCGGTGTTCGTGATCGTCTGTCTCGCGGTCGCGGTCCTCGTGCGCGGAGTTGCGTTCAGGCTCACGCGCCAGAACAGCTATCTCCAGGCCAGCTCGCGGGAGCTCCTCGAATCGACGCGCACCCTCGAGCAGAGCCTCATCGAGACGATCGAGACGCTCAACGCTGCCGTGGAGGCTCGCGACCCGTACACGGCAGGTCACTCGCAGCGCGTGCGCCGAGTCGGGCTGGCCATCGGACGTGAGCTCTCGCTCCCGACCAAGCGCCTCGGAACTCTTGCGAACGCCTGTCTCTTCCACGACATCGGCAAGATCGGGATGCCCGACGCGATCCTGACGAAGCCGGAGCCGCTCCGCCCTTCGGAGGCGGCTCTGATGCGGGAGCACGCGGTACGAGGCGCCGAGATCGTCGCCCGCATCAGCTCGCTCCGCGACTCCGTCCCCGCGATCCGACATCACCACGAGCGCTGGGATGGTCTCGGCTACCCGGAGGGCTTGTCCGGGTCGGAGATCCCGCTCGAGGCCGCGATCGTCGCGATCGCGGATGCCTGGGACGCGATGACGACCGACCGCCCGTACGCGAGCGCTCTCGACATCAACGAGGCGATGCTACGGATACGCGCGGGTCGCGAGAAGCAATTCAACCCGGCAGTGGTGGACGCGTTCTGGTCGGTCGCGAAGCGGCGGCCCGCCGAGATCCTGCCGCCCGACTCGACGGCGGCGGCACTCGCGGTCGTCTGAGCTCGCTACGGTCGCGAAGTCGGGGGGCTCAACCGGACGCGCGACCGAGCTCGAGGTCGGTGTACACCGTCTCGCCTCTGAACTTGCGCTTCTCCGGGTCCCAGGGGAAGAAGATCGCGTTCCGCCACTCCAGTCGCTCGTCCGTCGGCTCGTGCTCGAGCCAGCGGCCCTCGTGTGTCGCGGTGACGCGCGCTTCCTCGCACACCCCCTGCGGGCCGATGACGATGTACTCGAGGTCGAACCGGATGTCGGGAAACGCAGACAGGAGCTCCGTGTAGAAGCGCGCGGCGCCGTCGTGGCCCTCCCAGCGGGCGCCCGTGCCCATCACCTCGTACACGCAGTCGTCCGTGAGCGTGGAGATCAGGCCGGGAAGGTCGCGGTTGTCCTCGGCGATGGAATGGATCTTCCAGAGCTCCCGGATCTCGGTGTACTCGTCCGGCGTCACCGGTCGGCGCAGCAGCTCGAGGATGCGTTCCGTCGCCATGGCGCTCCCTTCGACTCGTCGGTCGGCGTCTGCAACGCCGGGTCGGGGACGCCAGCCTACGGGAGCGTGAGGCGCTGCCCGGGGGAGATCGTCGTGCCGGTCAGGCGGTTCCGACGCTCAAGCTTCCAGACCCCCTCACGGGGATCGCCGGGATACCGCGCGGCTGCGATCGACCAGAGGGTGTCGCCCGGCTGCACGCGGTAGTGGCGGGCCGGTCCGGACGCGCCCGTGTCGCGCACGAGCACCGCCCAGAGAAGGGCCGCTGCGAAGACGACGATCGCGATCCGCACGAACATGTGTTCGAGTATGCACGAACACCTGTTCGTATGTCAAGGGGCAGCGCGACGCCGGCGTCCCGCATGCACGAGAAGGGCCTGGAAGACGACGACGACGCCCAGGCAGACGAGCGCGAGCACCGGCCCGAACAGAAGCCAGAAGACGACGAAGAAGAACGCCGTCGCGACGAGCCAGACGCCCCAGGTCCGGGAACGTTTGGCGTTCGTCCAGGCGACGAGGTCGGTGATCAGCCGCTTGATCATGGTCGGATACCAGAGCACCGGCCGGCGCGTGTCAAGGGGGATGTCGCGGGGTATGTCAAGGGGTGTGTCAGGGGGTAGCTGTGAGTGAGCTCAGCGCCGCTGCGCGCGGAAGCACTGCGTGACGTAGGCGATACGGATGCCTTCCGGCCCGGCCGTCTCGTCGTACAGCTCGCCGATCGCCTCCAGGATCGGCTCGCGGTCCGCCGGACCCAGCTTGGCGCAGTAGCTGCGCGAGAGAACGAGGTCGAGGAGACCGTCCCGGTCGCGCGGCTGCTCGAACCGGAACGATGTGTGCTCCGTCGACTCGAAGAGCCCGCTCGCGCCCAGCGGGTCGAGATCGCCGGCGTCGACGGTCTCGTTGCCGATGATCGCGCTCATCCGTCGTGTCCACGGGTCGCGGTCGTCGCGCGAGTTCCAGACGAGCGCGAGCCGGCCCCCGGGCCTCAGCACCCGCGCGATCTCGGGGAGGGCGACCTCGTGGTCGAACCAGTGGAACGCCTGGGCCGAGGTGACGACGTCGGCGGAGGCGTCGGCGAGCGGGATCTTCTCCGCCGCACCGGCGAGCGCCGACGCACCCGGCACTGCCCCGAGGAGCTCCGCCCGCATCTCGTCCAGGGGTTCGACCGCGGTCACCCGGTGCCCCAGGGCGACGAGCGAGCGCGTCAGCTTCCCGGTGCCGGCGCCGAGGTCCACGACGTCACAGGGCATCTCACCGACGAGCCAGCGCACGGCCTCCTCCGGGTAGCCGGGGCGTCCTCGCTCGTACGCGTCGGCCACGTCCGCGAAGGCGGTGCGCCGTCCGCGCGCGTACGGATCGCGGTTGACGATCACGCTCGCCTCGTCAACTCTCGCTCGACTGCGCCCAGATGTTGATCGCGCTCTCCGTCGCGTGGCGGTCGATCTCGGCGAGCTCGTCGTCGGAGAGGTCGAGCCCGTCGAGCGCAGCGACGTTCTCGTCGAGCTGAGCGACGCTCGAGGCGCCGACGAGCGTTGACGTCACCCTAGGATCGCGCAGCGTCCACGCGAGCGCGAGCTGCGCGAGGGTCCGTCCGCGGCCGGCGGCGATCTCCCCGAGCGCGCGGATCTTGGCGAGCGCCTCCTCGGAGATGAGCTCGGGCGAGAGCGAGGTCGGGCGGCTTGCACGCGAGCCCTCCGGGATCCCGGCCAGGTACTTGTCCGTCAACATCCCCTGCGCGAGCGGCGAGAAGCAGATGCAGCCGACGCCGAGGTCTCCGAGTGCGTCGAGGAGCTCCGGCTCGATCCAGCGGTTCAGCATCGAGTACGAGGGCTGGTGGATCAGGAGCCGCGTGCCGAGCTCGCCGAGGATCGCGGCCGCCTCGCGCGTCTTCTCCGCCGAGTACGAGGAGATCCCGGCGTACAGCGCCTTCCCCTGCCGAACAGCCGTGTCGAGCGCGCCCATCGTCTCCTCGAGCGGCGTCTCGGGGTCGAAACGATGCGAATAGAAGACATCGACGTAGTCGAGGCCCATGCGCGCGAGGCTCTGGTCGAGGCTCGCGAGCAGGTACTTGCGCGAGCCCCACTCCCCGTACGGCCCGGGCCACATGTCGTACCCCGCCTTGGTCGAGATCACGAGCTCGTCGCGGTACGGGCGCAGGTCGCGCTCGAGGATGTGCCCGAAGTTCTCCTCCGCCGAGCCGTACGGCGGCCCGTAGTTGTTCGCGAGATCGAAGTGCGTGATCCCGAGGTCGAACGCGCGGCGGACGATCGCGCGGCTCGTTTCGAACGGCCGGTCGTGCCCGAAGTTCCACCAGAGGCCGAGCGAGATCGCCGGCAGCAGGAGCCCGCTCGCCCCGGTTCGCCGATACGGCATGCGGTCGTAGCGGTCGAGAGCGGGCGCGTACGCCATCAGAGTGCGATCTCCGCTGCCCCGTCGCGCATCCCGACGAGGCGGGGGACGACGTCGAGGACGCTCTCGCGCGCGCAGAACGGGATGTCGGGCTCGAGATCGGGGGCGTTCTCGAGGAGGTTGCGCCCGCTCTTCGACTCGCGGAAGGCCTCCTCCGCCCCGCTCCACGTGCCGGCGAGCCGCACGGCAGCCTCGGCGGCGTCCGTGCGCTCGCAGCCGAGGAGCTCGACGATGCGGCCTGCGACGTAGGCGTCGTCGAGCGCGAGCCTTCCCTGGACGCCGGCGCAGACGACGACCGCGTCCTCGCCGGCCTCGCGGATTACTTCGACGACCACGGCGAGATCGAGGAGCGAGGCGACGAGCACGCGTTCGCAGCGACTCGCCGCCGCGAGCACGGCGCGCGTCCCGTTCGTCGTCGTGAGGATCAGCGGGGCGTCGAGTTTCTCGACGTACTCGCGCGGCGAGTTGCCGAGGTCGAAACCGGGGATCCGGACCGCGTCTCGCTCGCCGCCGAGGACGCCCTCTCCGAGCGACTCCCGGAGTGCGAACGCGTCCTCCACCCCGCCGGTGCAGAGCACCCGCGGACACCCGGATGCAAGCGCTTGACAGATCGTCGAGGTCGCGCGGATGACGTCGATGACGATTCCTGTCGGGGCGGTTCCGGCCCCGTCCGGAGTGAACGCGACGTCAATGCGCACCGGGGTACGCTAGCCGCGCGTGACGGAGACCCTTCACTGCTACCGGCACCCGGACCGTGAGACGATGGTCTCCTGCTCCGACTGCGGGCGCGGGATCTGCCCCGACTGCATGACGTTCGGCCCAGTCGGGATCCGCTGTCCGGATCACGCGGGCACCGGTGGGCGCGCGCCGGCAGCACCGAAGCGCGTGGCGCGAAGCGCGAGCCGGTCGTTGTCGCAGTACGGGCCGTACGTCACGTTCGCGTTGATCGGGATCAACGTCGGCGTCTACCTGCTCGAGCTCCTCACGGGCGCGGGAATCAACGGCCAGTCGGGCTGGATCTACGAGCACGGGGTGCTCGTGTCGCGGGCGATCGACTCGTCGGGGCAGGTGGTCGGTGTCGCGCAGGGCGACTGGTGGCGGCTCATCACGGCGTCGTTCCTCCACTACGGACCGCTCCACCTCGGGATGAACATGCTCGTGCTCTGGTTCATCGGGCCGGCGCTCGAGAGCTACTTCGGCCACTGGCGGTACCTGCTCCTGTACGCGGTCGCGGGCCTCGCGGGCTCGGCAGGCGCCCTCATCGTCAGCCCGAACGCGCTGACTGTCGGCGCGTCGGGCGCGATCTGGGGACTCATGGGAGCCGCGGTGGTGCTCGAGGCGAGACGGATCTACGTGTTCGGCGGCCAGGCGATGGGGCTCGTCGTGTTCAACCTCATCTTCACGCTCCTCATCCCGGGTGTCTCGCTGGGAGGGCACATCGCCGGCGGAATCGGCGGCGCCATCGCAGCGCTCGCGTTTTCGAGCCTGCGGCGAACTCCCGCGCTTGCGACGCTCTCCGTCGCCGCGGTCGGCGTCGTGAGCGTCGTACTCGCGATCTCGCAGGCTTAGCGAGAGAGCTCAGCCGCCGCTCGCGACGGCGGTGACGCCTTCCTCGGCGAGCGCCGCCTGCGCCGCGGCGAGCCGGGCGACGGGTACCCGGTACGGCGAGCAGGAGACGTAGTCGAGCCCGAGGGTGTGGCAGAAGGCGACCGAGCGGGGCTCGCCGCCGTGCTCGCCGCAGATGCCCATCTTGATGCCGGGCTTCGCTCCTCGACCGCGCTCGACCGCGATCCGCATGAGGTCGCCGACTCCGTCCTCGTCGATGACCTCGAAGGGGTTCCGCTCGAGGATCCCGTGCTCGAGGTAGTACGTGAGGAACTTCCCTTCGGCGTCGTCGCGGGAGAAGCCGAGCGCGGTCTGCGTGAGGTCGTTCGTCCCGAAGGAGAAGAAGTCCGCGACCTCGGAGATCTCGTCCGCGCGGAGCGCTGCCCGCGGGAGCTCGATCATCGTGCCGCAGAGGTACTCCACGCTGGGCTCCTCGGACGCGACCGCCTCTGTCAGCTCGCGGAGCCGGGCGAGCTCAGTGCGGAAGCCGACGAGCGGGTGCATGATCTCGACGGAGGGAGCGTCGCCGGTTCGCTCGGCGACCGCCCGGGCCGCCCGCACGATCGCGCGCACCTGCATCTCGTAGATCTCGGGGAACTGGAGCCCGAGCCGGCAGCCGCGCGTCCCGAGCATGGGGTTCGACTCGTGGAGCTGGCGGATGCGGTCGCGCATCGCGTCCGAGGTCGCCTCCTCGAGCGAGGGCAGGAACTCGTGCAGCGGCGGGTCGAGCAGACGGATGGTCACCGGGAGCCCGGCCATCGCCTCGAAGATCCCCTCGAAGTCCGACTGCTGCATGGGCAGCAGGCGCTCGAGCGGCCCACGGCGCTCCTCCTCGTCGCGCGCCAGGATCATCTCGCGCACGATCGGGAGCCGGTCCTCCGCCATGAACATGTGCTCGGTGCGGCAGAGCCCGATCCCCTCCGCTCCGAACTCGCGCGCCTTCCTCGCGTCCTCTGGCGTGTCCGCGTTCGCGCGGACGCGTAGCCGACGCAGGTCGTCCGCCCAGCCGAGGATCGTCCCGAAGTTCTCGTCGATCGCCGGTGGCACGAGCGGAACCTCCCCGACGATGACGCTCCCCGTGCCGCCGTCGATGGTGATGACGTCGCCCTCGGCGAGCTCGTGCCCGGCGATCGTCACCGTGCGGGCCGGGTAGTCGATCGAGAGCGCCTCGCAGCCGGCGACGCACGGCTTCCCCATCCCGCGGGCGACCACGGCCGCGTGCGAGGTCATGCCGCCGTGCGACGTGAGCACTCCGCGCGCCTGGATGAGCCCGTGGATGTCGTCGGGCGTGGTCTCCCAACGCACGAGGATGACCGCCTCGCCGGCCTTGCCGCGCTCCTCGGCCGAGTCGGCGTCGAGGACGATCGCGCCGGACGCGGCCCCCGGCGACGCGTTCAGGCCGCGGGCGACGATATCGATCGTCGCGGTGGGGTCGATCATCGGGTGGAGAAGCTGGTCGAGCTGGCCGGGATCGATCCGGGCAACCGCTTCCTCGCGGGAGATGAGCCCCTCGTCGACCATCTCGGAGCCGATCCGGAGCGCCGCGGCGGCGGTGCGCTTGCCCGTGCGCGTCTGGAGGAGGTAGAGCGTCCCCTCCTCGACCGTGAACTCGATGTCCTGCATGTCCCGGTAGTGCCGTTCGAGCCGCTCGAGCGTCTCGACGAGCTGCTCGTACGCCTCCGGAAGGAGGTCGCGCATGCGTCCGATCGGCTCCGGCGTCCGGATCCCGGCGACGACGTCCTCCCCCTGCGCGTTCGGGAGGAACTCGCCGTACAGGCGGTTCTCACCCGTCGAAGGATCGCGGGTGAAGCAGACGCCCGTGCTCGAGCCCTCACCCCGGTTGCCGAACACCATCTGTACGACGTTCACCGCGGTCCCGAGGTCGTCCGCGATGTCGTACGTCCTGCGGTAGACCTTCGCGCGCGGCGCCTCCCACGAGTCGAAGACCGCGCGGTACGCCCTTTGGAGCTGGTCGAAGGCGCTCTGCGGGAACTCGGATCCGGTCCCGTCCGCGTAGATCGCCTTGAAGCGCTCAACGAGCTCGCGCAGGTCCTCGGCCGAGAGGTCGACGTCCTGGTCGACGCCTCGCTCCCGTTTGAGATCGGCGAGCGTCTGCTCGAAGCGGTGGCCGTCGACGCCGTCCACGACCTCGCCGTACATCTGCACGAGGCGGCGGTACGAGTCGAACGCGAAGCGCGGGTTACCGGTCGATGCCGCCAGTCCTTCGACGGCCGTGTCTCCGAGACCGAGGTTGAGGATGGTGTCCATCATCCCCGGCATCGAGATCGCCGCTCCCGAGCGGACGGAGACGAGGAGCGGGTCGGCGTCGTCGCCGAACCGCTTACCGGTGCGGCCCTCGAGAGCGGCGACGTGCTCTGAGACCTCGTCGTCGAGACCGTCCGGGACCTCGCCTCCGCCGCGCAGGAACGCGCGGCAGGCATCGGTGGTGATGGTGAAGCCGTCGGGGACGGGAATGCCGAGCTCGGTCATCTCGGCGAGGCCGATCCCCTTGCCTCCCAGCAGCTCGCGGCCGCCGCCCGAGTCCTCTCCGAAGTCGTAGACGTAGCGCATTTGCGGGGGGAATCTACCCGCGATCCCCGAGTCGCCCAAACCCGCACGTCGCGCGAGCGTTCTCGACGTCGAGGGAGGCAAGGCGACTGACGCACGGACGAGGGGCCGCTGCGTACGAAGGACGCGGGGGATCTCGGCGCAGATCCCGGCAGGGCGCGGCCGCGGAGCTCCATGCCCGCGTCGAGCCGCGACCACGCCGCACGTCGACGCCGGTACGAGGCCGATCTCCCGCGGGAGCGACTCGTGCGGCTGCGGACGCCGGGCGACGTCGAGCGCTTTCTAAGAGCTCTGTAAGGACTGCGCCCTCCGCCCGTCGCGACACATAGCCTCTGCCGTCGTGCCGTCCCGCCGTCGCGTTTCCCGCTTCGCCGCGTGGCCCGTCGCCCTAGCTGCCGTCCTCGTCGCGGGCGCAGCCGCCGGGGCGCCTGCTGCCGCCAAGCCGAAACAGGTCGAGGTCCGCGTCACCGCGAAGGACTTCTCCTTCACGCTCTCTCGCCGATCGGTTCCCGCGGGGACGACGGTGCGGTTCGTCGTGCGGAACACGGGCGGCGTCGTGCACGACTTCGCGATCGCCGGCAAGCGCACGAAGCTCCTGAAGCACGGCCAGACGCAATCGCTCACCGTCCTGTTCCAGAAGAACGGTTCCTACCGGTACGTCTGCACGGTCCTGGGCCACGCCGCCCTCGGCATGAAGGGCGTGTTCGCCGTCGGCAAGAAACCGGCCGCATCACAGCCGCCGCCGGCACCGCCGACGGTCCCGGTCGCGGACACGGTCGAGCTCACGAAGCTCGCCGGTGACTTCGGCCGCCCAGTGCTCGTCACCGCGCCGGCGGGAGATCCGCGGCTCTTCGTCGTCGACCAGACCGGTGTCATCCGCGTCGTGGATGCCGACGGCAACGTCCTTCCGGAGCCGTTCCTCGACATTCGCGACCGCGTCCACTTCTCGAGCGAGCCGGGGCTCCTCGGGATGGCGTTCGCGCCGGACTACGCGACGAGCGGCCTCGTCTACATCATCTACAACAGCCGGAGCGGGAACGGCGACCTCGTCCTCGCCGAGTACCACGTGAGCGCGACGAACCCGAACGTCCTCGACCCGTACACGTGGCGGACAGTCCTCACGATCGTCAAGCCCTGGGAGAACCACAACGGCGGGATGCTCCAGTTCGGCCCCGACGGCGATCTCTACATCTCGGTCGGCGACGGGGACAGCGGCGTTCTCGACCCGCCCGGCCGCTTCGCGCAGACGCGCGACGATCTCCTCGGCGACATCCTCCGCATCGACCCGCGCGGCGGCAATCCGTACGCGGTGCCGAAGGACAACCCGTTCGTCGGCGTCGACGGCGTCGACCCCGAGATCTGGGCCTACGGCCTCCGGAATCCGTGGCGTTTCTGGATCGACGCGCCCACCGGGAACATGTACATCGGGGACGCGGGAGAGGGCACGAAGGAGGAGATCGACCTGATCCCGAAGGGCACCTCCGGGCAGAACTTCGGCTGGCCGTGCTTCGAGGGGACGGTCCCGTTCGACGCGACTGCGACCTGCGACAACCCCGTCGCGCCGCTCATCGACATCACCCACTCGCCGACGATCTGCGCCGTGATCGGCGGCGTCGTGATCCACGATCAGCGGCTTCCCGCGCTCGACGGCCGCTACCTGTACGGCGACTACTGCGGCGGGCACCTGATGGCCGCGGAGGTCGACGGCACGACCGTGAGCGACACGACGGACCTCGGTCTCGCGGTCCCGGAGATGACGAGCTTCGGCGTCGACGGCAGTGGCCGCGTCTACGTGACCGCCGTCGACGGCAGCGTGTACCGCCTCGATCCTCGTTAGCGTCGCCTGCGAGAGCGGATCTCCGCCACCCACGCGGCCGCGCGCAGCCCGATCCAGATCGGCGTCAGCAGCACGTAGAAGACGACGTCGCCGGCCAGGAGCAGGATCGCGTACGACGCGAGCCGCCACGGCGGCGCCCAGCCCTTCTCGCGCAGGTCGCCGCGCCCGCCGGGCGGTGGACGCCACGGCTTCGCGAGCGGCGGCTCCCCCGGCGACCCGTACCGGCTCGGATCCCGCTCGCCGATCACGCCCGCGTCATTCGCCGGTTCCGCTCGACGAGCCGGATGATCCGCATCGCCGTCTCCTCGACCGAGAGCTCGGAGACGTCGATCACGGGACAGCGAAGCCGACGGTGGAGCGCGGTCGCCTCGTCGAGCTCGGAGTAGATCTCCTCGAGCTCCGCGTAGCGCTTCCGCGGCGCGCCCATGCTGCGGACGCGCGCCGTCCGGATGTCGCCGAGGCGCTCGGCCGCGATCGTGAGCCCGACGATCTTCGCCGGATCGATCTCGAAGAGCTCCTCGGGCGGGTCGATCCCGCGCACGACGGGCACGTTCGCGGCCTTGTGGCCGAGGTAGCCGAGGTAGATCGAGAGCGGTGTCTTCGACGTGCGCGACACGCCGACGAGGACGACGTCCGCCTCGTCGAGCCCGCGCCCGCCGACGCCGTCGTCGTACTTCACCGCGAACTCGATCGCCTCGATCCGCTTGAAGTACTGCGCGTCGAGCGGAGCTCTCGCGCCCGGCTGCATGCGCGCGGCCACGCCCGCGACGCGCGAGATCGAGTCGATCGGATGCCCGAGCAGGTCGCAGTAGTGGACGCGCGCACGTCGGCAGAGCTGCCGCATGTTCTCGCGGAGCTCCGGTTCGACGAGCGTGTAGACCATCACCGCCGGCCGGCCGCGCGCCTGGGCGACGGCGATGTGGAGATCCTCGGCGTCCTCTACTCGGGGATGTCGGACCTCGGCGAACTCCAGGTCCGGGAACTGCGCCTCGAGCGCGAGCACGAGCCGGGCAGCGGTCTCACCTGTGGAATCCGAGACGATGTGGAGCTCGACCGGGACGCGCTCGTCGTTCATCCGCGGGAGGCTAGCGCCCGCGCGTCGTCCTCACGGCTCGGGGCCAAGGAGCTCGCCAGGTTTTGCCGGGCACTGCACGATCGACGGCCTCCGCTGCCGCGTGGCGAAGTAACGTCTCGGGCAGTGCCCGACGTCGTCACGATGGACAAGATCGTCTCGCTCGCGAAACGCCGCGGGTTCGTGTTCCCGTCGAGCGAGATCTACGGCGGGCTCGGCTCGGCGTACGACTACGGGCACTACGGCGTCCTGCTCAAGGACAACGTGAAGGCGCGCTGGCTCGAGGCGATGGTGCGGGAGCGCGACGACATCGTCGCCCTCGACTCGTCGATCATCCTCCACCCGCGTGTCTGGGAGGCGTCGGGGCACGTCGACGGCTTCACCGACCCGCTCGTCGACTGTCGCTTCTGCAAGCGTCGGTATCGCGCCGACCAGCTCGACGAGGCGCAGTGTGGCGAGCGGCCGAGCAAGCACCCGGGCGAGACCGAGAAGTGCGACCTCACCGAGCCGCGGCAGTTCCACCTCATGTTCCAGACGAGGATCGGGCCGGTCGAGGAGACCGGCCTCGATGCCTACCTGCGTCCGGAGACGGCGCAGGGGATCTTCGTCAACTTCAAGAACGTCGCACAGATCGCCCGGCGCAAGCCGCCGTTCGGCATCGCGCAGATCGGGAAGGCGTTCCGGAACGAGATCACGCCTGGCAACTTCATCTTCCGGACGCTCGAGTTCGAGCAGATGGAGATGGAGTTCTTCGTCCCGCCCTCGGAGGCCGACGAGTGGTTCCGGTACTGGGTCGACGCGCGTGTGGCCTGGCACCTCCGGTACGGGATCCGCGAGAGCCATCTCCGGGTGCGCGCGCACGAGGCCGAGGAGCTCTCGCACTACTCGTCGGCCACGTCGGATATCGAGTACCTCTTCCCGATGGGCTGGTCGGAGCTCGAGGGAGTCGCGCACCGCGGCGACTTCGACCTCACCGCCCACACCGAGGCGTCGGGGACGAAGCTCGAGTGGGTCGACGGCGACGAGCGCTACACCCCGCACGTGGTCGAGCCCGCGCTCGGGGTGAACCGCTCGCTGCTCGCGTTCCTCGTCGACGGGTACGACGAGGAGGTCGTCGCCGAGCGGGAGCGGACCGTCCTGCGGCTCCACCCCGCGCTCGCGCCCGTCAAGGTCGCCGTGCTCCCGCTCATCCCCCGAAACGACGACATCGCCGGGAAGGCCCGAGCGCTCCACGAGGAGCTCCGGCGCGCCGTCGTCTGCGAGTACGACGACTCCGGGCAGATCGGCCGCCGCTATCGCCGCCAGGACGAGATCGGCACGCCGTACGCGCTCACGATCGACGAGCAGACGCTCGAGGACGACACGGTCACGATCCGCGACCGCGACTCGCTCGCGCAGGAGCGGATCCCGATCGGCGGCGCACGCGCCGTCGTCGTCGACAAGCTCGCCGAGGACTGGAAGACGCCGAAGGCGGACTGAGGCGGCAGCCGATGACAGGCGTGACTCACTGTTCACACTGCGGCGCGCGCCTTGCGCAGTCACCGCCGGTCACATGCACGATCTGCGGTTCCCGACGGCGGCGCCGTGTGCTACAAGTAGCCTATGGCGCTCTCGATAGGGATCCGCGAGCTGCGGCAGCACGCGAGCCGGTATCTCCGGCTCGTCGAGGAGCGGCGCGAGCCCATCGAGATCACCGATCGCGGCCGTCCGGTCGCCTACCTGACGCCGGTCCCGCCGCCGTCGAGCAGGATCGAGCAGCTGCGGGCGAGCGGGCGCATCCGGCCCGCGAAGGGTTCGTGGCGAGATCTCGGCCCGCCGATCGAGCCGGCGCCTGGAGCGCCGTTGCCGTCGCAGGTTCTCGCCGAGATGCGCGAAGACGAGCGCTGAGTTGCAGCGCTATCTCGACGCCTCGGCGCTCGTCAAGCTCGTGATCCGCGAACCGGAGTCGAAGGCGCTCGAGGAATGGCTCGGGACGCGAGAAGAGATCGTGTCGTGTGCGATCGCACGTACGGAGGTCGTTCGCGCTGCCCGGCCGAGCGGAGACGGTGCGACGAGACGAGCGCATCGCTTGATCGCCGACGT
>CAWKEV010000015.1:0-54750 GCA_963848725.1 uncultured Actinomycetes bacterium | reverse complement strand
GCGAGAGCGAGCGGATCGCCTTGGCCCTCGAGTCGGGCGTCAACCACATCGTTGCTCTGTCGGCCGTCCGGGCGAGCAGAAGAACGCCGGCGGAGTCGACTCTCCTTCGACGATCGCGTGCAGCACGCCCCGACTGTCGGCTGGGAGTCACGCGCTCCGTGCCGATCTCGTCTTGCCGAGCGCGTCGTGCATCGCTCCAGGGAGTCCGGCACCTATCGCGCATGCCGCCAGCAGGCACGCCAACCCCAACAGCAGAGCCTCGCGGAGCGCCCCTCGATGGGTTGGCCCGGCGAAGACGACCATTCTCTAGCGTGGAGGGGTGCTCATCGACACTTTTCTCGGGACGAGACTCTAGTCGCCGGACCGAGGTGTAAGTCGGGCTGTCGCAGCGAACGGACACTCGGCACGAGGCGCATAGAAGACAGCCGCCCGATAGTTTGCGCCAGTGGAACCGGACACCCCTGCCGTGGCGAGCGCCACCCGGACAGGAGCGATCAGGACCTCGTAGCCGTGTGGTCGGCAATCGACGCGCCTCGTCCTGCTAACGGTGATCGTGCTGACCTCGTCGGTGAATCCCCTCTCGTGTTCGCCGAGGCGCTCGTGGTCTGCCTCGCCATCAACCTCGCGTGTTGCAACTGGATCAATCGCCAATGGGATCGCTGGATGGCGAACGCCGGAAAGAGACTCGAGAGGTTCGTTCTCGTTCGCCCTCTTCGTCGCTGGCCTCGGCTCGCCTTGGGGTTTGCGCTCGGCGATGTGATCCGCGCGGCGTAGTCGGGCCGCGAGCACGGTGTAGTCGCCAAAGCGTGATCGCCGCTCGGTCGAGCTGACCCGCTGCGCGTGGTTCCGTGTCCCCTCCGCGCCCTTCCACAACGCGGACTCTCCGCTGCGCATCTGATACGAGCTTCCGACGGATGCGCGTGTTCCTGGAGACCGAGCGGCTGCGGCTACGTCGGTTCACCGCGGGCGACGTGGACGAGCTCGTCGAGCTCGACGGCGATCCGGAAGTCATGCGCTACATCACAGGCGGGCACCGACGTCGCGCGAGGAGATCGAGAGAGACGTCCTGCCCGCGTTCCTCGATTACTACGAGCGGTATCCCGGATTCGGCTTTTGGGCGGCCGTGGAGAAGTCGACCGACGATGTCCTCGGTTGGTTCCACCTGCGGCCAGAAGACCCGGAGCACCCCGACCAGGCGGAGCTCGGGTACCGACTTCGGACATCGGCCTGGGGGAAGGGGTACGCGACAGAGGGCTCGCGAGCGCTGATCGCGAAGGGCTTCGCCGAGCTCGACGTGGAGCGCGTGTACGCGACGACGATGGTCGTGAACGTCGCCTCGCGACGTGTCATGGAGAAGGCCGGACTGAGGTTCGTCCGCACGTTCCACCAGCCCTGGCCGTACCGGATCGAGGGCGAGGAAGAGGGCGACGTCGAGTATGCGCTGACCCGAGCCGAGTGGGAAAAGCTCGGCGGAGAGCTGACATGAGACAGGGCTGTCGAGGCTCCACCTGCACATGAAGCAAGACACGCCCGCCGTGCCACGTGCTACCTAGAAGGCGATGGCGATCGAGCCTCTCTCCCGCTCCCGCAGCACTCGCCGAAAATCACGCCTTCGCGTCGTCCTCTGGGTCTTCGTCCTAACGCTCGTCGCGTCTCTCGTCGCGGGCGGGCTCGTGCTGCTCGCTCGGCCTCAGGTAACCGTCGCGGAGGACTCGGCTGCCCTCGCCCGCATCTCCGTCCCCGGGCTCGAGGGCCGTGTGACGAGCGCCTCTGTCGAGAGCATGGACGGGCGGGCGCTCGCGACCTCGCTGCGCAAGGGGAAGCTCTGGCCGACGGGCCGGGTCCAGGTGAACCGACGGCTGCTCGTGCACGTGACGGTGCAGCGCCCGGGCTGGGCGGGCTGGCTCCTCGGCAAGAGCGTGACGAAGACGTTCGTGCTCCGAACACCCGCAGCGCAGCTCGAGCAGCGTTGGCTCCTGACTCCGACGAACGGGCCGGTGAGCGTCAGCTTCGCGACGCCCGTGCGCACGGTTCGGATCGGCCGCGGCTCGCATGTGCGCACGCTGCGCTTCGCGACGCCGCGCTCGAGCGTCGTCGTCGGACGCGTCGTCCCTGGCCTGCCGCGCGCGGGAGCGTCACCATCAGCGCGGTGCCACGGATGTGGGAGCGGTTCCTCGGCGCGTCCGCGTGAGCTGGTTCCCGGTCGGCAACGGCGTGCAGGCGCTCGCCGAGCCGGCGCTCGGGAAACCGCTCGACGCCGAGGAGCCGATCGACGATCACGTTCGCCGAGCCCGTGCTGCAGGTGCTCGGAGAGCGCTTGCCGACGGTCACGCCGAGCGTCCCCGGCCGCTGGCGGACGCTCGACACGCACACCATCACCTTCCGCCCCGCGCGCTTCGGATACCCGCTCGGGGGCCGCGTCGTCGTGCACATGCCGACCGGGGTGCGCTTCGCAGCAGCGCGGGTTCGGACGCTCCGGACGCCGGCGTGGAACGTGCCCCTCGGCTCGACCCTGCGCCTGCAGCAGCTGCTCGCGCAGGCTCGCTACCTGCCGGTCGCCTGGCAGCCCGCGGCCGGCCCTGACCCGCCAACGGCTCGTTCCGAAGCCGCAG
Organism: uncultured Actinomycetes bacterium; assembly: GCA_963848725.1. Classification (GTDB taxonomy): domain Bacteria; phylum Actinomycetota; class Thermoleophilia; order Gaiellales; family Gaiellaceae; genus GMQP-bins7. The sequence goes on along the minus strand of CAWKEV010000015.1, from coordinate 52,138 downwards.
CGGCGATCGACCCGCCTGCCGGGCGTTTCAGGTGGCGCTACGTGAACACGCCCCCCGAGCTGCGAGCGCTCTGGCGGCCGGGAGAGTGGAACGAGATCACGCGCGGCGCGGTGATGCTGTTCGAGCACACGCACGGGCTGGACGTCGACGGGTTCGTCGGCCCGCAGGTGTGGCACGCGCTGCTCGTCGACACCGTCGCGGGAAGAAGCGGTACGGGAGCGGCTACAGCTACGTCTACGTCCATCGGAACCTGCCGCAGTCGCTCAACCTCTGGCACGACGGGCGCGTCGTCCTTACCTCTCCAGGAACACGGGCGTCCCCGCCGCCCCCACCCAGCTCGGGACGTTCCCCGTCTTCGAGCACATCCCCGTCGGGACGATGAGCGGCACGAACCCGGACGGCACGCACTACCACGATCCGGGGATCCGCTACATCAGCTACTTCAACCACGGCGACGCGATCCACGCGTTCACCCGGTCGTCCTTCGGGACTCCGCAGAGCCTCGGCTGCGTCGAGCTCCCGCTCGCCGCCGCCGCGAAGGTCTGGCCGTACACGCCAATCGGCACGCTCGTCACGATCGAGGATTAGGTTCCCTACCGGCATGTACGTGCCGGAGACGCGCTACGCGACGACCGAGGACGGCGTCAGCATCGCCTACCAGACGGTCGGGAATGGACCGGTCGACCTCGTCCTCGAGCTCGAGAACTGGGGCAACGTCGAGATCATGTGGGAGCTCGATGCGCTCGCCGACCTGTTCGGGCGGTTGTCGTCCTTCTCACGCCTGATCCTCCACGACCGGCGCGGAACCGGACTCTCGGGCGGCCGCGGCACCTCGTTCCCCAGCCTCGAGACGCGCGCGCGGGACCTGCTGACGGTACTCGACGCCATCCGGTCGCCACGCGCCGCGCTCTTCGGCGAGCACACGACGGGCGCTGCGTTCGCGGTCTTCGCAGCGAGCTATCCCGAGCGGGCCTCGTCGCTCGTGTGGTTCAACGGAGTCGCGACCAGACGATGGTCGCCCGAGTACCCCTGGGGCAGGACGCCGGACGAGCATCGCCGGGAGGCCGCCGAGACGCGAGAGGGGATGGGCAGCGAGAGGTTCGCGCGTATGTGGCTCGAGGCCTCGGCACCCAGCTTCGCGGGAGACGAGCGCCTCGAGTCCCAGATAGCGCGACTCGATCGACACTTCATGGCACCGTCGACGGCCGCCGACTGGATCAACGTCGAGAGCGAGACCGACGTGACGGGGGTGTTGCCCTCGCTTCGCTGCCCGACCCTTCTGCTCGACTACGAGCGGTCCTCGACCGGCGCCGCGGAGAGTCGCCACGTGCAATTGCGGATCCAGGACTCGGAGCTCGCCCTCATACCCGGGGATCCACACGGGCTCCCCTTCGGCGACCGCGCCGCCATCAGCGACGCCGCGCGCGACTTCGTCGGCCGCGAGCGCGGCCCCGCAGCCGCGGACACCGTCCTCGGCAGCGTTCTCTTCACCGACATCGTCGGCTCGACCGAGCAGCAGGCGTCCGTGGGCGACCGGGCCTGGGTCGACCTGGTCGCTCGGCATCACGCCGTCGTCCGTGATGCGCTCGAGCGCTGGCGGGGCGTCGAGAACGACACGGCCGGAGACGGCTTCTACGCGACCTTCGACGGACCCGCTCGCGCGATTCCCTGCGCTCTCGACGTCGTCGACCGCGTGCACGAGCTCGGGATCGAGGTGCGTGCCGGGGTTCACACGGGCGAGTGCGAGGTCATCGAAGGCAAGCACGCCGGGATCACGGTCACGATCGGATCCCGGATCGCAGCGAAGGCAGGGCCGTCCGAGGTGCTCGTCTCCCGCACGGTCAAGGATCTCACCGCGGGCAGCGGGTTTTCGTTCGAGGACGGCGGTGAGCACGAGCTCAAGGGCGTGCCCGACCTCTGGCATCTCTACCGCGTCGTGGCCTGACCGGCGACGGAGCGCAGTAGCTGATCTTCTCCGCTTCTCTCGTTCCCGGCTCCTGGACGAGGTCGAGGCGGCTACGCTCGTGGGGTCCAGGCAGCGAGCGAGAGGAGGCTCGGATGTCACTGCGTCTTCGGAGGTACGCGCCGGTCCTGATGCTGGCGCTCGTCCTCGTCTTCGTCGCAGCCGGCTGACACTAGGCCGACTGCCGAAGCTCTTCGGCAGACGTCACCCGGCATAGAGAGCCGCGGTTCTCGCGGCGCTCGCCGCGATCCGCTCGCGCAGCTCGGCGGGAGCGAGCACCTCGGCATCTGGCCCATACGACAGGAGCCGGTGGAAGGCGTTGTCGAGCCCGTCGAACTGCGCGACGACCTTCGGCCTCTCCCCCTCCTCGACGACTCGCGCGCCGCGGAGATACCGGACCTCCTCGCGCGGAATGCGCACCGTGACGTCGATCCACTGGCGCGTCCGCTCGAACGCCTCCGAGCGGCTCGCCCATGCCGCGGCGAGGTCGAACTCCGGATCGCGCGGGCACTCCTCGGTCCGCTCCCGCGCCGACACGATCCGCGACACGCGGTACACCCGCTCCTCGCCGCGTCGCCGCGCGAGCAGGTACCAGACGCCCGCCTTGAGGACGAGGCCGAGCGGGTCGAGCCTGCGCGAGACCACCGCCGAGCCCTCGCGATACCGCATGTCGACGCGACGACCCCGCCAGAGCGCGCCGGCGATCACGGCGAGGTGCGGCACGCGGTCCTCCTCGCGGAACCAGCCACGCGTGTCGACGTGGAAGAGCTGCGCCGCGCGGCTCGCCCGCTCCTGGAGCTCCGCCGGGAGGGAGGCGAGGAGCTTGAGGCGCGCGGCGCCGAGCTCGCGGCCGAGCCCGAGCTCGGCGGCGGGACCGACGAAGAGCGCCTCCGCCTCGGACGCGTCCAGCCCGGTGAGCTTCGTGCGGTAGCCGCGGTCGAGGTGGTACCCGCCGGCCGGGCCTCGAACGGACACGATCGGGACACCCGCGGCCGCGAGCGCCTGCGCGTCGCGCTGCACGGTCCGCTCCGAGACCTCGAGGCGCTCGGACAGCTCCACGGCGGTGAGCTGGCCGCGCGTCTGGAGCAGGAGCAGAAAGGAGACGAGCCGGCTGGCGCGCACCCGTCGAGCCTACGACATGAACACGACAGAAGATGGCGGGAATGCGCTCTAGGCTCTCGTCATGCGATTCGTTCTCGCATCCGGTCGTCGCGTCGCGGTGAACCTCACCCGGACGCCCGTCGGGCCGCCGTGCGCCGACGACACCGACGTCGGCGCCGGTCGCACCGTCGTCTTCTGCCACAGCGCGCCGGGGGCGGGCCTTTTCGATCCCGACCCGGCCGAGACGGACGCCCGAGGCGTGACGCTGCTCTCCGTCGGACCGGCCAGGGTACGGACGCTCCGATCCCGTCCACCACGGGCGGTGGGCGACGGTCTGGTCCGCGGCGGACGACATCGCAGCGGTCCTCGACACGCTGGACGGCGGTCCCGTCGGCGTCGTCGGCTGGTCTGCCGGGGGGCGCGTCGCGCTCGCGCTCGCAGCGCGGAGGCCCGATCTCGTCGATCGCGTCGTCGTGGTCGCGACACCCGCTCCCGACGAAGAGATCCCGTGGATCGACCCGGAGCAGCGGGCCGTTCTCGACCGTCTGCGCGGGTTTGCGCCGGAGGACGCCCACGCCGAGCTCGAAAGCCGGCTCCGCTCGATCGTCCCGCTGGACCCGTTCTCCGCGGAGGCGCTCTGGCTCCTCGCGGCGCTGACGTCGGACGAGCCCGCGCTCGCCGGGCGAGACGTACGCTCTCGCCTCGGCGAGATGCTGCGCACCGCGTTCGCACAGGGAACCGAGGGCCTCGCCTCCGACCTCGCCGGCTACTGCCTGCGGCCGTGGGGATTCGAGCCGGAGGAGGTCGTGGCGAAGACGCTGCTCTTGTACGGGGCACGTGATCCGCTCGCGGGGTCGCGCCATGGGCGCTGGTGGAAGAGCCGGCTGCCCGACGCGCGCCTCGAGGTCGTTCCGGACGCAGGGCACCTCGTGCTGCTCCCATTGTGGCCGCGCGTCCTCTCCCACCTTGCGCCGAGGCGCCGTCTGCTCAGGGTGGTTCCCGACTCGGGAGAGGCACCTGACCTGGAAGAGCCCTCGGCCGCCTGAGCTCACGGATGAAGGCGTTCGTGGGGCAGCGAGAGCCGAGCACGGGCTGCTCGGGGACGAGGCCGCCTAGGATTGAGCGCGTGGCAGCGCTTCCGAGCGGCACCGTCACCTTCGCCTTCACCGACATCGAGGGCTCGACGGCGCTCCTGAAACGGCTCGGTGACGGCTACGGAGACGTCCTCTCCGAGCACCGGCGAATCATCCGCGAGACGTTCGGCGCCGTGAATGGAACCGAGATCGACACCCAGGGCGACGCGTTCTTCTTCGCGTTCCCGAGCGCCCGCGACGCGGTGAGCGCAGCTGTGCAGGGACAGCGCGCGCACGCGACCCATTCCTGGCCGGACGATGCCGCCGTGCGCGTCCGGATGGGGCTGCACACCGGCGAGCCGGTGCTCGGCGACGAGGGCTACCTCGGGCTCGACGTCGTCCGCGCCGCGCGCATCTGCACCGAGGCGCGGGGCGGCACCGTCCTCCTCTCCGAGTCGACCCGCGCGCTCATCGGCGCGACGCTCCCCGACGGGGTCGCCGTCTTCCCGCGCGGCGAGCGGCACCTGAAGGACATCGACGAGCCGGAGCGCGTGTACGAGCTCGACATCGAGGGCGTGGCTCCGGAAGAGCCCTCGCACGCCGGGTCGCCCGCGGAGCCGCCGGCGCCCGCTCCCGCGCCCGAACCGTCGTCGCCATCTGCGCCGAGCGCCACGGAGCAGGACATCTCGGAGCGGATCGAAAGCTTCGGCGAACGGCTGTCGGCCGAGATCCAGCGACACGTCGCCGAGAAGCTCGAACGCAAGCTGACTGGACGAACGGAGGCGAGTGTCGACCAGGACGACGCCGGGATCGACGAGATCGCCGCTCGCGCGGAGTCGTTCGGCGACCAGATCAAGGCGCAGGTCAACGCGATGCTCGCAGCCAGGGGCATCAAGACCGACCGGCCCGACGAGTAGACGGCGCGGCTAGGCGACCGCTGCGGCGGAGTCCAGCGTGCTGGATGTCGCTGTCGGCGTCGCGAGTCTCCAGAGCGCGTCCTGTCCGACCGCCTCCTTGACGGCCACACCGCCCGCCACGAGCTGCAGCAGGGCCGCCTCCGCCGCGTCCACATCGACCCAGCAGTCCGGGCCATCGGCGAGGAGCGCGGCGACCTCGGCCGTCGTCAGCCCATCCGGGAAACGCTCGAGGAGCGGAGCCGGGGTCTCGGGCGGCGGCGTCCTCGCGATCTCCGGATCGAGGTTTGCGATGAGGACGTCGTAGGCGAGCACGGGCTGCCAGCCGCCTGCGACCAGGCGGCGGCCGTCTCGCTCGAAGACGACCGAGGGGGCGGTGAAGCGGACCGGTACGTCGCTCGTCGAGGTCTTGCCCTGCGCCTCGGCCGCGCTGCCCGCTGCGCTTCGCGCCTCAGCGCGATCTTGCTCGTAACCCGCGGTGACCTCGGGATCGTCGAGACGCTCGACGATCGCATCCGCATCGATGCCCGGAGCCCGGCTGAGTGCTTCGCGGATCAGCTCGTCGTCGTCGAGGAGGAGCGGGGTCGTGAAGTTCGCGAGCTGGAGCGCGCGGAGAACACGCCACTCGCTCCCGGGATCGAGCAGCCGGGCGGCGACGACAGCGCGGCACCCTCGTCCGGTCGCCGCGGCGCGCTCCTTCGGGGAGGCGGCGAACGGCATCCCGTAGCGGTGGCGGAACCTCGCATACCCGATTGCCGAGCGCGCGCCGTCGAAACGAGCCTGGATCGCGCTCGCGTCCTCGCGGAGCCCGATCATCACGAGCCGCCAGTCGAGCTCGGCGCCGTAGCGCCACTCGAGGACGCGGAAGGACGGAAGCGCCGAGTAGCCCCACGGGCACGCGGCATCCGTGTAGAGCGTCGCCTCGATCACCCGCTCGATGGTAGTCGCCGGTGATCGGGTCAGGCCGCGAGATCGGGCGCCGTCGTATCGCCCACCGGAGACGCCGCGCGCTCCGGTGTCGCCGCGACGACCATCACGCGGCACGGAGCCGCGGTCAGCACATGACGAACGGCGTCTCCGAAGACGAGGGCTCCGGTGCTGCGGAGCAGTCTTCGCGTCGCACCGAGGACGATCAGCTCGGCTCCGGCAGCTTTCGCCTCCTCCACGATCGCGCCGCCGGCGTCGCGCCCACGGACGAGCCGGGGGACCGCGTGTATGCCGAAGGAGGCGGCGGTTGCTTCGGCGCGCTCGAGCAACGCCCGTACCTGCGCCTCCTGCGGAGAGAGGTGGGTGTCGAGCGGGAGCGCCGGAGGGATCACGAGGATCGAGACGATCACGACCGAAGCTCCGCGCTCGGCGGCGAGGCGGCACGCGACGTCGAGCGCGGCCCGGCTCTCGGCGTTGTCGACCACCGGAACGACGAGCCGGCGGTAGCCCTTGACCCGTGGAGTCTGCCGATCCGAGAAGATCCGCATACACGGACGCTAGAAGCGCGTGCCCTAAGGCCGACTCGAAATATGGGCGGAAGCCTGAACGCAGCCTTAAGAGGGCGACGTCGGGTCGACGAGGCGGTAACCGACTCCCGCCTGGGTCAGCAGGTAGCGCGGTCGCGCCGGGTCTGGCTCGATCTTCCGCCGGAGGTGCGACACGTAGACGTGCAGGTAGTTCGACTCCTCCCGATACGCCGTTCCCCAGATCTCGCGCAGGATCGTCGGGTGCGTCAGGAGCTTCCCCTCGTTCTCGGCGAGGAGGCGCAGCAGGTCGTACTCGATCGGGGTGAGCGGCACCCTGCGGCCCGCCATCGTTACGGCGCGCTTGTCGAGGTCGATCGTGAGCTCGGCGATCTCGATCACGGGTTGGTCCGTCGGTCGCGCCCGGCGGAGAGTCGCCCGGAGCCGGGCGAGCAGCTCGTCCCCGCTGAACGGCTTCGTCACGTAGTCGTCGGCGCCGGCGTCCAGGGCGGCGATCTTCTCGCGTCTCCTCCCCGACGGCGGAGAGCACGAGGATCGGAGCCGGCTCCACCCCCGGAGCTCGCGACACACGTCGGTCCCTCGCCCGTCGGGAAGCAGGACGTCGAGGATGATCGCCTCCGGCGGGCGCATCGCCGCCTTCATCAGCGCCTCCTCGGCGGTCGCGGCTGTCTCGACCGCGTACCCGGCGCCGCGCAGCTTCATCGGACCGCACGGAGGATCTGCGGCTCGTCGTCGACCACGAGGACGCGCGTGCCGCTCATGCAGGCAGCCTCACGGGCTCGGCGACCGACGGCAGTGCGAGCGAGAACGTCGACCCCTCACCGATGGTCGAGTCGACCCACACCCGCCCGCCGTTCAGCGAGGCGAAGCCCCGTGCGATCGCGAGGCCGAGCCCCGACCCCTGCGCGCTCAGGTCTGCGGCGCCGCGGACGAACGGCTCGAAGATCCGCTCGTGCTCGTGGGCGGGGATGCCCGGGACCGCGATCCGTCACCCGGACGACGACGTCGCCGTCGACCGTTTCGGCACGAACCGCGACCCGGCTGGCGCCGCGCGAGGCCTTGATCGCGTTCTCGACGAGGTTCGCGAGCGCACGCTCGATCTGAGTCGGGTCCACGCGCACGAGCGGGAGCTCGTCCGGGACGCGAACGTCGACGATCCGGTTCTGCTCCCCGACGACCTCGAGCGCGCGCGCGACGAGCCCGTCGACCGTCCACAGCTCGAGCTCGGGCTCGGCCGCTCCCGCCTCGAGCCGGACAGCTCGAGCAGATTCGAGACGAGGTGATGGAGGCGTGCGGCCTGGAGCCCGATCGAGCCCACGAGCTCGGCCCGTTCGCCGGAGGAGAGCTCGTCGCTCGAACCTGCGAGCACGTCGCTCGCCGCCATGATCGCGGTGATGGGCGAGCGCAGGTCGTGGCTGACCGAGCGAGGACCGCCGTCTTTGCGGCGTCGCTCCCGGCGCAGCGCCTCGGCCTCGATCGCCTCACGCTGCCGCCGAGCCTCGCTGTCCGCCGCCTGGCGCGCCGCCCGTGCGGCCTCCTCGCGTCGCTGCTCGACCTCCTCGGCGCGCTGGCGTGCGCTCGCCGCGAGGGCGCTCACGCTCACCGCCGTCATGAGATAGACGGTGAGCGCGACCCAGTTCTCCGAGTCGTGAAGCGCGAGCGTATGCGTCGGCGGGAGGAACAGCCAGTTGAACACGAGCATGCTCACGATCGAGACGGGGATCGCGAACGAGAGCCCGAAGAAGACGGCGACGGGCAGGATCGCGAACACGTAGAGGACGCCCAGACTGAGGACTGGAGCGACCGGCTCGAGCAGGAAGATCGCACCGCTCACGAGCGCGACGGCCCCGAGGCTCACCAGCGCGGCGACAAGCTGTCGGAGAGCCCACCGACGGTCCCGAGTCGCGCTCATTCGCCCAGCATACGCCCGCTTTCCGGACCGCCGTCCGGCGCTGCTTAAGACGGCCTGAAGATCGCCCCGGGCCGCTGCGTGGAGCGGGGTCGGCGCGCTAGCGTGACCGGGAGATCACGTAGCAGGGAACCCTGACGCAAACCACCCGATCAACCCCGAGCGGCGCGGGTCCAGCCCAGCGAGCAGAGGGCCTCGAGCGAGCCAAGCGAGTCCTCGTCGGACGACCGAGAGCGTCCGGCGAGATGGACGACACGCTCATCTCGAAGACACTCGCGCTGCCGATCTTCGCGTCCGACCCCCTTTCTTCCGTCGCCTACGCGACGGAGGCGGCGATGGTCGTCCTCGTCGGCGTCTCGCTCTCGGCGCTGCACTTCGTCCTCCCGATCTCGATCGCGATCGCGGTCGTGCTCGGGATCGTCGTGATCTCGTACACGCAGACCGTCCAGGCGTACCAGACGAGCGGTGGCGCATATGTCGTCGCGAAGGACAACCTCGGGACGCTCCCGAGCCTCGTCGCGGCTGCCGCCCTGCTCGTCGACTACGTCCTGACCGTCGCAGTGTCCGTGACGGCGGGGGTGCTCGCCCTGACCTCCGCCGCGCCGTCGCTCGCCCCGCACAAGGTCGGCCTGTCCCTCGTCTTCGTCGTCCTGCTCACGATCGTGAACCTGCGCGGCGTCCGGGAGTCGGGGGTGCTGTTCGCGCTCCCGACGTACGGGTTCGTGGCGGTCGTGTTCGCCATGGTCGGCACCGGGGTCGCGAAGTGCGCCGACGGGACGTGCCCCCAGGCGGCGGTCCCGCATCCGCTCGCCGCCGGGGCGGGCGTGGTCGGCATCTACGTGCTTCTGCAGGCGTTCGCGTCGGGATCCGCCGCGCTCACGGGGGTCGAGGCTATCTCGAACGGGGTAGGCGCCTTCCGCCGGCCGAAGGGCAGGAATGCGGCGCTGACCATGGTCGCGATGGGCGCGATCGCGATCGCGCTCTTCATCGGAGTCTCCTATCTCGCCGTGTCGATGAACGCCGCGCCGAGCTCGAGCGTCTCCGTCATCTCGGAGATCGCCCGGGCCACGTTCCCCGCGTCCTCGGGCACGTCCGTCCTCTACTACGCCGTGCAGGCGTTCACATTCGGGATCCTCGTGCTCGCCGCGAACACGTCGTACCAGGGCTTTCCGCGCCTCGGCGCGGTCCTCGCGCGGGACCGCTTCTTCCCGCGGCAGTTCGTGAACCTCGGAGACCGGCTCGTCTACTCGAACGGGATCATCGTGCTGGCGGCGATCGCGTCGCTCCTCATCTGGGCCTTCCACGCGAACGTGATCGCGCTGATCCACCTGTACGTGATCGGCGTGTTCACCGCGTTCACGATCTCGCAGGCCGGAATGGTGCGGCACTGGCTCCGCAAGGAGCAGCCGGGGTGGCGCTGGCGCGCGACCGTCAACGGCACGGGGGCCGTCGCCACCGGTCTCGTCACCGTCCTCGTCGTCGAGTCCAAGTTCCGGGAGGGAGCGTGGGCGGTGATGGTCGCGGTCCCGCTCCTCGTCCTTGCCTTCTACGGCATCCGCAAGCACTACCGGAAGGTCGCCCGGCGCCTCCGCGCGGGCGCCGCGGCCGTCGCGGCCGCACCGCCGGCGACGAACCACGTCGTGCTCGACGTCGAGCGCTTCGACGACTCCCTCAAGGACGCCGTGTGGTATGCGCGCCAGATCGCGGGCGAGCGCTTCGACGCGATCCATGTCGCAGGGAAGTACTCGGACCCGGGCCTCCGTCCGCGCTTCCGCCAGTTCACGGAGATGCACCCGGATCTCGAGATCCTCACACCCGAGAACGGGCGAACGGACGCGGTGATCGAGTACGTGTGGGCGCTGCCGCGCGGGGAGTCGAGCTTCGTCACGGTCGTCGTCCCGGAGCTCTTCCAGAACCGCTCGCTCCTCTCGGCGGCCCGGCGCGACGAGTTCAGTGTCAAGCTCAAGCTGCTCCGGGAGCCGGGAGTCGTGATCACGAACGTCCCTGTCGTCGCCCAGCCCGGAGAGCACCGTCCGCCCAAGCGCATCGCCTGCCGGGTTCTCGTCTCCGGCGCCCACGCCGCGTCGCTCCGCGCCCTCCGCTACGCGGAGACGCTCGGCCTCGACGACACGCGCGCCGTCTTCTTCGCCTTCGACGCCGAGGAGGCGGAGCGCATGCGCGAGGAATGGGCCGAGCGCGACGTCCAGGTGCCGCTCGAGATCGAGGAGGCACGCTTCCGCGACATCGGCGACCCGCTCCTCGCGCACGTCAGGCGGATCACCGCCGACCCGGACGTCGCCGCCGCCGTGATCATGCCCGAGCTCGTGTTCAGCGGCCTCGCACGGACGCTCCACAACCAGCGCGCGCTGTACGTCAAACGCCTCCTCCTCTTCGAGCCGCGGGTCGTCCTCTCGAGCGTGCCGTATCGCCTCGACTGATCTGAGAGCAGGTAAGCTCGGCCGGCCCGGCCGCGCTAGGTGGGGAGTCAGCGGTTCCCTGAACCCGAAATCCGCTCCATGCGGGGCCGAACGCCGCCCGAGGGGCGGTGTCGACGGGACTGGGTCTGCGCACGCGGCGTTGACAGATCGGGTTCCGCGCACTGGGAGCGTCCGAACCGCGTCAGGTCCGGAAGGAAGCAGCGCTAAGGACTCCCTCTCAGGTGCCGCGGCTCCGCCCGATCCGAGCAGGCGACGCGGACACCTCCGCCGGCGACCGCCTCGACGACGGAGCGCGCGGCCGGGCATCTTCCAGGCCTCGAGCGGTTGGGTCGTCGGCGAATGAGAGAATGACCCGGTGACCGCTCTCTACCGGAAGTACCGCCCGCAGGGATTCGACGAGGTGGTCGGACAGGACGCCGTCGTCCGCACGCTCCGCAACGCGATCGAGCACGATCAGGTGCGCCAGGCCTACCTCTTCGCCGGCCCGCGGGGGACCGGGAAGACGTCCATGGCCCGGATCCTGGCGAAGGCCCTGAACTGCAGCGGGACGCTCGGCCCGACGCCGAACCCGGACAAGACCTGTCACACGTGCGTCGCCATCGCGAACGGCACCTCGCTCGACGTCGTCGAGATGGACGCGGCCTCGCAGCGCGGCATCGACGACATCCGCGAGATCCGCGAGCGAGTCGTGCTGCAGCCCGTCGAGGGGCGGTACAAGGTCTACATCCTCGACGAGGCGCACCAGCTCACGGATGCCGCCTGGAATGCGCTCCTGAAGCTGATCGAGGAGCCTCCTCCCCACCTTCTCTTCGTGTTCTGCACGACGGACCTCGCGAAGGTGATCGCAACGGTTCAGTCGCGCTGCCAGACGTTCGTCTTCCAGCGCCCGCGCCTGCCCGACCTCGTCGCGCTGCTTCGTCGTGTCTGCGACGGGGAGGAGATCCAGGCGCAGGACGCGGCGCTGTCGCTGATCGCGCGGAGCTCTCGGGGCTCCTTCCGCGACGCGGTGTCGACGCTCGACCAGCTCGCGGCAGCGACTGCAGGCGCCATCGACGCACAGGCGGTGCTCCAGCTCGTGGGAGCGGTCGAGGAGGAGTCACTGCTGCGGCTCTGCGACATGGTCGTAGACCACGACACCGCCGGTGCGCTCGTCTTCGTCGAGGAGCTCGCGGAGCAGGGCCAGGACCTCGGTCGGCTCGTCACCGACCTCCTCGAACACCTCCGCCACCTCTTGCTCGTCCACCACATGGGGCACGTTCCCGAGTCGCTGCCGGTCACCGAGGAGACGAAGGAGCTCCTCCGTCAGCAGGCGAACCAGCTCCCGGAGCCGACGGTCCTCCGGCTGATCGACCTGCTCGCTGTCGCGGTCGACGACATGAAGCAGGGCGGCGACCCGCGCCTCCCACTCGAGATCGCGCTCGTCAAGGTGACGCGCCCGCAGGCGGACCTCTCGCGCGAGTCCCTCGCGCACCGTGTCGAACTCCTCGAGAACCGGGCGCCCGCACTCGGGCATCCGGCGCCGGCGATCGTGGCGTCGGCGGAGCCCTCGACCCCTCCGCCTCACCGTCCTCCCGAGCCGCCGGCGGACATGCCCGAAGCGTCCGCGCCGACGATCGATCTCGACCAGGTCACTGACGCCTGGCAGCGAAGCATCGTCGAGGCCGTTCGCGAGCGCTCGATCCCGGTTGCGAGCCTTCTCGAGGAGGCCCGGCCCACAGAGCTCGCGGGAGACACGCTCACGCTCGAGTTCCCGGCGGGCGCCGACTTCCACCGCCGGCAGGTCGCGGAGCCGAACAACATCGGAGTGCTCCGCGAAGCGCTCTACGAGGTGACCGGGCGCCGGCTCGCGGTCGTGCTCGAGACGGGCGAGGACGAGGGAGCCGGCCCGGCGGCCGACCCGCCACTGTCCGAGGAGGACGTGATCTCATTGCTCAAGGAGACCCTCGACGCCGAAGAGGTCAAGGAGACCGACGAATGAGCTTCGACATGAACAAGATGCTGCAGGAAGCGCAGCGCATGCAGGAAGAGCTCGCGAAGGCGCAGGAGGAGGCGGTTCACGAGATCGTGGAGGCCTCGGCGGGCGGAGGGATGGTGACGGTCAAGGCCAACGGCGCGGGAGAGGTCGTCTCGATCTCGATCGATCCGCGAGCGATCGATCCGGACGACCCGGAGCTTCTCGCGGACATGGTCCTGGCGGCGGTCAACGAGGCGCTCCGCTCGGCTCAGAGCCTCATGCAGTCGAAGATGTCGGGCCTCATCCCAGGGGACCTCGGCAACCTCGGTCTTCCAGGCCTGTAACGGCCGAAACGGACGGCTACGCTCCGTCCGTGCTGAGCCCTGCAGTCGAGAACCTCGTCACACAGTTGACCAAGCTGCCCGGGGTCGGGCGTCGTACCGCACAGCGACTCACGTTCCATCTCCTCTCGGCCAGACCCGAGGACGCTCTCGAGTTGTCGCGGGCGATCGAGGAGGTCAAGTCACGCGTCCGTTTCTGCCGTGCGTGCGGCAACCTCACCGAGGAGGATCTCTGCTCGATCTGCGCGGATGCGCGGCGTGACCGAACGGTGATCTGCGTCGTCGAGCAGCCGGTCGACGTCGTCTCACTCGAGCGCACACACGAGTATCGGGGCCTGTATCACGTGCTCGGCGGCGCACTCTCACCGCTCGACGGTGTGGAGCCGAGCGACCTCCGCATCGCGGGCCTCGTCGCGCGTATCGACGACGGTAGCGTCGAGGAGGTCGTGCTCGCGACCAATCCCACCATGACCGGCGAGGCGACCGCCGCGTATCTCGCCGACCGCATCCGCGACAAGGTGAAGGTGACACGTCTCGCGAGCGGCCTGCCGGTCGGCGGTGACCTCGAGTACGCGGACGAGGTGACGCTCGGACGGGCGCTCGCCGGACGCCGCGAACTGTGAACCGCGGTTTTTCGCAAATTGCGAGGAATCAAGACCGTGGAGACTTGCAATCGAGGTGACCGCGTCATAGATTGCACCCACTGAAACCGGCGGGCCTTCGGGTCAGCCGGTTTCAGTGTTTCTGGGCTCGCTCTTCCCTCTCGGTTCCGAACCCGGGAAGCGGCCGGCGCCCAAGCGGTGAGGCGTCGTCGGATCGCCGAGTCGATTCCGACACCGTCCGTACACTGGCGGCGATGCGAGAGAGCCCACGGATCGGAGTCGTCGGTGCCACCGGCGCGGTCGGGACGATCACGCTGGAACTCCTGCGCGCGCGCGGCTTCGAGCAGGTCCGGGCGTTCGCATCAGCGCGTTCGGCGGGATCGCGCCTCGGTGACCTCGTCGTCGAGGAGGCGACCACCGACTCCCTCGCCGCCGGAGATCTCGATGTGTGCTTCTTCTCGGTCGGCACGGACGCGAGCCGAGCGTTCGTTCCGGCAGCCGTCGCCGGCGGGGCCGTCTGCATCGACAAGTCGTCGGCGTACCGGCTGGCAGAAGGAGTGCCGCTCGTCGTGCCCGAGGTGAACGGCGAGCGCTCGCGGGAACACCAGGGCATCGTCGCCAACCCGAACTGCTGCTCGATCCCGCTCGCGCTCACACTCGCGCCGCTTCGCGATGCCGGCGGTCTCCGGCGCGTCCGCCTCGCGACATACCAGTCCGCCTCGGGCGCGGGAGCGCAGGCGATGTCCCGCCTCCGAAGTCAGACGCCCGCGGAACACGACCTCGGAATGGATTGGTCGTTTGACGGCGTCGAGTTCGACGAGGAGTCCAAGATCCGCGCGGAGACGAGGAAGATCCTCGAACTCCCGGAGCTTCCCCTTACCGCGACCTGCATCCGCGTGCCAGTGCTGGTGGGGCATGCGGAGGCAGTCTGGATTGAGACCGAGGAGCCGCTGTCGGCTGCCGAGGCAGCGGAGATCTTCGCCGACGCACCGGGGATCCAGGTGGAGCACTTCCCCACGCCCGGAACGGCCCGTGGCCTCGATCACGCGCTCGTCGGCCGGATCCGACATGATCCGACGGTGGAGAACGGCTTGTCGCTCCTCGTCGCGTGCGACAACCTTCACAAGGGCGCTGCGCTGAACGCGATCCAGATCGCCGAGCTCCTGCTCGGCGATCGGGCGGTCGCCTACTAGGTTCCGGAGGTCGATCGTCAGGTCGGCGGCGGAGGAGCCGGCGCAGGCGCTGGTACCAGTGCCTCCTTGACCGCCCGAAGCACTCGCCGCCTCGCTCCGCCCGCCTCCTCGACCGGGACGAGACCCCCGAACTCGAGGCGCACGAGCTCGATCCGGCCCGCCGCACGGAGCGTCCGGAAGCCGAAGTCGGCCAGGAAGTCGCGCGGGAAGACCGTGCGGTGGGCGAGAAAGCGCTCAGCCGCGGGCGTCGCCTCCCGGTAGCGGTACGCGAACGCCTCGAGCGCATGCGCGCCCTTGTCGCGCGCCTCGCCGATCGCGGCGAGGAAGAGCGACTGCTCGATCCACGGCTGCGAGTCCGAGAGCAGGTACGCACAGGTAACCAGCACCGCGTCGTCGGAGGCGGGCCCGGCGGGCAGGTCCGCGGCGCGGGGGAAGAGCTGCGCCGGCCCGTACTGCATCGAGCCGAGGACGCGACCGTCGTCGTCGCGGTACACCGTCCCCCACGCGCCCCATTCGGTCTCCGCGCGCTCGATCCACTTCGCCTTGTCCGGCTCGCGGTTGCCGCGGGTCTGCCACCAGACGCAGTCGTGGCAGACGGTCGGGGCAGTCTCGAGCGTCGCTCCAGTGAGCCCCGCGAGCCTCGAGCTCGTCATCTCGACGCCGATCGTACAACCAGCTCCGTGACCTCCGGGCGAGCGAAGAACCTGAACGGGACGAACGTCGTCCCGAGCCCCGGCGAGACATGGAGCGTCGTGTCGCCGTACCGATACACGCCCTGGACGTCGCGCGCCCCGAGGTGAGCGAGCCGGAGCTTTCGACCGGGGAGCGGGAGCACGATCTGGCCCGCGTGGAAGTGTCCGGAGAGCACGAGCTGGAACGCGCCCGCAGGGAGCCTCCTCGCGATTCCGGGGAAGTGACAGAGGAGGATGCGGGTGTCGATTGACTCGTCGATCAACGACTCCGGGCGGACGGTCCGATCCGCGTAGGTACGCGGATCGACGCCGACGAGCTGCACCGGACGCCCCCGCAGCGCGACCTCGATTGACTGGTCGATCAACACGGTCACACCCTCGATGCTGCCGAGATCCTCGGGCGTCACCGGTTGAGAGAACGGATCGCGGCTCTCCGCGAAGTCGTGGTTCCCGAGGACGACGAAGCACGGCGAGAGCTCACGCAGGCGCTCCTCGAGCTCACCGAGCCCACGCCGGCGCGACACGAGGTCACCGGTGACGCAGACGAGCTCCGGACGGCGCTCGGCGACCCAGCGCACCGCGTCCCTCGTCGCACGGCGGCCCGGTGAGACCACCCCGAGATGGAAGTCCGTCAGGTGCGCGATGCGGAGGCCGTCGAGCTCCGGCGACAGGTCGGGGATCTCGACCTCGAGGACGCGCCGACGAACCCAGCCCGCCTCGAACCAGCCCCAGGCGAGCCCGACGACCGCGATCGTGGCCAGCGTGACCAGGAACCAGGTCATCGAGAGTCTCTGGACTGTCGGGCGGCGCCGCGAGGCGACGAACTCAAACGGCGAGCTTGTCGACGACCGGATCGACCGAGACGACGTGGCGCTTGAACTTGAGCTCCGATGCTTCGAGCCCGGCCGCGACGCCGATGAGCTGGGAGAGGTGGAGGATCGGCATCTGGAAGTCGCGGCCCGTCTGCTCGCGGAGCTTCGACTGCCAGGCGTCGAGAGAGAGGTGACAGAGCGGGCACGGCGTCACCATCGCGTCCGCGCCGGCTTCCTTCGCCTGCTCGATCGGCTGGATCAGCTCGGCGAGCGCGACGTCCTCGCGCGCCTGGATGATCGGGAAGCCGCAGCACTTGATCTTCGCCGGATAGTCGATCGGCTCACCGCCGCACGCAGTGATGATCCGCTCGAGAGACTCCGGCTTGTCGGGGTCCTCGAAGCCGAGGAGCTTCGACGGCCGCAGGATCTGGCAGCCGTAGAAGGGAGCGATCTTGAGACCCTTGAGGCCCTTGTGCGCCGCCTCCCGCAGGAGCTCGTACCCGGGGCCGACGGAGACGAGCCACAGGAAGTGCATGACCTCGACGCCCCCCGAGTACATCGGCGCGCCGACGGAGGCGAGATTGGCGTTCACCCGCCCGAGGAGCCCCTCGTCGCCCTTGAGCGCATGGTTCGCCTGCCGGAGGTTGAGCGTGCAGACGTTGCAGACGGTCATCAACGTATCCGCGCCGGTCTCCTCCGCGTACGCGAGGATGCGCGCGTTCAGGTGGAGGTAGTAGTCGGGCTCCGCCTCGTGGATGTCGCCGGCGCCGCAACACGTCACCGACTCGAGCTCGATCAGGTCGAGTCCCACCTTCGGCGCGAGCGCCTGGGTCGAGATGTCGAGCTCCTTCGCCGAGAGCGAGGCGAGACAGCCCTTGTAGTACGCGACGGTTCTCATGCCGCGGACCCTCCGTCGCCATTCCGCTCGATCGGCTTCGGGCGGGGGAACGAGCCGGATCCGTACGGCTCGCGGACGACCACCTGGCCGTCCTCCAGCACCGTCTCCTCGGCCTCGAACTCGATGCGCGAGAGCGCCCTCTCCGTCTGCACGATGCCCTGCGCGCCGCCGCGTCCGCCCTCGTCCTTGACGACGTCGTAGAGCGCTCTCGCCTCTTCGACGTGCTTCGCGACGTGCGGCGGGACGGGCGGAGGGACCTTCCCGTGGCGGGCGAGGCCCATCGCGAACTTGACCTCCTTGAGCGACTTGACCATCCCCTGCGTCTTCGGGACGAGCTCGGTCTCGCGGAGCCAGCCTGTCGTCTTCGCCGAGGTGACGAACCACTTCGCATGCTTTGCCCCCATGTCGCTCGAGATCCCGTGGCTCATCGCCTCGGCGCCGAGCTTCGCGATCGCGTCACGTGGGTCGACACCCTTCGGGCAGCGCTCCTGGCAGAAGTAGCAGCGGGTGCAGTCCCAGATCCCGTGCTCCTCGGAGTACGTCTGCAGTCGTTCGACGGTGGCCTTGTCGCGGGCATCGCCCACGAAGCGCATCCCCTTCGCGAGCGCCGCCGGGCCGAGGAAGTCCGGGTCCGACTCCATCGAGTTGCACTCGGACACGCAGCAGCCGCACATGATGCAGAGCGACTCCTTGTGGATCACGTCCATCCGCTCCTGCGAGACGACGTGCTCCTTCTCGCCCGGGTCGACGTAGCCCGGCTGGAGCCATGGCGTGACGGCGTGGATCTTCCCCCAGAACGGGTCCATGTCGACCACGAGGTCCTTGACGATCGGGAGGTTCCCCATGGCCGAGATGACCGGGACATGGCCGGACTGCGCGATGTCGTACATCCGCGTCTTGCAGGCGAGCACGGCCGCGCCGTCCATCCGCATGCCGCAGGAGCCGCAGATCATCATCCGGCAGCTCTTCCGGTACGCGAGCGACCCGTCGACTTGGTCCTTGACGATGTCGAGGACGTCGAGGAGCGTCGCCCACTCCGGCGCGTCGACCTCGTACTCGCGGAGCGCACGCTCCCCTTTCAGGGCGTCGAAGCGCCAGATCTTGAGCCCCATCTTCATCTCAGTACGTCCTCGCCGCCGGCTGCCACTTCGTGATCGTCACCGGCTTCCAGTCGAGCCTCGGCGCGTCGTCCTCCCACGTGACGATGGTGTGCCGGAGGAAGTTCTCGTCGTCACGGTCGGGGTAATCGTACGGGCGGGCGTGCGCGCCGCGGCTCTCCTTCCGCCCGAGGCCGGAGACGACCATGGACGACGCGAGCTCGAGCAGGTAGCCGAGCTCGAGCGCCTGGGTGAGGTCGGTGTTGAAGACATCGCCCTTGTCCTCGACGACGATGTGCTCGTAGCGCTCGCGGAGCGCGTCGACGATCCTCCCCTGCTCGAGCATCTGCTCCTCCCGCCGGAAGACTCCGAAGTTCTCGTGCATGGTCGACGCCAGCTCGTCGCGGATCTTCCACGGCCGCTCGCCGTCCTTCCGCTCCAGCAGGATCGAGAGCTCGCGCTCGGCGTCGGCCTCGACCGACTCCGGAACCTGGACGGTCGTGTTCGAGAGCGCCCACTCCGCGGCGTGGCGGCCGACCCGCTTGCCGTACGTGATCGTCTCCATGAGCGCGTTCCCGCCGAGCCGGTTGGCGCCATGCACGGACACGCAGGCGACCTCCCCCGCCGCGTAGAGGCCTTCGAGCTCGGTGCGCCCCCAGACGTCCGTGTCGACGCCGCCCATGTGGTAGTGCGCCCCCGGGCGAACGGGGATCGGTTCGTAGATCGGGTCGACCCCGGCGAACGTCATCGAGAGCTCGCGGGTTCCGTGCAGCCGGTCGAGGATCTTCTCGGCTCCGAGGTGGCGGAGATCGAGGAGCACGTTCCCGTCGATCCCGCGGCCTTCGTCGATCTCGACCTGCTCGGCGCGCGAGATGACGTCGCGCGACGCGAGCTCCATCGCGTTCGGCGCGTAGTTCACGAGGAACCGGTCCGCCTGGGCGTTCAGGAGGTAGGCGCCCTCGCCGCGGCAGCCCTCGGTGATGAGCACCCCGGTCGGCGCGAGCGTCGTCGGGTGGAACTGCATCATCTCCATGTCCTTGAGCCGGACACCGGCGTCGAGCGCCATCGCCATCCCGTCGCCGGTACAGGCGTACGCGTTCGTCGTCCCCGTGTACAGGCGGCCGGCACCGCCAGTGGCGAGGATCACGGTCTTCGCGCCGATCGCCACGAGGCCGCCGTTCAGGAGGTCCCATGCGATCACGCCCTGACAGCGCCCGTCGTCGACCACGAGCTTCCACGCGAAGAACTCCTCGTAGGTCGGGATCGAGCGCCGCATCACCTGCTCGTAGAGCACGTGGATGAGCACATGCCCCGTGATGTCCGCGGCGTACGCGGTCCTCGGCGCGCCCGCCGCTCCGAACGGCCGCTGCGCGATCCTCCCGTCCGCCGTCCGTGAGAAGACGGCGCCCCAGTGCTCGAGCTGGTACACGTCGCCCGGCGCCTCGTCGCACAGGATCTCGATCGCATCCTGGTCGCCGAGGTAGTCGGAGCCCTTGACCGTGTCGTATGCGTGCGTCTCCGGGTCGTCCTCCGATGCGTTCCCGAGGGCGGCGTTGATGCCGCCTTCCGCGGCCCCGGAGTGGCTGCGGACCGGGTGGATCTTGGAGAGGAGAGCGACGTCGGCGCCGAGATCGAAGGCCTCGATCGCCGCGCGCATCCCCGCGCAGCCCGCTCCGATCACGACGACGTCGTGGCGTGCTTCCACGTGAAGGACGCTATCGAATCGCCGACGTCGTCCGGTCCGGAAGCGCCGGGCCCTCAGGCTCTGACGAAGACGGCGCGGGCGTTCGTGTTCTTCGTCATCGGGACCGAGCAGAGGGCTTTCGAGCCACGGCACGCGCCCGCCCAGCCTCTGAACCGCCAGCCCTGCGCGGGGGTCGCCCGAAGCTGCACCGGGACGTACGACGGAAACGCGCTCGAGCAGCGCGGAGCGCACGAGATCCCGGAGCGGGCGCTCCGGACCGTGCCTCGCCCCGCACGGGAGACGGTGAGTCGGTAGGTCGCCGGCGCGAACAACGCCGACACCTTCGCCCCCTGGTCGACCGTGACGCTGCAGGCGGCGGCTCCCGTGCACGAGCCCGTCCAGCGAACGAGCCTGTCTCCTGCGGCGGGAGTCGCGACGAGGTCGAGCTGCGTGCCCGCGTTCCACGTCGTCGTGCACGTCCGCGTGCAGAGGAGGCCCGGGACGTCGGCCGTCACCGATCCCGGCCCGGCGATCGCGAGCGAGAAGGGAGCCTGGCGATCGAGCTGGACGAGCCACTTCGAGTCCTGGACGTCCGGCCACGAGCCCGAGTGCCCGTAGTAGTCGTCCCGACCCGGGTCGAGGATCTCGCTCGACAGCGGGACGGGGCTGGCGAACGGGTACATGATGTCGGTCGTCGTGTCGCAGGTGTGGCCGTTGTTCGGCGGCGGACAGTCGTGCGGCGCGCCGTCCGGGACCGCGCCGAGCGTGTGGAGGAGCTCGTGCGCCGCGATGAGCGACTGCGCGATCCCGCTGCACGAGCGCGTGAAGACGACGGCCGCGCCGAACCCGGTCGTGTCGCTCCCACCCTGTCCGCACAGCCCCTGCTCGGAGATCGCCCCGTCGTAGTAGACGACGTACTTCACGAACGTTGAGCCGAATCCGGCCGCGACGATGCCGTCCACGATCTCCTCGAATCTCGCGGCGTTGTCGAGGCGAGCGGCGGGGAGCGGGAGACGGACGCTCGAGAGATCGAGCTGCGTGCCGCACGGGAACCGGGCGAGGTCGTCACGCGGCGTCCTCGTCGGGTCCTGGCCGCGCCACCACACGTCGATCAGCTCGGCGTCCGTCTGCATCGCGCTCGCGAACGTGGAGAACCGGTCGGTCCCATCCGAGGGGATCGCGTAGATCCAGTGCACCGCGTTACCGGCGGTAGCGTTCGGCGCCTGGTCCTGCTGCGTCGGCGTGCCGCACCAGGTCGACGCGGATTCTGCTGCCCTCCGCTCCCCTGACACGAGCCTCGCGGAGGCGAGCGAGCGCAGGTCGACGTTCTGGACGGGGAAGCGCTCGCCCCGCGCAGTGCCGGCTCCTGCCGCGCCAGTGAGCACGACCACGATTCCCACCAACGCGGCCATCCCGACGATCCCGCGCCCGGTCGACCCTGTCATCTCACTCCTCGCTCCCCGACCGTCCGCACCCTACGAGGCGGACGGCGCGGGGGCAACGACGCGACGCGTCCTCAGGGAGTCGTCGCGACGACGGAGACCGGCCCGAGCGTGCCTTTCTGCGTCACGCGCACGGAGAGCGAGCGCTGGCCGCAGACCGTCGAGGAGATCCGTCGCGTTCGCGCCCCCGAGCGCACCGCTCGTCCGAGGACGGTGCGGCCGTCGGCGGACGTCAGCACCACCGTGCTCTGGCTCCGCTTCGGCAGGAGGACCGAGACCCCGATCGTTCCGTCGAGCGGCGTCGACACCGGGATCGTCCATACCTTCTTCGTCCTGGCCGCGAAGACCTTGCGGTAGCGATGCGTCTGCACGCCTGTCCAGGGCGTCTCCACGTCCTTCTCGGCCGCCTGGAGCTGCGCGTCGGCCGGGTAGAAGCTCGGCGCGACGATCTGCCAGCTCCCGGTCGTGATGCCCGCCTTCCGCTCGTCCATGAGGCGGTACGTCTCCGCCCACGCCTCGCCGGGGTTCAGCTGGTAGTCCTCGCTCTCGTTCCCCGGATACGCGAGGTGTTGGACGACCTTGGAGCAGACGCTCTCGGACGACGCCCAGTACTTCGGGCCCCAGTCGACCGCGACCCAGGGCGGGTTCGTACGGCTGAAGGCGATGTGATGCCCGTACTCGTGCCGCACGATCTCTTCCGGGGTCGTCCCGTCCACATACGGCTCGCCGATGGCGACGATCTCGTCGTCCTGGTAGCAGCCGAGCGCCTGTGGCCCGCACATGGAGGTGACCTCGGCAAAGGGGGCGACGTAGAGCTTCACGGTCGAGAGCTCGGGCCCGTGGGTGAGATGCGCGAGGAACTCCGCCCAGTACTCGGGCGTCACCTGGTCCGGCGGGTAGGTGTCCGACACGTAGACGGTGACGGTGTCGCCCGTGGACGTCGTGATCGGGCCGCCGCGCCAGTCCCCGGCCGTGCGGGCGAGAACATCTCTGCGGAGCTCCGTACCGACGGGCTCCTCCACCGAGCGGGCGAGGAGCGCCGGGCTCGGCGAGGCGGCCTTCGCAGGAGACCCCACTTGCAGGACTCCCAGGCCGAGCGTGAGAACGGCGCCCGCGAGGACCGCTCCGACCCACCTCGGAGTGCGCGCGGACAGCACGGGGCACTTATAGCGAGGCACGTGTGAACGGAACGTAAGAATCCGGTTTCGGGGCTCTCCAAGGCGGGCGCGAGGTCTCGACGCCCTCGGCCGACTCTGGCACGAGTCTGGGGTAGACGAACTAGGCGCGCGGCCCGGCGGCCGCGATCTTCGGGCTCATGCCCTCGAACTTCGCGAAGTTCGCCCGGAACATCTCGGCCAGCTCGCGCGCCTTCACGTCGTATGCCTCGGGGTCGCGCCAGGTGGAGCGCGGGTCGAGGAGCGCGGAGTCGACGCCGGCCACCTCGACCGGCACTTCGAAGCCGAAGACCGGGTCGGTTCGGAACTCCACCTCCTCGAGCGACCCCGAGAGCGCCGTGCGGAGCAGTGAGCGCGTGGCCTGGATCGGCATGCGGTGGCCCTCGCCGTGCGGCCCGCCGGTCCACCCCGTGTTGACGAGCCAGACAGTCGTGCGGTGGCGGTCGAGCTTCTCGCCGAGGAGCTTCGCGTACACCGCCGGAGGCTGGGGCAGGAACGGCGCGCCGAAGCACGCGGAGAACGTCGGTTGCGGCTCGGTGACGCCGATCTCGGTTCCGGCGAGCTTGGCCGTGAAGCCGGAGAGGAACCAGTAGATCGCCTGGTCACGCGTGAGGCGGGCGATCGGCGGGAGGATCCCGAAGGCGTCCGCGGTGAGAAGCACGACCGTGCCCGGGTGGCCCGCGCGCTTCGCCGGCAACGCGTTCGCGATCTGCTCGAGCTTGTACGCCGAGCGGGTGTTCTCGGTCTTCGAGTCGTCGTCGAGGTCGAGGATCCCCCGCTCGTCCATGACGACGTTCTCGAGCACCGACCCGAACGTCCGGGTCGTCCTGAAGATCTCGGGCTCGGCCTCCTCGGACAGGCGGATGACCTTCGCGTAGCAGCCGCCTTCGAAGTTGAAGACCCCCCCGTCGCCCCAGCCGTGCTCGTCGTCGCCGATCAGGCTCCGCTCCGGGTCGGCGGAGAGCGTCGTCTTCCCTGTGCCCGAGAGCCCGAAGAAGATCGCGACCGAGCCGTCATCGCCGACGTTCGCCGAGCAGTGCATCGGGAACACGCCGTCGAGCGGGAGCCGGTCGTTCATCAGCGTGAAGATCGACTTCTTGATCTCGCCCGCGTAGTAGGTGCCGCCGATCACGACCTCGAGCCGTGACGGGTGGAGCAGGACGAACGTCCCGCTGCGCGTGCCGTCCTCGTCCGGCTCGGCGGTGACCGAGGGCGCGTGCAGGACGAGCGCGTCCGGCTCGAAGCCCTCGAGCTCCGCGTCGGCGGGATCGATGAAGAGCGTCTTCGCGAAGAGCGCGTGCCACGGGCTCTCGGAGATGACGCGCACCGCGAGCCTGTGCGCCGGATCGGCGCCTGCGAACGCGTCGATCACGTAGACGTCGCCCTCGCCGAGGCGCGCGGCCACCTTGTCCCGGAGGAGTTCGAAGCCTTCCTCGGAGATCTCCGCGTTCGTGTCGCCCCACCAGATGCGATCCTCGGACCCCGGCTCGCGGACGATGAACTTGTCCTTCGGCGAGCGACCCGTGTGCCTGCCCGTGTCGACGACGAGGGGTCCTCCTTCGGCGAGCGCCGCCTCGCCGCGGGCGAGCGCGTGCGAGTAGAGCTGCGAGGTCGTCGGCTGCCAGTAGACGCGCCCGTCGCCCGGGATCCCGTGGTCCTCGAGCCCGCCCCGGCCGGGAACGGTGGCGATCATCGGAATGTCCCTGTGCGCGCGCTGCCCATGGAACGACCGCCCTATGGTACGCGCGGTCACCGCAAAAGCGCGGTTCGAGCGTCTCAGCCTGCGCCGGTGGGCTCGAGCACGCCGTCGGCGGGGATCTCCCCGTCACGCGCGGCGAGCACGGCGAAGCGGCCTCCGCGGGCGACGAGCTCGTCGTACCTCCCGACCTCGACGACCTGCCCACGATCGAGGACGACGATCTGGTCGGCGTCGCGGACGGTCGAGAGCCGGTGCGCGATCGCGATCGTCGTCCGGCCCTCGGAGAGCCGCTCGAGCGCCTCCTGGACGAGCCGCTCGGTCTGCGTGTCGAGGGACGAGGTCGCTTCGTCGAGGACGAGCACCGGCGGATTTCGGAGGATCGTCCGCGCGATCGCGATTCGCTGCTTCTCGCCGCCGGAGAAGCGGTACCCACGCTCACCGACGACCGTCTCGTAGCCCTCGGGGAGGGAGGCGACGAGCTCGTGGATCTGGGCGGCGCGGGCGGCGTCCTCGACCTCCTCGTCCGTGGCGGTCGGCTTCGCGAAGCGGAGGTTCTCGCGCACCGACGCGTGGAAGAGATACGTCTCCTGCGAGACGACGCCGACGGCAGACGTCAGCGACTCGAACGTGAGCTCGCGGACGTCGATACCGTCGATCGCGACGCTGCCCTCGGTCGCGTCGTAGAGCCGCGCCACGAGGTAGGCGCACGTCGTCTTCCCCGAGCCCGTCTCTCCGACCAGCGCGGTCTTCGTCCCGGGCGGAACACGGAAGGACACGTCCTGCAGCGTCCAGGCCGCGTCGTCGTAGCGGAACCAGACACGATCGAGCTCGACCTCGCCGCGAGGCGCGTCGCCGAGGAGCGCGGTCCCGGGACGATCTCCACGCGGTGGTCGAGGTACTCGAAGATGCGGTCGAAGAGCGCGAGCGAGCTCTGCACGTCGAGCTGGACGCCGAGGAGACTCCCGATCGGGAAGAAGAGACGTGTCTGCAGGGTCGTGAACGCGACCAGGGTTCCGATCGAGATCGCGCCGTCGCCGCGCGAGATCGTCCAGCCGGCGAACCAGTACACGAGCGCGGGCATGACCGCGAACGTCGTCTGGATCGCGGCCATCATCCAGCGCCCGGTCATGCGACTCCGCACCTCGAGCTCCGCGAGGCGGGCGGACTCGTCGGTGAAGCGCTCAGCGAGGTCGTCGGAGCGCCCCATCGTCTTCCCGAGGAGGATCCCCGAGACCGAGAGCGACTCCTGCACGATCGAGGACACGTCCGCGAGCGACACCTGGCGTTCGGCCGTGACCTTCTTTCTCTGGTCGCCGACCCGCTTCGTGAGGAAGACGAACAGCGGCAGCAGGGCGAGCGCGAACGCCGCCAGCCGCCAGTCGAGGAAGATCATCGCGACGATCGTCGCCAGCACCGTGGTCACGTTCGAGAGCACCGACGTCGCGGTCGAGGTCACGACGTTCTCGATCCCGCCGATGTCGTTCGCGATCCGGCTCTGCACCTCCCCCGTGCGCGTGCGGGTGAAGAACGCGAGCGAGAGCCGCTGCAGGTGGCGGTAGACCTGCGTCCGCAGGTCGTGCATCACGTTCTGCCCGACCTGATTCGAGAGGAGCGTCTGCCAGACGCCGATCGCCCCCGTCGTGAGGGCTATCCCCACCATCCCGGCCACGAGGAGGCTGAGCAGCCTCATGTTCTGGTCGGGGATCGCGACGTCGAGAACGTCGCGGAGCAGGAACGGCGAGAGCACTCCGAGTCCGGCAGAGACGACGATTAGCGCACCGACGGCCGACAGCCTCGGCCGGTACGGGCGGAAGAGCCGGATGATCCGACGGAGATTCGCCTTGCGCACGGCGGGGTCGGCTGGCCGCTCCGGTGGCTCCCCGGAGGAGCCGAAGCGATCGAAGCGGCGTCCTGGCACGTCTCTAAGCCTGCCTCAAGCGACCGGTGCTACGGGGCGCCGCGTACGAGCCGCGCCTTCGAGACGGCCTGCGCCGAGCCGGACGCGTTCCCCGCCGAGACGCGACAGGCGATCCGCTGTCCTCGATCGGCTGCCACGAGGTGCCGGGTACGGCCCGCCGCGCGCGGAATCACGTGCCCGTGCCGGAGCCAGCCGTACACGAACACGATCGGGGCGGTCCCGCCCCACGCGCCGGGCACGCACGTCAGCTGGCGCCCGACAACAGCGCTGCCGCGAAGCGACGGCAGCCGCGTGTTCTTGGGAGCCTCGCCGGGCGGCGGCGCCACGGGCTGACACGCGCTGCCGCAGGCGGCGAAGACGAACGGCCGCACGAAGAGCGCCAATCCCACCGCCCCTGCGGCCTTCAGGTGCAGGCCGTCGTCGTTGAACCAGTCGTCGTGGCCCTTGCTCGCCGCGTCCCAATCGGCCACCTGGACCTGCGGGAAGCGGCGGGCCTGCGCCTCGATCGTGTCGTCGATCGCGCGGTAGTTGTCGGTCTGCCTGCGGAGCTCGACCCAGACGACGTGGTCGACACCGCGCGCCAGGAGCGCCTGCAGGACCGTCGCCATGGCGCTCCCGTAGTTGAGCGCCGTCTCGTTGTAGCCGACGTCGACGACGACGATATCCCCGAGGTCCGCCGGCGCCGACGCCTGCACGACGTCGAACACCGATGGGGGCCGCGTCCCCATGTACGGGCAGCTGAGGGACGCGACCCGCCGGCAGGGTGCGAGCTCGAGACGGAGGTCGAGGCCGTCGCCCAGGATCTCGCGCGCCTGGGACACGTAGGCGATCGAGCCTGCGACCGAGTCGCCGAAGAACGTGACCCGCGGCCCCGCCTGCTGAGCGGTTGCCCGGCTCGATGCGGCCGACGATCCGGTGACTGCGACGAGCATCACGACGACCGCTGCTCCGGTCCTCATCTCCCCTCACGGTACCGCCGCTCCCGGCCGCGGAGAGGGGACGAGTAAGGACGTGCGACTACGCTGTGGGCATGGAGCAGGTGCTCACCGGCCCGACGGTGTCCGCGCAGACGCGCGAGCTGCTCGACTGGCTGTCCGTACGACCGCGGAGCTACGCCGAGACGATCGAGGCGTGGAGGAGCTCGTGTCCGAAGCTGACGATCTGGGAGGACGCACTCCACGACGGGCTCGTGCGGGTCGTTCGTGACACACCGGGGAAACCCGCGAGTGTGAGCCCGACTCCCGCCGGGCGAGCGGCGCTCGCCACGGGCTGAGAACCGCCACCACCGGAGGCGTCCCGCTCGCCGCGGCGAACCCCGCGGGGTGACCACCGACGAGGCGATCGATCGCTTCCTCGAGAGCGGCGGGCTCGCGGATGCGACCAGACGCGCCTACGCCTCGGACCTCGCTGCGTTCTCGAGCTGGCTCGCCGAGCGCGGCCTCGTACTCGACCAGGTCGACACTCGCGTTCTCGCTGACTACGTCACGGACCTCGGCCAGGGGCGACGCAGGTTGGCGCCGAGCTCGGTCGCGCGGAGGCTGGCCGCGATCCGCGCATGCCTGCGCTTCTCCTTCGGTCCAACCCGCGTCCCCGACGCCACGCTTGCGCCCCGGCGCCCGCGCCGGCTCCCCGACGCACCGAAGATCGCGGAGATAGACGCGCTCCTAGAGGTCGCGGACGGAGAGTCGCCGCTCGCGCTCCGCAACCGCGCGCTGCTCGAGCTCGTGTACTCGGGTGGGCTTCGGAGCGCCGAGGCCGTGGCGCTCGACCTGGCCGACGTCGACTTCGAGCGCGAAGCGATCCACGTCCACGGAAAGGGCGGGAAGGACCGCGCGGTGCCGCTCGGCGAGGAAGCTGCGCATCACGTCGGCCGCTACCTGCGGGACGGCCGTCCCGCGCTCGCACAGGGTGCCGAGGGCGCCCTCTTCCTCTCCGCGCGCGGACGGCGCCTGGACACGAGCACGATCCGGAGGCTCGTCCGCCACCCGCACCGCCTGCGTCACGCATTCGCCACGCACCTGCTCGAGGGCGGCGCAGACCTGCGGACGATCCAGGAGCTTCTCGGGCATGCCTCCCTCTCGACGACGCAGATCTACAGCCATGTCGACGCCCGGCGCCTCCGCCGCGTCTACGACAGCGCGCATCCGCGGTCGTGAGGAGTAGCGGCTAGGGATAGGAGGTGCGGTCGCGGCCGCGAGGCGGCAGCGCTTCAGGGATCCCGCGCGACCGGAAGCCGCGTGGTGCGCGGGTTCCGGCCTTGCGCACTACGTATGGCATCCGCCGCTGGAGCCGGCGAACAGCTGCGTCTGGAGCGCGTTCATGCGGCTCTCGAGCTCCTGATCGGCCGCGTTCGAGGAGTCGTAGTCGCCGAGGGCCGGCCCCTCCCACGCGACGTCCGGCGTCACTCCCGGGCCGCTCACCGAGATCCGGTACCTGCGCCCGTTTCCCGGCGCGCGTACGTCGCCCGTCGGCGCCCGATGCGGCACGAACCCGTAACAGAACATCCCGTTCGGGCGCCGCGCGACGAAGCCGTTCTCGCGTCGCCAACCCGGCCCGTACGCGGAGTCGAGCGTGTCGAGGTAGAGCACGCGCCCGTAGTCGTCGAGGGGGTCGCCGCTCGGCGTCGTCCGGTAGCCGTACACGGGCTGACCGCGATACGTCAGACGCCCGAAGAGATGGTGGAAGCGGCCGCTGTAGCTCCAGTCGAGCCAGACCTCGAGGCGGGCGACGGGCCCGGTCCAGTGGGAGAGCCGAAGCTCCCAGGCGTCGTGGCCCGCTCGTGCGGGCGGCAGCCCGAAGTTCGCGCGGAGACGCTGCCAGCGCTGGAGCGCCCAGAACGAGCCGTCGGGCGCGGTGCACGCGGTGACGAGGTACGGGAGCCGCGGCCCGGTGTACGCGCCGCAGGCGTTGCGCAAGGTCTTCCACACGGCCCGGTGTGACGACCCCCAGCCACCGGAGTAGTCGAGGCGAAAGGCGACCTGCGGGCGGGTTTCCGAGGGCGCGAGCGCGTCGACGGCGCCCCAGGCGAGGACGTGGTGGACACGGCCTGCGGCGCGGTACGTGACGACGGCCTTCCCGTCGCGCGAGACGGCCAGTCGCTCACCCGACGTGTCCCTGGCGATCAGCTGCGAGGCGTGCGCACGGGTCGGCAGAGCGCCCGCCAGGAGCGCGGCGAGGACGACGAGGACCGGCGCGACGACGCGGGGGCGCAGGGCGAGCACGATAGCCCGGGAGAGGAGCCGCCGCCCTGCCGCCGAATCCGGTTGCGCCCCGTGACCGGCTCCGACCCCGACGTCGAGCGCTTCCTGCTCTCCCTCACGGCGCGGCGCTCGCCGCGCACGGTCGACGCGTACCGCCGCGACCTCGCGGCGCTCGGCCAGTTCCTCGACCGCCCTGTTGCGAAGGCGAGCGTCGAGGACCTCGAGCGCTGGGTGGCCAGGATGCGTGCCGACGGCCTCGCCCAGTCCACTCTCGCGCGTCGGGTCTCCACGACCCGTACCTACTTCCGTCACGAGGTCCTTATCGGCAACCGCGAGGACAACCCCGCATCCGCACTTCGGTTGCCGCGACGGGCGCGCACGTTGCCGCGAGCGCTGTCACCGGCCGAGACCGAGCGCCTCATCGACGCCGCCACGGGAACGACGCCGCGCGCGCTCCGCGATCGCGCGCTCGTGGAGCTCCTCTACGGAGCAGGCCTCCGCGTCTCCGAGGCGATGGGCCTCGAGCGGATGGGCGTCGACATCGACGCGAGGATCGTCCGCGTCGTGGGAAAGGGCGGAAAGGAGCGGATCGTCCCCCTCGGACGCCCGGCCGCAGAAGCCGTGCGCCGCTACCTCGCGCTCGGGCGACCCCACCTCGACCGGCGCTACCGGCCTGAGCTCTTCCTGAACGCGCGGGGTGGCCCGCTGACCCGCGCCGGCGCGTTCCTCATCCTCCGCAAGCTCGCGGACCGGGCCGGGCTCGACCCGACCCGCGTCCACCCGCATCTCCTCCGCCACTCGTTCGCGACGCACCTGCTCGAAGGGGGCGCCGACCTGCGGAGCGTCCAGGAGATGCTCGGCCACGCCGACCTCGGGACGACCGAGCGCTACACGCACATCTCGGATCGGCGGCGCCGAGAGGTCTACTTCCTCGCTCACCCCCACGCGCGCCGCACGTCGCGGCCGTCGCCGCGGCCGATCGAGCCCGAGTCGTCGTCGTCCTGACCCGACGGCGCTCGGCGGCGCCCCGTGAGGCGCCGCCCGCCGCTCCTTCGACTAGCTCTCGGGCATCGACGCCGCCGGATCGGTCTGCCAGAGGCCGAACTCGTTTCCGTGCGGGTCCTTGCAGGTGACGAACCAGCCCATGCTCGGCACCGGCATCGGCGCGTCCGCGGTGCCGCCGAGCTTGCTCACCTTGGCGGCGCCGGCGTTGATGTCGTCCACGTTGAAGTACGTCCGCGTCCCGTGCTTGCCGGGCTCCATGTTCGACACGGCCGCGCCGGACTGGTCGTCGATGCGAGCGATGTGGTACTCGGACGGGCCGGGGAACTCCTCGAAGCTCCATCCGAAGAGCGAGCCGTAGAACTCGCGGCTCGTTCCGGTGTCGTCCGCCGGGATCTCGATGTGCACCATCTGACCGGGCATCGAGCCTCCTTTCAGGTCGTTCCGGCGCGGCGGCCGCGCCGGCTCTCTCGTCACGGTAGACGACCGGACACGGCAGAAGTCATCGGTCTGGTGTCGGAGTGGCTACGCGCTCGGGTCGCCGACGTCGAGCACGGCCTCCGCCTGCTCCTGCCGGTAGCTGCGAAGCCGCCCCTCGAGCTCCTCGTCCATGCGGGCGAGGATCGCTGCTGCGAGAAGCGCCGCGTTCACAGCTCCAGCGCGGCCGATCGCGACCGTCGCGACCGGAATGCCAGCCGGCATCTGCACCGTCGAGAGGAGCGAGTCGAGCCCGCCGAGCGCCGATCCCATCGGGACGCCGATCACGGGCTTCAGCGTCTTCGACGCGACGACGCCGGCCAGGTGCGCAGCGCCTCCCGCCGCCGCGACGAACACCTCGCAGCCTCGTTCCTCGACGTCGGTGACGAAGGCCTCGAGCGCGTCCGGCGTCCGGTGGGCGGAGAGCACCCGCACGTCGTGCTCGATCTCGAGCGACCGGAGGGTGGCGACCGTGTGCTCCATCGTCTCCCAGTCCGACTTCGAGCCCATGACCACGGCGACGAGCACACTCACTTTGCGACCGCTTTCTTACGGAGCCCGTTCGCGACGGCGCCGGCCGTCTTGCGCAGGTCGGCATCGGCGTCGTCGGATTCCGCGATCCCCTCGAGGAGCTGGATCGTGTCGCGCTGCGGGCTCCCGTTCTTGAGGCAGATGACCGCGAGGCGGCGCACCGCGGCGTTCGGATCGCGTGCTGCCAGCTCGTGGAGCAAGGGCCGGAACGAGTTGACGTCTCCCGGATGCGTGCGGGAAAGCGCCTCGAGCGCGATCAAGGCAGAGCCCCGCGCCGCCGGGCTCTCGTCCTCCACCCCACGTCGCAGGAGCTCGAGCTTCTGGCGGAACCGGAACTGGGCTATCGCGCGATAGGCCTGCGAGCGCACGCGGTAGTCGGCGTTCCGCGCATCCGCCTCGATCTCGTCGTCCCATTCGGAGCGCATGACCGCGAGCGCGCGCTCGTCGCCGGACTCGGCGAGGGAATCCGCTCGAGCTGCGGCCTCGGCCAGCGTCACGCCGGCTGCAGCGAGCGTGGCGCCGGGCCGACGTACCGCGCAGACGGCCGGAAGAGTCGCCCCGTCCGCTTCTGCTCGAGGATGTGCGCCGACCAGCCGGCCACGCGGGAGCACGCGAACATCGCGGGCGCGAGCGGTGGGGGGATCTCGGCGACGTCGAGAACGAGCGCGGAGTAGTACTCGACGTTCGTCTTCAGAGGCCGCTCGGGATGACGCCGCTCGAGCTCTGCGAGCGCGACCTCCTCGAGCTGCTCCGCGACCTCGATCTGCGGCGAGCCCAGCTCGCGCGCGGTGCGCTTGAGGATGCGCGAGCGCGGATCCTCGGCACGGTAGACGCGATGGCCGAAGCCCATGATGCGCTTGCCCGAGTCGAGCGTGTCCCGGACCCACTTCTCCGGGTCGCCCATCGCGGTCACCTCCTCGAGCATCGGCTTCACGTACGCCGGCGCGCCGCCGTGCAGCGGGCCGGACAACGCCCCGACGGCAGACGACAGAGCTGCTCCACAGTCGGCACCGGTCGACGCGACGACGCGTGCGGTGAATGTCGACGCATTGAGCCCGTGTTCGGCCGTACAGATCCAATAGGTGTCGATGGCCTTGACCGCTTTCGGGTCCGCTTCGCCTCGCCACCGGAGCAGGAACTTCTCGGCAGCGGTCCGTCCACGCCCGACGACGTCGTCCGGTACCGGCTCGGTGTGTCCGTCGGCGACGCGGGCCGAACGCGCGACGATCCCCATCATCTGCGACGAGAGCCTCCCGAGATCCTGGCGCGCCTGCGCATCCGAGATCTCATTGAGCTTGCCGAGCCTCCACTCGCCGGCGAGCCGTGCCGTCTCGGCCTGGAGGTCGGCGGGCGCGTCTCCGGTCAGCTGGACGGGCTCGTACGGTTCCGGCGCCGGCATGACCGAGTCGAGGTCGTCGTCGACGAGGAGGCCCCAGACGTTCTCGTACGGGTGGTGACCGACGAGATCCTCGATGTCCACGCCGCGGTACCGGAGGACGCCCCCCTCCCGATCCGGCTCCGCGATCTCCGTCTCGACGGCGACGACGCCCTCGAGACCGGGCTTGAAGTCGGCTACCTCACTCATCGAAACGGACGCTACCTGACCCAGGATGGACTGGGTGTCCAGGTACCATCGGCCGGCGCTCATGGCCCATCGCGTCACCCTCATCCCCGGGGACGGGACCGGTCCCGAGCTCACGGAAGCGACGCGGCGCGTCCTCGAGGCGACGGGCGTCGCCCTCGAATGGGACGTGCGCCAGGCGGGCGTCGACGTCATGGAGGAGGCGGGCACGCCGCTGCCCGAAGCGACCCTCGAGTCCATTCGGGAGAACGGGATCGCGCTCAAGGGGCCGATCACGACACCGATCGGCACGGGCTTCCGTTCGGTGAATGTCGCGCTGCGCCACGAGCTCGAGCTCTACGCCTGCATCCGGCCGTGCAAGTCGTACGTCGGAGTCCGCTCGCGCTACGACGACGTCGACCTCGTGGTCGTGCGCGAGAACACCGAGGATCTGTACGCGGGGATCGAGTACGAGGCGGGAAGCGACGACGCCGCGCGCGTGATCGAGGTGCTCAACGGGATGCAGCCGAAGCAGATCGCCCCCGGCTCCGGCATCTCCGTCAAGCCGATCAGCCGGGGCGCCTCCGAGCGCATCATCCGCTTCGCCTTCGAGTACGCGCGCGCGAACGGCCGGAGTGAGGTCGCCGGCGTCACGAAGGCGAACATCATGAAGTTCACGGACGGGCTCTTCCTGTCCGTCTTCCGCGAGGTCGCGGCGGACTACCCGGACATCTCGTCGCGCGAGGTTCTCGTCGACGCGCTCTGCATGGGGCTCGTCCAGCGCCCGGAGGAGTACGACGTGCTCGTGCTCCCGAACCTGTACGGGGACATCGTGAGCGACATGACCGCGGGCCTCGTCGGCGGCCTGGGGGTCGCACCCGGCGCGAACATCGGGGACAAGGCGGCGGTCTTCGAGGCGACGCACGGCTCGGCGCCGCGCTACACCGGCCTGAACAGGGTGAACCCGACGGCGATGATCCTCTCCGGCAAGCTCATGCTCGACCACCTGGGCGAACGGGAGGCGGCAGAGCGCCTCGAGGCGGCCGTCGCCGCGGTCATCGCCGAGGGCCGCAACGTGACCTACGACCTGAAGCCGAAGCGCGACGATCCGACCGCCGTCGGGACCTCGCAGTACGCAGACGCAATCGTCGCCGCGCTCGACGGCGACTCAGCCTGAGACGGAGCCCAGAGAGGGGAGCAGATGAGGAAGAAGGTGACCGTCGTCGGAGCCGGGAACGTCGGCGCGACCTGCGCACAGGAGGTCGCGCGCCGCGACTATGCCGACGTCGCGCTCGTCGACATCATCCCGAGCTACCCCCAGGGCAAGGCGCTGGACATGAACCAGGCGGGGTCGGTGCTCGGCTACGAGCCTGCGATCGCGGGGTCGAACGGGTACGACGAGACCGCGGGCTCGGACGTCGTCGTCATCACCGCGGGGAAGCCGCGCTCGCCGGGCATGAGCCGCGACGACCTCGTCGCGACGAACGAGGCGATCGTGTCCTCGGTGACACGCGAGATCGTGCGCCGCTCTCCGAAATCCGTTCTCGTCGTCGTCTCGAACCCCCTCGATGCGATGTGCCATGTCGCGAAGGCCGTTTCCCGCTTCCCGAAGCCGCGGGTCGTCGGGATGGCGGGGATCCTCGACACCGCGCGCTTCTCGGCCTTCATCTCGCAGGAGCTCGACGTATCCGTCCGCGACGTGACGGCGATGGTGCTCGGCGGCCACGGGGACCAGATGGTTCCCGTCGTCTCCGCGACGACGGTCGGTGGGATCCCCCTCGCCGAGCTCATGCCGAAGGCGAAGATCCGCAAGCTCGTCGAGCGCACGAAGTTCGGCGGCGGCGAGATCGTCGATCTGCTCGGCACCTCGGCCTGGTATGCACCGGGTGCGGCCGCCGCGCAGATGGTCGACTCGATCTGCCTCGACCAGAAGCGCGTGCTGCCGTGCACGGCCTATCTCGAAGGCGAGTACGGCGTGCGTGGCCTGTACATGGGCGTGCCGGCGAAACTCGGCGCAGCCGGCGTCGAGGACGTCGTCAAGCTGAAGCTCACGGCCGAGGAGCGCTCGATGTTCAAAGCGTCCGCGGCGGCCGTCCGCGAGGTCGTCCAAGTGCTGAAGAGGAAGTAGCGATGGACTTCTCGCTCGACGGAAGGACCGCGATCGTCTGCGGCGCGTCGGCGGGCATCGGGCTCGGAATCGCAGAGGCGCTCTCGGGAAGCGGCGCGAGCGTCGCGATGTTCGCGCGCCGCCGGGACGTACTCGAGCGAGAGGCGGAGCGACTCGGGGGCCTCGCCGTCCGTGGAGACGTCACGGTTCCGGGCGACCTCGAGCGGCTCGTCTCGACGACGGTCGAGGCATTCGGCGGCGTCGACATCCTCGTGAACAACTCGGGCGGGCCGCCCCGGACGACGGCGCTCGAGCTGGACGAGGAGTCGATCGAAAGCGCAGTCCAGCTCCTCCTCGTGTCCGCGGTCCGGCTGACCGCTTTCTGCCTCCCCCACCTCGAGCGGAGCGCGCACGGACGGATCGTCAACGTGACCTCGAGCACCGTCCGGGAGCCGACCGACCGGCTCGCGCTCTCGAACGCGGTGCGCCCTGGCGTGGTCGGCTGGGCGAAGACGCTCGCGCGCGAGCTCGGGCCGAAGGGAATCACGGTCAACTCGATCGCGCCCGGCCGGATCGACACCGACCGGATCCGCGAGGTGTATCCGGACGGCCCGAGCGAGGCCGACCTCGCCACGATCCCGCTTCGCCGTCTCGGCACCGCACGCGAGATCGGCGACGTCGTCGCGTTCCTCTGCTCGGACGGCGCCGCCTACGTCACCGGCACGGTCGTCGCCGTCGACGGCGGGCTCACGCGCGGGCTGGTCTGACATGAGGACGAAGCGGTTCTACGGGGCGCTCGTGGTCATCGGCGCCGTCGGGCTCGTCGTGGCCGTCCTGTTCGCGATCCCGGCGCGCGACTTCCTCTTCGTCCCGCACAAGGCGAGCCCGCTCGGAGGCTACATCCAGGTGCAAGGAGCGAAGGCACAGGGCAAAGGGGACATCTACTTCGTCGACGTCTTCGTCCGCAGGACGTCGCTGCTCGAGCAGTTGCTCCCGTTCACGCGGCCCGACGGAGCGACGGTCATTCCGGAGCGCGACTACCTCCCCCAGGGCACGTCCGAGGCGCAGCAGGTGAACCAGAGCGAGGAGGAGATCCAGCGGTCCGAGCTCGTAGCGCCGGCGGTCGCGCTGCGCGCGCTCGGCTACGACGTCGTCGCCACGCCGACGGGCGCGCTCGTCATCGGAGTGGCATCCGATGCGCCGGCGGCGGGGAAGCTCCGCGAAGGCGACGTCATCGTCGCCGTGGACGGCGTCGCCGTCCGGACGACGGACGAGGTGCGGAAGGAGATCGGCAAGCGGAAGCCTGGCGAGAAGGTGACCCTCACCGTGAGACGCGGCGGCGAGAAGGTCGACCTGACCATGGGCACGATCCCGGCGCCCGAGGACCGGAAACGCCCGATCGTGGGCATCGAGGTCGACCAGGACGCGCACATCGTCCTTCCGCGCAAGGTGCACATCGACCTCGGTGCGGTACGCGGGCCGTCGGCGGGACTTCCCTTCGCGCTCGAGATCGCGCGCAAGCTCGGACGGAACGTGACCCACGGCTGCCGGGTCGCCGCCACCGGAGAGCTCGATCTCGAGGGCGACGTCCTCCCGGTCGGAGGGCTCAAGCAGAAGACGATCGGCGCGCGTCGCGCGCATGTGGATGTCTTCCTCGTCCCGGCCGGGGAGAACGCGCAGGAAGCGCGCGAGAATGCGGGTGGCCTGCGCATCGTCCCTGTGCGGAGTTTTCAACAGGCGTTGCGCTTTCTGCAAACGGCAGACCTGAAATGCTGAGTTTGCAGGGCTTTCGTCGGTCCTGAGAACACGCGCAAATTGCGGCCGATTTCGCCCGCGCACCTCTTGTCTCCCCCGACCGGCTCGGGACAATGGCACCTGGTCGTTGAGGGGCGACCTCCCCGGAACATGTCGAAGAGACGCCCAGAGGTCACCTGCGACGAGTGCTACTTCAGGCGCGAGGGGCTGTGCGCGCTGACGGAGAACGTGCCGTGTCCGACGTTCCGCGCCGCCTCGGTCGGCTCCCTGCTCCCGCCGAAGCAGCCGCAGCTCGTCCCGCGACCGCGCCCTCACGTCGCCGTCGGCGCTGCCGCCTGAGCCGGCGGGTACTAGAGTCCTCCTCATGGAGGGCAAGGCGCCCGCGAAGCAGGGTACGCCGTGGCGGCTGATCATCTTCGGCGGGCTCGCGCTGTACGCGGTCCTCATCGCGCTCCTCAACAAGGAGCAGGTCGACATCAGCTTCGTCTTCTTCTCGACGAAGATCTCGAAGCTCGTCCTCATCATCCTCTGCCTCGGGATCGGCTTCGCGGCAGGCTTCCTCTCTGACGGCTGGCGGCAGCGCCGCAAGCAGCGGGCGTCAGCCAACTAGGCTCGCGAGCAGCTCGACACCCTCGACGATCCGCTCCGGAGGCTCGAAGCTGAACGCGAGACGTGCAGCCGAGCGGCCGAGCTCCGAGCCGGGTGGGAAGAAGTCCGACCCGCGGACGAATGCGACCCCCAGGTCCTCGGCGCGTCCGGCGAGATCCGACACGTCCTGCTCGTCGTCCAGCTCCAGCCAGACGAAGTAGCCGCCGCTCGGCCGGCTCCAGGACGCGTCCTCCGGGAACGTCCGCTCGAGCGCTCCGAGCATCGCGTCGCGGCGCTCGCGCAACCGGCCTCGCACCCTCTCCAGATTCGGCTCGAAGCGGCCGCGCGCGACGAACTCGGCGATCGTCGCCTGCGTCAAGTAGGGCGGGGAGATGTACGTCGAGACCGCACGACGCTCGAAGGCCGCCGCCTCGGCGGCCGGCAGCACGAAGTAGCCCGTGCGCAGTCCCGGCGCGACGGTCTTGGAGAACGACGACGTATGGGTGACGCGCTCGCCGCCCTCCAGCTCGAGCAGCGAAGGCTCGGGCTCGCCCTCGAAGCGGACGAGGCCGTACGGGTCATCCTCGAGGACCGGCAGGTCGTGCTCGGCGGCGATCTCGACGATCCGGCGCCGGCGCTCGCCCGAGAGCGTGCGCCCGCTCGGGTTCTGGAAGGTCGGGATCGTGTACAGGAAGGAGGGGCTCTCCGGCGTGCGCGCGAGCTCGAATTCGAGCGCCTCCGGATCGAGGCCCTCGTCGTCCATCGCGACCGAGACGAGCTCGACGCCCTTGCGGGCCAGGATGGTCAGCGGACGGTCGTAGGTCGGGCCTTCGACGAGGACCGGGCCCCGGCGTCGCCCGAGCGCCTCTTCGGCGAAGAGGACGAACCCGAGGAGGCCCCCCATGGTGAGGACGACGCGGCCGGGCTCGACTCCGTGCCGGGCGGCGACCCACTCGCGCAACGGCTCGTAGCCGCCGACGGGACCGTACGCGAATACCTTCGCGCCCTCGCGCAGGGCGACCTCGTGGGCGCAGTCCGCGAGCTCCGCGGCGGGGATCAGGTCGAGCGCAGGCGCTCCGCGGGCGAAGGAGATCGGCGGCATCGCGAGAGCCTAGCCAGCGGGCCGAACGCGTCCGCCAGCGAAGCGAAGGTCGAATCCGTGGCGCTCGAGCGCGTGCGCGTGCCGGCGCCCCGGGACGCGCCCGCGACGACGACCGTGCGTGCCGCTGGCGGAGAAGACGAGCTCGTCGTGCGTCAGGCGCGGACCAGCTCGGCGACGAGGCCCGCGGTCTCGGTCGGCGTGGTGCCGACACGGATGCCGCGGGCCTCGAGCGCCTCCTTCTTCGCCTGCGCCGTCCCCGCGGAGCCGGAGATGATCGCTCCCGCGTGCCCCATCGTCTTGCCGGGCGGCGCGGTGAAGCCGGCGATGTACGCGACGACGGGCTTCGTCATCTCCGCCTCGATGAAGGCCGCCGCCTTCTCCTCTTCGTCGCCTCCGATCTCGCCGACCATGACCACCTGCTCGGTCTGGGGATCGGCCTCGAAGCGCGAGAGCACGTCGACGAAGGACGAGCCGACGATCGGATCGCCGCCGATCCCGACGATCGTCGAGTTTCCGAGCCCGAGCTGCGTGAGCTCGTGCCCGATCTGGTACGTGAGCGTTCCCGAGCGCGAGACGAGGCCGACGGCGCCCTCGCGGAAGATCTCCGCCGGGATGATCCCCACGTTCGCCTTCCCGGGCGAGAGCGCACCCGGGCAGTTCGGCCCGATGAGGATCACGTCGCGGTTCTCGACGTACGCGTGGATGCGCAACATGTCGTGCGCGGGCACGCCTTCGGTGATGCAGATGACGGTGTGGACGCCCGAGTCGATCGCCTCCCACATCGCGTCTCCGGCGAACGGCGCCGGAACGAACACCATCGCCGTGTTGGCGCCCGCCTCCGAGACGGCGGCGGCGACGGTGTCGAAGATCGGGATCCCCTCTACGTCCTGACCGCCCTTCCCCGGCGTGACCCCCGCCACCACCAGGGTTCCGTACGCTCGGTTCCGGAGCCCGTGGAAGCGCCCCTCCGAGCCCGTCAGGCCCTGGACGACGAGCCGCGTGTCCGAGTCGACGAGGATCGCCATCAGGCCGCTGCCGCCAGCTCCACCGCGCGTCGCGCGCCGTCGAGCATCGTCGCCTCCACGTGCAGGTTCGGCGAACCGGCCTCCTCGAGCAGCCGTCTTCCCTCGTCCGCGTTCGTGCCGTCGAGCCTGACGACGATCGGCAGCGCGATCTCCATCTGTCCGAGCGCCTGCAGGATCCCGCGTGCAACCTCGTCGCAGCGCGTGATCCCGCCGAAGATGTTGAACGCGATCGCCCGCACCTGTGGGTCGCTCGTGATCACCTCGAGCGCGTCCACGACGCCCTGGGCGCCACCTCCGCCGCCGAGGTCACAGAAGTTCGCCGCTCGCCCGCCGACGAACGAGACGACGTCGACGGTCGACATCGTCAGCCCGGCTCCGTTCCCGAGCACGCCGACCTCTCCGTCGAGCTTCACGTAGGTGACGCCCTTCTCGCGTGCGAGGGCCTCGAGCGGATCCCCGCCGCTGGCGTCGCGCATGGCCGCGATCTCGGGTTGGCGGAAGAGCGCGTTGTCGTCGACCGTGAACTTCGAATCGAGCGCCCGCACCTCGCCGTCGGTGGTGACGATGAGGGGGTTGATCTCGCAGAGCATCGCCTCGCAGCCGACGAACGCGGCGTAGAGGCGGCCGACGATGGCGGCGATCTGCTTCTGCTCGCCGGGGTCGGTGACCCCGCCGTCGTGGACGAGACGCCGTCCGTGCCAGGGCTGGCAGCCGGCGAGCGGGTCGACGTGGAGGCGCACGAGCGCGTCCGGCGTCGTGGCCGCGACCTCCTCGATGTCGACGCCGCCCTGCGTCGTGAACATGAAGAGCGGCTTCTTCGCGCTCCGGTCGAGCGCCAGCGAGAGGTAGTACTCGCGCGCGATCTCGGAGGCCCGCTCGATCCAGAGCTTCCCGACCGTGTGCCCGCGGATGTCCATACCGAGGATCTCGCGTGCGTGCGCCTCGGCCTCGTCCGCGGTCTCGGCGAGCTTGATGCCTCCCGCCTTGCCGCGTCCGCCGATCAGCACCTGCGCTTTCACGACGACGGGAGGGCCGAGCGCCTCCGCGGCCGATCGCGCTTCCTCCGGCGTCGTCGCGAGGCGCCCGTCCGAGACCGGGATCCCGAACTTCGCGAAGAGCTCCTTCCCCTGGTGCTCGAAGAGATCCACGGCGCGCGCGAGTCTACCCGGCACGTCCTCCGAGACGCTCCCGGAGAGGCGAGGCCCGGACTCCAGATGCCGGGAGGAGCGTGTGCGAGCATTCGCAGGTGCGAAAGAGCACGCTCGTCGTCCTGATCGCGCTCGGAGCGGCATTCGCCGCCTTCGTGGTCACCTCGATCGTGCGCGACCTCCGCGTCGAAGCGCCGCCGTCGGACGTGAGCGCCGCAGCCAGCCCACAGAGCGCCAGGCTCGGCTGGCGAGAGCTGTACGGCTCGACGAGGCAGAATCTCGTCTTCACCGTCGACCGCATGCAGGTGCTCCACGGCGGCTGGAAGGCACGGATCGGGATCGCGAACCACACGTCGAACGCGTATGACGTCGGCGACCCCCGAGCGACGATCGACCGCTCGTTCGGCCTCATGCTCTTCT
Source organism: uncultured Actinomycetes bacterium (assembly GCA_963848725.1). Classification (GTDB taxonomy): domain Bacteria; phylum Actinomycetota; class Thermoleophilia; order Gaiellales; family Gaiellaceae; genus GMQP-bins7. The sequence continues at coordinate 10,845 of CAWKEV010000015.1, read as the reverse complement.
CGTCGAGCTCCGCGTCGGAGCTCGACGAGCGCAACCAGAAGGGCACGCTCCCTCCGGTGAGACAGGTCGTGCGCTTCGAGCCGAGTCTTCCCAAGGTCTTGGAGTCCGGACAGGCGTGGCAGGGGACGATCTCGGCCCCGGGCGCGCTCGCCGCGCAGAGCTGGGTGCGTTTCGTGTTCGGGCCGCTGCTCGTCATCGGGAAGCCGGCGAAGGGCACACCGAGCACGATCGTCTGGATCACCGACCACACGCATCGGCTCGCGGGGTAGCTCTCGCGCTCGGGGGTCCGGCGCCGCCCTCGTGTAGGAGCGAGCCGCGGCTAGTCAGCGCAACCTTGCCGCAAACGCGCGCTGCGGCTTCGGCTCTGCGCCGCAGCTCGCGGGAACGACAGGGCCCTCGACTTCCTGGACGCTCACGGCGTACTCGGAGCCGCCCCGCGCCCGGAACCGAACGGCGTCGCCGTCCGTGCCGACGAGCTCGAGGTCTGCGAGACCTTCGAGGGCGCTCTCCCCGCGGACGAATCGTTCGGCGGCCTGCACCGCCGGCTCGAAGCACGTCCGTCCGCGGTAGTGCGCGAGGTCGATTCTCCCCGCGAGCGCCTGCGCGACGAGGAGCCGGGCAGCGTCCGGAGCCACGCGTCCGAGCTGGATCCCGGCGGGAAGCACCAGCACGTTTGCCGCGAAACGATGCCCGCCCTGGTGAGACGAGATCCAGACGCCTTCGTCGTCGAGCTCTTCCGCAAGCGCTGCGTACACCGCCGCGCCCCTGAGGGCGCAGCACCGGTCGCGACTCCCGTGCCCGCACACGAGCACGAGCGATGCGTCCGTCGGCTCGCCCGCGCTCGAGAGATCGAGCCCGCCCATGTCGTCGTGGGCCTGTAGCTCGATCCGCCGGACCGAGCATTTCTGCTCCTCCGCCACGACGACGAACGCGAGCACCGGCCCATCGCCGTCGCGGCGGGGGCGACGCACGAACTGGAGCCTCGATCCCGGCGTGTTCGCGAGCCACGCCGACACCGCCTCGCCGGCCGGCGCCGCGAGGACGCCGGAGGCTCCGACGTCGCGCGGCCACTTCCCGGGCACCTCGAGCAGGAGCCAGGAGCTCGCAGTGACAGCGGTGGCGGAGAGGGTCTCGCCGGCCGACTCCGAGAGCTCCGCGCAGCGCGCGCTCATTGGTCGCGCAGCACGCAGACGAGCTGACCGCTCGCGATTGGCTGTCCCTCGGCGACGCCGAGGTCGGTGACGACGCCCGACCGGTGAGCGGCGATCTCGTTCTCCATCTTCATCGCCTCGACCACGCACAGGATCGCTCCGGCCTCGATCGCGTCCCCCTCGGACACGTTCACGTGGAGCACCGTCCCCTGCATCGGGCTCACGACCGCACCGGTCGCGTCCCCCGTCAACCCCTTGCTCCGCCCTTTGCGCCGGCGTGCGAGCTCGGCCCACGGCGGTTCGGGGGACCGGATGCGGATGTCGTGGCGGCGTCCGTCGATCTCGACCGTCACGAGCTGGTCTCGCAGCGCGGACGGCGCGCCGTCGGAGGAGCTGGCGACCGCCGCCCCGGGCCCCGTCGCCACGGCAGCACTCAGCTCCTGCGCCCGCGCGACGAGCTCCTCCGACTCGACGACGCCCAGGCACGTCTCGCCGGCGGCGAAGCACGGCGATTCGAGGAGAGCCCGGTGGAAGCCGAGGAGTGTGGTCGGGCCTTCGATGACGTACTCCTCGAGCGCTCGGAGCATGCGGCGCCTGGCGTGCTCTCGGGTCACGTCGTGGACGACGAGCTTGGCCACGAGCGGGTCGTAGAGACCAGACACCTCACTCCCGGCGGCGACGCCGGAATCGACCCGCACGCCGATGCCACCCGGCTCGCGATAGGCGGTGATCCTGCCCGGGCTCGGGAGGAAGCCCTGGGCGACGTCCTCGGCGTTGATGCGGCACTCGATCGCATGACCGCGGAGCACGACGTCCCGCTGGGCGACGACAGAGGCTCGCCGGCGGCGATCGCGACCTGCTCGCGGACGATGTCGATCCCGGTGACCGCCTCGGTGATCGTGTGCTCGACCTGGACGCGCGTGTTCATCTCCAGGAAGTAGTAGGAGCCGTCGGGCGCGAGCAGTCCCTCGATCGTCCCGGCCGAGCGGTAGCCGGCCGCCCGCGCCGCGTCGACCGCGATCCGGCCGATCCGCTCTCGGAGCGCCTCGTCGACCGCCGGTGACGGCGTCTCCTCGACGAGCTTCTGGTGACGGCGCTGGATCGTGCAGTCGCGCTCGCCGAGATGGACGACGTTGCCGTGCGCGTCGGCGAGGATCTGCACCTCGACGTGCCGGGGGTCGTCGAGATAGCGCTCGACGTAGACGGACGGGTCGGCGAAGTACGCCTCCCCCTCGCGACGAGCCGCGTCGTACGCGGACTCGACCTCGCCCTCGTCGCGCGCGACCCGAAAGCCCTTCCCACCACCGCCGCCGGAGGCCTTGACCGCGACCGGATACCCGATCTCGGCAGCGGTTCTGGCGATGTCGCCCGCGCTCTCGGCCGCCTCCGTCGTGCCGGGGACGATCGGGACTCCCGCCGCCTGCATCCGCTCGCGGGCGGAGATCTTCGACCCCATCGCCTCGATCGCATCCGGCGGAGGCCCGATCCACGTCAATCCGGCCTCCTCGACTGCACGGGCGAACATCGCGTTCTCCGCGAGGAACCCGTAGCCGGGGTGGATGGCCTCGGCGCCCGAGCGCCTCGCCGCGTCGACGATCCGCTCGGCGCGGAGGTAGCTCTCCGCCGCCGGTCCCGGGCCGAGGAGGTACGCCTCGTCTGCCAGAGCCACGTGCAAGGCGCTCCGATCCGGCTCGGAGTAGACCGCGACCGTCCCGATGCCGAGCTCCCGCAGGGTGCGGAAGATGCGAACCGCGATCTCGCCGCGGTTGGCAACGAGGACCTTCGAGAACGCCGCCATGAGAGGCGTATTCTCCCGGACGGTGAGCCTCCCCGATCAGCTCACGGTCGCTCGCATCGCCGCGGTTCCGATCGTGGTGGTCCTCTTCGCCTGGAACTTCCCGAACCACGCGTACTGGGCGACGGCCGTCTTCGTCGTCGCGATGGCGACGGACCAGATCGACGGCTGGCTCGCTCGGCGGAGCGGCACGAGCTCCCCGCTCGGCTCGCTGCTCGACCCCGTCGCGGACAAGGTCCTCGTCCTCGCCGCCCTCGTCATGCTCATCGGGGAGGGCGTCGCGCCCGCGTGGATGGTCGCGCTCATCGTCGTGCGGGAGATCCTCGTCTCCGGCCTTCGCCTGGCTGCGATCGAGCGGGGAGTCGTGCTCCCGGCGCGCGACCTCGGCCGCCTGAAGACCTGGGCGCAGGCGCTCGCCGCGACGATTGCAGGCCTCGCGGCCGCCGGCGCGTGGAGCAACGACGTCGCATGGTGGGCGCTGCTCGTCGCGGTCGCAGCGACGTGGCTCTCGGGGCTCGACTACGCCCGCGTCGCGCCGCGCGTGCTGCGCCGCGAAGGCGCGTAGAGCCCGGGGGCTGGCGGCTCTACGGCGACGGCCTCGCGCGCGGATGCGCGCCGCCACTCGCTCATGTAGGCGGCGGGCATGCCGTCGAGCCGCACACGGGCGAGAGCGAGCGCACGCCGCACGGCCACGTCCTCGATCGCCGTCAGGCGGGGCGTCGCGTCGAGCTCCACGCCGGGAAGCTACGCCACCGAGAGGGTCGCCGTCGCGGCGCGTGACCTAGAGTGCCGGCGTGCCCGATCGGCTCCGCGAGCTCTGGGACTTCTCCGACCTCGACGCGAGCGAGGAGCGCCTACGCGTGCAGCTCGGCGCCGAGGACACCGACGAGGGGCGCGCGGAGGTCGTGACGCAGCTCGCGCGCGTCGAGGGGCTGCGCGACCGCTTCGACGAGGGCGAGCGCCTGCTCGTCGAGGCGGAGTCGCTCGCCGGGGACAGCGCCGTTGCAAGGGCGCGCGTCGACCTCGAACGCGGGCGCCTGCGCCGCTCGGGCGGGGACCCGGACGCCGCGCGTCCGCTCTTCGAGTCGGCATTCGCGACCGCGCTCGACGACCGCCGTTACTTCATCGCCGCCGACGCGGCCCACATGGTCGCGCTGGTCGCCCCCGGCCGCGACGGTTTCGTCGAGTGGACCTCGCGCGGGATCGAGCTCGCGGAGCAGCACGAGGCAGCGGCGTACTGGCGCGGCCCGCTCCTCAACAACCTCGGCTGGGAGCAGTACCAGGCGGGCGAGTACGACACGGCGCTCGAGACGTTCGAGCGCGCCCTCGATGCGCGGACGCACGAGCCCGAGAACGCCGAGCCGATCGCGCTCGCGCGCTACGCGGTCGGGAAGACGCTCCGTGCCCTCGGCCGCTCGGAGGAGGCGATCCCCCTGCTCGAGCAGGCCGTGGCATGGGCGGACGGCGCCGGGAGTCCGGGCGGCTGGCTCCACGAGGAGCTCGCGGAGGAGTACGCAGCGGTTGGGCGCATGGGTGAGGCGCGCGAGCAGGCGCGGGTCGCGATTCCGGTGCTGGAGGAACGCGACCCGTCGTTCGCCGACGACGAGTCGCGCGCCGGCCGTCTTCGCGCCCTCGCCGCCTTCGACTAGTTCGCCCACGCCTCGGTGAGGCTCAGCCCGCGAGCTCCTCGAGCCGGTCGACGAACGAGGAGAGCACGGCGAAGGTCTCCTCGACGGGCTCCGGCGAGGCGAGGTCGACCCCGGCCGCGCGCAGAACCTCGAGCGGATACTGGGAGCCGCCGGCGCTCAGGAAGCGGAGGTAGCGCTCCGCGGCACCCTCCTCTCCGTCGATCACTCCGCGGGCGAGCGCATGCGCGCCGGAGATGCCCGTCGCGTACTGGAAGACGTAGAACGGCCGATACAGGTGCAGGAACTCGGCCCAGGTGATCCCCACTCGCTCGCGGTCGAAATCGACTCCCGGGCCGTACGTCTCGCCGAAGAATCCCGCGGTCAGCTCCTCGAGCACGTCCGCCGTGATCCCCTCGCCGCGCTCGACCCGCTCGTGCGCTTCGCGCTCGATCCGCGCGAGCGTCGGCATGACGAAGAAGTAGCGGAGAAAGTTCCCCATCGCTTCGTCGAGCACGGCCAGCTGGAGCTCGCGGTCGGTGATCGACTCGAGCAGATGGGCGCGCAGGAGCGCCTGGTGGAAGTTCGAGGCGACCTCGGCGACGAACGTCACGTATCGGGCCGAGATGTGCGGCTGCGTCTTCCACGAGAGGTAGGAGTGCATCGAGTGGCCGAGCTCGTGGGCGAGCGTCCCGAGGCTTCCCGCCGAGCCGTCGAAGCTCATGACGATGAACGGGTACGTCCCGGGCGCGCCGGCGGAGAAGGCACCGCCTCGCTTGCCCTGGTTCGGATAGACGTCGACCCACCGCTCCTCGAGGCAGCCTCGGCGGACCGTGCGGACGTACTCCTCGCCGAGCGGCGCCAACGAGTCGCAGATCCACTCCACGCACTGCTCGTAGGTGAGCTGCGGCCGTGTCCCGCCGAGCGGGGCCCAGAGGTCGTACGGCCGGAGCGAGTCGACGCCGAGGAGCGCTTCGCGGACGCGCCAGTAGCGGTGCCAGGTCGGCAGGTTGCGCTGGAAGGTGGCCAGGAGGTTGTCGAGCACCTCGAGCGGGATGTTCGAGCGATGGAGCGCGGCGGCGCACGTCGACGGATGGCGACGCGCCCGTGCGGAGAAGACGTCTTGCTTGATCGCGGTCGCGTAGCTCGCGGCGAAGACGTTCCGGAAGGCGCGGTAGCCGTCGGCGTAGCTCTCGTACGCACTCCGGCGAAGCGCGCGGTCGGGGCTTCCGAGCAGCCCCCGGATCGAACCCTGCGTCACGTCGGCGGTCTCGCCCGACTCGCCCGACGCGGGCGCGAACGTGAGATCGCCGTCCGCGAGGCTCGTGTACACCGCATACGGGCCGGACTGAGCGTCGGAGACGAGGCCGAGCAGCTCCTCGACCTCGGTCGAGCGGACGTGCTCGCCGCGGCGGAAGAGGTCGTCGAAGTAGTGGCCGTACGGGAGGAGCTCGGGGTGATCCGCGGTCCATTCGAGCAACCGGTCCTGCCCGACCGCAAGCAGCTCCGGCTCGATGAAGGCGGCCGTCGCGGCCAGTCGCGCGGAGAGCGCCCGCGCGCGCCCGCTGCGGGCGACCGCGTCCGGATCGGTGGTCTCGACGGCCTGGCCGATGTTGGCGTAGAGGAAGACCGGACCGACACGCCGGTCGAGGGCATCGCGGGCGACGAGCGCCGCGATCGTCGTATCCGCGCCGGCTGCGAGCCGGCCCTCGTACGCCTGCAGGCCCGGAAGGTCGGCGAGGATCGCCTCGACCTCGGCCTCCCAGTCCGCGACCGTCGCGAACACGCTCTCCGCGTTCCACGTCCGCTCGACCGCGACCTCGCTCCGCGGAGGGGTCCTGATCTCGACGCCCGCGCTCACAGCGGAATGTTGCCGTGCTTGCGCTTCGGCTTGGGCTCGCGCTTCGCGAGCGCGGTCTCGAGCGCCGAGACGAGGACGGGCCGCGTTCGACGCGGCTCGATCACGTCGTCGACGTATCCGCGCTCGGCCGCCGTGTACGGGTTCGCGAACCGCTCCTTGTAGTCGGCGATGAGCTCCTCGCGCCGAGCATCGGGATCCTCGGCGTCCTCGAGCTCGCGCCGGAAGACGATGTTGACCGCGCCCTCCGGCCCCATCACCGCCACCTCGGCGGTCGGCCAGGCGACGTTGAAGTCGGCGCGGATGTGCTTCGAGCTCATGACGTCGTACGCGCCGCCGTACGCCTTGCGCGTGATCACGGTGAGCTTCGGGACGGTGGCCTCGGCGAAGGCGTAGAGGAGCTTCGCGCCGTGCCGGATGATCCCGCCCCACTCCTGCTCGGTCCCGGGCAGGAAGCCGGGCACGTCCACGAAGGTCACGAGCGGGACGTTGAACGCGTCGCAGGTGCGGACGAATCTCGCCGCTTTCACCGACGCGTCGATGTCGAGCACGCCCGCGAGAGCGCTGGGCTGGTTCCCGACCACGCCGATCGCATGGCCACCGAGGCGCGCGAAGCCGCACACGATGTTCTCCGCCCAGTGCGCGTGCACTTCGAGGAAGTCCCCGTCGTCGACGACGCGCTCGATCACCTGCTTGATGTCGTACGGCTTGTTCGGGCTGTCGGGGACGATGGTGTCGAGTGTCGGATCCTCGCGGTCGACCGGATCCACCGGCGCCGCGTACGGCGGCGCCTCCAGGTTGTTCTGCGGGAGGAAGGAAAGGAGGTAGCGGGCCTCCTCGAGGCACGTCTCCTCGTCGGTGCTCGTGAACTGCGCGACGCCCGAGCGGGTCGCGTGCGTCGCCGCGCCCCCGAGCTCCTCGAAGGTGACGTCCTCGCCGGTCACGGTCTTCACCACGTCGGGCCCGGTGATGAACATGTACGACGTCCCCTCGACCATGAGCACGAAGTCCGTGATCGCCGGCGAGTAGACCGCCCCTCCTGCGCACGGGCCCATGACGAGCGAGATCTGCGGCACCACTCCCGATGCCTGGACGTTGCGCCAGAAGATCTCGGCGTAGCCGGCGAGTGAGACGACGCCCTCCTGGATCCGCGCGCCGCCCGAGTCGTTGATCCCGATCACCGGACAGCCATACGTGACGGCCATATCCATGACCTTGCAGACCTTCTCGGCGAAGACCTCGGAGAGCGAGCCCCCGAAGATCGTGAAGTCCTGCGAGAACACGAACACCTTGCGGCCGAAGATCGTCCCGTATCCGGTGACGACGGCGTCCCCCCGCGGACGCTGGTCGCGCATCCCGAACTCGATCTCACGGTGGCGGACGAAGCGGTCGAGCTCGACGAACGAGCCGGGGTCGAGGAGCCTCTCCAGCCGCTCGCGGGCGAGGAGCTTGCCTCGCTCGCGCTGACGCGCGACATGCCGCTCGCTCGCCGCCTCCAGCGACTCTGCGCGCAGCTCCTCGAGCCAGCGGAGCTTCGCCTCCGTCGTGTCGTGGATCTCGCCCATCCCGCGGAGCCTAACGTCGTGTGCGCCCGTTGATAGCGTCGCGCCGTGCCGACCCCGATCGACCGGTCGACGACGTGGCCGTACGAGGACGGGATCTCCAGGCACGTTCACCTACTCGCGCTTCTCGAGCCCCCGACACTCGCCGAGGCCGAAGCGAGACAGCTCGGCCCTGCCTCGACGGCGGCGACCGCGCTCCCTCTAATCGCCTACGGAGCCACGGCAGCGTGCAACGTAACGGTGATCCACGACACGACCGAGGCGAAGCTCCGCTGGCTGCAAGAGCTGAGCGAGGAAGCGTCGCACCCCGCGAGCGAGCGGCACGTCGCTCGCCAGCGCGAGCGTGGCAAGCTACTCGCGCGCGAGCGGCTCGAGAAGCTCCTTGACCCCGGCTCGTTCGTCGAGCTCGACCGCTTTGTCAGGCATCGTGAGGTCGAGTCGATATGCGTGACAACCGCCCCTTGGCCGATGCGGTCGTTACCGCTACGGGACGGTCTTCGGTCGCAAGGTGTTCGTGTTTCTCAGGACTTCACCGTCTTCGGCGGGTCGCTCTCGAGGTCTTCGCGGAGAAGGTCTGCAAGGTCATGGACATGGCCGTGAATACGGGTGTCCGGTGATCGGGATCAACGACTCGGGCAGCGCGCGCATCCAGGAAGGCGTCGTGTCGCTCGCCGGCTACGCGGAGATCTTCTGGCGGAACGTGCAGGCATCCGGCGTCGTGCCGCAGATCTCGCTCGTGATGGGGCCGTGCGCCGGCGGCGCCGTCATTCGCCGGCGATCACCGACTTCGTGCTCATGGTCGAGGAGACGTCGTACATGTTCATCACCGGCCCCGACGTCGTGAAGACGGTGACCGGGGAGGACGTGACTTTCGAGGAGCTGGGTGGTGCCGCCACCCACGCGACCCGCTCGGGCGTGGCGCACTTCACGACCCGCGACGAGGATGCGTGCCTCGAGGAGGCGCGTTACCTCCTCTCCTTCCTGCCACAGAACAACCTCGACTCGCCGCCGTACGCGCCGCCCTCCGATCCGGTCGAGCGCGAGGATCCGTCGCTCGACACCCTCGTTCCCGACAGCCCCAACAAGCCGTACGACATCAAGGGCGTGATCGAGCGCGTCGTCGACGACGGCGACTTCCTCGAGGTGCACGCGCACTGGGCCGAGAACATCGTGTGCGGCTTCGCGCGGCTCGGCGGGCATGCGGTGGGTGTCGTCGGCAACCAGCCCGGAGCGCTCGCGGGCGTGCTCGACATCGACGCATCGGTCAAAGCGGCGCGCTTCGTCCGGACGTGCGACGCCTTCAACATCCCGCTCGTGACGTTCGTCGACGTGCCGGGGTTCTTGCCCGGGACGGCGCAGGAGTGGGGCGGGATCATTCGACACGGCGCGAAGCTGCTCTACGCGTATGCGGAGGCGACGGTGCCGAAGCTGACGGTGATCACCCGCAAGGCCTACGGCGGTGCGTACGACGTCATGTCCTCCAAGCACATCCGCGCGGACTTCAACGTCGCGTGGCCGACCGCCGAGGTGGCCGTGATGGGGCCCGAAGGCGCGGTGAACATCGTCTTCCGGACAGAGCTCGCGGAAGTGGACGACCCCGACGCGCGGCGCGACGAGCTGATCGCGGACTACAAGGAGCGGTTTGCGAACCCGTACACGGCTGCCGAGCGCGGGTATGTCGACGACGTCATCGAGCCGCGACGAACGAGGCCCGTGCTGATCTCGGCGCTCGAGACGGCGCTCTCGAAGCGCGAGCCGGCGCCCAAGCGCAAGCACGGGAACATCCCGCTCTAGCCGTCCGGTCGGTCGTTCGCTCGCTCGCGGCGAGCGAGTCGAGTCGCGTTCGACGAGCCCGATCCCCGGCGAACGACGCGTCGTCGGTCTCGAGGAGTGGTAACGCGAGCCGGGCCTGTTCCTCCGCTTCCTCGGCTCGTCCTGTGTCACCGTATGCGAGGGCGAGCTCCTCGTGATACCAGCCATCGGGAGCGCCACTGCGCTCCGCCCACTCGACGGCGAGCTCGAGTTGCGCGATCGCCACGTCCGTCCGGTCGAGCGCACGTAGCGCTTTACCGACGGCGTAGCGCGCGAGGGCGATCGCCGACCCGTTGTCGGGGTCGTCGAGGCGGGCGGCGAGGGCGCGCTCGAACGCGTCGAGCGCGAGGTCGAGCTCGCCGGCTTCGAAGTACTCCCAGCCGAGGTTGTTGAGAAGGGGCCCGATCCAGTACCGCGCGTCCTCATTGACCCGCGCGAACTCGACTCCGCGCTCGCTCCATGCGACGAGCGCCCCGCGGTCGGGGCCTGCCAGGGCCGCCATGTGCGCAGCGTCTGCCGCGACGAACTGCTGGCCCGCTGCGGCTGCGACCGTGAAGCTGGACTCGAAGAGCGGCAGGGCTGCCTCGCGATCGCCGCTCGACCGCCTCAGTCGTCCGCGCTCGAGATCGATGCGCGCGAGTACGACGTCGCTTCCGGCCGCGAGTTGCTCCGCGTCGTCGATCCACGCGTCTCCCACCTCGAAGTCCCCGCGTAGGCCGGCTACACGCGCGAGCTGGGTCATGACCTCTGCGCGCCCGGCGTCGGATTGCTCGAGCTCGAGTTGCTCGCGGAAGCGCCGCTCCGTGGCGTCGAGATCGTCGAAGTCCCAGAGGGGTCGGAGGCGGTCGTCCACGTTGTGAAGGGTATTCATGCCAATACGCTCTCCCTGTGAAGCTGTCTGTCGTACCCCCGGTAGACGACTCGGTGCGACCAGCGCTCGAGACCGCGCTCGGCGTGGCAGGTATGCGAACAATGCGTTCGCCGCAGTACGCCGATTCCTGGCGCAACGCCGCCCTGCGCGAGGGCGTCGAGCGCGAAGAGC
>CAWKEV010000014.1:0-10959 GCA_963848725.1 uncultured Actinomycetes bacterium | reverse complement strand
GAACCCGTCATGACCAAAGGGACGTTCGACTGCTGAATCTCGCGTTTTGGTACGAGGGCCCACGTTGTTACCGGGCTTACACCCGATATTTTGATAAGAGCGAGCACAAAGGCGTGCGATCCGTGCAGAACAACCAGTCGTAATATTTTTGCATTGGACGGATCCGGTACCGAATCACTACGCCGCGGGAGTGCCCAGGGAGCACTTCTATACGAATGCGACGACTCCATGCCCGGGGAGCAGAACATCAATTATTGGCGTTTCCGATGCGATTCATTCCGGAGCGAACGAAAATTCGCGAGCATAAGGAATCGGGCGTATCCGATGCAGTTTTCATGAGCAGTCGCGACGGCCAGAATTGGGATCGTACTTTCTTAGACTGGTTGCGGCCTGGGCCAGACCCGCACAATTGGACCTGATGCAGCAACATGCCCGCCTGGGGCATCGTGCAAACCAATTCTGATGAATTCTCAATGTACGTTAGCGAGCACTACCGCTGGCCCGACAATCGGTTGCGACGCGTCACCGTGCGCCGGCATGGCTTCGCATCGGTGCACGCAGGCGACGCTGGCGGCGAATTCACCACGCGACCGTTAACGTTTAGCGGTGATCACTCGTCTTCAATTACGCTACATCGGCCGCGGGCGGCTTGCGGGTTGAAATTCAGGACGGCAAGGTTCTGCTATACCCGGTTACGTGCTGGCGGACATGCAGGAACTCTTCGGCGACGAACTGGACGCCGTTGTGAGTGGAAATCGAAGCACGATCTGTCTGAGTTGGTGGGCAAGCCCATCCGCTTCCACTTTATGTTGCATGATGCCGACTTGTTCGCGATTAGAACCGAAAAAGCGGACGAGAAGCACACAGCCAGCGTCAACAAACTCAGAACGGGCAGCAACTAACCGATGAACACGCTCGCGATTAAGAAACTGATGCAGAAACTGGCCGAGCCCGTTTTTGGCATGTGGGTAACTTCGAGAGCCCCAGCATCACCGAGATGGCGCTTGGGCTGAATTGGATCGTCATCGACGCCGAACACGGACACCTCGATTGGAAAGAGATCGTCAACCATTGCGGGCCACGGTGCGAAGCGACACCGTCGCACTGGTCGCGTATCACGGAATGCAATATGGGGCTTGTGAAGCGGGCGTTGGACATCGGCGGATGGCGTCGTCATCCCCTGGGTCGAAAGGCCGACTACAGCTGCGCGAGCCGTCGCTTCGCCCATTACCCGCCCGACGTGTATGCGAGGCATCGGAGCAGCGCGCGCCACCGGCTGGGGCCAATGCATTCCGTCGAGCATATCGCGGAAGCGAACGAGAACGTTCTAATCGTGCCGATATCGAGTCCGTCCGAGGGGGGCAGCAACATCCGACGACCTGCTCGACGTTGATGGCGTGAAACTATTTCTATCTTGGCCCGGCCGACTACTCCAGTTAGGCCGGCTTCCCGGGCAGTGGGAAGGGCCGGCGTCGCCAACAACTGCTGGACATCAAGGACGCATGCGTCGCGCCGGCAAGCACTGTGGCGTCATGTCCACGAGCGACGCCGACCTGACCGGCCGGCGACCAAGGTTTTCGGATGATCGGCCTAGGTCTTGGATTGCGGCCTCCTGTTGCGGAGGCCTTCACGACGCTGCTGCGGAGCGCCGGCGCGACCGAAAGATCACGACCCCGTTCACGCCCGGAGCGACCGGCCGCCCGACATGTCGCCGTGGATCGTCCGCCGGAATCGTTCCGGCCCGACCGTCCCGGAGGTGATGAACGATTTCGGCAGCGGCAAACAGTGTCGAGATCCAACCGGGCGTCGTGTTCGAATGCCGGTCGGCCTGCCACAACAGGCGAAGGACCTGCACGACCGGCATCGTGCGATTCGCACCGGCGGGTAGCAGCTCGCGTATCACCGCCACATCCGACCACCGAGTCCGATCACGCTTGCTCGAAGGATCCGCCGATTGTGGACGTCGAGGGCCGAGCCGTACCGGCTCTCGCCGCTACGATAAGTCGTCCTGCCGCCGGGACTTGCCACTGGCGTGGAAAACGCATCCCCAAGCGCGAGGCGTTGCTTCACGTCGACATTTCCGACGTCTGCGCCGTTGCGCGAGTTCGTCGAGTACTTCTATCTCGCGCGGTCGATGCCGGACGATTCGCTCGGCCCCCGCAACGCCGGGCCGGGAGCGGGCGAACCGATTCAACACCGCCGATCGATTCGACGCCGGCAAGGGCGACGTTCATCGACTTCTTCAACGAAACGCTGATGCCCGGCATCGAAATGAGCGGCGGCTACGGCCTGTTCCGCGCCCGGCGGACGGCTGCCGCGCACATTCACGATTTCGACGAGAGCATCTGCATCGTCGTCGCAACCATCAAACTCGGGAACGAACCGCAGCGAGTCGCCGCCGGTGCGGGCAAGGTTTGGGTAACGGTTCAGGAGCCCGCGAAGGGAACGAGCGGTTCATGAGGATTCGCGCGCTCGGGGCGGCGATCGTCGCTTCGCTCCTCGCCGTCTCGGGAGCCGCCGGCACGACCGCGCAGACGCCAACCCCAAAACGCGGCGGCACGCTGGTCATCGGAACCAGAACGACCAGCGAGCCGGCCTGTCTCAACGTACTCCTCAATCGTGCTCCCTCGACTCCGTCGACCTCGTTCTCTTGGGTGCATACGAGGTGACGCCCCACGCGACGTACCGGCCCGAGCTCGCCGATGCAGAGATCGTCGCGAAGAGGCCCTTCACCCTCGTCTACCACATCCGCCCGAAAGCCCGCTGGAGCGATGGGGTGCCGGTCAGCGCGCAGGACTTCGTCTTCACACAGCAAGCGCTCCGGAAGCACCCGCTCACGGACCCGTGCGGGAACGGGAATGTTCGTAGCGTCCGCCGGGTCGACCCGAAGACGGTCAGGGTCGTCCTCCGCGAGCCGTTCGCAGACTGGCGGGATCTCTTCTGCATCGTCCTGCCGCAGCACGTCCTGGCGGGCCAGAAGCTCGCCGCCGTCTGGCAGGACTCGATCGACGATCCGCGGACGGGGGGGCCGATCGGCGACGGTCCCTTCCTCGTCGGGACATGGGAGCGCGGCAAGCAGCTGACGCTGGTGCGCAATCCTCGTTACTGGGGGTCGCACGTCGCCTACCTGGATCGTCTGGTCTACCGCTTCCTCCCGATCGAGAACCTCTCGGCAGCGCTGCGCCGCGGCGAGATCGACATGATCGATCCGGCCCCGTTCCAGCTGCAGGCGGCCGCCCTCGAGTTCCGCCGGAAGCCCGAGCCCGGGATCAGGGTCCTGATGAGCGCCTCCAGCAGCTACGAACAGATCTCGATCCGGATCGGTGGGACCGGTAATCCCGCGCTCGAGAAGCCGCTCGTCAGGCAAGCGCTGGCCTACGGGATCGACCGCGTCGAGATCGCACGCAGCCTCGGAAAGCTGTCTCTCGACGACGCGGCGGCGCTCGAGCCGCAGGACAATGTGTTCTTCCTCGCGAACGGCCCCTACTACCGGCCGAACTGGAAGGGGTACCGGTACCGGCCAGCTCGGGCTCGGCAGCTGCTCGAACAGGCCGGTTGCCGCCGGGGGCCCGACGGCATCTTCGTCTGTGGCGGCCATCGGCTCTCACTCGGTATCGGGGCGGTCGCGGGCGTCGAGAGGAGAGCGCGGACGGTCGAGCTCGTCCAAGCTCAGCTTCGCCGGATCGGGGTCGAGGCACGACCAAGGTTTTCGCCGGTCGGCGTCTGGATCAACCAAATACTCCCGAACGGAGACTTCGACCTCGCACTCTTCACCTGGGGCTCGGGTGCAAGTAGCACGGCCGGGTGGGAGGATGTTCTCGGCTGCAGGGGCGATCAAAACCTCACCGGCTACTGCAATCGGCTCGTCACCCGCGACCTCGTCCGGGCCACGCGCACGATCGACGATCGCCGGCGCGCGCGGCTCCTGAACAGGATCGACGTGCGACTGGCGAAGGCGGTGCCGTTGATCCCCCTGTTCCAGAACAAGGGCCTCTTCGCCCTCAAAGCAAGCGTCCGAGGCGTCGTTCCGAATGGCGTGGGCTCGTGGACTTGGAACGCGGAGGACTGGTGGCTCGACCGCTAGCCCTCATCGCCGCAATCGTCATCTCGCTCCTCGCGGTCTCGGGGGCCGGCGGCACGGGCGGGCAGACGCCGAAGCGCGGCGGCGCCGTCGTCGTCGCCTTCACTCTCGGCGAACCCAGTTGCCTCAACGAGCTGCTGGGCGAGAGGTGTGGTCAAGGCAACGCCGAGCCCGACATTGTCGAGGCAGTTCTCGAGGGAGCGTACAAGCAGGGTCCTCGTCACCTCGCGCCTGACCTCGTCACGGGCGCCGAGTTCACGAGGAAGCCACCGTTCACCCTCACCTACCACATCCGTCCCGCGGCCCGCTGGAGCGACGGTTTCCGCATCACCTCGAGGGACTTCGTCTTCACTTACCAGGCGTTCCGGAAGTACCTCCCGCCCGACGACCCCCACCGGATGTATGTCCGCAGCGTCAGCGCACTCGACCCGAAGACGGTCAGAGTCGTCCTCCGGTCGCGCTACGCGGCCTGGCAAGAGCTGTTCCCAGTCGTCCTGCCGCGGCATGCACTCGCCGGGATGGATCTCGAACGGGTGTGGCAGGTCGGGATCGACGATCCCAAGACCGGCGCGTCGATCGGGAGTGGCCCCTTCCTCGTCGACCACTGGGAGCGCGGCACGGAGCTCACGCTCGTCCGGAACCCTCGCTACTGGGGCGCCCATACCGCCTATCTCGCCCGCGTCGTGCTCCGCTTCGGGATCGACGACCCGGCCCAGGCGTTACGCGATGGCGAGGTCGACGTGGTCCAGCGCCGGCCTGACCCCGGGACCGAGCCCGATTTTCAGGCTACACCGGGCATGAAGCAGCTCTACGGGCCCGGAACAGCCTGGGAGCACTTCGACATTCGGATCGGCCCCGGTGGCAATTCGGCTCTCAGGAAGAAGCTCGTGCGGCGGGCCCTGGCTTACGGCATCGATCGTGATGCGATCGTCCGAGCGGTCTACGGCAGGTACCTGCCGAAGTGGAGACCGAGCGAGAGCGCGGTGCTCCTGGACGCGAGTCACGGGTACCAGCCGAACTGGAGCCGCTATCGCTACCGACCCGCTCTGGCGAGGCGCCTGCTCGAGCAGGCAGGCTGCAAGAGGGGTACCGACGGAATCTACGTCTGCGGAGGTGAGCGCCTCGCGCTCCGCTTCGTCACCACCCCAGGCTCGACTCGGCGGAGCACCGCCCTCGAGCTAGCCCAGCGACAACTCCGACAGATAGGCGTCGAGGTCAGGCCCAGCTACACGGCTTTCCCAACCTTCTTCGACCAGGTCGTCGTTCCGGGCAACTACGACGTCGCTCTTTACACGTGGTTCTACGGCCCCGACGTCGGCGCACCAAGCGACATCTACCGCTGCGGCGGGGCCCACAACTTCACCGGGTACTGCCAGCGTCTCGTAACCCGCGATCTCGCCGATGCCGACGGGATCCTCGATCCCATACAGCGCGCGCGTGTCCTGAACCGTGCCGACCGAGAAATGGCGAACGACGTGCCGGTGATCCCTCTGTGGAACGAGCCCGCGGCCGCCACGGTCAGATCGACGCTCCACGGCGTCGTCCCCAGCTTCCCGTCGTTGATCTGGGGCGCGGAGGACTGGTGGGTCGATCGCTAGCAGCGGCGATCGTCGTCTCGCTCCTTGCCGTCTCGGGGGCGGGCGGCGCGGCGCCGCAGACGCCAAAGCGAGGCGGCGCGATCGTCTACTCTCGCCCGGCGCGAACCGAGCCTACCTGCCTCAATCCGATCATTTGCAACGGGTGGATCGGCGACCCGGCTCTGACCCAGGTTCTCGAAGGCGCGTACGAGACCGGTCCCGATCTCGTCGAGCGGCCGAACCTCGTTTCCGGCGTCGATATCGGAAGGAACCCGTTCACGCTCACGTACCACATCCGGCCGGAGGCGCACTGGAGCGACGACGCCCCAATAACCGCCTCCGACTTCCAGTTCACGCAGCGGACGTTCGCAACGCCCGGGATGCCGGGAGACCCTGACGGCGAACTGAAAGACCTCTACGGAAGAATCCGGAGGACCCGCGTGCTCGACCCGAAGACGTTCCGCGTCGAGCTTCGCCAGCCGTTCGTCGGCTGGCACGATCTGTACGAGGTCGTGCTTCCTAACCATGTGCTCGCCGGCGAGGACTTGACGAAGGTCTGGATCGACCGGATCGACGATCCGAAGACGGGCAAGCCGATCGGGAGCGGCCCCTTCCTCGTCGGGCCCTGGGAGCGCGGCAAGCAGCTCACGCTCGTCCGGAACCCTCGGTACTGGGGCCCGCACACGGCCTACCTCGACCGTTTCATCGTCAGCTTCAACGCCGACCCGAGCGATCCGCTCGGGCCATTCCGGGAGAACGAGTTTGATGTCACCCTCTTCCTGACCCCGGAGCTCGCCCGAGACGTCCGCCAGCTCCCCGGGTGGCGGGTCGCAGTGTGGCCCGGCACTTCTGCCGAGCACTTCCTCTTTCGAGTACGTCCCCCGGGCAATCCCGCGCTCAGGAACCCGCTCGTCCGCCAGGCGCTCGCCTACGGGATCGACCGAGAGAAGATCGCACACGTGATCCTCGCGGGGGCCAACGAACGTGCTCGGCGACCACTGGACAGCACGGTCTTCCTGACCAACGAGCCGCACTACCGGGCCAACTGGAGCGGCTACCGCTACGACCCGGCCCGGGCGCGGCAGTTGCTCGCGCAGGCAGGTTGCCGCCACAGCTCCGGCGGCATCTATTCGTGCGCCGGGGAGCCGCTCCGTCTGCGTTTCGTGACCACCGCCGGCGACCCGGTACGCGCGCGGGTGCTCCGGCTCGCCCAGGCGCAGCTCCGGCGGATCGGCGTCGAGGTGGTGCCCGTGTTCTTTCCCCCTGAGGCGTTCCTAAAGGTTGTCCCGAGCGGTGACTTCGACGCAGCGCTCTTTGCGTGGGGGGTCGGGGGCGGCGTCGTCTGGCCGGAGGCTCGGTGCGGAGATGTCCAGAACTGGAGCGGATACTGCAACCCGCTCGTGAAGCGCGATGCCCAGCAGACGGACCTGATCGTCGACCCGAGTCAGCGGGCGCGTGTCCTCAACGCCGCGGACGCCAAGCTCGCCCGCGCCGTGCCGGTCCTGCCGGTGGTGCAGTCCGTCGTGCGGGCGGCGATCAGGACCAGGGTCCGCGGGGTCGTCCCAGGCGGCTCGCAGTTCAACTTCACCCAGAACTCGGAGGACTGGTGGGTCGAGCGCTAGCCTGAATCTGCCCGCGCCCGCTCGGCGTACTCGAGCGCACGCGTCAGGTTCCCGGCTTGCGCGTGGTAGTGCGCGAGCCGCTCGCTGTGGTCCTCGAGTGACTCCGCGCGCACCTCCTCGAACGCCGCGGCGACCCGTGCGTAGAGGTCTCGCCGCCCGGCGGCCGTGAGCGTCGAGAGTGCGGCTTCCTGCACGAGACCGTGCGTGAACGCGCACTCGAAGTCCGGGTAGCGACGAACCTCCCGAACGATCTCGGTGCGAAACAGGGCCGCGAGGGGCTCCGCCACGTCCTCCCCCACGACGCGCGCGACGACGTCCACGGGGAACGTGCGACCGATGGCTGCCGCGATCTGGGCGAGCTTTCTGGGTTCCGTCGCCAGCCGGTCGATTCGCGCGATCAGCAGGTTCTCGAGCGTCGGTGGCAGCAGTTCGGGCGAGCGCATGGTGATCGTCCACGTACGCCCGCGCGATTCGAGCGACCCCTCCTGGAATGCGCGGGCGAGCTCCTCGAGATACAGCGGATTGCCTTCGGCCTCCCGAACGAGTCGTTCGCAGACCGCCGCCTCGACGCCGGCGCCGAGCATGCCCGTCAGAAGCTGCTCGGCGGCTTCGTCCGTCAATGGCCCGAGCGTGAGCTCCGTCGCGCGATGCGAGTAATCGCCCAGCGCCCGCAGCCGCAGCGCGGCCCCCTCCGACCCGGCGATCGGCTCGTCGGTCAGGACGAGCGCCAGTCCGGCGCGATCGGTCAGCTCGAGCACCGCCTCGGCCAGCTCGCGCGTCGGGACATCCGCCCATTGGATGTCCTCGAGCACGAGGATCACCGGCTGCTCGGCCCCGAGCGCCTCCAACCAGCGGAGGTACGCCTTCGGGATTCCGTCGGCCCCCGGCGAGCCGGTACCGGGCTCCTGCCGGAGCCTCAGGAGGAGGCCGAGAGATGCGAGCACCTCGTCGAGCTCCTCGCCGAGGAGCGCGCCGAGCCGCGCCCGAGCCTTCGTCCTGACGGCGATCTCGGGCTCACCGGCTTCCGCTGCGAGCCAGCCGAGGAGGATCTCCATGAACGGCCACGGCGCGAGGCCCCCGTAGGAGAGACAGTGGCCTTCGAGCCAGGTGACGCTCTCCCCGGCGAGCGACTGAAGCTCGGCGACGAGACGCGACTTGCCGATTCCCGCCGCGCCCGAGAGCACGACGATTCTCCCGCGACCCGCGAGGAGATCGTCGACGACGGTCCCGAGCACCGAGATCTCCTGCTCGCGGCCGACGCTCGGTGTGCTCGAGGAGTAGGGCTCGCGCGAAGACGGTCGCACGAGACGTGACACCAGCACGGGCTCCTCGCGTCCTTTCACCGTGATCTCGCGCAACGGTTCGAGCACGAAGCGATGGGTGAGGCGCCGCGCAGTGGTCTCTCCCACGAGGATCATTCCCGGTTCGGCGGCTCCCTGTACACGCGCGGCGACGTTGGTCGCGTCGCCGAGTGCGACGGCTCGAGGATCGGCTGCGCCCACGAGCCCGACCCCGGCGCGGCCGGTGTTGATCCCGATCCTCACGGTGAAGCCCTCGATTCCCCATGCCTCCTCGATGTCGTGGGTGTACTCGTCCATCAGCTCCAGAATCCGCAAGGCAGCGAGTGCGGCACGCTCAGGGTCGTTCTCGTGTGCAGCGGGCACGCCGAAGTACGCGCAGATGCCGTCTCCCTGATAGGCCTGCACCGTCCCGCCGTACTCCTCGACCGCGTGGCTCATGATGGTCACGCACTCGCCGACGAGCGCCTTGGTCTCCTCCGGCGCGAGACGCTCGCCGAGCGCAGTCGATCCGACGACGTCGGCGAAGACGATCGTCACGGGACGCACCTCGTCGCCAAGCGCTCGTGTGCCTTCGATGACTGGAACTCCGCTCGCGCCGACTACTGCTTCCGCGGCCGCGGCTCGCAACTCGGCGAGAACGGGCTCCGGGGCAGAGACGACAGGGTCCTGTCGGAGGATCGCTTTTTCGAGTTCTTGCAGAGCGGTGCTCGGATCGATGCCGAGCTCGTCGAGGAGGACGCGACGACCGTCGCGGTAGACCTCGAGCGCCTCGGCCTGACGCCCCGATCGATAGAGGGCGAGCATCAGCTGACCCCGGAACCGCTCCCGGAGCGGGTGATCGAGCACCAGAGGTTGGAGCTCGCCGACGAGGTCGCCGTGCCGTCCGAGGGCGAGGTCGGCGTCGATCCGGTTCTCCAGCGCACCGAGGCGGAGCTCCTCGAGCCGCAGGATCGCAGGCTCCGCGAACGGCTCGTACGTGAAGTCCGCGAGCGGACGCCCGCGCCAGAGAGACAGCGCCGAATGGAGATGCTCGGCAGCTCCGGCCGCATCGCCGGCCGCGAGCGCCCGGCTTCCGTCCTCGAGCAGGTGCTCGAACCGGTACACGTCGACGGTCTCGGGCTCGACCTGTACCTCGTAGCCGCCGGATCTCGTCACGAGGACATCGGCGGGAAGTACCCGGCGCAGCCGTGCGACGAGCGCCGCCAGTGCGTTCGCGGCCGTCTCGGGCGCATGATCGCGCCAGAGCTCGTCGATCAGGCGATCGCGAGAGACCACCTCGTTCGGGCGGAGGAGGAGGAGCGCGAGGAGCCCGCGCTGCCTCATGCCACCGAGGGCAATCGACCGGTCGTCCACGCGAGCTTCGAGGGAACCGAGCAGCCGGAACTCGAGCTTCCCGTCCCCCGTCATCGACCGGTCACCCGCCCGTCATTGCCGCGCCGGATTCTCCCACCGAGCGACAAGACCGGCAACCGAGGGAGGAAGCATGAGCATGCATCCGTGGACGATGCACGAGATGGCACGAGCCCGCGACGAGGAGATGCTCTTGCGCGGCCTGGCGGCGTACCAGGCGCTGCGGGTTCAGCCGGAACACGCCGACGAGCAGGGCGCCGTGACGGGCTCCGCGGGACGGAGTCGGTTTCTCGACCGCTTGCTCCGCCGAGACGTCGAGGCGTCGCACGTGCCCGCCCGACCGACCGTCTGATCGGGATGGGCACGGGCGCCGCGATCGACGATCGACGCTGTATCAGGGTCCGCCGCACGATTTCTGCGGCGCTCGACGGTGAGGCGTCCACGGCAGAGCTGCTGGCAGCCGCCCCGCACCTCGGCGGCTGCCCGCGCTGCCGGCAGTTCGTCGACCACGTCGTCGCCTTCACCTGCCAGCTCAGATCCACACACTCGAGCCTCACCGAGCCGAGCACATGACCTCCCCACTGATCGGACGCGAACCAATGAGAGCCCCGTGACCGGGGCTCTCTTGTCATCCGCGTGTCATCTGCGCGTCACCGAGCGGGCGGAGGCTCGAGAGCAGGAAAGGAGGTTCACAATGTTCAAGAAGATCGTGGTCTCGTCTGTTGTGGTCGCCGCACTCGCAGTGAGCTTCGGGTCTGCTGCCTCGTCCGGTTCGCCGGGGAAGTCGGCAGCGAAGCAGGTGCCTGCCAAGCATCACAACGCGAAGCCGGCGAAGAGCAACATTCGGCTTCAGACCAAGTCCGACAGCAGGTACGGCCAGCTGTTCCGGCTCGGAGACGCCGGGCCGTGGATGAACTAGCGAGGACGGAAGCGACGACACACGCGAGGAGGAAGAGGGAGAGAGGCCTGTGAGCCTCTCTCCCTCTTTTCCGGGCCACGCGCTAGCGTTCCACCCGTGACGGCGCCGC
>CAWKEV010000013.1:0-8395 GCA_963848725.1 uncultured Actinomycetes bacterium | reverse complement strand
GAGCAGCCGTTTGGCGTCGCCTTCATCGCTGCGGCCAGCCCGAGGAGCCGGCGCAACTCCTCCGGCTCCAGGTCGGACACGCGGAGGAAGTCCCGGCTGTTGGTTTCAGCACCATGCATGATACGCATAGGATAGGCATAATACTCGTGATGCGCACGGCCATCCTCGGAGCCTCGGGATACGCGGGGCAGGAGACCCTCGATCGTGTCCTCGCACATCCCTCGCTCGAGGTCGTCGCGCTCGGCTCGGACTCGCTCGCGGGCAAGCCGGCGGCCGCACTCGACGTGCGCCTGGAGGGCGACCTGCCGTCGTTCACGACGAATGACGAGGCACTCGCCGCCGATATCGACCTGGTCTTCGTCTGCCTCGGGCACGAGACCGCGGCGGAGATCGAGCCCCCGCCAGAGGCCGTCGTCGTCGACCTCTCAGGCGCGCACCGCCTCGGCGGCGGCGGCGTACCCGGAGTGGTACGGGTGGGAGCATCCGCGAGCCGACACGCTCGCTCGCTGGGAGTACGGCTTGCCCGAGCTCTGGCCGCCGACCGGCTCGCTCGTCGCGAACCCCGGCTGCTATGCGACGGCGGCGCTCCTGGCCCTCGGGCCGATCGTCGAGGCGGTAGATCCGACCGACCTCGTCGTCGACGCGAAGTCGGGGGTCTCCGGGCGGGCCGGAGCCCGTCCGCGAGCTCACACGCGGGATTCGTCCTCGAGAACCTGTCTCCGTACCTGGTCGGGACGCACCGCCATGCGCCGGAGATCGAGCGCGCGCTCGGATCCGGTCTGCTTCGTGCCCCATCTGCTGCCGATCCGGCGTGGGCTCCTGGTCACCTGCTACGTGCGGGCGACCCACGACACCGTCCGCGAGCGGCTCGAGGACGCCTACCGGGAGAGCGCGGTCGTCCGGATCCTGCCGCCGGGTACGGCACCCGATCTCTCCCGCGTCCAGGCAACCGATGCGGCCGAGATCGGGCTCTTCTCCGACCGGGCGACCGGCATGGCGATCGTCGTCTGCGCGCTCGACAACCTCGGGAAGGGAGCAGCCGGTCAGGCGATCCAGAGCGCGAATCTCGTCCTCGGGCTCGGCGAGACCGCCGGGCTGCGCCTGAGCGGGGTGCTCGTATGAGCGTCACCGCCGCGCGCGGCTTCGTCGCCTCCGGCGTCCACTGCGGCATCCGACACGCCGAGCTCGACCTCGCCCTCGTCCGCTCGACGACCCGCGCGACCGGGACGGCGATGTTCACCGCGAACCGGGTGCAGGCGGCGCCGGTCGTCGTCTCGCGGGAACATCTCGAGCTCGCGGAGCCTCAGGCGGTCGTCGTCAACTCCGGCTGTGCGAACGCGGTGACGGGGGCGGGTGGAGAGCTAGACGCACGCGCTACCGCGGCCGACGCGGCCCGCCTGCTCGGCGTCGCGAGCGAGGAGGTCCTGGTTCTCTCGACGGGCGTGATCGGCGAGCGCCTGCCCCTCGACAAGCTCCTGCGTGGCCTCGGCGCTGCCGCTCGGGCCCTCCGGTGCGAGGGTGGGGCCCGGGCCGCGCGGGCGATCCTCACCACCGACACGCACGCGAAGGAGGCGTGTGTGTCGAGCGCCGGCTTCGTCGTCGGCGGGATGGCCAAGGGCTCGGGAATGATCCACCCGAACCTCGCGACGATGCTCGCCGTCGTCACGACGGACTACCCGCTCGAGCCGGGCGAGGCGATCGGCTTCCTGCGGCCGACGGTTGACGAGAGCTTCAACGCGATCTCCGTCGACGGGGAGTGCTCGACGAACGACACGGTCGTGCTGCTCGCGAACGGCGCGAGCAAGGTGGAGCGCTGTCCCGAGAGCGATGCCGCGTTCGCCGAGGCGCTGCGCACGGTCTGCGCCGACCTCTCCGCGCAGATCGTCGCCGACGGCGAGGGCGCGACCGTGCTCGCGGACATCGAGGTACGGGGCGCGGCGAGCGCGACCGAAGCGAAGGCGATCGCGTGCCGGATCGCGACCTCGCCGCTCGTCAAGACCGCGCTCTTCGGGCGCGACCCGAACTGGGGTCGCATCCTCGCCGCCGCCGGGTCGGCGCCGTTCGACGGCGGCTACGCCCGTCTCGATCCCGCGCGAGTGTCGCTCGACCTCGACGGCGTGCGCGTCCTCGACGCCGGCACTCCCCTGGGGGTCGAGCCCGGGCTCGAGGGAGCGACCTGCGCGATCTCGCTGGACCTCGGGCTCGGAGACGGTGCCGCCCGGTACCTGACGAGCGACCTCTCCTACGACTACGTCCGGATCAACGCGGAGTACCGATCGTGAGCCGCCTCGTCGTCAAGGTCGGCGGCGCGGTCGCGTTCTCGGCGACCGCGGAGATTCTCGGCCTTGTGGCCGCGGGCCACGAAGTCGTCGTCGTCCACGGCGCCGGCCCGCAGATCTCGGCGGCGCTGGCGCGGAAGGGAATCGAGGCGACGTTCTCCGGCGGCCCGAGGATCACGAGCCACCGGGCGCTCGAGGTCGTACGCCGAA
Organism: uncultured Actinomycetes bacterium; assembly: GCA_963848725.1. GTDB lineage: Bacteria > Actinomycetota > Thermoleophilia > Gaiellales > Gaiellaceae > GMQP-bins7. The sequence goes on along the minus strand of CAWKEV010000013.1, from coordinate 5,906 downwards.
CGCTCGCGACGGTGAACGCCGGGCTCTGCGTCGCGCTCGGCCCGACTGCGCTCGGGCTGATGGGGGAGGCGTTCAGGCTGAAGGCGCGGCCTGTCGCGGGGCTCGGCCGGGTTGGAACGCCGGTCCCGCTCGTCCGTCTGCGATCGAGGCCGCGCTCGGCGACCTACGCCTCCCCGTCGTCGCGCCGCTCGCGGCGGGGCCGCTGAACGTCAACGCGGACGAGATGGCGGGCGCGCTCGCAGCCGGTCTCGAAGCCGACCGCATCCTCTTTCTCACGGACGTCCCGGGCCTGCTGCTCAAAGGCATGGTCGTCCGCGCATCGACGCCGACGATGCCGAGGACTTGTTCGAACGGGGGCCTTGCTCGAGGCGGCATCCTGCCGAAGCTCCGCGCGGCGGTCACCGCCGCGCGGCTCGGCGTCCGGGCCGAGATCGGCGAGACGGCGGTGGTCGCGTGACCGTCGCTCCCGTCCACACGATCCTGCCGACGTACCTGCGACAGGACGTCACCTTCGTTCGCGGCGAGGGCTGCTGGCTCGTCGACGACGAGGGCCGGCGCTACCTCGACCTCGTCGCCGGGATCGCGGTCGTGAGCCTGGGGCACTGCCATCCCGCGCCGCTCTCCGCCGCGCAGGCGCAGCTCGAACGGCTCTGGCACGTCTCCAACCTCTACTGGACGGAACCGATGCAGGCGCTCGCCGAGCGGCTGGCGATTCGGTTCGGAGGCGCGAGTGCGTTCTTCTGCAACTCGGGCGCGGAGGCGGTCGAGGCCGCGCTCAAGTGGGCTCGGAAGGCGACGGGGCGGACCGAGATCGTCGCCCTCGAGGGCTCGTTCCACGGGCGGACGCTCGGTGCCCTGTCCGTGACCGGACAGCCGGCGAAGCGCACTGCGTTCGAGCCGCTCGTGCCCGGCGCTCGCTTCGTGCCCCGTGACGACGCGGCCGCGCTGGCCGAGGCCGTCGGCGACGACACGGCGGCGATCCTGCTCGAGCCCGTCCAGGGCGAGGGCGGTATCCACCTCTCGAGCCCGATTTCGTCCGGGCGGCCCGGATGCTGGCCGACGAGCGTGGTGCACTGCTCGTCGTGGACGAGGTACAGACCGGCGTCGGCCGCACGGGCACGTTCTTCGCCTTCGAGCAGCTCGGCGTCCGTCCCGACGCGGTGACGCTCGCGAAGGGCCTCGCGAATGGTCTCCCGATCGGCTGTCTCCTCTGTCCGACGAGTCGCCGACGGGCTTCGAGCCGGGCGACCATGCGAGTACGTTCGGAGGGAACCCGGCCGCGTGCGCCGCTGCGTGCGCGGTCGTGGACACCATCGACGACGCGCTCCTGGCGCAGGTGCGCACGTCAGGGGAGAGACTCGCTCGCGGCCTCGGGGCGCTCCCCTCCGTCACTCACGTCCGTGGACGCGCTCTGCTCATCGGGGTGGACGTCGACCTGCCCGCGGCGGAGGTCGTCTCGGCCGCGCTCGAGCGCGGGCTCCTCGTCGGCGCGGCCGGGGAGTGGACGGTGCGCATCTCTCCGCCGCTCACGATCGCTGCAGACCAGGTCGAGCAAGCGCTGGCCATCCTCGAGGAGGTGCTCTCGTGAACAAGTTCGAGCGCCAGGGGGCGATCCTGCGCCTGGTCGCCGAGCGCGAGCTTGCGACGCAGGCCGAGGTCGCGGAGGCACTTCGCAAGGAAGGGATCGATGCCGTGCAGACGACGGTCTCGAGAGACATCGCGCAGCTCGGGCTGGTGAAGGTCCGCAACCGCGACGCGAAGCTCGTGTACGCGCTCCCCGGCGCCGACGACCTCACACGGATGTCCGACCTCGCGGCGGCGCTTCGCCGTTGGACCGTCTCGCTCACCGCGACGGGGCCGCTCGTCGTCATCCAGACTCCGTCCGGTTACGCGAACGCGCTCGCGCAGCAGATCGACGCCGCGCGGCTCCCCGACATCGCCGGCACGGTCGCCGGCGACAACACGATCTTCGTCGCTGCGCGCGAGGACATGTCCGGCTCGGAGCTCGCCGAGGCGTTCCGCCACCACCTCGACGGCGACACCTAGGACGAGCCGAACGCCTCGGTGAGCGTCTCGCGCGGAGCGCCTCCCGCGCCGTATGTTGACGTCCCCTCGAGTTTGAGTTCCTCGGCGCCGGAGACGAGCGCGCCGTAGGCGACCGATGCCAGGAGGCCGCCCGTCGACACGCGGCGGACGCCGACCGACGCGAGCTCTCCGATGCTCGGCCCGCCGGGGAGTGCGAGCACGTTGACGGGCACGCCGACCGCCTCGACGACCTCTTGGACGTCCGCGAGATCGCGGAGGCCGGGTGCGTAGACGACGTCCGCGCCCGCGTCCCGGTACGCGACGAGCCGCGTGTCATGTCGTCGAGGTCGTCGACGCCTCGGATCGAGTTCTCGCAGCGGCCGGTCAGCACGAGCGGGTCGTCGAGCGCGTGCGCCGCCTCGGCCGCGACTGCGACCCGCTCGGCCGCGACCTCGACGTCGTCGATGCGGTCCGTCGCCGGGTCGTAGTCCTCGACGGAGAACCCCGCGGCGCCGGCCTCGGCGAGGAGCGCCACCGTCTCGGCGACGCCTCCCGGATCATCCGGGTAGCAGCGCTCGCTGTCGACGTTGAGCGGGAGCGCGGTCGACTCCACGAGGAGACGGACGTGCGAGACGAGCTCCTCGCGGGTGACCTGCTGGTCGAGCTTGCCGAGCGACCACGCGTAGCCAGCGCTCGTCGTCGCGAGCGCCTCGAAGCCGGCGGCCGCGAGCAGCCGTGCCGAGCCCACGTCCCATGGGTTCGGCATGACGAAGATCTGCTCCCGGGCGTGCAGCTCGCGGAAGCGGGAGCGGCGCTCGGCTACCGTCATCGACGGTCGGACGTCAGCTCGGCTGCGGGACGATCCGGATGTACGGCTTCGGCTCCTCCCACTCGCCGAAGATCTCCTTCGCCTCGTCGTTCGAGACCGAGCCGGCGATGATGACCTTGTCGCCCTGCTGCCAGTTCACGGGCGTCGAGACCTTGTGCGTGGCCGTGAGCTGGAGCGAGTCGATGACGCGGAGCACCTCGTCGAAGTTGCGGCCGGTCGTCATCGGATACACGAGGACGAGCTTGACCTTCTTGTCGGGGCCGATCACGAAGACGTTGCGCACCGTCTGGTTGTCCGCGGCCGTGCGGTCGGCCGCTTCGCCCTCGACGTGTCCGGGGAGCATTCCGTAGAGCTGCGAGACCGTGAAGTCCGCGTCCCCGATGATCGGGTAGTTGGGCGCCACGCCCTGCGTCTCCTCGATGTCCTTCGCCCAGCCCGTGTGGTCGCCCGTCGAGTCGACGGAGAGCCCGATGATCTTGACGCCGCGGCGGTCGAACTCGGGCTTGATCTTCGCCATGTAGCCGAGCTCGGTCGTGCACACGGGCGTGAAGTCCTTCGGATGCGAGAAGAGCACGGCCCACGAGTCGCCGATCCAGTCGTGGAAGTCGATCGGTCCTTCCGTGGTCTCGGCGTGGAAATCCGGAGCCGGGTCATTGATGTGGAGCGCCATCGAGTCCTCCCTGTGAGAGATGCTGCCTGCCGACTGCGGGGGCAGCCCGAACGGGAAATCTCATCCTTCATATCAGACGCGCTTCGGCTCGCGCCGCTTTCATTCTTTAGCCCCATGAGGCCCCGGACGGAGCGATCAGGCCGCCCGGAGTCCGGGCCTCGAGGTTTGAGTTACGCGTCTTTGGTGGAGCTAGCCGGGCTCGAACCGGCGACCTCCTGGGTGCGATCCAGGCGCTCTCCCAACTGAGCTATAGCCCCGAGGGAGCAGGATTGTACCGGGGGAAGGGGTCGCGATCCTCGTCGACGGGCTACGGGAAGCCGAAGCGCTGGCCGGGCTCGGTCGGTACGTGCGACGGAGGCGTCGGCGCCTTGCACACCGTTGCGGCCGGCTCGTCCTGCTTGGGGATCAGTCTCGGCTTGTCCTGTGCGTGCGGGATGGCGGCGCCACCGATCAGGATTCCGAGGACGAGGAGCCAGAGCGCTGCGGTGACCCTCGCCCAGAGCGGGTAGGGGCGAGACTCCCGCGCCGGCGGCGCGGCGTTCGGGGCACCGGGCGCAGGGCCGAGGCGCCGGCGCGGCGCGGCGACCGGGTACGACAGGGCGGCGCGGGCGCGTGCGCCGAGCTCGGGATCGACGAGCGCGAGCTCGGGACTGATCGTCTCGAACGTCACGCGATGCATTCTGGCTGACCGTCCGGAGCGCTCGCAGATGGAGACACCGCTGCCAAGCGTCACGAGTGCGCGCCGAGCTGTCCACACCGCCGCACAACCATGCGGGTTGCAGGGCTCCTGTCGTTTCCGGACGTCTGTTCGCGGGCGCGAGCCGCGACTAGACCCATCCGCGACAGCGACGAAAGGAGGGTGCGTGTACGCACGCATGATCGGAATCGGGCTCGCGAGCGCCGTGGCGGTGGCCGCGAGCGCATTTGCGGGAGCGTCGTCGCAGACGGCGCACGCGCAGGGCACGATCGTGGCCTGCCAGAAGAAGAGCGGTGGCTTCGTCCGGGTGGTGCGAGACCCGTCGCAGTGCAGGAAGACGGAGAAGGTGCTCACCTGGAACACCGAAGGCCCAGCCGGACCGAAGGGTGCCGACGGGGCGATCGGCCCTGCCGGTCCGGTCGGCCCCGCAGGTCCGGCGGGTCTTCCTGGAGAACGGGGGCTTCCGGGTTCGCAGGGAGAGCCGGGCACGCAGGGGCTTACGGGACCGGCGGGACCCCAAGGCCCTGCGGGACCTCAAGGTCCTGCAGGTTCGGGAGGCGCGACGCTCGCCGGACTCGAAGGCACGGCCTGCAAGCGCTCGGACGACTCGGACGGGACGGTCGACCTCGTGACGACGTCGGCGAACGTCGTCGAGATCCACTGCGAGAGCGGGGGATCGCCTCCGCCGCCGCCTCCGCCTCGTCGCTCGTGATCAACGAGATCGACTACGACCAGGTCGGCGCGGACTCGAACGGCTACGTCGAGCTGAAGAACACAGGCGCGTCGTCCGCGTCGCTCGATGGGCTCGCGCTGGTCCTCGTCAACGGAGGCGACGGAACCGAGTATGCGCGTGCGTCGCTGACCGGATCACTAGCGGCAGGCGCGTTCCTGAAAGTCGACATCGAAGCGCAGAATGGCGCACCGGACGGCGTCGCGCTCATCGACACGGCGTCCGGCACCCTGCTCGACGCCCTCTCGTACGAGGGCGCGATCACGGCCGCCCAGATCGACGGGAACACGTACGACCTCGTCGAGGGGACGGTGCTGCCCGACACAGTCGCCGACTCGAACACCGTCGACGGCTCCCTCTCACGGATCCCGGACGGCCAGGATACGAACGACGCCGCCTCGGACTGGGTGTTCACCACGACCAAGACACCCGGGGCCGCGAACGTCGCGACGTCGTAGGTCTACCGCGCTCCTGCTCCCGGCGGCTTGCGTCGGGAGCGGGAGCGCTCGCGCTCGGCGAGACGATCCTCGAGCTCGGCGAGCTCCTGCTCGAGGTCGCGGTAGCTCCGCCAGCGCTCCGCCGAAAGGCGCCCTTCGGCGAGCGCCGCCTGGATCGCGCAGCCCGGCTCGGACTCGTGGCGGCAGTCCCGGAATCGGCACTGCGACTCGAGCTCGACGATGTCGCGGAAGACGTCGTCGAGGCCGTCGTCAGCGAGCCAGAGATGCACCTCGCGCATCCCGGGGTTATCCACGAGGATGCCTCCCCACTCGAGCACCACGAGCTGCCGTCGGGTCGTCGTGTGGCGCCCTGTGCCGTCGGCGCGGAGCCCTCCGGTCGCGAGGAGATCCTCCCCGACGAGCGCGTTCACGAGCGTGGACTTCCCGACTCCGGAGGGGCCGACGAGCGCACCCGTGACTCCCGCACCGAGCTGGGCGCGAACGGCGTCCAGCCCGAG
>CAWKEV010000012.1:0-84078 GCA_963848725.1 uncultured Actinomycetes bacterium | reverse complement strand
TCGACCTCATTTACCTCGACGACGAGCTCCTCGACCTCGCCGGCGAGCTCGACCCTCCCCTGCGAAGCCTCGACGTGATCCACCTCGCCGCAGCGATCGAGCTCGGCCACGAGCTCGAGGCCGTGGTCACGTACGACGCGCGTATGACCCGCGCAGCCGAGGCGCTCGGGCTCCCCGTCGTCGCGCCGGCATAGACGTGGCCGGCCTCAGCGGCTCCAGCGCTCGAGAGCCTTCGGGCCGGGCTCGGCGAAGCCGAACTTGCGGTAGAGGTCGTGTGCGTCCTCCGTGTGGAGGAACCACTTCGTGCGGGCGAACGGGCCTTCGTCGACCGAGAAGCGGACGAGCTCGACGCCCAGCCCGCGCCCGCGGTGCTCCTCGAGCACGTACACGTCCGCGAGGTAGGACTGGGCGTGCCTGTCGGAGACCGTTCGCGTGAAGCCGACCTGGACACCGTCCTTGTAGAGCCCCACGATGCGCTCCGCCCCGCCGATCAGGTCGTCCTGGACCTCGCGCGAGCGTCCGCGCGCCCAGTAGGACTCCTCGCTCAGGTAGCGGTGGACCGCCTCGCCGTCGATCCGCGCCGGATCGTCGTCCAGCTCGTAGCCGTCCCCGAGGTCGCGATGCACGTCAGGCGGTGAGCGTCCTCAGGCGGAAGCCACCGTGGAACTCGTACGAGCTGACGACGACGGCTAGCGTGTCCCGGGTCGCCCGCTCCCCGAGCCCGAGCCCGTGCGCGTCCGCGAGGGGGCTCATGACGAGCGCGCGCACGCCGCGGAACCCCTCGGGCGAGAGGTCGACCGTCTCCGGCGGGGCGCACGCCGCGCACACCGCACCGCCGGCGCTCGGGAGGTAGCCGATGAGCCCCACCCCCTCCTCCCCGCACTCCACGCAACCTTCGAGCTGCGGGAGATAGCCCGAGAGCCAGAGGAGCTTCAGCTGGAACGCGAGCGCGAGCGGGTCATGGGACGCCTTCCCGCGGAGTCCCTCCGGGACCACATCGAGCACCGTGAGGAAACGCGTGAGGGCTTCGAACGCTCGCTCGTTTCGCTCCTGCTCGACGAAGAGCCGGAGCATCGCCTCGGCGCCGACGAGCCCGACCGACAGCTTGTACGAATCCTCGCGGGTCGGGCGATGGGGATCGACGAGCGACGCCCCGGTAACTGTGTGCAGCTCGCCGGAGCCCTGGTGGAGGAGGAGCTCGACGTGGGAGAACGGCTCGAGCCGTCCGCCGAACCGCGAGGTCGTCTTGCGGACGCCCTTCGCCACGGCGCCGATCCGCCCGCGGTCGAGCGTGTACACGTGCAGCACCCGGTCGGCCTCTGCGAAGCGGAACGACCGGAGCACGACCGCCTCCGTCTTGACCATGCGGGCCATCGCGGCCAGTCTAGGGACGCGGCGTGTCGACAGTGCCGACCCGAAGAGACGCGGCGCTGGCAGACTCGGCCGATGCCGCGACCAGCCGACGAACGGTGGCCCGAGCTGCACTACGAGGCGTGGCGCGACACACGGGACACGTTCCACATGGTCCTCCAGATCGTCGGGAAGCTCCGGCTCACGCTCTCGCCGCCGGAACCGCAGTGGGGACACGTGCCGCTGTACGTGACCGCCCGCGGCCTCAACACGTCGCCGATCCCCCATCCGAACGGCGTCTTCGACGTGGACGTCGACCTCGTCGACCATGTCGTCGTCGTTCGGACCCAGCACGGGGCGCGCGCACGGGTCGCACTCCGACCGCGCACGGTCGCGGAGTTCTACGACGAGCTCATGGCTGGGCTCTCGAGTGTCGGTGTCCCGACGAGAATCACGACGCTCCCGTCGGAAGTGCCAGACCCGATCCCGTTCGACGAGGACGTGCAGCACGCGAGCTACGACGCCGACGCGGTCACACGGTTCTGGCGTGCGCTCGTCACCGTGGACGAGGTCATGAAGGAGCATCGCGCGCGCTTCACCGGGAAGGTCTCGCCGGTGCAGCTCTTCTGGGGTGCTCTCGACCTCTCGTATCAGCGCTACTCCGGAAGATTCGCGGATCCACCGACAGGGGCCGACCTGATCATGCGCCGGACGAACGACGCGGAGCACACGTGCACGGGCTTCTGGCCAGGCGACGCGCGGTTCGAGGACATCGCGTTCTTCGCCTACCACTGGCCGCACCCGTCGGGGTACGAGCGCGCGCTGGTCGTCCCTTCCGCGGCGGGCTGGAACCCGGGGCTCGGCGAGTTCCTCCTCCGTTACGACGACGTGCGGCGCGAGCGTGACCCGGCGGGCGCCCTGCGCGAGTTCCTCGAGACGACGTACCGCTCGGGCGCCGAGCTCGCAAGCTGGGATCCCGCGCTCGACGCGGCTGGTACATCCGTCGGCTGACAGCGCGGGCAGTACCACGTCCCGCGCCCGCCGACCCGGGCCTTCTCGATCGGCGTTCGGCAGCGAGGACACGGCTTGCCCCCGCGGCCGTAGACGCGGAACTCGTCCTGCATCGATCCCGCCGCGCCGTCCGGGGCGGCGTAGTCCCGAAGCGTCGAGCCCTGCCTCTCGATGCCGGTCTCGAGCGCGGCGCGGATCGCACGGTGCAGCCGCCGCACCTCGTTGGGGGTGAGCGTGTTCGCGGGCTCGAGCGGGCTCACCCGCGCCCGCCACAGAGCCTCGTCCGCGTAGATGTTCCCGAGGCCGGCGACGACTCGCTGATCGAGGAGGACCGCCTTGAGCGGCGCCTTCCGGCGAGTGAGGCCCGCTGCGAGCCAACTCGTCGTGAACCGCCTGCCGAGGGGCTCGGGCCCGTTCTTCGCGGAGAGGTACTCGGACGCGTCCGCGTCCTCGAGGACGAGCCACGTCCCGAAACGGCGAACATCCCGGAACACGAGCCGCGAGCCGTCGTCGAGCTCGAGGATCGCACGCTCGTGACTCACGGGCGCGAAGCCGAAGCTCCCCGTCATGCGGAGGTGGACGAGAAGCGAGAGCCCGCTCTCGAGGCGCAGCACGAGGTACTTCCCGCGCCGCTCGACGGCGAGCACGCGATCGCCCTCGAGCTCCTCGGCGACCTCGAACAGGTCGTGCGGTCGCGTGAGTCGGGGATCGAGGATCTCGACCCGAGACAACGTGCGCCCCTCGAGACGCGGAGCGAGCTGCGTGCGGATCGTCTCGACCTCGGGCAACTCGGGCACGAAGGCATCGTAGGCTTGCTGGTCATGCTGGCCGAGCAGCCCCGGACGTGGCACTACGGGCTCGTCGCCCAGTGGTGGGCCGAGTTCAACGACGACTTCCGCCCGCACGAGATCCCGTACTTCCAGCGGTTCATCGAGGACGGCGGACAGCCGGCGCTCGACGTCGCCTGTGGCACGGGTCGCCTGCTCATCCCGTATCTGCGAGCCGGGCTCGACGTCGACGGCTGCGACGTCTCGGCGGACATGATCGCTCTCTGCCGTGAGAGGGCCGAACGCGCAGGCCTTGCACCAAACCTCTTCGTACAGCCGATGCATGCGCTCGACCTCCCGCGCCGGTACCGGACGATCTACGTCTGCGGGGCCTTCGGTCTCGGGAGCGACCGAGCCAAGGACCGACAAGCCCTGGAGCGCTTCCACGAGCATTTGGAGCCTGGAGGAAGACTCGTCCTCGACAACGAGATGCCGTACGCCGAGTGCCAAAGGATGGATGTACTGGCTGAGGCCGGAGCGAGCCTCGCTTCCAGAGCTAGCGCAGGATGCCGGCGAGCGGCGGCCCACCTCGGACGGCTTCGAGCTGGCATTACGGGTCCGGCTCCTCGATCTCGACCCGCTCGAGCAGCACGCTGTCTACGAAATGCGGGCGGAACGCTGGCGTGACGGGAAGCTGGAGGTCGAAGAAGTGCACAGGCTCGACAACGGTCTCTATTTCCGCAACGAGCTCGTGCTGATGCTGGAGCGCGCGGGGTTCGTCGACGTCGTCGTGCACGGAGAGCACGAGGTGCGAGACGCGAGTCCCGACGACGACTTCGTCGTGATCGTGGCCAGGAAGTAGCGCTACTCGACGACGTCGAGCAGGATCCCGTGCGCGCGCGGGAGCTCGTCGCCGATCCCGTACGCCGACCGCACCATCGAGACGGCCTCGGCCGCGCCTTCCTCGTCGCGCGCGTGGACCTCGGCCAACACGTCTCCTGCAGAGACCGTGTCTCCGCGCTTGGCGTGGCAGACGACGCCGACGGCATGGTCGACACCGTCGTCCTTCGTGCGCCGCCCCGCACCGAGCTCGAGCGCGACCTGCCCGATCGCGAGCGCGCCGAGCCGGACGACGACTCCGCCGTACGGCGCAGGCACCTCGCGAACGACGGGCGCCGACGGGAGCGCGTCGGGAGTGGGGTCACCGCCCTGCGCGCGAATCCAGCGCCCGTAGGCCGCACTCGCCGAGCCGTCCGCGACGGCCGACTCGGCGAGGCGGCGTCCCGTGTCCATGTCGACCCCGAGATCGGAGAGCGCGAGCAGCCTCGCGCACGCGTCCAGCACCAGCTCGGTGAAGTCCTCAGGCCCCCGTCCCGAGACGGTGTCCAGCGCCTCCCGCACCTCGAGTGCGTTCCCGACCGCGGCGCCGAGCGGCTGGTCCATGTCCGTCAGCAGGCACACGACCTCGCGGCCGGCGCGCTGACCGAGGTCGACCATCTGCTCGGCGAGAATCCGCGCGTCGTCGAGCGTCTTCATGAAGGCGCCATCCCCCACCTTCACGTCCAGGACGACCGCGTCCGCTCCCGCCGCGATCTTCTTGGACATGATCGACGAGGCGATGAGGGGAACGATGTCGACCGTTGCGGTCACGTCACGAAGCGCGTAGAGCTTCTTGTCCGCGGGAACGAGGTCGCCGGTCTGCCCGATGATCGCGAGGCCGACCTCGCGCAACTGCCCGACGAACTCGTCGGCGGTGAGCTCGACCTGGAACCCGGGAATCGACTCGAGCTTGTCGAGCGTTCCGCCCGTGTGACCGAGCCCGCGTCCGGACATCTTCCCGAACGGGACGCCGCACGCGGCGACGATCGGCCCGACCGCGATCGAGGTCTTGTCACCCACGCCCCCGGTCGAGTGCTTGTCGACGACCTTCCGGCCGAGCGCCGCGCCCAGGTCGAGCGTCTCGCCCGAATGGATCATCGCGTCCGTCAGCGAGTGCGTCTCGCGTCCCGAGAGCCCCTTGAAATAGACCGCCATGCACCACGCAGCCATCTGGTAGTCGGGGATCTCGCCCCGCGTGAAGCCGAGGACGAGCTCCGAGATCTCGCCCTGCGAGAGCTCCGCACCGTTTCGCTTGCGCTCGATCAGATCGGCCGCGCGGATCATGCCGCGACTACAGCTCGATCAGCCGCCCGGGCAGCCGGCGACCCGGAGACTTGCCGCCGAGCCACGTGTTCACCGTTGCGCCCACGTCGGCGAACTCGCCCTGCTCGTGGATGCGCCCCGCGGCGTTCTTGCCGGCCGCGTAGGCGAGGAGGAGCGCGTGTTCGCGGGAGTGGTCCGTCGAGGGCGTGGTCGGATCGCAGCCGTGGTCCGAGGTGAGAACGAGGAGGTCGCCGGACCGGAGCGCCTCGAGGATGTCGGGGAGCCGGCGGTCGAAGTCCTGGAGGCAGCGGTGGAAGTTCACCGGGTCGTTGCGGTGGCCCCAGAGCATGTCCGTCTCGACGAGGTTGACGAAGACGAAGCCCTCGTCGATCTCCTGCAGCAGCTCGACGGTCGCGTTGATCCCCTCGACGTTCGACTTCGTCGGCCGCGAGTCGTCGATGTCCTCTCCCGCGAAGATGTCGCCGATCTTGCCGACCCCGTACACGGCGCTCCCCGCCTCCCGCACCGTGGTCAGGTAGCTCGGCCGCGGCGGGACGAGCGAGAAGTCGTGCCGGTTCGAGGTGCGCGTGTAGTTCCCGGGCTCGCCTGCGAACGGGCGCGCGATCACCCGGCCGACCGCATGACGGCCGGTGAGGATCTCGCGCGCGACGCGGCAGCCGTCGTAGAGCTCCTCGAGGGGGATCGTCTCCTCGTGTGCGGCGATCTGGAACACCGAGTCGGCCGACGTGTAGACGATCCACTTCCCAGTGCGCTGGTGCTCCTCTCCGAGCTCCTGGATGATCTCCGTGCCCGACGCAGGCTTGTTTGCGAGGACGCCGCGGCCGGTCTGGTTCATGAACGGGTCGATGACCTCGTCCGGGAACCCGTGAGGATAGGTCGGAAACGGCGTCGGGGTGACGATCCCCATGTGCTCCCAGTGACCGGTCGTCGTGTCCTTTCCGGCCGAGAGCTCGACGAGGCGGCCGGCCACCGCCGGCGCGCCGGGCTGCGGCGGGCAGCCTTCGAGCGGCATCACGTTGCCGAGCCCGAGCGCCTCCAGGTTCGGGAGGTCGAGCCCGCCGACCGCATGGGCGACGTTACCGAGCGTGTTCGAGCCCTCGTCACCGTATGACGCGGCATCGGGCAACTCTCCCGCCCCGACCGCGTCGAGGACGATGACACACGCGCGCGCCACTACGTCCCGGGCCGGGGATTCACGCGGGCGCAGGCACGGTCGGGCACGCGGCTATTCTACGTCGGCTGTGGACCGCGTCTTCGGGCTCCTGCTGCTGGTCGTGTACGTCGCCGCGATCGTCGGGCTGTCGTCCGGCGTCACGTTCCTCGTCATCAAGCTCTTTCCCGTGAAGAGCAAGTCGAGCACGCCCGACGAGCCCTCCGAAGACGACGGCGGCGGCGGTCCAGTCGGCAAGCTCTTCCGCAAAGCGAAGCGCGAAACGGCCTGAACGCGGCCGACGGCGCGACGTCAGGCGACGCCGGCGGCGAGCGCGTTCTCGAGCGGCGTGTACTCGAGCTCGTGTGCCTCGGCGACGGCGTCGTACGTGACGCTCCCGCCGAGCACGTTCACGCCGCGCGCGAGCTCCGGGTCACGGCGGATCGCGTCGACGACGCCGTGGTTCGCGATCTCCTCCACGTAGGGAAGCGTGACGTTCGTCAGCGCGCGCGTCGACGTGATCGGGACCGCGCCCGGCATGTTCGCGACGCAATAGTGGACGACGCCTTCGACCGTGTACACCGGCTCGTCGTGCGTGGTCGGATGCGAGGTCTCGGCGCAGCCTCCCTGGTCGATCGCGACGTCGACGAGCACCGAGCCGTCCTTCATCCCGGCGAGCATCTCGCGCGTGACCAGCTTCGGGGCGCGCGCACCAGGAATGAGGACCGCTCCGATCACGAGATCCGCGTCCTTCAAGGACTCCTCGACCTGGAGGGTCGACGACATGAGGAGCGTGACGCGCCCGCTCAGGATCTCCTCGAGGTAGCGCATCCGCTCCACCGAGCGCTCGAGGATCGTGACCTGCGCCCCCAGCCCGAGCGCGATCACCGCGGCGTTGTAGCCGACCATGCCGCCGCCGATGACGACGACGCGGCCGGGAGCGACGCCGGCGACCCCGCCGAGGAGGAGCCCGCGTCCTCCGATCGGCTTCTCGAGGTGGTGGGCGCCGGCCTGCGGCGCGAGCCGTCCCGCGATCTCGCTCATCGGCGCCAGCAGGGGCAGCCCGCCGCGGTCGGTTTCGACCGTCTCGTAGGCGATCGCCGTGATGCCGGAGTCGACGAGCGCGCGCGTCAGCGGCTCGTCGGCCGCGATGTGCAGGTACGTGAAGAGCGTGAGGTCCTCACGCAGCCGCGGGTACTCGGAGGCAATCGGCTCCTTCACCTTGAGCAGGAGCTCCGCGCCCGTCCAGACGTCGTCGACCGAGACGATCGACGCGCCGGACCGCTCGTACGCCTCGTCCCCGAACGCGCTGCCCGCGCCGGCGCCGGTCTCGACGAGGACGTCGTGCCCAGCCTGGACGAGCTCCCGCGCGCCCGCCGGTGTGAGCGCGACCCGGTACTCCTGCGACTTGATCTCGCGGGCGACGCCGATCCGCATGGCGCGCGGGACGATAGCGACTGCGTCCCGAATCAGGGAGACTGGCCCGATGGAGCAGCGCGTCAGCCTTGTCACACTGGGCGTGGCTGATGTCTCTCGCGCGCGCGCCTTCTACGAGGGCCTCGGCTGGACGACGAGCGCGGCACCAGACGACGACATCGTCTTCTTCCAGGCGGGCGGGATGATCGTTGCGCTCTGGGGCCGCGAGGAGCTGGCCGAGGACTCGGCGGTCGAGGACCGAGGCGGCTGGGGCGGGATCACGCTCGCGTACAACACCGGCTCGCCGGCCGAGGTGGACGGGGTGCTCGCGGAAGCGGCGGCGGCCGGCGGCACGATCGGACGGCCCGGTGCGGAGACGTTCTGGGGCGGCTACTCGGGCCTCTTCTTCGATCCCGACGGCCATGCGTGGGAGGTCGCTCACAACCCCCACTGGACGCTCGCGGACGACGGCTCCGTCAGGCTTCCCTCGTAGGGCGGCGGCTGGTCGAGGACGCACGGAGGAACGCGCGGAGCTCGTCGTCGAACCGGCCCGCCGCCTCCATGTTGAGCTGATGGCCGGCATCTCGGAGAACCACGAGTCGCGAGCCGGGGATGCTCGCGGCGGTGCTCCCGCACCTCACGAGGTGAGCGCTCGTCCTCCGACCCGTAGACGAGCAAGGTGTCGACGTCGACCTGCGGGAGGACGGCCCGGAGATCCGCCTCGGCCATCGCGTGCGCCATCGTGCGCGACCCCTCGAGCCGGAAGGCGGCGACGATCTCGACAAGCTCGCCGACCAGCTCCCGCGGCGCGCGCTGCGAGAGCAGCTCACCTGCCCAGCGCCGAGCGACGAGCCGGGGCGGCTCGTCGAGCTCGCGGAGCGCTCGCTCCAGCCGCTCTGCGACGCGATCTGGCGGAAGCCAGCCGGCCCAGCCGGCGTACGCCGACGCCAGGGTGAGAGTGCGAGGGAGCTCCGGGTATCGACGGTAGAGCTCGAGCGCCAGCGTTCCGCCGAACGAGAGGCCGACGACGTGAGGCCGGCCGAGTTCGAGCACTCCTACGAGCTCGGCAAGGCAGTCGGCGTAGTCGGACATCCGGAAGGAGACGGGCGGATCTGCCGATTGCCCGCAGCCCGGCGCATCCCAGGCGACGATCGTGAACTCGTCCGACAGGTCGTCGATCTGACTCTGCCACTCCCGGCTGTCGGAAAGCCCGCCGTGAAGGAGGACGACCGGTGGGCCCTCTCCTTCGCGCTCGACTGCGATGCGCAAGCCTTTGATCACGTGCTCCGTCCGCACGGAGAAGCGACGCTAGTCGTGTACGGCGTCGCGCGCGGCGTCGACGAGCGCGAGCGTGACCTCGACCATCGTCTCGAGGTCGGCGACGGCGATGTGCTCGTCGGGAGTGTGGGTCCCCACCGTGCCGTTCGCGAGGTTTACGCACGAGAGGCCGCGAGCGTTGAAGACGTTCGCGTCGGCCGCGCCCCCGCCGAGTGCATACCTCGGCTCGAAGCCGGCGCGCACGAGCGCCTCCGCCCCGAGCCGCACGGCGAGGTCGCTCTCACGGAAGCGGTAGCCGGGGTAGCTCGGCCGAACCTCGGTCTCGAGCCCGCACTCCTCGAGGCTCGCGGCGAAGGCCGCCGTCTCGAGCATCTCCCGCACGAGCTCGGTCGCCTTCCGCTCGTCGTGCGAGCGCACCTCCGCCTGGAACGTGCACCACTCGGGCACGACGTTCCGGCCCGTCCCACCCGAGATCACTCCGACGTTCGCGCTCGTCTCCTCGTCGACACGGCCGAGCCGGAAGTCCGCGATCGCACGGGAGGCGGCCGCCACCGCGGATCGGCCCTCCTCCGGCGAAAGGCCTGCATGCGATGCCCGCCCGTGGAAGCGGAAGTCGAGCGTGCGTCCATGCGGCGAGCCGAGGAGGATCTCGCCGATCGGCATGCCCTGATCGAAGACGTAGCCGACGGACGACTGTAGCCGCGCGTGGTCGAACGCTCCCGCACCGAGGAGCCCGACCTCCTCCTTCGGCGTGAAGACGAGCTCGATGCCGGCGTGCGGACGACGCTCCTCGAGGATACGCCGCGTCGCCTCGAGCATGACGACGACGGCCGCTTTGTTGTCCGAGCCCAGGATCGTGTCCTCCGCGTTCCGGACGACTCCGTCCTCGACGACCGGCTCGATCGCCGCCTCCAGCGGGACGGTGTCGGTGTGCGCGCAGAGGAAGATGGGGAGCCCGTCCGCGTTGCCCGGGACCCTCGCGTAGACGTTCCCGGCCGTCGAGTCGATCTGCGCGCCCGCATCGTCCTCGTCCCACTCGAGCCCGAGCTCTGCGAGATACGCGCCGACGCGGTCGACGACGGCTCGCTCATGTCCCGACGGGCTCGGGATCGAGCAGAGCTCGACGAACAGGTCGACGAGAGGCGAGCGGAGCTCCTCTTGCACGGCGCCCATCGTAGGCAGTCCGCTCAGCGGAACGCCGCTAGCGTGCCGGGACGGCCGTTGCGCTGGCGTCGACGCGCTCGCGCGAACGCTCGAGCGCTGCGCCGACGAACGCGCGGAAGAGCGGAGCGGGGCGCGTCGGACGCGACTTGAACTCCGGATGGAACTGGCTCGCGACGAACCACGGATGCTCGGGAAGCTCGACGATCTCGACGAGCCGGCCTTCCTGGAACGTCCCCGAGACGACGAGCCCGGCGTCGACGAGCTGCTGGCGCAGCTCGTTGTTGACCTCGTAGCGGTGCCGGTGGCGCTCGTGGATCACCGGCTCGCCGTACGCCTCGCGCGCACCGGTCCCGTCCCCGAGCTCGACGGCCTGTGCGCCGAGGCGCATCGTCCCGCCGAGGTCCTCGATCTCCTTCTGCTCGGGCAGGAGGTCGATCACGGGGAACGGCGTCTCGGGGTCCATCTCCGTCGAGTTCGCACCGTCCAGCCCGCAGACGTGCCGCGCGAACTCGGACACGGCCACGTGCATCCCGAGGCAGATCCCGAGATACGGGATCGAGCGCTCGCGAGCGACGCGGCAGGCGAGGATCTTCCCCTCGAACCCGCGCGAGCCGAAGCCCCCGGGGACGAGGACGCCGTCGACCTGCTCGAGCTCGCTCGCGGCTTCCTCGTAGGACATGTTCTCGGCGTCCACCCAGCGGACGTGCACGCGGCAGCCGTGGTGGACCCCCGCGTGCTTCAGCGCCTCGTGCACGGACAGATAGGCGTCGTGGAGCTTCACGTACTTGCCGACGAGCGCGATCTCGACTTCGCCCTCGAGCTCTCGCGTCCGCGCGATCAAGCTCGCCCCACTCGCCGAGATCGGCCGGTCCCGTATCGAGCCCGAGCTTCTCGCAGACGAGGGCATCGAGCCCCTCGTCCTGGAGCACCTCGGGGACGAAGTAGACGTCACGGACGTCGGGCGACGCGATCACCGCGCCCGTATCGACATCGGCGAAGAGCGCGATCTTCTCGCGGATGTCGTCGGAGAGCGCCTCGGTCGAGCGGCAGACGACGACATCCGGGTGGATACCGATCCGGCGGAGCTCGTTCACGGAGTGCTGCGTCGGCTTCGTCTTCAGCTCACCGGCCGCGGGAATGAACGGGACGAGCGTGACGTGCAGGTAGACCACGTTCTCGGGCCCGACCTCGCGGCGGAACTGGCGAATCGCCTCGAGGAACGGCAGCGACTCGATGTCACCGACCGTGCCGCCGATCTCGGAGATGACGACGTCGGCGGGCGACACCTTCTCCGCCCGCCTGATCCGCGACTTGATCTCGTTCGTGATGTGCGGGATGACCTGGACGGTCGCACCGAGGAACTCGCCCTTGCGCTCGCGACGGAGAACGGTGTCCCAGACGGCACCGGCCGTGTGGCTCGCGTTGCGGGAGAGGTTCTCGTCGATGAACCGCTCGTAGTGTCCGATGTCGAGGTCGGTCTCGGCGCCGTCCTCGGTGACGAACACCTCGCCGTGCTGGAACGGGCTCATCGTGCCCGGGTCGACGTTCAGGTACGGGTCGAACTTCTGCGCCTGGACTGCGAGGCCGCGTGCCTTGAGGAGACGGCCGAGCGACGCGGCGACGATCCCCTTCCCGAGCGCCGAGACGACGCCTCCCGTGACGAACACGTACTTGGCCACGGGACGACACCGTACCAGGCAGCTCCGCCGGAGCGACGCGGCCCGCTCTACGACTCCTTGAGCGAGGCGATGAACTCCGCGCCGCCCACCATGCGCTCGAGCTCGTCGCGGCGGAGGGCGTCGTCGAGCTCCTCGATCCGCGTGTGCGTCGGGTCGCCCGCGACCTTCTCGACCCGGAAGTGGCGCTCGGCGACGCTCGCGATCTGCGGCAGGTGCGTGATCGTGAGCACCTGCGCGCGCTCGCCCAGCCGCTGCAGCGTCGCCGCAACTGCATGCGCGGTGACGCCCCCGATCCCGGCGTCGATCTCGTCGAAGACCAGCGTCTCACCGCCCGCGACGGCTGCGAGAGCGAGCGCGATCCGCGACAGCTCACCGCCCGAGGCAGTCTCGGCGACCGGGGCAAACGGAAGACCGGTGTTCGGGCGGACGAGGAAGGACACGGTCGTCGGCGCCCGTCGCGCTCGGCTCACGCTCCGTGAGCTCGACGAGGAACTCGCCGTCGCCCATGCCGAGCTCGCGAAGCTCCGCGGCGACGGCGTCTGCGAGCGCCGGCGCCTGCTCGCGACGGGCGGTGCATAGCGCGGCGGCGACCGCTCCCACGTGTTCCTCCGACTCGGCGACCGCCGCCGCTGCAGCGGCCACCGGATCGCGGCCGGCGGCTGCCTCGTCGAGCTCCGTCCGGGCGGCGACCGCTCGGTCGAGCAGCTCGTCCAGCGAGCCCGCATCGAAGCGTCGCTTCAGATCCGCGATCCGGGAGAGGCGCTCCTCGATCTCCTCCACTCGAGCCGGATCCGTGTCGAGAGTCGCGAGGAAGCGGCCGAGATCGCTCCCCACCTCGCTCAGTCGGAGCGAGACGTCTCGAAGCTCGGCTGCAGCCGTCGCGAGCTCCGGCGCGAGGCGCTCGACGGGCGCCAGCGCGCGCTCTGCACTCGCGGCGAGCTCCGCCGCGCCCTCTCCCTCCTCGGGCGCGATCGCGGTGAGCGCGACCCCTGCCGCCTCGCCGAGCTCGCTCACGTGACGAAGCCGCTCGCGCGTCCTCCGGAGCTCGTCCTCGTCGCCCGACGAGAACCCCTCGGTTCCCTCGACGAGGAGCTCGAGCTCCGCGAGCCGAGCCGCCACGGCGTCGGCGTCGCGCGTCAGCTCCTCGTGGCGCCGGCGGGCAGCTGCGAGCTCACGCCACGCCCTCTGAGCCTCCCTCGCGCCGCTCGAGCTGCTCCTCTCCACAGAACGCGTCGAGGACGTCGAGCTGGAACCCCGGGCGTGCGAGCCGGCGCTGCTCGAACTGGCCCGACATCGCGATCAGGGTGTCGGCCGCCGCTGCCACGTCCTCGCGCGCGACCGCGCGTCCCCAGGCGTAGGCGCGCGTCCGCCCGTCTGCGAAGACCCGCCGGGCGAGAACGAGGCCCGCCTCGCCTTCGGGGCGGAGCTCGGCGAGGGCGGCGACCTCGTCGAGGTCGAAGAAGCCCTCGGGGACATCGAGCTCGGCCTCGACGTACGCCTCCGATCCGTCCGCTCCGACGGAGGTCGCGTCCGCGCGGGCGCCGAGCAGGAGCCCGATCGCCTGGGCGAAGATCGTCTTCCCGGCGCCCGTCTCGCCGGT
Source organism: uncultured Actinomycetes bacterium (assembly GCA_963848725.1). GTDB lineage: Bacteria > Actinomycetota > Thermoleophilia > Gaiellales > Gaiellaceae > GMQP-bins7. The sequence goes on along the minus strand of CAWKEV010000012.1, from coordinate 70,500 downwards.
GACCGCGTTCAGCCCGGGCGCGAGGTCGAGGTCGGCCTCGCGGATGAGGACGAGGTTCTCGATCCGGAGCCTCCGGAGCACGTGTCAGGAGAGCGGTCGGGAGACGAGTGACGACACGAAGGCGGAGTCTTGCGAATCCGCGTGACGGGAGTGCGACGCGAGTGCGACCGAAGCGTCAGCGGACGGTGACGACCCGGTCGATAGGCGTCGGATACATGTACCCAGGCCCGCACTCGTTCGGCACCAGCAGCCGCCAAGAGCCTGCTCGCGGGAAGCGGATCGTCGTCCGCCACGTCTTCGGTCGGCTGCGCTTCAGGGTGACGAGGAACCCCATCCTCGGCGTCGGCCTCATCTTGCGGAAGAAGTAGCCGTTCGGACCCTGGATCGAGATGCCGCCGCCGATGAACGCGTCGAGCGCTTTGAACCTACTGATGCCGGGTGCGACGGCGAGAAGCTCCATGGAGCAGTCGGCTCCGGGCGGGAAGTCGTTCTTGACTACGGCGACGACCGGACGGCCGACCTCGGGCGAGCCGTTCGAGAGGGCGAGCGACAGACCGACCTTTGCGCTCGCTGCCGATACGACGCAGAGCCCGACCGCGCCCGCGACCGCGAGAGCTCTCAGCCGCTGAAGCGTTCCGGTGCGTGGCACCGGTCAATTGTGCGCCTCGTAACGGAGAAACGCTACGACGCGAAGCTCTGGCGGTAGCGGCGCACGAAGGTCGCCTCGGGCAGCGTTGCGAGAAGCGACCGCTCGGCACCGATCCGCACGACGGCACGCTCCGCCTTGCCGAGCGAGGAGACGCGATGACCGTCCGCGAGGACGCCTGCGTCCACGTTCGGGGTGCGGTTCCAGACGATCACGTCCAGGCCGGGCGGGATCACGACCGGGCGTGCGTGGAGCGAGTGCGCCGCGACGAAGGTGAGCGCCATCGCCTCGAGGCCCCACATCAGCACCGGCCCGCCGTTCGAGAGGTTGTACGCAGTCGAGCCCGACGGCGTCGCGCAGATGATCCCGTCGCAGGGCTGGCGTCCGAGCTCCTCGCCGCCGACCGCGACCTCGAGCTCGATCATCCGCCCGAGCGCGGCGCTCCCCACGACCGCGTCGTTGACCGCTCCGGTCGACGCCGTCCGGGTGCTCCACGTCGAGCGTCGGCAGCTCGACGATCTCGTACTCGCCCGCGAAGACACGGGTGATGCCGGCCTCGAGATCGCGCCGGCCCATCGAGCTCAGGAACCCGACGCGCCCGAAGTTCACGCCCACGACGGGAATGCCGGCCCCGAGGAAGCGGGTGAGCGCGCGGAGAACCGTGCCGTCGCCGCCGAGGACCACGGCGATGTCCGCTCCGGACACGTCCCCGGGGTCGGGAAGGTCGTGCTTCTCGGCCTCGTCCGTCGGGTACACGAGCTCGACCCCGTGCTCGCGCGCGACGGACTGCAGGCGAGCAAGCCCGGCTCCGATCTGTCGCGGCTGGCCGTGGGTGACGACGGCCGCGCGCGTCACCCGTCTAGGCCGGAGCGAGTGCGTCGCGGATCCAGCGGTCGATGTCATCGGGGGTCGCTCTGCTCCGGCCGTTGACGAGGTGGACGAAGAACTCCCGGTTCCCCTTCGGGCCCGGCAGACCTGAGTCTACGACGCCGATCGTGTCGCCCCCCCAGGTCGGCGCGCTCGCGACGACGCGCTCGAGTGTCCGTCGCTGCACCTCCGGGTCACGGACGACGCCCTTGCGGACGTCGGCTCTCCCCGCTTCGAACTGCGGCTTGACCAGGACGAGGGCCTCCCACCCGGGCCGGGCGAGCGCGAGCACGGGCGGGAGCGCCTTCCCGACGCCGATGAAGGACACGTCGCAGGTCACGAGGTCAGGCGTGAACGGGAGCTCGGTGAGCTCGCGTGCGTTCGTCCGCTCGAGCACGATCACGCGCGGGTCGGCGCGGAGGCGTGGATGGAGCTGTCCGTAGCCGACGTCGATCGCGACGACGCGCGCCGCGCCGGCCTGCAGGAGGCAGTCCGTGAACCCTCCCGTCGAGGCGCCGACGTCCGCGCAGTCGCGGCCGGCAGCGTCCACGTCGAAGGCACGCAGGGCGTTCGCCAGCTTCTCGCCTCCCCGCGACACGAAGGGCGGCGGGCGGTCGACGCGAAGGTCGACGTCGTCGCTCACCTGCTGCCCGGGCTTCGAGTAGCCGGGAACGAGCCCGGCGAGAACGAACGCCTGAGCCTGGGCCCTCGTCTCCGCAAGGCCCCGGTCGACGAGCACGATGTCGAGGCGCTTCCTCACCCCGGGTGAGGCTAGACCACCGTCAGCCCGTGGCGACGCGGCGGGCGGCGACGAAGCTCGCTCCGTACCCGCTCGAGAGGCTCACGACCGCAACCGTCTCGCCGGTCTGCGGAGCGTGCACCATCCGCCCGTTTCCGACGTAGATCCCCACGTGCCCGAGCCCCGAGAAGAAGAGGATGTCGCCGGGTCGCAGGCTCGTCCTCTGCACCGCCCGGCCCGTGTCGTAGAGCTCATACGAGCTGTGCGGGAGCGAGATGCCCACCTGCCCGTAGGCGAAGCGGACGAGCCCCGAGCAGTCGAAGCCGCTCGGCGACTCCCCTCCCCAGACGTAGGGAACGCCGACCTCGGAGAGCGCGACCCGTGCGGCGCGCTCGCCCTTGGTGAGCACGCGCGGCGGCATCGCCCGCGCCTGCTTCCCGTCTCCGGCGGCCGCGGCGGTCGGGGACGAAGCGGCGATGCACACGGCTGACACGAGCGCGAGCGCGGGCGTGAGTCGTCGGAGGCGGGTGGACATCGGGTGAGGGAGAACGACGGCCCGCGCGAAGTCGGGGAAGGCGCAGGCCTGGCCTGTTCGTGAGGTCGCACCGTACTCGGAGATCCCGACCTGGGAATCCCTCGAACTGAGCTAGAGGTCGGAATCCCTCAAACGGTGCGGCTCGCGAGCACGTCGACGAGCTCGGCGAGAACGGACGTGTCCGCAGGGACGTGCCGGAGGCGCTCGCGCGCGCGCTCCGCGGCCGCGTCGGCGAGCTGCCGCGCCCGTTCGCCGCCGAGCCGTTCCGCGAAGCCGTCCCCGTCGAGGATGTCGTCGACGATCTGGAAGAGGAGCCCGAGCTCGTCGCCGAAGCCGCGCCAGGGAGCGTGCTCCGTCTCGGGAACACGTGCGGCCCGAAGCCCGAGGCCGACCGACGCGGAGAAGAGCCGCCCGGTCTTCAGTCGGTCGAGCTCCGCGAGATCCTCGTCATCGCCGGTGATGTCCCGATATTGGCCGCCGATCATCCCGAGCGTCGCGTCGACCAGCTCGCGCGCCGGCCCGGGATCGTCATACGTGAGCGCGAGCCGGATCGCCTCGGCGAGGAGGGCGTCGCCCTCGAGGATCGCGACCGCCTCGCCGAATGCGACGTGCGAGCTCGGGCGCCCGCGCCGTGTGTCGTCGTCGTCGAGCGCGGGGAGGTCGTCGTGCACGAGCGAGAACGTGTGCACGAGCTCGACGGCGGCCGCTGCCGGCAGAGCGTCCTCGATGCTTCCTCCGGCGGCCTCCGCGACCGCGAGGCAGAGCACCGGGCGGATCCGCTTGCCGCCGGACTCGAGCCCATAGCGCATCGCCTCCACGAGCGGTCCGAGGTCGGGTGCCAGCGGAAGCGCCGCGAGGTACTCCTCGACGGCGTCGCGCAGCTCGTCAGGCGTCCGCATCGGCGAGCGCCCGCGCGCGCGTCAGCTCCGCCTCGATCTCCTTCGCGAGCGACGCCAGCTCGGTGATGACCTCGATCGCCGCGTCTCCGTCGAGCTCGTCGGCGTCCGCCAGCCGCTCCAGCTCCTCACGCTTCGACTCCAGCTCGACGAGAAGCGACTCGGCCTTCTGGATCGCCTCGTCGGCGGGCGTCGGACTCACGCGGCCTCCTCGTCGCGCGCGATCCGCCCGAGGATGCCGTTCACGAGCTTCGCAGCGTCGTCCGACGCGTATCGCTTGGCGAGCACGACCGCCTCGTTGATCGCGACCTCTCGGGGCACCGTCCTCTCCTCCAGCTCGTACACGCCGATCCGCAGGACGTTCCGTTCGAGCGTACCCAGCCTGTCGGCGGGCCACTCGTCGGACGTCTCGGTGATCCGTCGGTCGAGTTGCTCCGCCCGCTCTGCGACCGCCGCGGCGAGCGCTGCGGCGAACTCGTCCGGCTCGCCCTCGTACAGCGAGGCGAGCGGCCTCCCGGTCAGGTCCCACTGGTAGAGGAGGAAGAGGGCCGTGCGCCGCGCCGCTCGACGACCCACCGGCGGGCTCACGCCGGTGCGAGCGAGGGCAGTCTGCCCATGAGCTCGTCGAGCGTCGACGTCGAGTACTCGCCGCTTCGGAGCTCCGCCGAGTCGAGGATCTCGAGCGCGAGCTCGCGGGTCGTCGGGATCCCTTCGACGCGGAGCTCCGAGAGCGCGCGGAGCGCCCGCGAGATTGCCTCCGCCCTGGTCTCGTCCCAGACGATGAGCTTGGCGATCAGCGAGTCGTACTGCGGCGGGATGGCGCTCCCGTCCCGCATCGCCGTGTCCACGCGCACGCCCGCGCCGAGCGGCGGCGTGAACCGCGTGACCGTGCCGGGAGCGGGTGCAAAGCCGCGTGCGGGGTCCTCGGCGTTGATCCGGATCTCGATCGCGTGGCCGCGCCGTGGCGCGCGCCCCGTGAGCGCGAGCGTCTCGCCACCCGCGATCCGCACCTGCTCGCGGACGACGTCGATGCCGGTGACGAGCTCCGTGACCGGATGCTCGACCTGGAGCCGACAGTTGATCTCGATGAAGTGGAACGAGCCGTCCGGCCCGACGAGGAACTCGAAGGTGCCCGCGTTCCGGTAGCCGATAGCCCGGCAGGCCCGCTCGACCGCGGCCTCGAGCTCCTCCCGGGCGACCGCGTCGAGCGCGACCGAGGGCGACTCCTCGATGAGCTTCTGGTGCCGGCGCTGCACCGAGCACTCGCGCTCGCCGAGCGTGAGGACGCCGCCCTCGGCGTCGCAGAGCACCTGCACCTCGACATGGCGCGCCGGGCGCAGCACTTTCTCGACGTAGAGCGCGCCGTTTCCGAACGCCGCCTCCGCCTCCATCGACGCGGCCGCGTAGGCGTCGTCCAGCTCGCCGGCTCCGCTCACGATCCGCATCCCCTTGCCGCCCCCACCCGCCACCGCCTTCAGGAGCACCGGGAAGCCGGCCTCGGTCGCAGCCGTCCGCGCGTCGGCGAGCGTGACAGCGCCTTCGGAGCCGGGTACGAGCGGGACGCCGGCCGCGCCCATCTCCTCCTTCGCGCGCACCTTGTCTCCCATCCGCTCCATCACGTCCGCTGAGGGCCCGATGAAGACGAGGTCGTTCTCCTCGCACGCGCGGACGAAGGCGGGGTTCTCGGCGAGGAACCCGTAGCCCGGGTGCACCGCGTCGCAACCGGTCGTCTCCGCGGCCGCGACGACGTTCGAGATGTCGAGGTAGCTCGCGCCGGCCGGCGGAGGTCCGATGCACACCGCCTGGTCCGCGAGCTCGACGTGCAGCGCGTCCCGATCGGCGGTCGAGTAGACCGCCACCGCCTCGGCGCCGAGCTCGTGGAGCGCGCGGATCACGCGCACCGCGATCTCGCCCCGGTTCGCGACGAGGACCTTCGAGAGCACAGCGCGCCTAGAGGACCGGGAGGGCCGGGACCGGGTCGATCTCGAACAGGAGCTGCCCGAACTCCACCGCCTGCGCGTTCTCGACATGGATCGCCCGTACGACCCCCGAGACCTCCGCCTTCAGCTCGTTGAAGAGCTTCATCGCCTCGAGGAGGCACAGCGTCTGGCCGGGGGCGATCGCGTCGCCGACGTCGACGAACGCCGGCGCGCCAGGGTTCGGCGCGCGGAAGAAGATCCCGACCATCGGCGACTCGACGCGCGTGACGCCGTCGGCGCCTGGGCCCATGACCTCCACCTCGGTGGCGGTGGCCAGCGGATCGGCCGACGTGAGCGCGGGCGTGAGGAGTCCCGGCTCGTCCGCGCGGCGCACCGACACGCGCATCCCCTCGTCCTCGATCTCGATCTCGCCGACGCCCGACTCTTGGACGATCTTCACGAGCTCGCGGATGCGCTCGCCGCGCTCGGCGTCGGCGTCCTCCGCGATCAGGACGGTGTCGCGCGAATGGCGGGCACGGATCGTCCGCAGGAGATCCTCCGCCTCCGGGCCGAACATGGCGAGCAGCACGAGCTCCTCCTCGCTCGCGGCGAGGCCCTCGGCCGAACGGCGCACGTCCTCGGCCGTCGGCGGGTCATCGCCCAGGGACGGGCGCGGGGCGAGCAGGGCGATCGCACGCTCGACCGTCGGATCGATCGGCTCGGGCGTCCGCCCGTACCCGCCCTGGACGAGCGAGCGGAACTCGTCGATCACCGTCCCGTAACGCCTCGCCTCGAGCACGTGCAGGAGTGCCTGGGACGCGAGGATCTGGCCCATCGGCGCGGCCAGAGGAGGCCAGCCGGCCTCGCGCCCGGACGCGGCCCACCTCCTCGAGGACGTCGAGCAGACGGTCTGCCGCGGCATGCGCGCGCAGATGCACCTCGAGCGCGGCCACGAGGCCGGCCGGCAGGTCATACTCGGCCGCGCGAACGGAGATCCGCGGAGCGACCGGCGCAACGGGCTCGTCGCCGATGTGCTCGTCGATCACGTCCGCCGCCTCCCACAGCTTCGCCACGTCCACCCCGGTCCCGTGACCGAGCCCGTCGAGCGACTCGGCGAGCGACTCGCCGGAGACGCGGTGCAGTGTGAGCGCGAGCGGGTAGACGGCGGTCGCGACGAGATCTGCGCCCGTCTCGACGGCGGCGAGCGCGGCCGCGAGCGCCGTTCCCGCCGAGCCCTGCACGTAGAAGCCGACCGGCAGCTCGCTGGCGGCCTTGATCCGCCCGACCAGTTCCTGCGCCCGGTGCGGGAGGAGCGCGCCGGTCGGGTCGTGCACGATCACGCGCGTCGCGCCGAGCTCGCCGAGCTTGCGCGCCTGCTCGACGAGCGTGTCCGTCTCCGCCGTCCGCCCGGGCCCGTAGACGAGGCCGGCGTGGAAAGCGCCTCCGACGCTCGTAATCGCCGCTCCCGCCTCGCGCAGGTTGGAGACGTCGTTCAGCGGGTCGTGCAGCCTGAAGACCTCGATGCCGTTCTCGGCCGCGCAGCCGACGAACCGCCCGACGATATCGCCGCTGACGGGTCGCGAGCCCACGAGGAAGCGCCCTCGCAGCGCGATCCCGAGCGGCGTCGACACGCGCGCCTTGATCCCGCGGATGCGCTCCCACGGGCTCTCGACACGCCTGCGTACCGTCGCGTCGAAGACGCCGCCCCCCGAGATCTCGAGGCAGGCGAACCCGGCGTCGTCGAGGATGTCGGCAACGCGGAAGATCTCCGCCGTCGGGAGGCTCCCGGCGAGGGGCTCCTGCGAGAGGAGCCGGATAGTCGTGTCGACGAGCTTCGGCACGACGTCGGGACCTTAGCGCCCTGCTCGAGCGATCGGAGCCGACCGCTCGAGCGCTCGTCGGCGCCACGACGTCACCTTAGGCGCGGCTGATGTAGCGCCCCTCGCGGGGGTCGACCTTGATGCGCTCGCCGCTGTCGATGAAAAGCGGGACCTGGACGACGGCGCCCGTCTCGAGCGTCGCGGGCTTCGTCACGTTCGAGACCGTGTCGCCTCGCACCGCAGGCTCGGTCTCGGCCACCGCCAGCTCGACCGACGCCGGAAGCTGGAGGCCCGCCGGCTTCCCATCCACCGCCAGCATCGGGATCGAGCTCGAGGGCGTGAGGTACGCGAGCGCGTCCGCGACCTCGCTACGCGGGAGCCCGAACTGCTCGTACGTCTCCTCGTCCATGAAGTGCGCCTCCGACCCGTCGTCGTACATGTACTGGACGTTCTTCACCTCGGTGTGGACGCGCGCGAACTTCTCACCCGCACGGAACGTCCGGTCGACGACCGCGCCCGAGTCGAGGCTCTTCAGCTTCGTCCGGACGAACGCGCCTCCCTTGCCCGGCTTGACGTGCTGGAACTCGACGATGCGCCAGACGCCGCCGTCGAGCTCGACGTGCATCCCGTTCCGGAACTGGTTGGTGGAGACCGTCTCGGCCATCGCGCCGGCCAGTGTAGTCCGTGCCTGGTGTGCTCCTAGAGTAGAGCGGTGGGGCAACGCGCCTACCGCGGCCGGAGTCCGAGCGAGCCCATGGACACGGGCAGCCTTCTCGAGATCGTCGACGTGCTCGAGCGCGACGGTATCCGAGTCTGGCTCGACGGTGGATGGGGCGTCGACGCGCTCCTCGGGCTCGAGACCCGCGTCCACGACGACCTCGACCTGGTCGCGGAGCTCCCCGCGTCCGACCGCATCGTCGAGCTCCTCGAGGGGCTCGGGTACGAGCTCGTCGCCGGTGGAGCTCCGAAGAGCTTCGTCATGGTCGACCGGCTCGGGCGGCAGGTGGACGTCCATCCCGTCACGTTCGACGGGGCCGGCGGCGGCGTGTACCGGATGGACGACGACAGCGAGTGGATCTATCCGGCGGAAGGCTTCTCGGGATCCGGCCACGTAGCCGGCAGAGCCGTGGACTGTCTCACTCCCGAGGTGCAGGCCCTCGTGCACAACGGCTACGAGCTCACCTCGAAGGACTACCGAGAGCTGTATCTGCTCCGTGAGCGCTTCGGCGTGGAGCTCCCGCCGGCCGTCCTCGGCCGCGCGCTCGCGGAAGCCGACGACGGCGCCGACGCAACCCGGCTTCGCTGAGTCGAACACACGGACGAGTTCCGTGCCCCGTCGACCCTCAGGTGACCGTCACGAGCTCCTTGGTGAACTGCGTCAAGCGCTCACGGCCGTCCGCGGTGACGACGACGAGATCTTCGATGCGGACGCCGCAGCCCTCCTCGGGCAGGTAGATGCCCGGCTCGACGCTGACCACGTTTCCCGGCTCGAGCGTGTCGGTCGACTCCGGGCGCAACACGGGCGCCTCGTGCACCTCGATCCCGACGCCGTGACCGAGGCCGTGCCCGTATGCGCCGCCGAGGCCCTCCGCCTCGATCGGGGCCCGCGAAGCCGCGTCCGCATCGACGCCGGTGACGCCGGGGCCGACCGCCGCGAGCCCGGCGAGCTGTGCGTCGAGGCAGAGCGAGTAGAGCTCGAGGAGCCGGTCCGAGACGTCGCCGACGGCGAACGTCCTCGTGCAGTCGGAGCAATACCCCGAGACGATGCAGCCTGCGTCGACGACGACGAGCACGCCGGGCTCGATCCGGGTGTCTCCCGGAATCGCGTGCGGCGAGGATGCCGTCGCACCGGCCGCGACGACGGTGCCGAACGAGACGTCCTCCGCGCCGCGATCACGAAACGTGCGCTCGACCCACCAGCAGAGCTCGCGCTCCGACCTCCCCGTGAAGCGCTCGTTCACGAGGAGCTCGAAGACCTCGTCGGACAGTGCCCCCGCGCGCCGGATGGCGTCGATCTCCCCGTCGTCCTTGACCGCTCGGAGCGCCTCGACGACCCCGGTCGTCGGGCGAGCGGTGACGCCGCCCGCCTGGAGCGTCTCGACGGACGAATACTGGAGATGCGCCGCCTCGAACGCGATCGTCCGCCCGGCGAGCCTCTCGGCGAGCGAGGCGACGAGGTAGCGGGAGACCTCCACGAAGGTGACTCCCTCGACCTCGCGGCCGCGGGAGGCGTACCTGAAGTCGGCGAACAGGGTCGCGGCGCCGTCGGGCTCGACGAGCAGCGCCGCGTTCGAGCTCGAGAATCCCGTGAGGTAGCGCAGGTTCGGCTCGTACGTGACGAGCAGGGCGGCGTCGAGACGCTCGGCCAGGCGGGCGATCCTGCTCACGCGGCGCTTCCGACGAGGAAGTCGAGCGCTTCCCGGTACCCGTCCGGCCCCTTGCCGACGATGCGCGTCGCGATGACGTCACCAAGCACGGAGACGCGGCGCCACTCCTCACGCTCGTCGACGTTCGAGAGATGCACCTCCACGACCGGAGTCTCGAAGAGCTCGAGCGCGTCGTGGATCGCCCACGAGTAGTGGCCCCACGCGCCCGGGTTGACGACGACGCCGTCCGCCCAGTCGAGGCCCTCGTGGCACCAGTCGACGAACTCGCCCTCGTGGTTCGTCTGCCTGCAGCGCACCGTGCACTGCCGCTCGGCGGCCCACTCGTAGATCCGCGTCTCGAGCTCCGAGATCGAGAGACCGCCGTAGACCTCCGCCGGCCGCCGCTCGAGCGCGTCCAGATTGACGCCGTTCAGGACGAGGATCCGCACCTTTCCGAACCTACTGGATGAGCGAGTCGAGAGCGCTTCGCACGGCTGCGGCATCGAGCTCGACACCGAGCCGCGGCCGCCCGGGCGCGTCGAGGAGCACGAGCCGTGGACGTCCCCCGACGGCCTTCTTGTCGCGCAGGAGCGCGTCCCAGGCGGCGTCGCGGTCGACGTGCACGCGCTCGGGGCGAAGGATCTCCTCGATGGTCGTCGCATCGTCCTCGAGCTCCGAGAGCCGGAGCGCGGCGGTCAGCCCGAGCGCGACGGCGCGCCCGTGCGGTACGGCGAATCCGGAGGCGGCCTCGAGCGCGTGCGCGAACGTGTGGCCGAGGTTGAGCTGGGTGCGGACCCCGCGGTCGAGAGGGTCACGAAGGCAGATCGCCGCCTTGAAGGAAGCGCACCGCCTCACCTGCTCGGCGAGCGGGAGCTCCCAGAGCGGCTCTCCGGCGAGCAGCCCCGTCTTCACGACCTCGGCCGCTCCGTTCAGGAGCTCGTCCTCGGGCAGCGTGTCGAGGAGGGTCGTGTCCACGATCGTCTCGGCGGGCCAGTGGAACGCGCCGACGATGTTCTTCCCCTCGGGAAGATCGATCCCGGTCTTGCCCCCGATCGCGGCGTCGACCTGGCCGACGAGGGTCGACGGAACGGGCTTCCAGGCGACGCCGCGCAGGTGGGTGGCGGCGACGAACCCGACGAGATCGGTCGTCGAGCCGCCCCCGACCGCGACGGCGGCGGAGCCGCGCTCCAGCCGGAGCTGGCGCCAGAGCCGCTCCGCTTCGGCGACTGTTTTTGCGCTCTCTCCGGGCGGGACGAGGTGCGTCGCGTCGATCCCGTGCAGGCCGGCGACGTGCTCGTCCGCGACCACTGCGTCACCCTGCGCGTCTCGATGCGAGGCGAACCGAATTCCCGCCGCCGCGAGAACCACGTCGTCGGCGTCGGCCCCACGCGCATGTGCGACCGACTCGTAGAGCGTGCGGCGGGCCTCGTATCGCTTCCGGAACTCGCCCTCGTCGCGGGCGAGCGGGCGGAGGCTGCCGCGGACACGCTGCCAGGCCGTATCCACGTCGACGTCCAAGAGGAAGACGAACGCATCGAGCTCCTCGAGGAGCGACCGCGTCTCGACCGCGCCCCCTCCGACCGCGATCACCGCAGGCTCGCTTGCGCTGCACGCGTCCTTCACGAATGCCGCCTCGAGCTCGCGAAAGGCCGCTTCCCCCTCGCGCTCGAAGAGCTCCGGGATCGGCCCGTGAGCGCTCTCGACCTCCAGGTCGACGTCGCGGAACGGACGCCCGAGCCGATCGGCGACCTCCGCCCCGACCGTCGACTTCCCCGCCCCCATGAAGCCGATCAGGACGAGATGGCGATCTAGCGCGTGCGCCACTCGATTCGATCCAGGTAGCCCGCGTGGGCGCCCACGAAGTCGGAGAGCGCGTCGCCGCCGAACTTCTCGCGGGCGGCGCGCGCCAGCTCCCAGGCGACGGCGGCCTCGGCGACAACCGCAAGCGCCTCCACGGCCTGCACGTCGCTCCGCTCGACGAGCGCGTCGGCCGGCTCCCCGCTCGCGAGATCGACCGACGCGAGCGGGCGCATCAGCGTCGGCAGCGGCTTCATCGCGGCGCGGACGACGACCCGCTCGCCGTTCGTGACGCCCGCCTCCAGCCCGCCCGCCCGGTTCGTCCGCCGGCGAAGTCCCGGTTCGATCTCGTCGTGTGCCGCCGACCCGCGCGTGCGCGCGAGCGCGATCCCGTCGCCGACCTCGACCGCCTTCACCGCCTGGATCCCCATGAGGGCGGCCGCGAGCCGCGCATCGAGGCGGTCGTTTTTCTCCGCATACGAGCCGAGCCCGGGCGGAACGCCCTCCGCAACGACCTCGACGACACCGCCGAGTGTGTCCCGCGCGGCACGGGCCTCTTCCGTGACAGTCTCCCAGCGGGCCTCGTCCGCCTCGCCGCCGATCTCGATCGCCCGGCCGCTCACCGAGACGGCGATCTCCACAAGGAGCGCCTTCGCGATCGCGCCCGCGGCCACCTCGGCGGCGGTCCGGCGCGCGCTCGCGCGCTCGAGGGCGTTGCGGACGTCGGCGTGGCCGAACTTGAGCGTTCCGGCCAGGTCGGCGTGTCCCGGGCGCGGGAGCGTGACGGGCGTCGTGCCCTTTCCGGACGGCTCGCCTTCGGGCGGCCACGGGCTCATCCCCCACGCCCAGCTTTCGTGGTCCCGGTTGCGGATGAGGAACGCGAGTGGAGAGCCCAGCGTCGCGCCGTGCCGGAGCCCGGCGAGCACCTCGATCTCGTCCTGCTCGATCTGCTGGCGGGGACTGCGCCCGTACCCCTGACGACGACGCGCGAGGTCGCCGTCGATCGCCTCCCGGTCGAGGTCGAGGCCGGCGGGGAGACCGCTGAGGATCGCGACGAGCGCCGGCCCGTGCGACTCGCCGGCCGTGACGAGGTGAAGCGTCACGCAGGCAAGCCTAGTGCCGCTCGCATGATGTCGATCGGAGCCTCCCGTCCCGTCCAGAGCCTCGAACGACGCCGCGCCCTGGGCGACAAGCACCTCGAGCCCCTCGATGACCGTCGCGCCGTTCTCCCGTGCGGCGCGAGCGGTCGCCGTGGCCGGATACGGCAGATCGACGAGCGTCTGTCCCGGGCCGAGCTCGACGAGGACGGCGTCCCGCTCGGAGGTGGCGTTGACGACGACGTCCGCATCGGTCGTGATGGGCGGCCAGGCGGCGCGGCGCGAGAACTGCCGTGCGTCGGGGAGCGCGGCGAGGAAGGCGGCCGCGGCTCCGCCGTCGCCGATGACGACGGGGTTCTCCGCGCGGAGGCCGTCCAGCACCGCGGCGTCGGTCGACGTTCCGTGGATGGCTCGGCCGTCGAAGAGCAGCGTGTTGACCGACGGGAGGTCCGACCCGCACACCTCCGCCGCGGCCCGCTTGTGCGGCGAGGTCACGTTTGCCCCGGCGAAACCGGCGGCCGCGAGCCCCTCGATGGCGTCAGCGAGTCGTTCCGGCGAGGTGGGGAGCGGCACATAGGCCCAGTCGAGCCCGAGCGCGGCGAAGGCCGCGTTCTGCATGGCCGGGGAGAGCGAGTGCTGCACGGGCCAGCCGAGGATCCCGACGAGCGTCGTGGTCCCCGAGATGTCGGTCACGCAACCACGGCGCCATCGGAACGGCCGCCGACGAAGGCCCCCTCGGGCGACACCGAGCCGGCTCGGCAGTCGCCGAGGACCTGCCCGTCGCGCTCGATGATCGCAATCACACCGAATCCTCCGCGGCAGTTCAGCTCGGGAGCGTGGGAATCTCGCCAGCGGCTCGGCATTCCGCGCGAATCTATCCGGCATGCGCGACGGCCCGCCTAAAGCGGGCCGTCGTCGGTGAAGCCCAAGACTGCGAGGAGCCACCCCGCGTCGCACGCATGACGAGCGCCGTGCCTCAGGATAGACGACGGGGATCACGCGGGACCGCGACGGCGAGAGCGCCCGACGACGGGTCGCCACTCCCGAGCACTCTCGCCTGCCGTCAGTCCATCGGCGGAGGGCGCCGGACTCGAACCGGAACCGGCGGCGAACCGGTCGCAACACTCGTCATGCGTGCCGCCCGCCTTGGGGCGTTCACCCTCCGCCCGCGCGACGGTAGCCACGGCGGTACGGACGCGAAAGACGCTCTTCTAGACATGTCCGTCGAGTCAGCAGCCGCCGTAGCCGTACTCCAGGGACTTCTGGCAAAACTGGGCCTCGCTCGCCGTGAAGAAGTGATGGACGCCGTCGGGCTTGCGGACGTAGTAGAGGTAATCGACCTTCGCGGGGTGCGCTGCGGCGCGGAGCGAGGCGAGGCCGGGGTTCGAGATCGGCGTCGGCGGGAGCCCGAGTCGCCTGCGCGTGTTGTAGGGGTTGTCGCTCTCGATGTCCGACTCCTTGAGCGGCCGGTTTCCGGGCACGTGCCGCCCGTACCGGATCGTCGCGTCGATTCCGAGCGGCATCCGCGCGTGCAGCCGGTTGTAGATCACCGCGGCGACGAGCGGCCGCTCGGCGGGCGCAGCTGCCTCCTTCTCGATCATCGACGCGATCTTGACGACGTCGTACGGCGTCAGGTTCTTCGACCTCGCATAGCGGAGATCGACCTTCGCGAACTGCCGCCGGAAGAACGCGATCTGGTCGTGGACGAGCCCTGCCGACGGCGTGTGCTGGGTGAAGTCGTACGTGGCGGGGAAGAGGAATCCCTCGATCGAGCGCCCTCCCCAGTCCTTGCGAAACTCGCGCGGCGGCTCGGCGTGTGCGCTCGCGATCAGGTAGCCCTCCCGCGTGAGCCGAGGCGTGACGTGGCGCTTCCGGATCGCGATCTCACGGACCGCAGCGACGCGTGCGGCCATGTCCGCCCGCGTGAATCCCTCCGGGAAGATGATCCGCAGATTCGCAACCGCGGCAACGGTCTGCGTCGGGGGCGGCGGCGAGTCGTTCTTCCGGAGAAGCGACGCCCCGGCGAAGGCGGCGAACCCGGCGCCGAGGAGCACCGCTCCCGCGGCGACGGCTCCCCAGACGAGCCGCATCTAGCCTCGGCCTCCGTGCATCCATGCGAGGTAGCTCTCGAGCAGATGCGCTGCGGCCCGAGCGTCCTCGGGGGCCGACCCGTCCGCCTGCGCGGCGAGCGCGGTCGTGAAGCGCTCGTCGTAGGTCTCGACGGGAACGTCGACCGCCCCTCGGAGCACATCGACGAACGCCTCCGTCTCCCGCGCCTGCTCCCCCCGTTCGCCGCGCAGGGTCAGCGGCAGACCGACGACGACCTGCGCGGCGTCCTCCGCTGCGACGAGCTCGCCGATCCGCCGCAACCCGGCCGGGCTCGCGGCCCGCTCGATCACCTCGAGCGGCCGGGCGATCGTCCCGCTCGCGTCGCTGACCGCGACTCCGGTCCGCACGGCGCCGAAATCGAGCGCGAGGACCCTCACTTCCGCCCCGTCCGGCTCACAGCGCGGCGAGGATCAGGCGCTCGGCCTCGGCGAGCGCCTCCGGCAGCCGCTCCGGATCCTTGCCCCCGGCGCGCGCCATCGTCGGCCGCCCTCCCCCACCGCCGCCGACGATCGCCGCCGCCCGGCGGACCACGTCGGACGCACTCACGCGCTCGGCGATCGACGCGTCGAAGTTCGCGACGAGGTGCACCTTGCCGTCCTCCCACGACCCGAGGACGACGGCCGCCGGCGCATGCCGCTGCTTGAAGCGGTCGGAGAGGTCGAGAAGGGCGTCCGAGTCGACTCCGTCGATCGACTGGACGATCACGTTGACGCCCTGCTCGACGCGCACCACGGCCTCGACCGCGTCCCCGGTACCCGGCTTTGCGCCGGGTCCGCGCTTCGCGTCTCGGCGCACCGTCTCGAGCTCTGCCCGCAGCTGGTCCGCTTCGCGGGAGCGCTCGCGCAAGAGCGCCCACGCCTCCCCGGACGTCACCGCCTCGATCCGTCGCGCGCCGGAGCCGACGGAGCCTTCGGACAGAATCGAGAAAGGCCCGATCTCCGCCGTCGAGCGGACGTGCGTCCCGCCGCAGAGCTCGAGCGAGTAGCCGGGGATCTCGACGACACGGACGATCTCGCCGTACTTCTCGCCGAAGAGCATCGTCGCGCCGAGCCGGCGCGCCTCGTCGATCGGCGTCTCGAAGATCTGCACCGGCAGGTTCTCGAAGATCTTCTCGTTCACCTGCAGCTCCACCCGCCCGCGCTCGTCGGCGCTCAGCGCCTCCGGATGACTGAAGTCGAAGCGAAGCTTGTCCGGACGCACCGCCGATCCTGCCTGGTGCACGTGCTCGCCGAGCACGTCCCGGAGGGCGCGGTGCAGGAGATGGGTGGCGGTGTGGTTGGCCATCGTCGGGAAGCGGACGCTCCAGGGCACGACCGCTCGCACCCGATCGCCCTCCGCGATCCCCTCTCCACGGACGAGCAGCGCCTGATCGTCT
Source organism: uncultured Actinomycetes bacterium (assembly GCA_963848725.1). Taxonomy (GTDB): domain Bacteria; phylum Actinomycetota; class Thermoleophilia; order Gaiellales; family Gaiellaceae; genus GMQP-bins7. Next base: position 54,334 of record CAWKEV010000012.1, on the reverse strand, counting down.
TCGAAACGGTAGGCCTCGACCACCTCGACGCGCGCGCCGGAGTCGTCGTCCCGCTCGACGTACCCGCGGTCCGTCACCTGGCCGCCGCCCGACGGGTAGAAGGGCGACTCCCGGAGCTTGACGAGGAAGTCGCCGTCCTCGAGCTCCTCGAGCGCCCCCACCTGCGTGAGCACGTCCGTCTTCGCGTAGCCCACGAACTCGGTCGTGAAGCCGGCCTCGCGTGCGAAGTCGGCGGCACGCTGAACGTCGCCCGATCCTCCGGCGCGCGATACGTCCCGGTGCCGCTCCATCTCGATCCGGTAGCCGTCGACGTCGACTGCCTGCCCGCGCTCCTCCGCCAGCTCGACCGTGAGCTCCACGGGGAAGCCGTACGTGGCCGCAAGGGTGAACGCCTGCTCCCCCGAGATCGCCTGATCCGCCGCGAGCTCCTCGAAGAGCCTCAGCCCGCGCTCGAGCGTCTCGGAGAAGCGCTCCTCCTCGGCACGGACGATCCGCTCGATCGACTCGGCCTGCGGCGGGAGCTCGGGGTAGGCGTCCGCCATCTGCGCGACGACGACGCCACACAGAGGGTGGAGGTCGTCGAGACCGATGCGCCGCGCCTGCTGCACCGCCCGCCGGATGATCCTCCGCAGGATGTAGCCGCGCCCCTCGTTCGACGGGGTCACGCCGTCGCCCACGAGGAACGTCATCCCGCGGCCGTGGTCGGCGAGGATCCGGTGTGCCTTGGTGGCCTCGGGCGTATCGCCGTACGCCACGCCCGACTGGGCGGCGATCCAGTCCATGATCTGGCGGTAGCCATCCGTGTCATACACGGACATGACGTCCTGAAGGATGGCCGCGCCCCGCTCCAGCCCGAGCCCCGTGTCGATGTTCTGCCGGGGAAGCGGGGTCAGGGTGCCGTCGGCGTGCTGCTCGTACTCCATGAACACCAGGTTCCAGAACTCGAGGAACCGGTCGCAGCGCGGGCAGGCGGGCGCACAGTCGGGCTCGCCGCAGCCGTGCTCGGGGCCCCAGTCCCAGTAGATCTCGGAGTCGGGGCCGCACGGCCCCGGGCCGCCGACGGACCAGAAGTTCTCGACGGTCGGCAATGGGACGATCCGCTCGCTCGGCATGCCGAACTTCTGCCAGAGCTCGATCGCTACCTCGTCCGGACCGAGCTTCAGCTGCGGATCGCCCGCGTGGACGGTCACCCAGACGCGCTCCCAATCGAGCTTCATGTGCTCGGAGACGAATTCACGCGCGAACGCAATCGCTCCCTCCTTGAAGTACTGCCCGAACGAGAAGTTGCCGAGCATCTCGAAGAAGGTCAGGTGGTGGCCGTCGAGCCCCACCTCGTCGATGTCGGGCGTCCGGAAGCACTTCTGCGCCGTCGTCACGAGCGGCCCCGGCGGCGCTTCGCGGCCGAGGAAGTACGGCATCTGCGGCTGCATCCCCGCCGTCGTCAGGAGCGTCGAGCGGTCGTCAGCCCGCGGGACGAGCGACGCAGAGGGGCAGCGGAGATGGCCCCGTTCCTCGAAGAACGAGAGGAAGCCCTCGCGCAGCTCGGCGGTCGTCCGCATGACGAGATTCTACGAAGGGTTTCCGGCGTCCCCGGGCTGCGCGCGACCGACGACTACGCGGCGGCGGACGGATTCGGCGGCGGCGGCGGCGTCCGACCGGCGTTGTGGAGCTCCTCGTCGAGCTCGCTCTCCCGCCTGGCGGCAGCGTCCTTGGCGACACCCATCGCCTCGCCGACGTCCCGTCGCGCCCGGAAGGCGGAGAAGCCGTGCGAGACGCCGGACGCGAAGCCGCTGACCTTCTTCACGGGCGTCGTGATCGCCGTCGACACCGCGCGGACGGCGGTGTCGGCGCTGTCCGCCATGGACACGGCGCTGTCGGTCACCGTGTCGAGCTTGTCGAGCTGGTCGTTCACTCGGTCGACGGTGCCGCCCGCCTTGACCACGACCGGCAGGAAGTCCCGCTCCGTTCCCTTGATCAGCGACGACAGCCGCCCGAACGTGCCGCCGAGGCGGATGAGCATGTACGCCAGCGCGAGGCCGCTCGCGACGAAGAACACGACGAGCGCGTAGTCGAGCACGTCGCCAGCCGTCGAAGCCAGGAGCGTCATGGGGCGTGATCCTAGTCGCTCGCGTTCAGGACACGCCCGTGACGACGCCGGCTCCGACCACCGCGTCCCCCTCGTAGAGCGCCGCGAGCTGTCCCGTCGCGACCGCCGTGACCGGCGTATCGAGCTCGAGCGAGAAACCTTCCGGCGCTCCGGTCACCGAGGCCCGGACAGGGCTCGAGCGATGCCGCAGCTTGGCCTCGACGCGCTCCACGGGGAGATGCAGCCGCCCTCTCGCCTCGACGCGGCGCACGCCGAGGTCCTGCTGCGGCCCCACGACCACCGCGTTCGAGGACGGATCGGTTCGCAGCACGTACAGAGGCCGCTCGGCGACGATTCCGATGCCCCGTCGCTGCCCCGGCGTGAACCGCCAGTAGCCGTCGTGACGACCGAGGACGCGGCCTGCCCGGTCGACGACCGGACCGGCGGCCGACGCGACGCCCTGTCGCTCGAGGAAATCGCGATAGTCGCCGCCCGCGAGGAAGCACGCCTCCTGACTCTCGGGCCGTCGCGCCGCGGCGAGGCCGGCGCGAACTGCTTCCGCCCTCGTCTCCTCCTTCGTCTGCCCACCGAGCGGGAAGGAGACTCGATCGAGGAGCGCGGGATCGAGGGAGGCGAGCATGTACGACTGGTCCTTGTTCGCGTCCGCCGCGCGAGCGACGAGACGACGGCCGCGATGGTCGACGACGCGGGCGTAGTGCCCGGTGCGTAGCTCCGCCGCCCCGGCACGGGTGGCGAACGCGACGAGCGCGTCGAAGCGGAAGGCCCCGTTACAGCGCGTGCACGGATTCGGCGTGTCCCCGACCTCGTACGAGGAGACGAAGTGGGCGACGACGGTCTCACGAAACTCCTCGCGCAGGTCGAGCGTGACGTGCGGAAGTCCTAGGGCATGGCAGGTCGCCCGCGCGGCCGAGACGGCGTCCGGCGAGCAGCAGACGCGCTCCGAGGACGGCCCGGCCGGGTCTTGCCAGAGACGAAGCGTGACGCCGATCGCATTCGGTGCCGCGCGTAGCAAGGTCACGGCGCTGTCCACACCGCTCGACATCGCAACGGCAACGCGACGGGAGTCGGGTTCCGCGACGAAGACCTGGCCGAGCGCGGCGGCGAGCGCCTCCACGGCGAGCGGCTCACCGCCGACCTTCGCCGCATCGATCAGCGTGCGTCCCTCGAGCCCCGCGTCGAGCCCGGGCGCGTCCGCCCGCACGATCCGGTCGCCGTCGACCACCAGCCGCACCGCAGCCCACTCTCCGCTGCGCGTCGCGTCCCCGAGTACCTCGACCGTGCCCACGCGGTCACGTTAGCGGGGCAACAGCGGTCCCTTGAGCCACGAGTCGATGCCCAGGGATCGGCCCCGCGTCACAACCAGAGAGCGCGGCCACGAGGTCGCATCGAGAGTCGTCGCCCCCAACCGAGAGAAGGCGCGGTCGTGCTTTGCATCGAGGCACGTCGCCTTTGTGCCTCGATGCAAAGCGCGGCCGGGGCCACAAAGCAATGCTCCACCCTGCCGATGACCTCCGGCCGCCTGAGAACCTGGCACTGCCAGGTGGGTGCCGTGCGGGGCGTCGGCAACGCCTATCCCCGACGCCGGCTCCCTTCACGTGACTGTTGGTTCACGTTTGAGCCGGAGACCACGCACAGGGTCGAGCTCGGCAATCCTAGCCGCCGCTGTCGGTCGCGAAGCGCCATTCGATCTCCTGCGTGCCCTCGAGGCCGAGGATCTTCGCCAGCCGCTCGGTCACCTCGAGCTGGCGGCCGGCCACGACGAGCTTGTTGTCGATGACCTCCGTTAGCACCTGATTCCCGCCGTAGCGGAGCACGATCTTCGCCCCGCACGGGAGGACGGGTTGGGTCACTCCGAGCGACTTCGAGGTCAGCACCTGGCCGCATGTCGTGCGCTGCGCATCGCCGACCTGCCCGCGCGAGCCCGCGAAGGCCTGGTTCCAACCGCGCGGGGCCTCCGCCGTCCCCACGCCGGCGGGAGTCGCGGCTGCGCGGGTGCCGTGCTCGACGACGGCGATCGCCGTGACCGCCGCAAGGAGAGCCACGGCCGCGAGCGCGACGATGCGTTGGGGAAGCGACGGCATCACGGCTCTCGAAGTGTCGCGGACGAGGCGGCCGCCTCGACGACCTCTCCTGCCTACTCGCCCGCGCGCTCTTCGTCCTCGACGCTCCCCACGACCTCGATCCCGAGCTCGGCGAGCTGCTCGTCCGTCACCTGCGAGGGGGCGCCGCTCATTGGGTCGAGGCCGGCCTGGTTCTTCGGGAACGCCACCGTGTCCCGGATGTACGGCTCGCCGAGGAGCGCCATCGTCAGGCGGTCGATGCCCGACGCGATGCCGCCGTGCGGAGGCGCACCCATCGAGAGCGCGTCGAGCAGGAACCCGAACTTCACGCGCTGCTCCTTCGCCGAGATGCCGAGGAAGTCGAACATCCGCGCCTGGAGCTCCGGCTCATGGATCCTGATCGAGCCTCCCGCGAGCTCGATCCCGTTGCCGACGAGGTCGTAGGCGACGGCGCTCGCCGCGCCCGGGTCGGAGTCGAGGAGCGGGAGGCTGTCGTCGGTCGGTCGTGTGAAGGGATGGTGCTGCGCGGTCCAGCGTCCCTCCTCCTCGCTCCAGTCGAGCAGGGGCATCGGCGTCACCCACAGGAACCTCCATGCCTCCCGGTCGATGAGTTCGAGCTCTCGACCGAGGTGGAGGCGCAGGAGCCCGAGCACCTTCGCGACGAGCTTCGGCATGTCCGCGACGAAGAGCGCCGTCGTCCCCGGCTCGCGAAACGCGTCGAGCTCGCGCTCCGACAGGAACTTCGCGATCGGCGAGCTGATCTCGCCGTCGGCGCGGAAGACGACGTAGGCGAGGCCCTTCGCTCCCCACGGCTTCGCCATGTCCTCGAGCTTCTGGACGTCGGTTCGGGAGAGCTCCCGCGGCACGCTCAGGTAGCGAACGGCTTCGGCGTTCGCGAAGACGCCGAGCTCCGACCCACGCGTGATCTCGGTTGCGTCCTGGATCTCGAGCCCGAAGCGGAGGTCGGGCTTGTCGGATCCGAAGCGGCGCTCCGCCTCCTGCCACGACATCCGCGGGAACGGCGTCTCGAGCTCGACGCCGATCGTCTCCCGCCAGATGCGCGGGACGATCCGCTCCAGCAGCGCGAAGATCTCCTCCGCGTCCGGGAATGCCATCTCCACGTCCAGCTGGGTCAGCTCCTGGAGGCGGTCGGCGCGCAGGTCCTCGTCCCGGAAGCAGCGCGCGATCTGGTAGTAGCGGTCGAAGCCCGAGATCACGAGGAGCTGCTTGTAGATCTGCGGCGACTGCGGCAGAGCGAAGAACTTCCCCTGCTGTAGCCGCGTCGGGACGAGGAAGTCGCGGGCGCCCTCGGGAGTGGGCTTCGCCATGATCGGGGTCTCGACGTCGACGAACCCTTCCGTCTCCATCTCCTCACGGATGATCGAGACGAGCTTCGCCCGCGTCCGCAGATTCCGCTGCATCCGCTCGCGTCGCAGATCGAGCCAGCGATAGCGGAGGCGGAGCGTCTCGTCGACCCCCTCCTCGTCGAGCTGGAACGGGAGCGGCGTCGAGCGTGAGACGATCGCGAGCGACGCGACCTGGAGCTCCACCTCGCCGGTCGCCATGTTCGGATTCGACGGTCTCCGTTGCGCGGGCGACGACGTTGCCCGTCGCCTGGAGGACGAACTCGTTCCGGATCTGCTTCGCGAGCTCTGCCGCGTCGGGCGCGTTCTCGGGATTCACCACGAGCTGGGTCGTCCCCGTGTGGTCGCGGAGATCGACGAAGATCAGCCCGCCGTGGTCGCGTCGGCGCGCCACCCACCCCGCCAGCGTGAGCGTGCGGCCGACGTGCTCGGCCCGCGGCTCGCCGCACAGGAGGTCCCGCCAGCTCATCCGACAATCCTCGCGATGACGTCGTCGAGCGAGACGATCTCGTCCGCACCGTCGGCGCTCCGCCGGACCGTCGCGTCGTCGTCTCGGACGACGACCGTGACCGACGCCCCGAGCCGGGCGGCCTGCGTGAGCTGGCCCTTGAGCGAGCGGCCCGCGTAGTCCGTGTCGCACGAGACGCCGCGCTCGCGCAGCTCCCGCAGCCAGCCCGCGACCCGCTCGCGCGGCGCGCCGTCCGAGACGAAGAACACATCGATCGTGGGCGCTGCCGGCGCCACCCCGGCGTCCTCGAGCGCGAGCACGCAGCCGCTCGAGGCCGGCGCCGAAGCCGACGCCGGCCGCCGGCGGGCCGCCGATCTCCTCGACGAGGCCGTCGTAGCGCCCGCCGCCCGAGAGCGAGCTCTGCGCGCCCTCGTCCGGCCCGACGAACTCCCACGTCGTCCGCACGTAGTAGTCGAGCCCGCGCACGAGCGTCGGGACGAGCTCGTAGCCGACGCCGGCCGCGTCGAGATACGCGCGGACAGAGGAGAAGTGCTCACGGCACGGCCCACACAGAGACTCGCCGACTGTCGGCGCCTCCCGAAGCGCGTCGCGCACGGATCCGGGCTTCGCATCGATGTTGTCGAACACGCGGAGCGGGCTCGTCGCGGCCTTTTCGCGGCTCGCGTCGTCGAGTCGATCGCCGTTCTCCGCGAGCCAGGCGTGCAGCCGCTCGAGGTACGCGGGACGGCACTCGCGGCAGCCGATCGAGTTCAGCGCGAGGCCGTACTCGGAGACGCCGACGCGCGAGAGGAGCGAGTCGTAGAGCGTGATCACCTCGGCGTCGAGCGCGGGGTCTTCGGAGCCGATCGCCTCGACCGAGAGCTGCCAGTGCTCGCGAAAGCGTCCACGCTGCGGCGCCGAGTAGCGATGCATCGGCCCGACGGTGTAGAGCTTCACGGGCTGCGGCTCGCGGTGCATGCCGTGCTCGACGTACGCGCGACAGATCGGCGCCGTCCCCTCGGGTCGGAGCGTCAGCGAGCGGCCGCCCCGGTCATCGAAGGAGTACATCTCCTTCTGCACCACGTCGGAGCCCGCTCCCGAGGTGCGCTCGAAGAGCGCGGTGTCCTCGAACACGGGAGTCACGATCGGCCGGTAGCCGTACAGGGCGCAAAGGCGCTCGGCCTCGTCGACGATCAGCCGCCAGCGAGGCTGCTCCGACGGCACGACGTCGTGCGTCCCGCGGGGACGCCCGATCCTTCCGGCTCTCGTCACTCCGTGCGCTCCGCCCGGAGGTCGCCCAGGAACGGGTTCCGCGCGAGCTCCGCGCCGAGGGTCGTCTCGGGACCGTGGCCCGGGTACACGATCGTCTCGGGCGGATAGGCGTCGACGAGCGAGCGGATGGACGCGAGGAGCGTCTCCCAGTCCGAGCCGGGGAGGTCGGTGCGACCGACGGAGCCTGCGAAGAGGACGTCGCCCGAGAAGAGACAGCCGTCGGCGTGGTAGGCGAGGTGGGCGGGCGAATGCCCGGGGACCGCCAGCACGTCGAACGGGATGCCCGCGACGTCGACGGTCTCCCCGCCGCTCAGCAGCATCTCCGGTGTGTGCGCGCGAAGCGCGAGACCCGTGGGCGTGACACCGGCGGGGCTCTCGAGGCGCTCGCGCTCGCCCTCGCTCATGTAAACCGGTGCACCCGTTCCCTCCGCGAGGTCGGCGACGCCGAGGAGATGATCCCAGTGCCCATGTGTGACGAGGATGGCCGCGCACGTCGAACCGAGCCGCGCGAGCAGGAGCCGGATCGCGGTCGCGTCGCCGCTCGGATCGACGACGACGGCCTCGGGTGAGGTCGCGTCGGCGCGGGCGACGTAGCAGTTCGTCCCCATCGGCCCCAGGGGGACCTGTTCGACACGCAGCGTCATGCGTGCGGGTCAGCCGCGCTTTCCGGTGTCCTGGTTCCTCGCGGCGCGCTTCTGTTGCGACCGATAGAGGACGCCGTCGAGCAGGTGGCTGAACGGGACGAAGATCGCGACGATGATCAGGGTCTGCGTGATCTTCTGGATCGGCGACAGGTGTGGCGAGAGGACGAAGACCGTCGCGAACATGATCGGCGCGAAGATCGCTCCACGCTTGAAGGTCCGCTGCCACGACGGAGGCTGGACCTGGCGCCCCTGCCGCCCCCCACGAGGAGCGGGACGGGCCGATGCCCGCTTGTCGGAGCCGTTCGCTCCGCCGTCTTCCGGGGGGAGCTCGTTCCCCTCGGCGTCCTCCCACACGAGCTCGTAGTCGTGCCGCATGCCCTTCTCGCGGCGGCGTCGCTGCTTGCGTGTCGGCATCCCGCGATTATGCCGGGCCGGTCCAGGCGATCCGCCCGGCTCGGACGACCGAATGCACGACCGGTCCGCCGAGGTGGTACGCGAGCTGCCGCCAGTCCTCCGCGGCGACGAGGACGAGGTCGGCGTCGAACCCGGGCGCGATTCGCCCCTTTCGATCAGCCCGGGCGAGCACGTGCGCCCCGTTCACCGTGCAGGCGCCGAGCGCCTGCTCGGGGGAGAGGTGGAGCTGCGTGCAGGCGAGGTTGCAGACGAGAGGCAGGCTCTCGCAGAACGCGCTCCCGGGGTTGAAGTCCGTGGCGAGCGCGACCGCGGCGCCGGCTTCGACGAGGGCGCGTCCCGGGGGCATCGGCCGATCGAGGAAGAGCGCGCTCGCCGGCAGGAGAACGCCCGTGACACGGCTCGCGGCGAGCGCCCGGATCCCGGCCTCCCCGGTCGCCTCGAGGTGATCGACCGAGCGCGCACCGAGCTCCGTCGCGAGCGGGATCGCCCTGCCTCCGTGAACTGGTCGCCGTGCAGGCGGAGCTCGAGCCCGGCGGCACGGCACGCAGTCAGGTAGCGGCGCGCCTGCTCGACGTCGAACGCACCCCGCTCGAGGAAAACGTCGGCCGCCTCGGCGATCTCGGCCGCTGCGGGAGGACGTCCGAGAGCAGGAAGTCGAGGTACGCGTCGGCGTCCTCGAGCTCGGGAGGCACGGCGTGCGCTCCGAGCCAGGTGGGAACCCCCCCTGCGGCCCGGATCGCCCTGAGCTGCGCGAGCTCCGTGTCCCGGTCGAGCCCGTAGCCGGACTTCGCCTCGAAGGTCGTCGTCCCGGCGCGGAGCATCCAGTGGACATGTCGCGCGAGAATCTCGGCGAGCTCCTCCTCGCTCGCAGCGCGGGTCGCGCGCACGGTCGAGAGGATCCCGCCGCCCGCCGCATGGAGCTCCTGGTAGCTCGCTCCCGCCGCCCGGAGCGCGAACTCGCCACGCGATCGCCCGCGAAGCACGCATGCGTGTGACAGTCGACGAGACCCGGAACAGCGGACAGGCCGCGGCCGTCGAGCTCTTCGACGTCGCCGGCGAGCGCGGGGAGATCTCTCATCGAGCCGACCTCCACGATCCGCCCCGCCTCGCAGAGGACGTACGCGGCCTCGAAGACGTCGACCGTGCCCAGGTCCGCGCCCCGAAGCGGCGCCTGCCGCCCCGCGGGCGTCGCCACCTGGGCGAGATCGCGGATCAGCAGCCGCCGCGAGCCGTCGCTCGCGGACGTCACTCGCCGCCGCCCGGGATCGACGGGAGGTCGATCCCGTGGTCACGGGCAGTCTCGAGCGCCTCGTCGTAGCCCGCGTCCGCATGGCGCATGACGCCCGTCCCCGGGTCGGTCGTCAAGACGCGCTCGAGCTTTTCGGCAGCCGCGTCGGTCCCGTCGGCGACGACCACCATGCCCGCGTGGATCGAGTTCCCGATCCCGACGCCGCCTCCATGGTGGACGCTCACCCAGGTCGCGCCGGCCGCGACGTTCAGGAGGGCGTTCAGGATCGGCCAGTCGGCGATGGCGTCGGAGCCGTCCCGCATCGCCTCCGTCTCCCGGTACGGCGAGGCGACGGACCCCGAGTCGAGATGATCCCTCCCGATCACGACCGGCGCCGACACCTTCCCGGAGTGGACGAGCTCGTTGATCGCGAGGCCCGCCCGGGCGCGGTCTCCGTATCCGAGCCAGCAGATCCGCGCCGGGAGCCCCTGGAACGCTACGCGCCCGGGAGCGAGCTCGAGCCAGCGGCGGAGGAGCTCGTCGTTTCCGAAAAGTGTCTCCAGCTCGCGGTCGATCGCGGCGATGTCCGCCGGGTCGCCGGAGAGTACCGCCCACCGGAAGGGCCCGATCCCCCGACAGAAGAGCGGCCGGATGTAGGCCGGGACGAATCCCGGATAGCTGAACGCCTCTTCGACGCCCGCGTCGCGCGCCTCCCCCCTCAGGTTGTTGCCGTAATCGAAGACGTGACACCCCTGCCGAGCGAGCTCCAGGAGCCCGTTCACGTGAGCCGCGATCGAGGCCTGGGCGCGCCGCAGGTACTCGTCGGGGTCGCGCGCGCGCAACGTCTCGGCAGCATCCACGTCGAGCCCCTGCGGCACGTAGCCGTTCAGCGGGTCGTGCGCCGCAGTCTGGTCGGTGACGAGGTCGAAGGTCTCGGCTCGGCTCGCGAGCTCGGGGACGACGTCGGCGGCGTTCCCGAGCACCCCCACCGACAGCGCTCGCCCCTCCCGCGCAGCCGTCCGCAGCCGTGCCAGCGCGTCGTCGAGCGAGTCCGCGGCCTCGTCGAGGTAGCGGGTCTCGAGCCGCCGCTCGATCCTCGTCGGATCGACCTCGACGCAGAGGATCGCCGCCCCCGCCATCGTCGCGGCGAGCGGCTGCGCGCCGCCCATCCCGCCGAGGCCCGCGGTGAGGATCGTCTTCCCGGTCAGGTCCGGGGACCCGAAGTGCTTCTCGCCTGCCGCGGCGAAGGTCTGGTACGTGCCCTGCAGGATCCCCTGGGTGCCGATGTAGATCCAGCTCCCCGCAGTCATCTGCCCGAACATCGTGAGCCCCTCGGCTTCGAGGCGGCGGAACTCGTCCCAGGACGCCCAGCGCGGAACGAGCAGCGCGTTCGCGATCAGCACCCGGGGCGCCCCCTCGGTCGTGCGGAAGACGCCGACCGGTTTGCCGCTCTGGACGAGCAGCGTCTCGTCCTCGCGGAGCCTGAGGAGCGTGCGGACGATGGCCCGGAGCGCGTCGTGGCTCCGCGCCGCCTTGCCGGTGCCGCCGTACACGACGAGGCGCTCGGGATGCTCGGCGACCTCCGGGTCGAGGTTGTTGAGGAGCATCCGAAGCGGTGCCTCCGTTTGCCACGACAGTGCGTTCAGGCCTGTTCCGCGAGGCGCGCGGATCCGGGAGAGGTCGCCGCAGAGCGCCTCGACGGTCGCGTCCAGTGTCGCCGCATCGCTCACTCGGTCGTCCTTCCTCGACTCACGCGAGCACCCCCACCTCGGATTCCACCCGCTCCTGGATCTCCCCGCTGCGAACTGCCGTCGCAACGAGCTCGATGTCGGCCGCGAGCGAGCGATCGTCCTCGAGACGCGGCGAGAGCGAGCGAACCGCGTCGTGCGTCGCGTGCACGCCCTTGCCCGGCTCGAGCGGCGCGAGAAACTCGACGGCCTGCGCCCCGGCGAGGAGCTCGATCGCGAGCGCGCGCTCCGCGTTGTCGAGGACCACAATCGCCTTCAGCCCCGCCGCGTTCCCCATCGACACGTGATCCTCCTGACCGGCGCTCGTCGGAATCGAATCGACGCTCGCGGGATGCGCGAGCACCTTGTTCTCGGAGACGAGCGCCGCGGCGACGTACTGCGGGATCATGAATCCGGAGTTGAGGCCGCCCGACTCTACGAGGAACGGCGGCAGCCCGTCCGAGAGGCTCGGATTGACGAGACGCTCGACGCGCCGCTCGGAGATGCTCGCGAGCTCGGCGACGGCGATCGCGAGCGCGTCGAGGGCGAAGGCGAGTGGCTGTCCGTGGAAGTTCCCGTTGGACACGATCTGGCCCTCGTCGACGAGGACGAGGGGGTTGTCGGTCGCGGCGTTCAGCTCCACGGCGACCGTGGCCCCGACGTAGTCGAGGAGGTCGCGGCAGGCGCCGTGTACCTGTGGCGCGCAGCGGAGCGAGTACGCGTCCTGCACCTTGTCGCACCACCGGTGCGACTCGATGATCGCCGAGCCCTCGAGCAGGAGCCAGATGTTCGCAGCCGACTCCCTCTGACCTTCGAGGGGACGCGACCGGTGGATGGCGGGCAGGAAGCTCGTCCGCGATCCCTGGAGCGCCTCGAGCGAGAGCGCGCACGCGAGATCGGCGACGGCCGCGAGCCGGCGCGCCCGCACGAGGCAGAGCGTCGCCATCGCCGTCATGAACTGCGTGCCGTTGATCAGCGAGAGCCCCTCCTTGCTCGCGAGCCGCACAGGTTGGAGACCCACGCGCCGAAGCGCGTCCGCTCCGGTCGTGCGCTCTCCACCGACGACCGCCTCGCCCTCTCCGACGAGCGGGAGCGCGAGATGTGCGAGCGGGGCGAGATCTCCGCTGGCGCCGACCGACCCCCGCGCCGGAACGACCGGCAGCAGACCGCGGTTCAGGCACTCGACGAGGAGCTCCACCGTCTCCAACCGCGCGCCCGAGTAGCCCTTCGCGAGCGTGTTGGCGCGGAGGAGCATGGCTGCCCGCACGACGTCGTCCGGATACGGGACACCGACCCCGCACGCATGGCTGCGCAGGAGGCGGAGCTGGAGCTCCTCCGCCTGCTCTTCGGGGATGTGCGCCGACACGAAGCGCCCGAACCCGGTGTTCACGCCGTACGTGTGCTCGCCCTGAATCGACTCGACGAGCTCGCGGGCGGCTGCGATCCGACGACGCCCCTCCTCCGCGATCGCGACCTCCGTCCCGTGGACGGCGACATCCCAGACGTCCGCGACGCGCAGGTCGTCGCCCGTGAGCTCGATCGGCACCGCCACGAACCGAGTCTAGAGCGCGAGCAGGTGCTCGATGACGTGCGCTTCGTCGACGCCCGGCACCTCGACGCCCGCTGCGCGGGCAGCCTCGAGAACGCGCTCCGGCACGAGCCCCACGAGCTCTCCGGCCGAGACCTCGACGCCTTCGCGCTCGGCTTCGGAGCGCACGCGCTCGACCACCTCGTGAAGCGGCGAGCTGTCGAGGTCGATCACGTTCATGCTCACCTGGATCCGGTGGGAGCGAGGCAGCTCGAGGCCGATCGCCTGCACGCCCGGCATGCCTCCACTCGACTCCCGCACGGCCGCCGCGATGCGCCGGGCGGCCTCGACGTCCCCCGTCGCGAGCTCGAGGTTGTAGGCGACGAGCGGCTTTCGGGCGCCGACGAGCACCGCGCCCGAGCGCGGGCCGACCTCGAGCGGGCCGAAGTCGGGCACGAGCTCGCGTGCGTCCACGCGCCGCCGGAGCTCGTCGAGGCCGCCGCGCCGGAAGAACACGGGGCGCCGCCCTCCTCCGGCCTCTCCGTAGAGGAAGACGGGCAGCCCCAGGTCGGCGCCGATCGTCTCGGCGATGTCGAGCGCCGTCTCCTTCGCCGCCGCCATCCCGTCCGGGTCGATCGGGACCACCGGCACGACGTCCGCTGCCCCGACCCGTGGATGGGCGCCGTGGTGGAGCCGCAGGTCGATCACCTCGAGCGCCAGGGCGACGCCGGCGACGACGGACGCCGCGAGCGCGTCGCCCTCCGCGGTGAGAACGAAGACGGAGCGGTGATGGTCGGGGTCGGAATGGGCCGCGAGGAGCCGTGCGCTCGACGAGAACGCACCGGCGAGTCGCTCGACCTTCGACGCGTCCCGCCCCTCCGACACGTTCGGCGCGGCGAGGAGCACGGCCCGTACCCTACGAGCAGGTGAGGGCAGAGAGCGACGCGAGGAAGCGCCGCACGAACTGGCGGACGTTCGTGCGGCTGCTCGCATTCCTCCGTCCGTACCGCTCGTCGCTCATGGTCTCCTCGATCCTCGCGATCGGATCCCAGGGCGCCGCCATCCTCGTCCCGATCCTGACCGGCGCCGTCATCAACGAGCTCACCGGCTCGCAGGACACCCGGAAGCTGGCTTTCGAGATCGCGCTCATCATCGGGCTCGGGCTGGTGCGAGGAGCGCTCATGCTCGGGCGTCGCTTCATCTCGGGCAAGCAGGCACTCGCGGTCGAGTACGACCTGCGCGACGACCTGTACGCACACCTCCTCCGGCTGTCGTTCGGCTTCTACGACCGGAGCCAGACGGGTCAGCTCATGTCGCGGGCGACGATCGACCTGCAGTCCGTCCGCTTCTTCCTCGGCTACGGGCTCATCTTCTTCGCCCAGCACGTCGTGACCGTCCTCGTGGTGACGATCGTCCTCTTCTTCTACAGCTGGCAGCTGGCACTCGTCGCGCTCGCGATCACACCGGCGGTCGTCCTGATCGCATACCACTACAGCCGCGTCTCCCACCCGGTGCTGCGCGAGGTGCAGCAAAAGCTGGCTGACGTGTCCATCGTTGCGGAGGAGAGCATCGTCGGCTTCCATGTCGTCAAGTCGTTCGCGCAGGAGGACCGCAGGAGCGAGCGTTTCTCGGAGGCGTCGGACTCGGTCTTCCACCAGACGCTGCAGGCGAACCGGCAGCGCGCGTTCTACGTTCCGCTCCTCACGTTCCTGCCGCTCCTCGCGCAGGCGGCGGTGCTGCTCGCCGCGGGACGGATGGTCATCTCGGGATCGCTCACCATCGGCGCCTTCTTCACGTTCAACCTCCTGCTCGCGATGCTCGTCATGCCGCTGCGGATGCTCGGGATGTGGGTCGGGCAGGCGCAGCGGGCGACCGCGGCGGGAGAGCGGATCTTCGAGGTCCTCGACGAGCCCGAGGAGATCGCCGACCGCCCCGGTGCACGTCCGCTGCCGAGCGGAGGGCCGGGCCAGGTCCGCTTCGAGGATGTCGACTTCGGCTACGAGCCGGGCCAGCTCGTGCTCGAGGGCGTCGACTTCGAGGTGGGCGCCGGCCGCACGGTGGCCCTCATCGGCCGCACCGGCTCCGGGAAGACGACGCTCGCGGCGCTCGTCCCTCGCTTCTACGACGCGACCGCCGGACGCGTCCTCGTGGACGGCATCGACGTTCGCGACCTCGAGCGGCGCTCCCTGCGGCGAGAGATCGGGGTCATCTCCCAGGATCCGTTCCTGTTCTCCGCCTCGGTGCGGGACAACATCGCGTTCGGGATGCCCGACGCACCGCACGAGGCGGTCGAGGCGGCGGCGATCGCGGCTCAGGCGCACGAGTTCATCGCCGAGCTGCCGCAGGGGTACGAGACCGTCGTCGGCGAGCGTGGCATCACGCTCTCGGGCGGTCAGCGCCAGCGGATCGCGATCGCGCGGGCGCTCCTGATCGACCCGCGCGTGCTGATCCTGGACGACGCGACTGCCTCGGTCGACGCGACGACGGAGGCGAAGATCCGCGCGGGCCTGCGCGAGGCGATGCGCGGCCGGACGACGATCATCATCGCCCACCGCCTGTCCACGATCGCGCTCGCGGACGAGATCGTCGTCCTGGACGGCGGGCGGATCGCGGCTTCGGGGACGCAGTCGGAGCTCCTCGAGGAGAGCCCGGTCTTCCAGGAGATCCACGAGCACGGGCTCCTGCAGCAGGTGGTCGCGGGATGAAGGTCTGGCAGGCCGGCAGCCACTTGAGCGACCAGCGTGGCGCCCGCGTCGACGACTGGTCGTGGGGGCGGACGCGTCGACGGCTCGGCACTCTCGTCCGCCTCGCGCGCCCCTATCGCTTGCGCACGGGCCTCGCGGCCGTGACCCTCGTCGCCTACACGCTCGTCGCGCTCCTCCCGCCGTACCTCGCGAAGCTCGCGGTCGACGACGGCGTCGCCGCGAAGGACCTCCACGAGCTCACGATCGTCGTGATTGCGTTCGTCGCCGCGGGGGTCGCAGCCTTCGTCCTCTCGGGCGCGCAGACGTACTTCTCGGGCTGGGTCGGCGAGCGCGCTCTCGCCGACCTGCGGATCCGGCTCTTCGACCACCTGCAGCGCCTCTCGCTCGGCTTCTTCGAGCGAAATCGCACAGGCGCCATCATCAGCAGGATCACGAACGACGTCGAGGCGCTCGACCTGCTCGTGACCGACGGCGTGGCGAGTCTCGTCCAGAACACGCTCGTCCTCGTGGGAACGGCCGTGGTGCTGTTTCTCCTCGACTGGCGGCTCGCGGTGGCGACGCTCCTCGTCCTTCCGCTCATGGCCGGGGCGACCGCGTGGTTCCGCTCGCGGTCGAACCATGCATACCGCCACGTCCGCGAGCGCCTCGGGCTCGTGACTGCGACGCTCGCGGAGGACATCTCGGGCATGCGCGTCGTCCAGTCGTTCACCCGCGAGCCGGTGAGCCAGTCGACGTTTCGCGGGGTGAACGAGCGGTACCGCGCGGCGAACTACGAGACGGTCGTCCTCAACGGCATCTACTTCCCGATCGTCGACGTCCTCTCCTCGGTCGCGGTCGCGGTCGTGCTCGGATTCGGCGGAGCCCTCGTCGTCGGCGGCGATATCACCGTCGGCACGCTCCTTGCGTTCACCCTCTACCTGTCGAACTTCTTCGACCCGGTGCAGCAGCTCTCGCAGCTCTACAACACGTTCCTCTCGGCGACGGCCGCGCTCGACCGGATCATCGACGTGCTCGACGAGGAGCCCGAGATCGTCGACCGCCCGGGCGCGACGGTGCTTTCGCGCAGCGATGGTCACGTCCGGTTCGATCACGTCCGGTTCGGGTACGGCGATCTCCCCGACGTGCTCTACGACTTCGACCTCGACGTCCCCGCCGGGACGACCGTCGCACTCGTCGGCCACACCGGAGCGGGCAAGTCCACGATCGCGAAGCTCCTCGCTCGTTTCTACGACACGCGTGGCGGCTCGATCAGGGTCGACGACCACGACGTGCGCGACGTCACGCAGGGGTCGCTCCGCCGCCAGCTCGGGATCGTCCCGCAGGAGGGTTTCCTCTTCGCCGGCACGATCGCGGACAACATCGCGTTCAGCCGGCCGCACGCCGATCGGGCGGAGATCGAGCAGGCCGCCGCGATGGTGGGAGCGGACGCGTTCGTCCGGACGCTCCGGGAGGGCTACGACACGGAGCTCGGCGAGCGCGGCTTCCGGCTCTCCCTCGGCCAGCGGCAGCTCGTGGCCTTCGCGCGCGCCCTGCTCGCCGACCCGCGGATCCTCATCCTCGACGAGGCGACGTCGTCGGTCGACATCGGCACCGAGCGCCGCATCGAGCTCGGGATGCGGCGCCTGCTCACCGGGCGGACCGCGTTCGTGATCGCCCACCGGCTGTCGACCATTCGAAGCGCCGACGTGATCGTCGTGCTCGACCACGGACGCATCGTCGAGCAGGGGACGCACGACCAGCTGATCGCCGCGCAGGGTCTGTACACGAGCCTCTACGGCGACTGGGCGGCCGAGGTCGCGTGACGTCCGACGCCGGGCGACAGGGGAACGACCCGACTAGGCTTCTCGCCGAGACGGACGAGACGACCCCCATCGCGGCCGAGGACGAGGTCGAGCCGGAGCTCGGCGAGGCGCTCCCGCTCGACGGGTCGGAGGACACGCGCCTGACGCCCGACGAGGCCGTCTCCGCGATGCACCTCCGCGTCCCCGCGCGCGGCAACCGGAAGCTCCGCCGCCTCTTGGAGAAGGTCGAGGACGACCGGCAGCTCAAGGCGTGGTGGCACGTGGCGAACGTCAACGCGGTCGTGCGCCTCGAGATCAACGACCACTCGTGGGTGCACATCCAGATCGTCACCAACATCGCGCTCAAGCTCTTCCGCCAGCTCACCAAGCACAACGTCGAGCCGTCACTCGTCCGCGACTACCGGATGACCGCTGCCGACGCCGAGGTCGTGGTCGTGCTCTCCGCCCTCCTCCACGACGTCGGAATGTCGGTTCATCGCCAGAACCACGAGGACTTCAGCCTCTTCCTGGCGGAGCCCAAGATCCGCGAGCTCATCGACGGCATCTACGACGAGCCCGAGCGCACCGTCCTCGTGTCGGAGACCTTGCAGGCGATCATCAGCCACCGCGCCGACGGGGAGCCGCTCTCGCTCGAGGCGGGCGTCCTCCGCGTCGCCGACGCGCTCGATATGGCCAAGGGGAGATCGCGGATCCCGTTCGAGCGGGGCTCCGTCTCGATCCACTCGCTCTCGGCCGCAGCGATCGACGAGGTGAGGATCGGCGACGGACGCGACCGCCCGGTCATGGTCGAGATCGTGATGAACAACTCGTCCGGCATCTACCAGGTGGACGGCCTGCTCAAGGCAAAGCTACGCGGTTCGGGGCTGGAGCCCTACATCGAGGTCGTGGCCCGGATCGACACCGAGGCGGAGAAGCGCCTCGTCCCCGTGTACCGGCTCGAGATCGGCGAGCCGGACCGATCTTCGACCGCGACTCGCTAAACTTCGCCGGCTCGTTGCGGGGTCGTCTAACGGCAGGACGCCTGGCTCTGGACCAGGAAGTTGGGGTTCGAATCCCTGCCCCGCAGCCTCACGCACCGCGCGCGTCACGGGCCGTTGCGACTGCACAACCGTTGCCCAACACGGTTACGCTCGTGACAGGGTTTCTGTGCTTTTTGTAAGAGATCGGCGCCTGGCTCGTGCCGGCTCAGGTAGCGTCCCCCGAACGAGAGACACGAGCGACTCCCGTGGGAGAGTCGCGCCCCTGTCCCCGATCAGGAGGTCAGCGTTCTGCGAGCCCTATTCGTCGGCGTTTGCGCATTCGTACTCGTCGCGCACGCCGGTGCGGCAGCGAAGGGGAGCCATCATCGTCCGGCCGTCACCCGCAAGGCGAAGCAGGTCCACGTGGTCGAGACCCCCGCGAAGCGGCTCGAGCAAGAGCTCGACGTCGTCCGCAAGCAGCGAAGCGTCCTGCGCTTCTTCCAGAACCATCCGTCGCTCCTCTCGGGAAACGACGGGAACGTCGCCCGCTCCGTCGTGCGCCATGCCACAGCCCGGCTCTCCCAGGCGGAGAAGTCCGTCGCCTGGCTCCGCCATGCGATTCAGGCCCGCGAGGAGCAGCGCCTCGAGACGCTGCCGCCGAAGGCTGCGATCTGCGACGCCTTCGACAGCGACTGCGATGAGGCGGTGCAAGTCGCCTGGTGCGAATCGCGGCTGCGACCGACGGCACGGAACGGCCAGTACCTCGGACTCTTCCAGATGGGGTCGTACGCCCGCGAGCTGTACGGGCACGGCCCGACCGCCCACGACCAGGCGGTCGCTGCCCACAAGTACTTCGTCTCGTCCGGAGGTGACTGGAGCCCGTGGAGCTGCAAGCCCTACCGCGCCTCCTGACGGCCGACGTTTTCTGCGCAAACTGCGAGCCGCGAACGGGCGGCCGGGTTTCGCTTCGGCCGCCGTTCTGCTAGGCATCCGGGGGCAGTGTGGGGACAGGCAAAGCGCGATCGCCTGCGGCCCCTCGACGAGGCCGCCGCGTACGCCCGCTGCCATGGCGACCGCGCCGACAGCGTCCGCCTCGTGAAGCTTCCTCCGCGACGGCTCCGCTACGACACGGTGCTCTCGAACGGAGAGGACATCCGGCGCGACTTCGAGGAGCGCCTCGACACGCGCGAGCCCGACCCAGCCGCCTGAATCGCCGGCGCGCTTTCGGTACCCTTCCGCCTGCGGCCCATTCGTCTAGTGGCCTAGGACACCGCCCTCTCACGGCGGCGGCACGGGTTCGAATCCCGTATGGGCCTTTCCACCAAAACCCCGCAAGAGCGGGGTTTTTTGCTTCTGAGCTCCGAGCACGCCGCGGTGCCGGTGGGTGCCAGTACGTGCCACATGGTGCCGACTCGGCCCATGGCGACGTCCAGCTCATCGACGTTGCCGGCCGCGCCCACCGCCGAGCCCATGGGAAAGCGCCGGCGCTTCTCTCGTCTCATCCGCGCTACCCGCCGGGCATCGACTGCGTCACATTCCGTAGGCGTGATCCCGGCGATCGGTGGACATGTACGCGAAAAACAGCGCCAGTGGGAAGAAGACAAGGCTGAACAGGAAGTACAAGAAGAAGCTGTGCCCCTTGCGACGGGCAACCCGCGCGGGCCAGAACGCGAGGAGAATCCACGCGATCACGAAGACGATTGAGATGTACCCGACCAGAAAGCTGGCGAGAACCATGAGCGATCTCCTTTTGTCGGCGCTCGGATTGTCCGATCCCCCGTTCCCGCGCAGCATACGGTCGATCCCCCTGGCACGCTCTCAGC
Organism: uncultured Actinomycetes bacterium; assembly: GCA_963848725.1. Lineage (GTDB taxonomy): Bacteria > Actinomycetota > Thermoleophilia > Gaiellales > Gaiellaceae > GMQP-bins7. Next base: position 34,253 of record CAWKEV010000012.1, on the reverse strand, counting down.
GTTCTCCCCGCTGCGTAGGGCGCCGACGATCCCGGCGAGAGAGCCACGCGGGTCGGCTCATGCTCGAGGCGGGGCGTCTGTGGGCCCTCGACGAAGGACCTTCGGCGTCCGCGGAGAAGGCCTTGGGTTGCCGGACCGGCCTTTTGGCGTCCTCCTTCCCCTCTCCCCTGGTGAGGGAGGATGGGTGCAGCCGGTCCGGCCCCCCACGAAGATGCCGCGTGTCGGATAGCGTCCCGCCTCGGTGATCAGGCCCGCGCTTTCGATCCTCGCCGTCGCGACGCTCGGGCTCGCCGTCGCCGGGTGCGGCGGGAGCAAGAACGCGGACGTGCCGAAGGACATCGCGCCCGCGACGACTCCGTCCACGGGAGCGGCGCCCTGGCCCGCGCCGCCGAACCCGCTCGAGCTGACTCGTGAGGCGGGGCTCGTCCCAGAGCCCGAGGAGCACCTCGCGTACCACGTGCACGCCCACCTGGACGTGTTCGTGAACGGAAAGCCGGTGCAGGTTCCCGCAGGGATCGGGATCAACATCCACGACCCCGCCGTGCACCATCTGAAGCTCTCGGACGGGACCGACACGTACGGTGGCATCGCTCCGCCGTGCGCTCAGCCGTGCATCTCCCCGCTCCACACGCACGACGTGACGGGAATCCTGCACACGGAGTCCGCGAAGGTGCGGCCCAACACGCTCGGCGAGTTCTTCACCGAGTGGGACGTCTCACTCGACCACAAGTGCGTCGGCGGCTACTGCGAGCCCGCGACGAGCGTGCTCATCTTCGTCGACGGTGACCGGTACACGGGCGATCCCGACGCGATCGAGCTCACGAACCACAGGGAGATCGCGGTCGTGATCGGCACTCCGCCCGCGACGATCCCCTCGAGCTTCGATTTCGGCTAGACCTCCCCGCCCGCACGGCGCGTAAGGAATCGACCTGGCGCAGCCGATGACCCGGCATGACCCCATGTCCGAAGAGGACGTCGCCAGCGCGGGCTAGCCTTCTACGTACGCTGCCGCATGCCCGCATCGGCCTGTGCGTCGCTACGGCGCTCGTGGCGATCGCCCTCTCCGCGACCGTCGAGGAGATCGCTCCGGCGGCTCGCGCCGTCTCGTCGACTGCGACGTATCGCATCGACCACGTCGCGGACGGCGACACGGTCGATCTCCGGGATGGCGCGCGAGTTCGGCTCGTCCAGATCGACACCCCCGAGGTCTACTTCGGAACCGAGTGCTACGGCCCGCAGGCATCGGCGATCACGAAGCGCCTGCTTCCGCCGGGAACCGCCGTCCGTCTCCTCGTCGAACCGGCCACGGACCGGGTCGACGAGTACGGGCGCCTGCTGCGCTACGTCGTCCGCGCCCGGGACGGCCTCGACGTGAACCTGCGGCTCGTCGCGGTCGGCGCAGCCGCTCCCTACTTCTACGACGGCCGACGAGGGATGTACGCGAACCGGCTCGATCAGCTCGCGAAGCACGCGCGCACCGAGCGGCTCGGCCTGTGGGGCGCCTGCCCGAGGACACGGCTCGACCCGTATCGCGGCGTCGCGACCGGCCCGCAGCCGTAGCGACGAGCGTAAACGCGAGCTGACTACCGCTTGGCGGAAGGAAGGACCGTCAGGCGAAGGGTACGGGTCGAGGTGACCTTGAACCCGTCGGTGATCCGAACCGTGATCCGGTACCTGCCCGACTTGCGCGGCGTCCCGCTCAAGATCCCGGTCTTGCGGTCGAGCCGAACTCCGCGAGGAAGCGGGCCTTGCGTGATCTTCCACAGCGTCGGGATCACACCGCCCGTCGCGACGATCCGCGTCCGGTATAGGCGCCCGGCCTTCGCGGGACGGAGCAGCCTGGTCGTGATCGCGAGCCGCGGGGACACCACGATCGACCCGTCCACGGTTGCCGACCGGCTCTCGGTGTCGGTCACCTTCGCCGTGAAGGCAAAGCGTCCGGACTCGCTCGGCGTCCCGGAGACCGCCCCGGTCGGAGCGAGCGTGACGCCCTCCGGAAGCGTGCCGCCGGCCAGCACCCACGTGAACGTTCCGGTGCCACCCGAGGCGGTGAAAGCGGCGTCGAAGCGGATGCCAACCTCGGAACGGCCGGGCCCTTGCGCCCCGACGGTTACCGGCTGTCGGACGACCAGCGTCTCGGTCTCCGTGTCGAAGCGTGTGGCGTCGAGCGCTGCGCGAACCACGAACGTGTAGCTGCCTTCGGTCGTCGGTGTACCGGACAAGAGCCCGGTCGCGCCGAGCGTCACGCCAGGCGGGAGCGCTCCGGAGTCGACGGACCACGTCGCAGTCGCGAGCGAAGAGCCAGGCGGCGCAGGCGAAGCGGTGAGGAGCGTCGCGGTCAGTTGCTCGGAGTACGCGACGCCGACGGTGCCAGGGTTTGCCGACTGCTGGTTGATGCTCAGGCCGGAATCGATCGTGATACTGAACTCGCGTTGCGCCTTCGCCGGCACACACCAAGCTTGCGAGGGCGGGTCCTCGTCGGACAGCTCGATCCAGAACGAGTACGTGCCTGAGGCCGTGGGCTTGCCACTGATCGCTCCGCTCGTCGAAAGGTCGAGACCGGGCGGCAGAGCGCCGTTCAGGATCGAGTATTGGTACGGGAGCGCCGGGCCGCACCCACCTGCACCCCCGAGCGTCTTGCTGTACGACTGACCCACGACGCCTTCCGGCATCGCGAAGCTGTCGTCGCTGAACCGTAGCGCTGCAGCGCTCGCGACGAAGACTCCTGCGAGCACGACGATGAGCGATACGAGAACGAAGCGGCTGCGGCGGCTCATTCGGGGCGGCACCGTAGCAGACATGCCCGTTAAGGCACTGTGAGGAGAACCAGGTGCGCGACGCAGACAGGCTTTGCGACTCCCTCGCACTCGACGGTCGCCTCGATCACGGCTCGCTCACCGTCGCCGGCGTCCTCGACAGACACGACGCGAAAGCGCCCGCGAATCCTGCGCCCGGATGGCACCGGGGCCGGGAAGCGCACCCGGTCGACGCCGTAGTTGATGACCATCCCCTCCGACGGCGGCAGGACCTCTCCGAGCATCGGGACGCAGAGCGAGAGCGTCAGGTAGCCGTGCGCGATCGTCGTGGCGAACGGCCCGCCGGCGGCCCGCTCGGGGTCGACGTGGATCCACTGGTGGTCCGCGGTCGCGTCGGCGAAGGCGTCGATCCGCTCCTGCGTGACGTCGATCCACGAGGTCGGTCCGAGCTCGACGCCCTCGATCTCACGGAACGAGCTCAAGCTGCGACCTCAACTGCCGCGTGGATGCGCCGGAGCGACTCGTCCTTCCCGAGCAGCTCGAGGCTCTCGTACAGGCCGGGCGACACGCGCGAGCCCGTCACTGCGACGCGGATGGGGAGGTAGACGGTTCGCGGCTTCTCCCCCAGCTCGTCGCAGAGCGCCTTGAGCCTCGTCTCGATCTCGTCCGCGGTCCAGGGCTCGGTCGCAGCGAGCGCCGGCTCGGCGCCGGCGAGGATCCGCTCGTCGAGGAGCGACGGATCGGGCTCGACCTCGTGGAAGAGAAAGCCCGCGAAGCCGGGAAACTCGCCGAGGCGCCCGATCTTCTCCTGCACGAGAGGAACGGCCTCGCGCACGCGCTCCTCCGGCCACTCGTAACCTTCCTCTCGCAGGAAGCCGAGCAGGCGCTCCCCGTAGTCCTCGGGGGCGAGCGCACGCAGATAGACGCCGTTCATCCAGTCGAGCTTCGCATAGTCGAAGGTCGCCGGGCTCGAGCCCACACGCTCGAGCGAGAAGCGCGCGATCAGCTCGTCGCGGCTCATGATCGTCGTCTCACCATCCGGAGCCCAGCCCAGGAGCGCCAGGAAGTTCATGAGCGCCTCGGGGATGTACCCGGCCGTCCGGAACTCGTCGACCGAGACGGAGCCGTGCCGTTTCGAGAGCTTGCGCCCGTCGTCGCCGTTCACGTTCGGGACGTGGGCGTAGATGGGCGGCTCCGCGCCGAGCGTGCGCAGCACGTGGAGCTGCTTCGGCGTGTTCGAGACGTGGTCGTCGCCGCGGATCACGTGCGTGATCCCGTCGAGCCAGTCCTCGAGCGGCGAGGCGAAGTTGTACGTCGGACGGCCATCGGTGCGCACGAGGACGAGATCCTCGAGCTCCGCATTCGGGAACGCGATACGGCCCTTGATCGCGTCGTCCCAGCCCGTGATGCCCTCGTTCGGCATGCGGATGCGGATCGCTCCCTCGTCCTCGTAGGCGCTGCCCTCCGCGACGAGCCGCCGCGCCTCCTCGCCCGCGCGCTCCATGCGATCGAGCTGGAACGTCGTCTCGCGATCCCAGTCGATCCCGAGCCACGAGAGCGACCGCTCGATCTGCGCGACCGATGCGGAGACCTCGCGGCTCGTGTCCGTGTTCTCGATCCGCAGGAGGCACTCGCCGCCCCGACCGCGGGCGAAGAGCCAGTTGAAGAGGAACGTGCGCACACCTCCGATGTGGAGGAACCCGGTCGGAGACGGAGCCATGCGAACGCGGACGGACATGCGTGCGTAGCGTATCCCGATGCTTTTCGGCGCCCACGTGTCCGCGGCCGGCGGGATCTCGAAGGCGATCGACCGGGTCGAGGAGATCGGCGGGAACGCCGTGCAGGTCTTCACTCAGAGCCCGCGGATGTGGAAGCCGACGGCGCACACCGAGGAAGAGACCGAGCGCTTCCGGCAGCGGCGGCGCGAGGCAAGAGTGAAGGCGGTCTCGTGCCACGCCCTCTACCTCGTCAACCTGGCGAGCGCGGACGTGGAGATCCGCGAGAAGTCGCGCGTCGCGCTCCGAGCGACGATGCAGACGGCCCGCGACCTAGGCGCGGACGCCGTCGTCTTCCACGTCGGCTCCCACCTCGGCTACGGATTCGACGAGGCGGTCGACGTCGTGACCCCTGCGATCGCAGACCTGCTCGAGCTGACGACCGACGACCTCTGGCTGTGCATGGAGAACGCTGCCGGCGCGGGCGGGACGATCGGGCGCTCGGTCGCGGAGCTCTCCGCCCTCTGCGATGCGCTCGACCAGCATCCGCGGCTCGGCGTCTGCCTCGACTCGTGCCACTGGTGGGCGTCGGGGGTCGACGTCTCCGATCCGGCGGAGCTCGACGCCGCTCTAGTCGAGGTCGACGAGCGCATCGGCCTCGAGCGCGTCCGCGTGCTGCACGTGAACGACTCGCAGACCCCGCTCGGATCGAACCGCGACCGCCACGACCGCGTGGGGCATGGCCTGATCGGAGATGGCCTCGCCACCTTCCTCGGGCACCCGGCCTTCCAGTCCCTGCCTGCGATCACGGAGACCTGGGAGGACCGAGGCTCGGAGACCGAGGATCTCGACCTCATGCGCCGCCTGCAGCGCCGAGGGCGCCGGCGGCGGGCTGCACGCGCGTAGCCGTCACGGGAGAAGCGCGGAAGGCTCGACGGAACGCAGGCGTCGCGGCCGCTCGGCGGCCGCGCTTCAGGGATCTCGCGGAGCAGGATCCGCGCGAGCGGATTCTGCCTTGCGGAGACGCAGACGTCGCGGCCGCTCGGCGGCCGCGCTTCAGGGATCTTCGCGGAGCAGGATCCGCGCGAGCGGATTCTGCTCCTGCGGACCAAAACGTCAGTCCGCGACGCGCGCGAACACGCGGAAGGTCGCGCGCTCGCGTGGGAGCTCGTGGAACTCGGGATTCCTGCATCCGAGGTCGTCCTCGCGGCCGCGGAAGGTCTGGATGACCTCCGCCTCGCACATCGGGAGCGGCGCCCGCCGCGCGCGAACCGCCCCGAAGCCGCCGCGTCCGGCCTCGGCCTGCTGGAGCAGATCGAGGTCGATCTCCACGTCGAACACCTTCTGCAGACAGCCCATGTACGTGTGACCCCAGGCCTCGTACGCGTAGACGAACGGGCAGCCCATGCGCAGACAGGCACCCGGGTGGACGACCTTCTCGCAGTGCACCTCGCAGTGACGGCATTCGACCTCGTCCTGGACCCGGAGAGGAAGCGCCATCTCTGCCGCTGCTTCGTGCACATCTGAATTGTGTTCCCCTCGCGTCGGCCGCCGCAAGACTTGACAAAACGCCAGTTTTCAGGCAATGGCGACGCTCGAGGTACGCCCGGCTAGGGTTCCGCAGGCGGTGGTCCGGCGGATTCTCTTCGGCACGCTCGCGCTGGCGCCGCTCGTCGTCGTCCTCCACTACGCCACCGATCTCCCTGAGACGGCGGAGTTCGTGCTCGCCGCGGTTGCGCTCGTCCCGCTTGCCTGGCTCATCGGCGAGGCGACCGAGCACGCGGCGGAGCACACCGGCCCGGGGATCGGCGGGTTCCTGAACGCGACCTTCGGGAACGCCCCCGAGCTCATCATCGCCCTCCTGGCCGTCGACGACGGCCTGTTCGACGTCGTCCGCGGCTCGCTCACGGGGAGCGTCGTCTCGAACCTCCTGCTCGTGCTAGGCGCTGCGCTCCTCGCCGGAGGGCGCGGGACGATCGATCGCGCGTCAGGCCTGCTCTCCCTCGTGCTGATCGCCGTCGCGACCGTGCTGTTCCTCGTCCCCTCGGTCCCCGGCTGGAGCGGCGATCCGAACCGACACGAGCTCGCGGTTATCTCGGTCCCGATCGCGATCGCCCTCCTCGTCGTCTACCTCTGCGCCACCTGGTACTCGCTCCGTCGGCACAGCGCGCTCCACATGCCGAAGGACGACGCGGTGGAGGGGTGGTCGCTCGTGACCGCGCTGGTCGCACTCGGGATCGCGACCGTCGCGACGGCACTCGTCGCGGAGGTCCTCGTGGGCTCACTCGAGGCATTCGCCGAAAAGGTGGGCCTCTCCGACTTCTTCGTCGCGGCCGTGATCGTCGCCATCGTCGGAAACGCAGCCGAGCACGGCGGCGCGATCGTCGTCGCCCGCCGGGGGAAGATCACGCTTGCCGGCGAGATCGCGCTCTCCTCGGCGGCGCAGGTCGCGGTCTTCCTCATCCCCGCGGTGGCACTCCTCTCCTGGCTCATCGAGCCGTTGTCGCTCTCGTTCCGACCGGTCGAGATCGCGGCGCTCGCCGGAGGAGTCGCGTTCACGTCGGTCGTCATCTGGGGCGGCCGCACCAGTCGCGCCCGCGGCACGGCGCTCCTCCTCGCGTACGCCGTCGTCGTGGTGGCGTTCTTCGTCGCCGGCGACCGCTAGAGCGACGCACTCGTGCGCGCGCCAACGCCGAGCGCGGCCGGGATGCGCTCGAGCGCCCCGGAGATGTCGTCGTCCCCGACGTCGAGATGCGTGACCGCGCGAATCACGCTGGGGTGGATCGTTGCCGAGAGACCGACGCCTGCCTCGCGCAGGCGCACGAGCGCATCGGCACGCGCGAGCCCGAGCGAGGCGAGGTCGATCTGGACGAAGTTCGTCTGCACCTGCCCGAGGTCGATCGGCACTCCGTCGCCCGCGAGCCCTTCCGCCAGGCGTCGCGCCCGCGCGTGGTCGTCTGCGAGTCGTCCGACGTGGTGGTCGAGCGCGTAGACGCCGGCCGCGGCGACGATCCCGGCCTGCCGCATCGCCCCCCCGAACAGATGCTTCTCGCGGCGGGCGCGCTCGATCAGCGCCGAAGAGCTTGCGAGGAGCGCTCCGAGCGGACAGCCGAGACCCTTCGAGAGGCAGAGCGTGACGGTGTCGGCGTCGGTCGCGATCTGCGCAGACGGGACTCCGAGCGCGACGGCCGCGTTCATCAGCCGGGCCCCGTCGAGGTGCACCGCGAGCCCGAGCTCGCGGGCGGTCGCAATCGTCTCGGCGAGCTCGTCGGGTTGCCAGACCCTGCCGCCCGAGCTGTTGTGCGTGTTCTCGAGCGAGAGGAGCGTCGGTGCCTGGTCGGCCGCCTTCGTCCGCTCTGGGACGGCGGTACGTAGATCCGCAGCCGTGACCCGCCCTGCGGTCCCGTCGAGCCCTTGGACCATCAGGCCCGCGTGGACCGCCGGCCCGCCGTACTCGTAGATCACGACGTGCGAGTGGCGCTCTGCGATCAGGACGTCGCCGGGCCGGGTCAGGAGCTTCAGCGCGATCTGGTTCGCCATCGTCGCCGTCGGGAGGAAGACGGCGTCCTCCTGGCCGAGGAGCTCCGCCACCCTGCGCTCGAGCCCGAGGACGGTCGGGTCCTCGCGCCGTTGCTCGTCGCCGACTGCAGCCTCCGCGATCGCCCGGCGCATCCCCTCGGTCGGCTGCGTCGCCGTGTCGGAGCGAAGGTCGATCACTCCGCTCACGCTACCGTCCGGCGATGGACCTCGCGCGCCTCCACGACGTCCTCGCCGAGCTCGGCGAGCCCGGCTACCGCGCTCGTCAGGTGTGGGAGTGGACGGCGCGCGGCGCCTCGGGCTACGACGAGATGACGACGCTCTCGAAGAGCCTCCGCGCGAGACTCGTTGCTGAGGTCCCGTTCTCGACGCTCGAGGTCGTGACCGAGCGCGAGGCCCGCGACGGCACGGTCAAGACGCTCTTCCGGACGCACGACGGGCATCCCGTCGAGGCGGTCCTCATGCGCTACCGCGACGGACGCCGTTCGGTCTGTCTCTCGTCGCAGTCGGGCTGCCCGCTCACGTGCACGTTCTGCGCGACCGGGCAGATGCGCTTCGGCAGGAACCTCACAACGTCCGAGATCCTCGACCAGGTCCTCCACTTCCGCCGCAGCGAGCCGGTCGACCACGTCGTGTACATGGGCATGGGCGAGCCCTTTCTGAACGTCGACTCCGTGCTCGCCTCTGCGCTCTCGCTGCCGGACCTCGGCGTGACCCACCGGCGGACGACGATCTCGACGGTCGGCTGGATGCCGGGCCTTCGCCGCTTCGTCGACGAGGTCGAGCGGCCGATCCGGCTCGCTCTCTCGATCCACGCGGCGGATCCGGACCTTCGATCCGAGCTCATGCCCGTGAACGATCGCTACCCGCTCGCAGACATCCTCGCGGAGTGCCGCCGCTACGTCGGGCTTCGGCGACGCAAGGTGTTCGTCGAGTACGTGCTCCTCGCCGGCGTGAACGACTCGCCCGCGGCGGCGCGTGCCCTCGCCGACGTGCTCGACGGCTCGTCGTTCAAGGTCAACCTCATCCCGTACAACCCCACCGGGCGCTACGACGGGTCCTCGCGGGAGACGATCGAGCGCTTCAAGACGGTCCTCGCGCGTGCGCACATTCCGGCGACGGTGCGGCTGACGCGCGGACGCGACATCGAAGCCGCGTGCGGGCAGCTCGCGGCGACCCGCTGACCCGGCTTCAGCTCTCCGGCGTGGCGTGCCGGCGAACGATCTGCCAGCGGCCGTCCCGCCTGACCCAGACGTCGGTGACGCGGAGACGCATCGAGACGTCCCGGCCCGAGAGCGTCGCCCACTGCTGGTACCGCGAGACGACGACCGCAGTCGAGCCGTAGACGTCGGGGTCGATCTCCTCGTAGGAGAAGTCCTCGATCTCGTACGCGCCCGCCGATGCCTCGAGCAGGCCCTCACGGTCGAGCCGCCCGGCCGCTCCGTCGAGCGTGAACTCGTCGGCCAGGAGCTCCTCGAGGCGGTCGCGGTCGTGGCGCTGCACCGCCCGCACGAGCTCGTTCGAGAGCTCGACGAGCTCCTCCACGACGATCGCGGTCGCGTCGCTCACTCCGCCTCCACGAGCGCGGGATGGTCCTCGAAGAGGTAGCGGATGACGGGGCTCTTCGCCGCGCGCACCTCGTCCACGCGGCGAACGGGCCGACCGTGCGGCGCGTCGTGGACGACGTCGGGGCTCTCCTCCGCCTCGCGCGCGATCGCGCGCATCGCGTCGACGAACGCGTCGAGGCGCTCCTTCGGCTCCGTCTCGGTCGGCTCGATCATGAGCGCCTCGGGAACGACGAGAGGGAAGTAGATCGTCGGCGGGTGGAACCCGTAGTCCATGAGGCGCTTCGCGACGTCGAGCGCGCTCACACCGTGCTCCTTCTTCAGGGCACGCGCAGAGAGGACGAACTCGTGGGTGCAGAGCCGGTCGTACGGGAGCTCGTAGACGTCCTTCAGACGCGCCACGAGGTAGTTGGCGTTCAGCACCGCCGCCTCGGACATCTCCCGGAGCGCCGGGCCGTACGCGCGCATGAACGCGTACGAGCGGACGAAGACTCCGAACGGCCCCGCGAAGCCGCGGACACGGCCGATCGTCTTCGGCTCGTCGTGGTCGAGTCGGAAGGCGTCTCCGTCGCGCACCACCCGCGGCACGGGCAGGAAGGGCTCGATCGACTCGCGAACGGCGACCGGACCGCCGCCCGGGCCGCCACCTCCATGCGGCTGCGAGAAAGTCTTGTGCAGGTTGTAGTGGACGATGTCGAAGCCCATGTCCCCGGGCCGGGAGATGCCGACGACGGCGTTCAGGTTCGCGCCGTCGTAGTAGAGGAGCGCCCCCGCATCGTGGAAGATGCGCGCGACCTCCTCGATGCCCTCGTCGAACAGACCGAGCGTCGACGGGTTCGTGAGCATCAGGCCGGCCGTGCGCTCGTTCACCTTCGCCGCGCAGATCGTCGAGGTCGAGGTTCCCGCGGGCGTCCGTCTCCACCTTCTCGAGCCGGTAGCCCGCCATGGTCACGCTCGCGGGGTTCGTCCCGTGCGCGGTGTCCGGGATGACGATCGTGTCGCGCTCCTCGCCCCGGTCGGCGAAGTACGCGCGCATGAGCATGAGCCCCGTGAGCTCTCCCTGCGAGCCGGCCGCCGGCTGCAGCGTGACCGCGGGAAGCCCGGCGATCTCCGCGAGCATCGCCTGCAGGCGCCACATGAGCTCGAGCGCACCCTGCGCAGCCTCGTCCTCCTGGGCGGGATGGAGATCGCGGAATCCGGGGAGTCCAGCGAGCCGCTCGTGGAGGCGCGGGTTGTGCTTCATCGTGCAGGAGCCGAGCGGGTAGAAGCCCGTGTCCACGCCGAACGTACGGTCGGCGAGCGCGGTGAAGTGGCGGACGAGCTCGGGCTCGGAGATCTCGGGGAGACGCGGCGGCCGCGCTCGGCGAAGCGAGGCGGGGAGCTCGACCTCGGGGAGATCGGGCCTCGGCGGCCGACCTGCTCGCCGTCCGGGACGAGAGCGCTCGAAGACGAGTGGCGCGTCCGGCCAAGCGCGGCCGGGCTCGTGGCTCACGAGCAGACCTCTCCGAGGACCTCGGCCAGCCGGTCGACGTCCTCGACCGTCTTCCTCTCCGTCACCGCCACGAGGAGGACGTCGTCCATCCCCTCGTAGTCGCGGCCGAGAACGTAGCCCGGGTGGACGCCGCGCTCGCGCGCACGGCTCACGACCTCGCGCGCCGGGAGTCGGCGTGCGGAACGCCACCTCCTTGAACGACAGCTGGTCGAAGGCCGGCTCGAGCGGGATCCGCTCCCGCGCATATGCGGCGAGCGAGAGACATGTCTCCCCCACCTCCCGCAGCCCCTCCGGCCCGAGCCACGAGAGGGTCGCGAGACCCGCGAGCGCAAGGAGCGTCTGGTTGGTCGTGATGTTCGAGGTCGCCTTCTCGCGGCGGATGTGCTGCTCGCGCGTCTGCAGCGTGAGCACGAACGCGCGGCGGCCGTCGAGGTCGACCGTCTCCCCCACGATACGCCCTGGCATGCGGCGGATGAAGTCGTTCTTCGCCGCGAGGAAGCCGTAGTGCGGGCCGCCGTACGACGTCCAGTTCCCGGCCGCCTGCCCTTCGCCGATCGCGAGCGAGCAGCCGTACTCGCCGGGGGCCTCGAGCACACCGAGCGACATCGGGTCGACGTGCGCGATGGCGAGGGCACCGGCCTCGCTCGCCGCTCGGGCGAGCTCCGGCGCCGGCTCGAGGCAGCCGAGGAAGTTCGGCTGCTGGAAGAGGACCGCCGCTGCGTCCTCGGCGGCTTCCGCGATCCGCCGAGGATCGGTGACCCCGTTCTCGTGTGACACCTCGACGACCTCGAGCCCGAAGCCGGGCGCATACGTCTTCACGACCTGGCGCACCTGGGGGCTCAGGCTCTCCGCGAGCACGATCTTCCGCCGCTCCGAGACGTGTCGCGCGACGAAGCAGGCGTCCGCCGCGACAGTGCACCCGTCGTAGCCGGACGCGTTCGAAACCTCCATCCCGGTCAGCTCGCAGATCACCGTCTGGTACTCGAAGATCGCCTGCAGCACGCCCTGGCTCATCTCGGGCTGGTACGGCGTGTACGCGGTCAGGAACTCCCCGCGGGAGAGGACGACGTCGACGACCGACGGGACGTAGTGGTCGTACATCCCGGCACCGAGGAACGAGAGCTCGCGCCCCGAGTGGACGTTCTTCGCCGCGAGCTCCTCGACGTGCCGGGCGAGCTCGGCCTCGCCGAGCGCGGGCGGGAGATCGAGCTCGCGTCCGAGGCGCACCCCCTCGGGGACCTGCTCGAACAGCTCGGCGACGGACGAGACTCCGATCGCCGCGAGCATCTCCTCTCGGTCGCGATCGGTGAGGCTGAGGTAGCTCACTGTCGTCTCGACGTGCGCCTTGTAGGCCGCGACGTCCATGAGCCCGTCGAGCTCGGATGCGTCTGACATGCGGATCCGGACGAGCCAGCCCTCGCCGTACGGATCCTCGTTCACGACCTCGGGCTCGTCGACCGCCTTCCGGTTCACCTCGAGCACCTCGCCCGACAACGGAGAGATCAGGTCCGACACGGCCTTCACCGACTCGACCTCGCCGTACGAGCCGTCCTTCGCGATGCTCGCACCGACCTCGGGCGCCTCGAAGTGGACGAGCTCGCCGAGCGAGTCCTGCGCGTACCAGGTGATCCCGAGCGTCGCCTCGTCCCCGTCGACCCGCGCCCAGTCGTGCTCGGGGTGGTACCCGAGCCCGTCGGGATAGCTCTCGGCTGACGGCACTAGTCCTCCTTCGGTCGGTAGATCGGCTTCTTCACGACGCTCGCGCGACGCGACTTGCCGCGCACGTCGATCGCAAGCTCGGTCCCGGGTGACGCGCCCGCCGCCGGCACGTAGCCCATCCCGATGCCCTTGTCGAGCATCGGCGAATGCGTGCCCGACGTGACCTCGCCGCCGCCTTCGATCGGCATGCCCTGCCGCGGGATCGCCTTCTCCTCCATGACGAAGGCGACGAGCTTCATCGCCGGGCCGTCTTCGCGGATGCGGCGCAGGACGTCGACGCCTGTGAACTCCGTGTCGAACGCGCACGTCCAGCCGAGGCCGGCCGAGACCGCGTCCGTCCCCTCGGTGATGTCGTTCCCGTGCAGCGGGTAGCAGACCTCGAGCCGCAGCGTGTCGCGCGCGCCGAGCCCGCACGGGACCGCCCCGCGGGCGAGAACCGCGTCCCACAGAGCGACCGCGTCGTCCGAGGCGCAGCAGAGCTCGACGCCGTGCTCCCCCGTGTAACCGGTGCGGCAGACGAGCACTTCGACGCCGTCCACCTCGCCCATCTCGTGCGTGAACTGCGGCCGGTTGGGCAGCCCGAGGCGCTCGATCGAGCGCGGCCCCTGGACCGCGACGAGCGCGTACTCGTCGGACGCGTCGCGGACCTCGCTGCCGCGCGGCTCGCGCTCCTTGAGCCGCTCATAGGCGGCCGCGCGATTCCCGGCGTTCACGACGAGGAGGTACTCGCCCGAGCCGAATCGATAGACGATGAGGTCGTCGACGATCCCGCCGCGCTCGTTCGTCAAGAGGGTGTACTGGGCCTCGCCGTCGCCGATCCGGTCGAGGTCGTTCGAGAGCATCTCCTGGAGGAACGGGCCTGCGGTCGGGCCGTCGACGTGCAGCTGGCCCATGTGCGAGACGTCGAACGCCCCGCAGTCCCTCCGGACCGAGCGGTGCTCGGCGATCACGCCGGCGTACTGCACGGGCATGTCCCAGCCGGCGAAGGGGACCATCCGCGCGCCGAGTTCGACGTGGCGTGCGTAGAGCGGGGTCCGCGTCCAGGTCGCTTCCACGGCCGCGACTCTAACGACTCGCCCTCGGGCGACTTGCAGGACATCCGCCGCCAAGAAGGCCGCCCAACCCGTCTCGCCAGGCCTCGCTCGCGCACCGCGAGCGGGCGGCGACTACTCCCTCTCTGAGGAAGCTCGGGATGTCGATCTCGACGTCGGTGACGCTCGGCGCCTGGATGATCGGGCGCTCGCCCGAAGCGGACGCTCCGACCGCTGCCTCGGCGCGCCGGCGGCGCGGACGTCCGCCGAAGCCGGTCGCGATCGCGGTGACACGGACTTCCTCGCCCATCGACTCGTCGATCACTGCGCCGAAGATGACGTTGGCGTTCGAGTCGGCGGCGCTCGTCACGACCTCGGCGGCTTCGTTGACCTCGTGGAGGCCGAGGTCGGACCCGCCCGTGACGTTCAGCAGGATCCCGGTCGCGCCGTCGAGCGACGTCTCGAGGAGCGCGGACGAGATCGCCGCGCGCGCGGCCTCGAGAGCACGGTTGTCACCGCGCGCGACGCCGATGCCCATGAGCGCCGACCCCGCGTCCCGCATGATCGTGCGGACGTCCGCGAAGTCGAGGTTGATGAGGCCCGGCACGGTGATGAGATCGGTGATGCCCTGGACGCCCTGGCGGAGGATGTCGTCGACCATCCGGAACGCATCGGTGACGGGAGTCGACCGCTCGACGACCTGCAGCAACCGGTCGTTCTCGATGACGATCAGCGTGTCGACGTTCTCGCGCAGGGTCTGGACGCCCTGCTCGGCCTGGTCCGCGCGGAGCCGGCCCTCGAATCCGAACGGGCGCGTGACGACGCCGACCGTGAGCGCGCCGAGCTCGCGGCCGATCTCCGCGATGACCGGTGCGGCGCCGGTTCCGGTGCCGCCGCCCTCGCCGGCCGTGACGAAGACCATGTCGGCGCCCTTCAGCGCCTCCTTCAGCTCGTCGCGGCTCTCCTGCGCCGCCTCGAGCCCAACCCTCGGATCCGCCCCCGCGCCGAGCCCGCGGGTGGCGCGCGAGCCGATGTGCAGCTTCACGTCGGCCTCGATCATGAGGAGCGCCTGCGCGTCGGTGTTCACCGCCACGAACTCGACGCCTGCGACGCCGGCCTCGACCATCCGGCTGACGGCGTTCGAGCCGCCGCCGCCGACGCCGACGACCTTGATCACTGCGAGGTAGCTACCGAGCTGATTGTTCATGTCTCGACCCACCTGAAGCTGAAGCTCTCGTTGAGCGTGCGTGTGCAGGGACGGTTCGCCCTCGAGGGTACGGCTCCTCCCTGGGCTTGTCAATCGCCCTCGAGCGACCAACCTTCAACCTCGACTCAAGAGTTGAGGGTTGCTCCAGCGACCGGTCGCTCGGGAACGCTCACGTCCAGGTAGAGCGTCCCCGGCTGCAGATGCCGGAAGACCTGGGTCGCCACCGCGAGCTTCAAACGGATGTCCGTCGGCTCGCCGAGGCGTATCTCGGGGCCGTGGCGCATGACGATCGTCATCTGCCCGGTCTCGTCGATCTGGACGGCTTTCGCATGCCGCCGGAAGTGCGCCTCCTGGAGCGCGGCGAAGACCTTCGTCTCGGTCGTGTACGTCGCGGGGAGCGTCCCGCCGAGCCGCACCGGGACGTCACGCGTGAGCCACAGCCGCGGAAGCGTCGGCTCGGACCCGGTCTCGACCTCCCGGACGACCTTCCCGGACGCGGTGACGACCCACGACGTATGGCCGCGCCGCGCAACCGCGACCGTCCGCTCGACGGCAACCTTGATCACGAGCGAGTGCGGGAACGCGCGGTCGACCGAGACGCCAGCGATCGAGGGGAGCGCCCGAATCCGATCCTCGAGCCCGGCGTCGTCGATCGAGAGCAGGCTCATGCCGACGTCCGCCTGCGTCGCGCGCTCGACCTCGCGGGCAACCTCGGGCGGCGCCCCTTGCACGTCCACCCTCCGGACGTCGAAGACGGGCGTCACCCGCGCGCCCCAGTACGCGGCGAGCGTGCCTACGACGAGACCGAGTGCGAGGAGGAGCGAGCGGCCGGAGGGGATGAGTCGGGCGACATCGAGGCGGCCGCCGGACTGCCGCAACGGAAACGGGACGACGACGCTTGCCGCTCGCGTCCGCCGGCGCGATGCACCCCCGACTCGTCCCCCTTCGGCCATGGGGCCGGATTCGCCGCGTCGTGCGACGCTCCTACGTCGGCAGCTCGAGGCCGACGAGCACCACCTCGCGCTCGAGCTCGACGCCGAGCTCCTCGCTGGCCCGGCGCTTCGCCTCCACCATCAGCTCGATGCAGTCGGCGCTCGTCGCGCCGTCGGCGTTCTCGATGAAGTTCGCGTGCTTCGGGGAGATCACGGCGCCGCCGATCCGATGTCCCTTGAGCCCGCAGCGCTCCAGGATCGCACCCGCGCCGAGCTCGCCGTCCGGGTTCTTGAAGACGCTGCCGAACGTGCGCCGGTTCGTCGGCTGCGTCTGCTTCCTCTGCTCGAGCAACCGGGTCGTCAGAGCCCTGATCTCGTCGGGCGGCCTCGGTTCGAGGCGGTACTCGAGCTGTGCCACGACCTGACCGGGCCGAAGCCCCGAGTGCCGGTACGAGAGCTCGAGAGCCGACGGCGTGAGCCAGTCCGCACCCTCCGCCGAGACGACGAGCGCACGGACGAGGACGTTCGACCAGTCACGGCCGTAGGCGCCCGCGTTCATGCGCACTCCCCCTCCGGCGGTCCCGGGGATTGCGCAGGCGAACTCGAAGCCGCTGAGGCCGGCCGCCCGGGCGCGATGGAGGCAAACCGCGTTCGCCGCTCCTCCGCCTGCGCGGAGAAGGTCGCCCACGACCTCCGCAGCGGCGAGCTCGCCCGCGAGCCGCAGGACGAGGGCGTCTACGCCGTCGTCCGCGGCGAGGAAGTTCGAGCCGAGGCCCACGACCACCACCTCCATGCCCTCTCCCGCCGCGAAGCGCAGCGTCTCCTCGAGCTCCGTGAGCGTCTCGGGCTGCGCGAACGCGCGTGCCTCGCCTCCGGTCCCGATCGTCGTCCAGCGCGAGAGGCGGACGCCGCGCTCGATCCTCACGCGCCGAGCCTCTCGACCACTGACCTGGCGATCCTCCACGGCTCGCCCACGCCGAGCGTCACCACGACGTCGCCGGGCCGCGCCCAGTCGGCAGCGAGCAGGGCGGCGTCTTCGAGCGTCGGAGCCCAGCCTCGACGCACGCCGAAGGGCACGTGGTCGAGGATGAGCTTTCCGTCCACACCGGGCCGTGGGGCATCGCGGCCGCCGATCACCTCGGTGACGACGGCGATATCGGCGAGCCCGAGCGACCCCCCGAGCTCGACCGCGAGCTGGCGCGTTCGCTCGTATACGTGGGGCTGATAGACGGCGATCAGCTTGCCCGCGGTGCGCTCGCGTGCCGTCTCGAGGGTTGCGGCGATCTCCGTGGGGTTGTGTCCGTAGTCGTCGTAGACGGAGACTCCCGCCACCTCACCCACGAGCTGGAATCGGCGATCGACACCCGCGAAGGTCGCAAGCGCGGGCTCCGCCGCGGCGCGCTCCACTCCGGCGAGCTCGAGCGCGGCGAGCGCGGCCGCCGCGTTCCGGCGGTTGTGCTCACCGGGGACGGCGAGGGGGAGCCCGACCGGCTCCAGCTCCCAGGCTCTGACGACGTTCGGAATGCCCGCGAGCCACTCCTCGAAGAAGGCGGCGAGCTCCGCCTCGGACGCGAACGTCGCGTGGTGGTCGACCTCGACGTTCGTCACCACGGCGATCTGCGGCTCGAGCAAGGCGATCGAGCGGTCCGATTCGTCGCCCTCGACGATGAGCCAGCCCGACCCGGTGCCGGCGTTCCCGCCCAGCTGCGGCACGACACCACCGACGATCCACGCCGGATCCTGGCCGAGCTCGCGCAGGACGTGCGCGATCATCGCAGCGGTCGTCGTCTTGCCGTGCGCGCCGCCGACGACGATCGCGCGCCGGAGCCGGACGAGCTCGGCGAGGAGCTCCGCTCGCGGCAGGCCCAGCACCCGGCCGAGGTGCGCCGTGGAGAGCACGACCTCGAACCCCGGCGGCGGCGATGGCTCGCCTCCGACGTCGACCTCGATCCCAGCGTCGAGCGCGTCCGAGAAGATCGTCTCGCGCGCGTCCCAACCGCGCACCTCCGCGCCCCAGGCGCGAGCGAAGTTCGCGTAGGCCGAGAGGCCCGCACCGCCGATCCCGACGAAGTACAGGCGCCGGCCGGCGAGCGGCTTCGCGGGAGAGCTCATCGGCGCGCCTCCGCGAGGGCGACGAGCTCGTCGGCCACCTCGGCGGCGGCATCGGGCCGCGCGAGCGCTCGCATCGCCTCGCTCATCTGCATGAGCCGGTCCGGCTCTCCGAAGAGCTCGTCCACGAGCGCAGGGACGTCCGCCAGCTGCACCTCGTCGACGACGATCGCGCCGCCCCCCCGCTCGAAGTGCCGCGCGTTCAGCGTCTGGTGGTCGGCCGTCGCGTACGGATACGGAACGAGGATCGCGGGCGTCCCCGCCGCGGCGAGCTCCCACACCGTCCCGCCTGCGCGCGAGAGGGCGAGATCGGCCGCGGCGAGCGCCTCCCCGAAGCGATCGGTATGCGCGACGAGCACGTAGTCGTCGCGCGCGACCCGTGGCCGCAGCGCCGCGTAGTCCCGCTCGCCGGAGATGTGGAGCACCGCCGGCCCGGCGCGTCCCCACGTATCGACGGCGAACTCGTTCAGCGCCTGTGCCCCCGCGAGGCCCCCGAAGACCGCCAGCACGGGACCGTCCTCGGGAAGCCCGAACCGCTCACGTCCCTCCGCACGCGACGCCCCGAGATGCGAAACGGGGATCGGCCTGCCCACGACCTCGTACCTGGCTCCGTCACGACCGGGGATCGCGTACGCGAGGAAGACGCGCCTCGCCGCCGGAGCCGCCAGGCGGTTGGCGAGCCCCAGCCGGGCGTCCGCCTCGGTCAGCGCCGCCGGGATCCCGCGGAGCCGCGCGGCGAGCACCATCGGCCCCGCCACGTACCCGCCACCGCCGAGGACGACGTCCGGCTTTCGTCTCGCGAGGATCCGCGAGCACGCGAACGGCGCCCGGATCGCGCGCGCGGCCGAACGCAGGAGGTCGATGCCGAGTCGGCGAGGGAAACCGGAGATCGAGAAGGTGTCGAGCTCGAACCCGGCCTCAGGAACCAGACGCGACTCGACGCGGTCGGGCGACCCGGCGAACGTCACCGTCACTCCGCGTTCCCGCAGCGCCTCGGCGACTGCGAGCGCCGGTCGCACGTGACCGGCGGTTCCGCCCGCCGCGATCACGCACGCGAGCTTCGACGACCTCTCCATTGACGGCGATGTTAAGGAGAATCCCGACGCCTGCGAGGAGGACGATCAGGCTCGAGCCGCCGTACGAGACGAACGGGAGCGGGATCCCCGTGAGCGGCGCGATCCCCAGCACGGCGGCGAGGTTGATCGCCGCCTGGCCGCAGACGAGGGACGTCAGCCCGGCCGCGAGGAGCTTCCCGAAGCGGTCGCGGCAGCGGAGCGCGATACGGAACCCGAGGAAGCCGAACGCCGCGAACGCCCCGATCACGAGCACCGAGCCGATGAGCCCGAGCTCCTCTCCGATGACGGCGAAGATCATGTCCGTGTGCGCCTCGGGGAGGTAGAGCGCCTTCTCGATGCCCTTCCCGAGCCCGACGCCCGAGACACCACCGGAGCCGATCCCGATCATCGCCTGCACGATCTGGAAGCCGGAGCCCTCGGCGTCCTTCCACGGATCGAGGAAGCTGAAGACGCGCGCGCGACGGTACGGCTCGACCCAGACGGCGACGAACCCGACCACGAGCGCGAGGAGCGACGCGAATGCGAGCAGCCGGACCGGCACGCCCGCGACGAGGAGGATCGCGAGCATCATCCCGCAGAGGGTGATCGTCGTCCCCAGGTCCGGCTCGAGCAGGACCAGCCCGCAGAACATCCCGGTCAGCAGGCCGAGTGGGCGGACGAGCTGGCGCAGCGACGACGGCGGCTTCCGCTTCGCCAGATACGACGCAGCGAAGAGACAGAGCGCGAGCTTCGCGACCTCGGAGGGCTGGAAGCTCGCCGGGCCGACCACGAACCAGCGGCGCGCGCCGTTGATCGCGGGGGCGACGACGAGCACGGCAGCACAGAGAGCGAGCGCCGCGAGCAGGAGCCCCGGCGCGACGTAGCGCAGGCGGTGGTAGTCGAAGCGGGACGCAATCGCCATCCCGACGATCCCGATCAGCGCGTACAGCGCCTGCCGCTCGAGGTACGCCATCGGGTCGCCGTTCCCGAGCGCGGCCGACGCGGAGGTCGCGCTGTACACCATCACGAGGCCGAAGGCGACGAGCCCGAGGGTGAGGAGCGCGAGCAGCTTCTGGTCGAGCTGCCCCGCGGATCTCATGCGAGCCTCTCGACGAGGCGGCGAAACGCTTCGCCGCGCGCCTCGAAGTTCTCGAACTGGTCGAAGCTGGCGCAGGCGGGGCTCAAGAGGACGACGTCCCCCGGCTGGGCGCGCTCGGCGGCGGCCGCGAGCGCGTGCTCGACGTCCCCGGAGCGCTCGAACGGGACATTGGCGTGGCCGAGCGCCACGGCCAGGTCCTCCGCAGCGCCGGCCGACGAGATAGGCGCGGTCGCCGCGCTTGAGGTCGGCGGCGAGGTCGTCGTAGGGCTCGGCCTTCCCGAGGCCCCCGAGGATCACGTGCAGGCGCGTATCCGGGAACGACGCGAGCGCACGCCGGGCAGCGGCCGCATTCGTCGCCTTCGAGTCGTTGACGTAGCGGACGCCGCGGAGCTCGCGGACGAGCTCGATGCGGTGGGGGACGCCCGCGAACGTCGCGAGCGCATCCGCGATCGCCTCGTCGTCGATCTCTGCGGCCCGCGCTGCGACCGTTGCCGCCGCGGCGTTCTCCCGGTTGTGCGGGCCGGGGATCCGCGGCTCGGCGGGAAGCTCGTCGTCGAAACGGAACTCGCGGCGCTCGCCCATGCCCGGGACCGGGTCGAACCCGCGCGGCAGGACGGCGACGTCCTCTCCACCCTGGTTCTCGAAGATGCGGAGCTTCGCATCGGCGTAGCGCTCGAACGTTCCGTGGCGGTCGAGGTGGTCGGGCTCGAGGTTCAGCAGCACGGCGATCCGGGGACGCAGGGTCTCGACGTCCTCGAGCTGGAAGGACGAGAGCTCGCAGACGATCCATCGTGTCCGACGTCGCGCCGACGACCGAGGTCAACGGGCGACCGACGTTGCCGACGACCTCGACCGGACGACCGGCCGCGCGGAAGATCGCGCCGAGGAGCTCGGAGGTCGTCGTCTTGCCATTCGTCCCGGTGACGCCCAGGATCGGGCTCTCGAGGAGCCGCGAGCCGAGCTCGATCTCGCTCCACACGGGGATGCGGCGCTCACGGGCACCCACCACCAGCGGCGCCTCGCCGGGCACCCCTGGGCTCTTCACGACGAGATCGATCCCCTGCAACAGCGTCTCCTCCTCGCGTCCCAGGTGGACTTCGACGCCGATCGCGTCGAGCCTTCCGGCGTCGAGCGACTCGTCGTGGTCGTGGCCGACGACGACGGCGTCACGGGCCACGAGAACCTCGGCCGCGGCTCGCCCCGAACGGGCGAGTCCTTCCACGAGGACCCGCTTACCGGCGAGGCCCTCCGAGCTCACCGTCGGATGAAGTGGAGGAAGTCGCGGTAGAAGAGCGCGAACCCGGACGCGCAGAAGATCGCGCAGATGATCCAGAAGCGCACCATGATCTTCGTCTTGGACCACGCCTTCATCTCGAAGTGGTGGTGGATCGGCGCGATCAGGAACACCCGCCGGCCCGTGCGCTTGAAGCTGACGACCTGGATGATCAGCGACAGCACCTCGATCACGAAGATCCCGCCGATGAGGAGCAGGAGGATCTCCGTCCCGGTCACGATCGCGAAGCCGGCGATCGCGCCGCCGAGGGCGAACGAGCCCGTGTCGCCCATGAACACCTCGGCGGGGAAGGCGTTGTACCAGAGGAACCCGATCGTCCCGCCGATCACGGCCGCCGCCAGGGTTGCGAGGTCGAGGTAGACGTCGCTGCGGTCTCCGGGCGGGCCCGAGCGGAGCCACGAGATCCCTGCGATCGCGAGGAACGTGAGGAGCATGATCGTGGCCGTGCCGGAGGCGAGCCCGTCGATGCCGTCGGTCAGGTTCGCGCCGTTCACCGTCCCGCCGATGACGAGGAAGAGGAAGGGGTAGAAGAAGATGCCGAGGTCGACGTTCCAGCCAGCGAGCGGGATGTAGATCGAGGTCGAGAAGGTCTCGCTCCGGCTGTACAGGACGGCGGCCCCGATCGTGATCGCGACGAGCAGGATCATCTTCCAGCGGCCGGGCAGACCGAGCGAGCGGCGGCGGCGCAGCTTGAGGTAGTCATCGGCGAACCCGATGAACGCGCAGCCGACCATGACGAAGAGCACGGTGATCGCCTCGGGCGTGTACTTCGAGAGGACGAGGAACGGGATGACGGCCGACGCAACGATGAGCAGGCCGCCCATCGTCGGCGTCCCCTGCTTGACGACGTGCGCTGCCGGCCCCTCCGCCCGGATCTGCTGACCGAGGCCGCGTGCCCGGAGCGCCTCGATGAACTTGGGCCCGATCACGATGGCAGCCACCATCGCGATCAGGCCAGCGATCAGGACCGGGACCATTCGACCGCGAAGTTCGTGATCTCGTCTGCGATGCCTTCGAGCCCGACTGCGCGCGACGCCTTGACGAGGACGGCGTCGCCGGGGCGCAGGTACGACCTCGCCGCCTCGACCGCCTCCACCGGACCCGGCGTCCACACGGCCGGCTCGTAGTCCCAGGCGGCCTCGCCTACGCCGATGACATCCACCCCGAGCTCCGCCGCGAGTGCGCCCAGCACGCGGTGGTACTCGGCTGACGTCGCGCCGAGCTCCGCCATCTCCCCGAGGATCGCGACCCGACGCCGCTCCGGCGCACGCTCGGCGAGATGGACGAGCGCCGCGCGCATCGAGTCGGGGTTCGCGTTGTAGGCGTCGTTCACGACGAATCCGCCGCCCGGGAGCACGTGCTCCTCGCCTCGCCAGGGAGAGAGCCGGATGCTCGGAACGCCCTCCGAGACGTGGTCGAGCGGGAGCCCGAGCGCCGAGTAGGCGTGCAGCGCGGCGAGCGTGTTCACGGCCTGGTGGTGCTGCGTGAACGGGAGCGCGAGCTCGAGCTCCTCCCCGTCCAGCCGGAACCGGAACCGTCCGCTCGCGTCGACACGCGTCACGTTGGCCGGGTCGAAGCGGCGCACCTCGACATCGCCTCGGTGGAGAAAGGGCTCCAGCTCGTCGGCGCGAGCGGGGACGACGGCGGCGCCTCCGCCCGGAAGCGAGTCGATGGCCTCCGCGTTCGCCTCGGCCACGCGCTCGACGCTGCCGAGGAGCTCGAGGTGCTCCGGGCCGATATGGGAGACGACCGCGATCTCCGGCCGCGCGACCTCGCAGAGCGCGGTGATCTGCCCGAGCCCGCGCATGCCCATCTCGGTGACGAGGATCTCCGTGTCCGCCTCGAGCCTGCACACGGTCAACGGGACGCCGATCTCGTTGTTGAGGCTCCGATCGGCCCAGATCGTCCTCGCATGCGGAGAGCAGAGCGCGCCGAGAATGTCCTTCGTCGACGTCTTCCCTGCGGAGCCCACCACCGCGACGACGCGCGCGCGACTCTTCGAGCGGACGAGCGACGCGAGCCTCGCGAGGGCGGCGTCCTGATCGTCGGGGACGAGGGTCGCCGCCCCTCGCACCTCCGCGTCGCCGACGTGCTCGACACCGGTGTTGAGAGCGACGAACAGGTGTCCCGGGCCGACCTCCCGCGAGTCCGCCTCGATCGCGGTGATCTCGCCGCTCGACGGTGCCCCTTCGAGCCGGCCGAGCGCGAGCCGCTCGATCTCCTCCCAGGCGATCGGGATCACGGCCTGGTCCCTCGGCTCCGCTCCCGGACGAGCGCCTCGAGCGCCTCGCGCGCGACCGCACGGTCGTCGAAGGGATGGACGACGCCGGCGATCTCCTGTCCCTGCTCGTGGCCCTTTCCGGCGATGAGGACGACGTCGCCCGCCTCGGCGAGCGCGACCGCGCGCCCGATCGCCGAGCGCCGATCGGGGTCGATCTCGACGTCGACGCCCGTGCCCTGGAGCACGTCCTCGATGATCGCGAGCGGCTCCTCCGAGCGGGGGTTGTCGGAGGTCACGATCGCAAGGTCGGAGCCGCGAGCTGCAACCTCCCCCATGTGCACACGCTTCCCTCGGTCGCGGTCGCCGCCGGCGCCGAAGACGACGATCAGGCGCCCGTCTCCGAGCGCCCGCGCCGAGGCGAGGGCGATCTCGAGCGAGTCGGGCGTGTGCGAGTAGTCGACGAGGACGGTGAACCGCTGGCCCTCCTCGATGACCTCGAAGCGCCCGGGGATACCCTCGACGGACGCAATCCCCTCGGCGATCGTGTCCTCGTCGAGGTCGAGGAGAAGGCCTGCCGCGACCGCGGCCAGGGCGTTCTCCACGTTGAAGAGACCGCGGAGCGGCGTCTCGACGTCGATTCCGGCTGCCCGGAAGCGGCTCCCGGCCGAGTCCGAGACGAGCCCCTCCGCCCGGATCTCGGCGCCCTCGCCGAGCCCGTACGTGACAAGTGGGGCGCGGTGGAGGTCGGCGAGCTCGTCCGCGAGCCGCCGGCCCCAGGGCGATCCGATGTTGATCGCGGCGGGCGGCGGCTGTGCACCTGCGAAGAGTCGCCGCTTCGCCTGGAAGTAGTCCTCCATCGTCCCGTGGAGGTCGAGGTGGTCCTGGCTCAGGTTCGTGAAGACGAGAGCGTCGAAGCGGATCCGGTCGAGACGCCGGAGCGCGGATCCGTGCGAGGACGCCTCGAGGGCGACGCTCCGGTCGCCCGCGTCGAGCATCTCCCGTAGCAGACGCTGGAGATCGATCGCTTCGGGGGTGGTGAACGGCGCCGGACGGGACACGCCGCCGACGATCCACTCGATCGTCCCCACGAGGCCCGGTGCCTTGCCGGCGGCCGCGAGCATCGCGCGCAGGAGGAAGGCGGTCGTCGTCTTGCCGTTCGTCCCGGTGACCCCTGCGATCTCGAGCGCACCCGAGGGCTCGCCGAAGAAGACGTCGGCCGCGACGGCCATCGACGCGCGCACGTCGTCGACGACGATCTGCGGTGCGACGACGTCCACCAGGTGATCGACCACGAGCGCGACGGCGCCGCGCTCGACCGCCTCGGCGGCGAGGTCGTGGCCGTCGACGTTCGCACCCGGGACGCAGAAGAACGCGGCCCCCGGGCTCACACGTCGCGTGTCGTACGCCAGGTCGCCGACGTCGACCGGCCTGACTCCGGCCACCTCGCCCGGGGCGAGCGCCCGGATCAGGGCCTCGAGCTCCACCTCGTCGCGAAGGCTAGACGAACGTCACGAGCGCGCGGACGAGCCGGTCAGTACCCGGACTTCGCCGTCTTCGGCGCATCGGGTGGGATCGCGAGGTGCTGGACGTCGAACCGCGCGATCTGCTGGAAGGCGGGCGCGGCGACCGTCCCGCCCCAGATCGAGGCGTGCGGCTCATCGACCATGACCATGATCACGAGCCGCGGCTTCGTCGCGGGAACCATTCCCACGAAGGACGCGACGTACCGCGAGGTGGAGTAGCGCCCGTCCGGGTCGATCTTCGCAGCAGTTCCCGTCTTCCCGGCCACGGTGTAGCCGGGGAGGGCCGCCTCGGTGCCGGTGCCGTCGAGGACGACGCTTCGCAGCATCGACATCATCTGCGCGGAGACGGCGCGCGACACGACGCGATGCCCCCGTCGGTGGTGGACCGTGCGCCCGTCGATCTTCTCGATCAGATGCGGCCGCACGAGCGTCCCGCCGTTCGCGATCGCGGAGTACGCCCTCGCCATCTGCAGCGGCGTGACCGCGATGCCGTGCCCGATGGGAACGGTTCCGATCGTCGACCCGGACCACTGGTCGAGCGGAAGCGCGAACCCGCCCGACTCGCCCGGGAAGTCGATTCCGGTCGGCTTGGCGAAGCCATAGCGGTTCACCCAGGCGGCGAGGCGGCTGCGGCCCGAGCTTCTCGGCAATCGTCACCGTGCCGATGTTCGACGAGCGCTCGATGATCTGACGGACGCTCATCCGCTCCGTTCCCCTCGCTTCCGCGTCATGGATGACGCGGTCGGCGACGTGGAGCTCGGGCGGGAGGACGAAGGACGAGCGCGGGGTGACGACCCCGTCCTCGAGCGCGGCGCTGATGGTCACGAGCTTGAACGTCGAGCCAGGCTCGTACATGTCGGTGACCGCTCGATTGCGCAGTCGATCGGGACGCGTCGTCGCGAAGCGGTTGGCGTTGAAGCCCGGCGCGACGGCCATGGCGAGGATGTCTCCGGAGTACGGGTCCATCACGATCGCGGTCGCCGACTTGGCGCCGAAGCGCTGCACCGTCGACTCGATGACCTGCTGGGCATTCGCCTGCACCTGGTCGTCGATCGTCAGCCGGACGCTCTTGCCCGGCGTCGCAGGCTTCGTGGAGACGACATCGAGCGCCCGCCCGAGCGGATCCTTCACGATCGTCTCGCTCCCCGGATGCCCCGCGAGCACGGGATCGAGCGACTTCTCGAGACCCTCGAGCCCGTGGTTGTCCGTGCCCGCGAACCCGAGCACCTGGGAGGCGATCCTGTCCTGCGGGTAGGTGCGAAGCTCCTCCGGGTAGAAGCCAAGGCCGGGCAGGTCGAGCTTCTCGAGCTTCGCGGCCTTCTCGGGATTGCCCTTGCGGTCGACGTAGACGAAGCCGAGCGACTTGTCCGTGAGGAGCTGGTACGTCTTCTCTGGATCGACGCCCAGAATCCGAGAGGCGTCGAGTGTGACCTGGTTCGGGTTCGTGATCTGACGCGGGTTCGCGTACACCGTCGTCATCTGCTCGCCGATCGCGAGCGGCTCACCGTTCCGGTCGAAGATCGTGCCGCGCCCCGCTGCTACGACGACGGTCTCACGGTGCTGGCGCACCGCCATCGCCGCATACGCGGAGCCGTCGACGACCTGGATCCAGAACGCGCGCACGAGCGCGACGCCGAGGAGGAGGGCGAAGACGACGCCGAGGAAGGCGATGCGCCGGTTCGCCGCGCCCAGCCTCATCGCGGCAAGCGGACGTAGACCGTCTTGCCGGGATCGGCAGGCACCAGGCCGAGATCCTTCTGCGCCTTCGCCTCGACGCGCGTGCTCGCCTCCTCGGTGGAGAGCTGCGAGCGCAGGCGAGAGATGTCCGCCTGCAGTTGTGTCCGCTCGCCGCTCACGCGGTCGCGCTGAAGGTTTAGCCGGAGAACAGCCACGTTGACGGCGACGACACCGGAGAGGAGCACGCCGAAGAACACGATCCAGACGACGCCGCCCGAGAGCAGCCGGGGCTTGGCCGCCCGCTTCGCGCGGACGCGCCCGACGGCCGGGTTCTGGGCGATCGACGACATCAGACGCGCGCTCCCGCACGCAGCCGCGCCGATGCGGCGCGCGGGTTCAGCTCGACTTCGTGTGCGGACGGACGCACGGGCCTCGTCGTCAGCAGCCGGAGCTCGGGCTCGTGCCCACAGACGCAGACCGGAAAGTCGGGCGGGCACGTGCAGCCGCGCGCACGCTCGCGGAGGAACTGCTTCGTGATCCGGTCCTCGAGCGAATGGAAGCTGAGCACGGCGAGGCGGCCGCCGGGTCGCAGCATGTCGAAGGCGGCGGGAAGACCTGCGGCGAGCGAGTCGAGCTCGTGGTTCACCTCGATCCGGAGCGCCTGGAAGACGCGTTTCGCGGGATGTCCCTCGCCGAACCGCGCGGGCGCGGGGATCGAGGCGCGCACGATGTCGACGAGCTGACCCGTGCGGACGATCGCAGCGCTTTCGCGCGCACGGACGATCCCACGCGCGATCTGCCGTGCGTAGCGTTCCTCGCCATAGCGGCGGAAGATGTCCGCGAGCTCACGCTCGTCCCACGCGTTGACCACCTCGGCGGCGCTCAGCTCCTCGGACGCGTCCATCCGCATGTCGAGCGGCGCGTCCGTCGCGTACGAGAACCCGCGCTCGGGTCGGTCGACCTGCATCGAGGAGAGGCCGAGGTCGAGCAGGATCGTGTCGGCCTTCACCCCGTTGTCCGCGAGCTGCCTCAGGACGACGGCGTAGTCCCCGCGGAGGAACCGCATCTGGACGCCGCGCACGCCTGCCTTGACCCGGTCGAAGTACGGGCGGACCGTCGGATCACGGTCGATCGCGACGAGCTTGCCCCGGCCGCCGAGGTCGGAGACGAGAAGCCGCGAGTGACCGCCTGCCCCGAAGGTGGCGTCGACCACCGTCTCCCCCGGCTGCACGGAGAGGAGCCCGCGCACCTCGTCCGCGAGAACGGGGACGTGATCAGCCGCGCTTGTCCGCGATACGTTCGGCAACATCGCTCACGCTCCCTTCTGTCGAGCTGCGTTCGACGTCCCACTGCGTTCGGTCCCAGATCTCGAGGTGGTCGTGCACGCCGGCGACGACGACGTCGCGCCCGAGGCCTGCATGGTCGGCGAGCTTCTGGGGGATGAGGACTCGGCCCTGCGCGTCGAGCTCGGTCACGAGTGCTCCCGCGAAGACGTAGCGCTTCATTCGCCGGGCCTCTGGCGAGAAGGAGTCGAGGTCGGCCACGCGTGCGACGTTCTCGCTCCACGCGCCGAGCGGGTAGACGTCGATGTTCGGCTCGAATCCCTTCGCCAGCACGACGCCGCCCGCGAGCGGCGCGCGGAACTTGCTCGGCAGGATGAGCCGCTTCTTGTCGTCGATCGTGTGCTCGTGCTCGCCGTAGAACATGGATGAAAGGTTGTCGTCCCTCCCACGTTGCCCCACCTTACTCCACTTTCATCCACCTGACAACCCCTCCACTCCCCGGCGTCGCAGGTCTCGGCCCGCTCGGCGAGCGGCGTACAGTGCTCGTGTGCCGGAGAATCGATTCGACGAGCGGATCGCGGAGCGGTACGACGAGACCACTCCCGACTTGTTCGACCCCGAGGCCTTGGACCCTGCCGTGGACTTCCTCGCCGAGGTCGCCGGCGACGGAGCGGCGCTCGAGCTCGGGGTTGGCACCGGCCGAGTCGCGCTTCCGCTCGCCGCTCGCGGCGTTCCGGTGCACGGAATCGACATCTCCGAGGCGATGGTCGCGAGGCTTCGCGCGAAGCCCGGCGCCGACCGGGTCGGCGTGACGATCGGCGACTTCGCGACGACGAAGGTCGATAGGACTTTCTCCCTCGCCTATCTCGTCTGCAACACGATCATGAACCTCACGACGCAGGACGAGCAGGTCGCCTGCTTCCGCAACGTCGCCGACCACCTCGAGCCCGGCGGCTGCTTCGTTCTCGAGGTCATCGTCCCGGACCTGCGCCGACTCCGCCCGGCCAGACGGCTCGTGCATTCGCACTCACGCCGACCTACGTCGCGTTCGAGGAGTTCACCGACCTCACCGAGGCGCAGATTGCGTGGTCCCACCACTACCGCATGGCACGGTCGAGAGCTCGACGTCTGCTCCGCACCGTATCGCTATGTATGGCCTGCCGAGCTCGACCTCATGGCACGACTCGCTGGAATGACCCTTCGCGAGCGCTGGAGCACATGGACACGCGCTGCGTTCACGAGCGAGAGCGCGCAGCACGTCTCCGTGTGGGAGACCGCCGGCTCGGACTAACTCTCGCCCAGCTCGATTCGCTCGGCGTGCACGCCCGGCCCGGCCATTGCGCCGGCCCCGCAGCGCGACGCGAACTCGAGCGCCGCGGGCGTGTCGAGCCCGGATCCGAGCGCGAACGCGAGACCCGCGGCGAAGCAGTCGCCCGCCCCGTACGAGTCGTACGTCGTCGCTGGAAGGGGCGCGGCCGTGAACGGGCCGCCCGGCTGGGCCCAGCCGCCGAGCGACCCGGAGGTCGCGACGGCAAGGCGTGGTTCGGGTCGAGGTCGCCCGGACGGTAGACCTCTGCCTCGTCCTTCGCACTGCCGACGATCGCGTCGAGCTCCACCGCCGCGCGCTTCAGCGTCTCGAGCATGCGCGCTGTCGCGACCAGGACTCGTGCGCGGCGAGCGTTGACGAGCGCGTCCCCGTCGCCGGCGCAGAAGTAGACGGCATCGCAGCGCGCAAGCTCGTGCCAGGGAAGCGAGTCGTCATGGCCTCGCGGCGCGTGGCGCGGGCCGAGCGTCGTGATCGTCCTTTCGCCGCCCTCGTCCACGTAGGTGATCCCCCGTCGCTGCGGGCCGTCGACGAACGACGCGTGGACCTCGACGCCTCGCTCCTCGAGTTCCTTCTCAGCGCGGCGGCCGATCTCCTCGGCCCCGAGCGCGGTGAAGAAGAGGACGCTGTCCGCGAGCAGCGCGAGCTGGACCGCGGCGACTCCGCCACCGCCCCCCGCCTGCTCCCACGACGTCTCCGCGTGCACGATTTCGCCGGCCCGCGGGACGTGCTCGACCTCCACGAACTCGATCCATTCGACATGGCCGACGACCGCCGCTCTCACGCGGGGCATGCTCACAGATCGGCGGCGTCGCGCGTTGGAACGGGGGATGATGACGGCCGTGTCGGTCCCGCCATTCGAGCGCTTCTACGAGGAGCATCGGTCCGAGGTCCTGCGGGTTCTCCGGCGCAAGCTCGGCTCGACGCGCGCCGACGACGCTTTCCAGGAGACGTTCCTGCGCGCACTCCAGGCGTACGGCCATCTCGAGGACGGCGAGCATCTCCGAGCCTGGATCCTGACCATCGCACGCAACGTCGCTATCGACGTGTTGCGCCGAGCCCGACCCACCCAAGAGCTCGCCGAGACGCCCGTCGAGGACGAGCGCCCTGCATACGAGCAGCTCGCGCCGCTCACGAACGGCCTCCCGCCCAAGGAGCGGCGTGCCGTCGTGCTCCGGTACGGGTACGACCTTCCCTACGACCAGATCGCAGCCGCGCTCGGCTCGAGCGAGGACGCGGCCCGACAGGCTGCGTCGACGGGCGTTCGCCGGCTGCGGAGGAGGATGTCCGGATGACCGTCTCTCCCGACCTCGATCGCAGCCTCCGGGACGCGGCGTTCACGCTCGGGCTCGTCGACGTGGGCTACGACCTCGTGGACTCCCCCGTCGGGCCGCTCTTCGTGGCGGTCTCCGACCACGGCCTCGCCGCGATCGTCTACGACGCCCTCCCGGACGACCAGCTCGAGCGTCTCGCGCGCTTCGGCGGCCCGCGCATCCTGCGCTCTCCCCGCTTCGTGGACGGCGCGCGGCGCGAGCTCGACGAGTACTTCTCCGGACGGCGGCACGGCTTCGATCTCACGCTCGACCTTCGCGGGCTCCCCGCGTTCACGGTCTCCGTCCTCCGCAAGCTCGCCCGTGTCCCGTACGGCGAGACCACGACGTACGGCGCGCTCGCCGTCCGCGCGGGTCGCCCGCGCGCGGCACGGGCGGTGGGAACGGTGATGAACCGCAACCGCATCCCGATCGTGCTGCCATGCCATCGCGTCGTCGGCGCGAGCGGCGACCTCGTGGGCTACGGCGGAGGCCTCGACCGGAAGGTGAAGCTGCTCGAGCTCGAGGGCGCGTTGCCCTGAGGTCTTCCGTCCGCTACTCGAGCAGCCGGTAGCCGACGCCCCACACGTTGACGACGTAGCGATCGTCGACTCGCAGGTTCAGCTTCCGGCGCAGGCGCGACGCATGGGACTCGAGCGTCCTCGTCCGCCCGAGCGCGCGAAATCCCCAGACCTCCCTTGGAACCTTGCCACGGGTTACCTGAGCAGTTAGAGTCCGGTGCGTGGCTCGGAAGCGCGCTCAGGGGCTCGACGGCTACGTAAGAGTGAGTGACCCCGTCGGCGGTCGAGAGGGCGATTCCTTCATCAGCCCCCGCGTGCAGCGCGAGAAGATCGAGGCATGGTGCCGACTGCACGACGTCAGCCTCGGAGAGGTCGTCGAGGGCCTCGACGTCGGCGGCGGTAGGGCACCGGAGGAGCGCAAGCTCGAGCGCCTGCTTCAGCGGTGCGAGCAGGGAGCGAGCGCGGGCATCGTCTGCTGGCGGGTTGACCGCTTTAGCCGCTCGGCCGCCGACACGCTCCAGGCCGTGCGGCGACTACAGGCGTGCGGGGCGCGACTCGTGGGAGTGGACGACTCGGTGGACACCGACGCGCCTGGCGGGAAACTGATCCTCACCGTGCTGGCCGGCCTCGCCGAGCGGCGGCTTGACGTCACCCGCGAGAACTGGCGGACGGCTCGAAGTGAGGCGGCGAAGCGCGGCGTCTACGTCGCGGGTCACGCACCGACCGGCTACCTACGCGACGGCGACGGCCGTCTCCACCCCGACCCCGACGCCGCACCTGCGGTACTCGACGCCTTCAAGCTTCGGGCTACCGGCGGAAGCTTTCAGGCGGTGGCCGACCTGCTCAGCGATCGGGGCGCGCTGCCGCGAGCTGGCCTACGCAAGGACGGCAAGACGCGGACGCGCTGGGGCCGCGAGGGCGCCCGTCAGCTTTTGCGGAACCCGACCTACAAGGGGTCACCTGGCGGCACCAATGGCGCCGCCGAGATGAAGCCCCTCGTTTCTTCGGAGCTCTGGGCGGCGGTGCAGGGTCCGGGTCGCGCCTGGCCGAAGGAAGCGGCCGAACACGCGCGCTGCTGCTCGGGCTGATCTGGTGCGGCGGCTGCCGGCACGCCCTCCACGCCACCGGGCGCGGCCCCTCGTACTCTTGCCGGGGCAAGTTCGCGACCGGACTGTGCCCTGCTCGGGCCGTCGCCCAGTGCAGCCGGGTCGACTCGTACGTTCTATTCCTACTGCAGCTGCCCGAGGTTCAGGAGCTGATCTCGTCGTCCGCCGCCGACGTGGAGGTGCGATACATCGCGGCGCGTGACGCCGTTGAACGGGCGGAGGCCGAGCTGGAGGCGTTCGTGATGACGGCGCAGGCCGTGGAGCGCAAGCTGTTCGTCCGCGGCGTTGAGGCAAGGCAGGCCGCGCTTGACGAGGCCCGACGTGTTCTCTGGGAGACGCCGGATCCCGGCATTCCCGAGGGAGTCGAGACGATGTACCTCGACGGGAAGCCGGTCCTGCTTCGAGGCGTGGGACGAGATGGGGATCGACCGCCAGCGCCAGCACATGCGACGGCTCATTCAGTTCGTGACCCTTCATCGGGCGGATCCCGATGCGGCGAAAGCACCAGCCGATCGAGGAGCGGGTCGAGATCGTGTGGATGGGCGGCGCCTGCACGCCGCCGAGCAAGGCCTAGAAGCGCTGACTCCCGCACTGAGTGGGCTTCTCCGGGAGATTCCAGGTCCGGCAAGGGAACCAGCCCTCCGGCGCGGCGAGCCTTGCCAACGGTACCTAGACGGATTACGCTGAGACAGGCGAGAGCGTTGTCAGTACAGGCGACGTATCGAAGGAGGACGATGTCAGCGAAGGTCACGGTGTGACGATCGAGCGCGAGGAGCACCCGGAGGGGACGCCGCTCGGCGGCACCTACTCCGTCACGGTGTACCAAGACGCCGACGGGAACGAGGCCGACCGCAAGAGCGCCGTGCGCGCACTCGTCTCGGAGTACGACGCCGAGGATCGCTGGCTGGGCGAGACGGTGGTGGTGTATGGGGCCCCGCCGACTGAGCTGCCGGTTCGCCTGCAGAACGGCAACCTGCTCGTGCCGGAGCGCGCGGAGTCGCAGGACGGAGAGGTGCTCGGGGACGGGGTGCGCGAGGTCGAGCCGAGAAGCGGAGTACGAGCTGTGGCTGCCCGCCGTTGAGGAGCGGGAGACGGAGGCCGAGGAGCCCGGGTGAGCATCGTCATCGGGTACGTGAGGGTGAGCACCGACGGTCAGGGAGAGTCCGGCCTCGGGCTTGCCGCGCAGCGTGCGGCGATCCTCGAGGACCGCTTCCGTAGCGCGGAGATTCGCCGGGAGGTCGCATCGGGCGGGCGCGTGAACAACCGGCGGGTTCTGCGGAGGACGCTCGATGAGCTTCGTCGCGGCGACACCCTCGTGGTGAGCAAGCTCGACCGGCTGGCGCGGTCGGCCGGGGACTTTCACGACATCGCTCGGGAGGCACAGCGACGCGGTTGGCACCTCGTCGTGCTCGACCTCGGGATCGACACGGCGACACCGATGGGCAAGGCGATGATCTCGATGGCGGCGACCTTCGCCGAGCTGGAGCGCGACATGATCGGGGCTCGGATTCGCGACGCCTTCGCCGTCAAGCGAGGTCAGGGCGACCCGCGACAGGCCTCCACCGCGGCGCGCGCTCGAATACTCGAACTGCGTGCAGCCGGACTCACGCAGAACGGCATCGCCGAGGCACTGACCGACGAGGGGTGGGAACCGCCGTGCGCGAGGGGACGCACGGGCGCGAGCTGGCACCGAAGCCTTGTCCGTCGCGTGCTAGACGCGACCGAGTAGATCGAGGGCATCCGCCTGACGTGAGACGCTCCCGACGTGGCCGAGGCT
>CAWKEV010000011.1:0-25353 GCA_963848725.1 uncultured Actinomycetes bacterium | reverse complement strand
CAGATCAGTGGGCCAGATCCAATTTTCGGACGGCGTTGACACCACTCCACTTCGGGACACACGTAAGTGCCGAGAACCTTGTCACGCTCGCTGACCAGTGCCTTCGCAGCTGGCCGACCTCGGCATCACCGTCGAGGACCGAGGCAGCATGATCACCCCATGCAAGCTCGGCGCCTACAACACGATCGCGCAGCTCGGCCCCGACGAGCGTGCGGCGGGCGTCGTCGCCGCGAGCGCCGGGAACCACGGCCAGGCCGTCGCCTGGGCGGCGCGCGAGGCGGGGATCAGCGCGACGGTCTACATGCCGCGTGACGCGCCGATGGCCAAGGTCGAGGCGACGCGCTCCTACGACGGCGCCGTCGAGCTCTCGGGAGAGACGTTCGAGGACGCCGTTGCCGCGGCGCAGAGTCACGCCGAGCGTACGGGCGCGACGCTCGTGCACGCGTTCGAGGACCCGCGCGTGATCGCGGGGCAGGGCACGATCGGGCTCGAGCTCTCGGAGCAGGGCGAGGAGGCGGAGACGTTCCTCGTCCCGATCGGCGGCGGCGGGCTCGCGGCCGGGATCTCGACGGCGCTCAGAGAGCGTCGCCGCGGAATCCGCATCGTGGGCGTGATCTGCCGGCCGGGCGTGACGATCGCCGACGGCATCTCGGTGAAGGACCGGGGCGAGCTCGCGTCGGAGATCCTCGACCGCACGCTCGACGACGTCGTGGAGGTCGGAGACGAGGAGATCTGGACGCGCTCCTCCTCTGCCTCGAACGGAAGAAGCTGCTCGTGGAGGGCGCGGGCGCGGTCGGGATCGCGGCCCTCCTGGCCGGGCGCGCCGGAGGCTCGGGGCCGGTCGCGATCGTGCTCTCCGGCGGGAACATCGACGCGACGACGCTGATCTCCGTGCTCCAGCACGGGCTCACGCGCGCCGGCCGCTATCTGGCCGTCCGCACGCTCATCCCCGATCGGCCGGGCGAGCTCTCGAACCTCCTCGACCTCGTCGCGCGGGAGCGCGGGAACGTCGTCTCCGTCGACCACCACCGCGAGGGCACGACGACGACGGTGATCCAGACCGAGGTCGAACTCGTCGTCTCGACACGCGACGAGGCGCACTGCCAGGAGCTCCTCGAGGCGATCGCCGCCGCCGGCTACGCGGCCGAGCGGCTCGGCCCGCCGGCCTGACCCGTCAGTTGCCGCAGCGGCGGAACTCGACGGTCGGCTTCCCCGCGGCCTGCCAGGTGTAGACGCCGCCGTCGGCGACCGCGCGGGCGTCGTAGCCCCGGGCGCTGAGGATGCTGGCCGCGATCGTCGCACGCGGGCCTAGCTCGCAGATCGTGACGATCGGCCGGTCGTGGGGGAGGTCGGCCTCGCCGAGCGGCAAGAGCCGGTAGGGGATGTTCCGGCTGCCGGCGATGTAGCCCGTGTCACGCTCGTCCTTCTCGCGCACGTCGACGAGCTCCGCGCCGTCGGCCATGAGCTCCTCGAGCTCGTCCACCGACACGAGCTCGAGGGTCTCGGGGCCACTCCCGAGCACGTAGCCGGGGACGTCGAGCACCGCGACCGAGCGCAGGCCGCGGATCGCGTCCCGCGCCTCCCCCTCGGTCGACGCGGCGACCACGACGGGCCGCTCGCTGTCCAGGACGAACGCCGCCTTGGTCGCGAAGCGCGTCCCGGAGACGGGCACGTTGACCGCGCCCTGGAGATGGCCGTCGGCGAAGGCGTGGAGGGGTCGCGCATCCAGGATCTGTGCGTTGTCGGGCGCAACCGGGAGCTCCGGCGGGTCCGGCAGGGCGCCGACGAACGGGCCTCGGTTCAGAGCGACGATCCGCTCGACGTTGGGCGGCCTCGGCGCGGAGACGCCTGCCGAGTCGGCGACGAAGAGCGCTACGTCGCTGAACGCGAGCGCCGGGTTGAAGCGCCGCTCAAACCCGATCGTCGTCGAGCCCTTCGAGCTCATCGCCTTCCCGCACAGGGAGCCCGCGACGTGGCCGGGGTAGACCTCGACGCCGTCTCCGAGCTCGAGCAGGCGACGGAGCGAGTGGAAGAGACCTTCGGCGCCCTCGCGCGCCTCGACCGCGAGGTCGGGCCGGGCGGCGTCGCCGACGAAGAGGGAGTCACCGGTCAGCACGAGCCACGGCTCGTCCGCGCGCGAACGGTCCGTGACCGCGAGGCAGCAGTGCTCGGGGCGGTGGCCCGGCGTATGGATGCACGTGAGGACGACGTTTCCGAGCTCGATCGTGTCGCCGTCCGCCATC
Source organism: uncultured Actinomycetes bacterium (assembly GCA_963848725.1). GTDB lineage: Bacteria > Actinomycetota > Thermoleophilia > Gaiellales > Gaiellaceae > GMQP-bins7. The sequence continues at coordinate 23,110 of CAWKEV010000011.1, read as the reverse complement.
GGGTCGTGCGGGTACTCGGCCTCGGCGAGCGGGTGGACCGACACCGGAATCCCGTGCTCGAGCGCAAGCCGGCCGTGCCCGGAGACGTGATCGGCGTGCGTATGGGTCTCGATCGCACGGAGGATCCGGACGTAGCGGCGGTCGGCCTCCTCGAAGTACTGCTCGATCGCGAACGCAGGATCGACGACGACCGCGACTCCGGCATCTTCGTCGCCGACGAGGTACGACGCGCACCCGAGATCGTCCGCGACGAACTGCGTGAAGATCACGCGGCGACGCTAGCAGTGGTCTCCGCTATCTGACTTGAAGTGGACCCCTGGAACGGCGTGGGCCGAGACCTCACGCGTTTCGGTCTCGTCGGACGACACGCAGTCTCGTAGCACGGGCATCTGTGACCATGCGATCGTGGAGGAACGTCGACGCAGGCTCCGGACGACGTTCGAGATAGCCGCGGCCAGCTATCAGGCTGCGCGGCCGGACTACCCGGAGTCGCTGTTCGACGCCCTCGTTCGCGTCTCGCGACTCCGACCTGGAGCGCGTCTGCTCGAGGTCGGCTGCGCCACGGGCAAGGCGACTCTTCCACTCGTCCAGCGCGGGTTCGAGGTCGTCTGCGTCGAGGTGGGCGAGGACCTCGCGGCTCGCGCGCGCGAGAATCTCGCGGGCTACCCGGTGACCGTCGAGGCCGATGCGTTCGAGAGCTGGGACGGCGCGGGGCGGCGATTCGACCTCGTGTACGCAGCGACCGCATGGCACTGGATCGACCCCGCGATTCGCTACCAGAGGGCACATTCGCTTCTCCTGCCTGACGGGCACCTTGCCTTGTGGAGCGCGAGCCATGGGTTCCCGGAGGGATTCGACCCGTTCTTCAGCGACATCCAGCCGGTGTACGACGCGATCGGTGAGAGCCATGACGGCGAATGGCCGCCGCCTGTTCCGGACGAGATGCCCACGGACGTGGCGGAGATCGAAGAGAGCGGCCTCTTCGACACCGTGTGCGTGAAGCGTTACCTCTGGGACGTGACCTACACGGCCGACGAGTACATCGCGCTCCTCGAGACGTTCTCAGGGCACATCGCGATGGCACCGGAGAAGCGCGCACATCTCTACGGAGCGATCCGAGAGAAGCTTGCAGAACGGCCGGATGGCTTGGTGCGTCGGCATTGGGTGGCCACGCTCCACGTGGCTCGCCGCCCGTAGCCTCGACGGTCGGCTGATTCCGCTCTTCCGTCAGTTCGGGGCCGCGCACGCGAGCCGCGTGTCGATCGCGCGACGCGCACGCTCGAGCGGCGCGTCCGAGCGGCTCGCGACGTAGAGCGCGTTCGCAAGCAGGAGGTAGGCCTCGATCTCGAACGCGAGTTGCTCGGCGTCCTCGGCCGGGTCGAGGTCGCCCTCCGCTTGTGCGTCCCGAGCGGCCGCGACGAGCAACCCGATCCAGTCGCCGACGAACTCCACAGCGCGCTCGCGGACCGGCCCGGGCCGGGTGTCCATCTCGGCGGCGACCGAGGCGAAGAAGCAGCCGCCGGGGAAGACGTCGCCCTCGAGATGGTTCAGGAACTCCTGTGCGTATGCGCGGAGCCGCTCGATCCCCGACCCGGCGGTCGACGCGGGGGCGATGACCTTCTCGCTGAAGACTGTCGTCGCCGCGTCGATGGTGGCGAGCTGGAGCCCCTCCTTCGAGCCGAAGTGGGCGAAGAGCCCGCTCTTGCTCATGCCGACCGCATCGGCCAGACGCCCGATCGAGAGACCGTCGATGCCCTCGGTCGTCGCCAGGCGCGCCGCCTCCTGGAGGATCGCATTGCGGCTCCGCTCGCCGTCGCTGCGTCGTTTGCGCGCGCGCGGCCGGGGCTCTCGGGGAGCGTCGGTCGAGGTCATGTGCACAAGTTAGCACGATCGTTCGTATAATCCTCCTCGCCACTCGACCGTTCGTGCTCACTCCGGGCCGAGCTCTCGGCGGGGCTGCATCATCTCGAGTCCGGCGGTGCTATTGATGCCGCTACACGAAGGCCGTCGATGGAGGGAGGTCCGAACGATGTCCACCGTCCAGGTAGAGACACACGAACGCGCGACGGTCTTCGACCACGCCGCGTACTGGCTCACGGTCATCGGCGTCTACTTCCTCGTCGGCGTCCTCTTCTTCTATTCGGGGAAGTCGAAGCTCTTCGACGACAACGGGAAGGCGCCGGCGGGCATCAAGCAGCAGTTCGACGGCACCTTCGTCGGACACTTTCCGGGAGTCAACGTCCTGTGGGCGGCGCTCGGCGTCCTCGAGTTCGGGATCTTCGTCCTCATGGTGCTGAGCCTCCTGCGCGGGGAGTTCCTCATGGGACGGTCGAAGTCGATCCTCCTCGTCGCGCTCTCGCTCGCGCTCGTGACCTTCGCCTGCCTCTCGTTCGGCCAGACGTCGACGGGGAACAACGGCGGAAGCGCGTCGCTGTACAGCTACTTCGGCTCGACGGCGATCATCTTCATCCTCGTCTGGATGCTGCCGCCGAACTCGCCGCGGAACTGGCTCTCGTCGCGCTGGCGGACGGGAGGCTAGGCCGCGCGCGACTCGGGGCGCGCGCGCCGGGTCGACGTTCCAACGCTCCGCGAGATCCGAATTCGCGGGCGGGCCGTACCCCAGGCAACGAATCTGGCGATCGATGTCGAGCACTCTTTCTCGTTTCCTGGAGGTGGGCGATGAACACGTACGTGATCCGGCGGCGAAGTGTGTGGCGAAGCCGAGACGATCTCGGCGACGTGGTGGACCGGTCCCGCGAGGTCGGCCACGAGATGTCCGACGACATCCGCTGGATCCGCTCGTACGTCGTGCACGAGGAGGACGGCTCCGTCGGCACGGTCAGCGTCTACCAGGCGTCGAGCCGCGAGAAGATCTGCGAGCACGCGGCGCGTGTCGGCCTGCCCGTGACCGAGATCGTCGACGTCGCGGAGACGATGCTCATCCGCCCGGATCCCGGCGCGGTCACCGTCTGACTCGCGCTAGATTCGGTCCGCGGTGGCGGACGAGGCCGGCAACGTGTGGGACGACGTACCGGATTGGGGCGGGATCGGCGCGCGGCGCCTCGCGCGGTCGCCGGCCGCGTCTCTCGGCGCCTCGCTGTGGGAGCTCCAGCCGGGCGGATCCCAGTTCACGTACCACTTCCACCACGGGAGCGACGAGCTCCTGATCGTCCTGCGCGGGAGCCCGACCGTCCGCTTGCACGACGGCGACCGGACGCTCGCCGAGGGAGACGTGCTCTCGCTCCCGCGAGGCCCGGAAGGCGCACACCAGGTGCGAAACGACGGCGACGAGATCGCGCGGGTCCTGATCGTCTCGTCGAACGCCGATCCGGACGTCGCCGAGTATCCGGACACGGGGAAGATCGGGTTCGTCACCCGCGGTGGCGCCTGGGAGTTCCATCGACGGTCCGACGCCGTCGAGCACGCCGGCCCCGAGTAGCGGCTCCACTCTCGCGCACGCTGGCTGGGCGCGTTCGCCCGGCGACGGCGCGCCTCACAGACCGAGGTGCCGGGCGATCACCATCCGCTGCACCTCGTTCGTGCCCTCTCCGATCTCGAGGATCTTCTGATCGCGGTAGAGCCGCGAGATGGCCGACTCCTCCATGTACCCGAACCCGCCGTGGATCTGGAGCGCGGCGCTCGCGACGCGGTTCGAGAGCTCGCCTGTGAAGAGCTTCGCCATGGCCGCCTCGCGCGCGAACGGGCGTCCCTGGTCCTTGAGCCATGCGGCCTTGTGTACGAGTCCCCGGCCGGCCTCGATCTCGGTCGCCATGTCCGCGAGCTTGAACCGGATCGCCTGGAACCTCGAGATCGGCTTTCCGAACTGCTCCCGCTCTTGCGCGTAGGCGAACGCGAGGTCGTACGCCCCCTGCGCGAGGCCGACGCCCATCGCCGCGACCGAGATCCGGCCGCCGTCGAGGATCTCGAGGAATTGGCGGAAGCCGGCGCCGCGCTCGCCGAGGAGGTTCCCCTCGGGCACCTCGCAGTCATCGAATGAGAGCTCCCGCGTGTCCGACGCGCGCCAGCCGAGCTTCTTCATCGGGGCCGAGATCGCGTATCCGGAGGTGCCGTTCTCGACGACGAGGTTCGAGACCTCGTCTTCGCCCGTGAGCGCGGTGATGGTCACGCCCCAGGTGATGTCGGTCCCGGCGTTCGTGATGAAGAGCTTCGATCCGTTGACGACCCAGGAGCCGTCGCGTTGCGCCGCGGTCGTGCGTGTCGCGCCCGCGTCGGAGCCCGCGCCCGGCTCCGTCAGGCCGAAGGCAGCGAGACGACGGCCCGAGGCGAGGTCGGGCAGCCAGCGCTCGCGCTGCTCATCGCTGCCGTACATGAGGATCGGCATCGTCCCGAGCGAGGTGTGCGCGCCGACGGTGATCGCGACCGACGAGTCGACGCGCGTCAGCTCCTCGATCGCGAGCGCGTACGAGACGGTGTCCGCGCCGGCGCCCCCGTACTCCTCGGGGATCGGGATCCCCATGAGGCCGAGCTCCGCCATCTCCGAGATGAGGTCGTACGGGAAGCGAGCCTCGAGGTCGAGCTCTGCCGCGACCGGCGCGACGCGCTCGCGCGCGAACGCGCAGACGGTGTCGCGCAGGAGCTCCTGCTCGCTCGAGAGGTCGAAGTCCACGCCGCGCGGATCGTAGCCGCGCGGCTTCGTCAGGCTGCTGCGTGCGCTCGAAGCTCGTCCGGCAGCGCCACCGGCACTCCGAGCCTGCGGAGTGCGGAATGGAGCTCGAGGAAGTCTTGACGATCGACCACGGCCCGAGCCGAAAAGTCATCCGCCTCGTCGGCGATGATGCGTGCGTGCCGTTTGAAGTACCACACTGCGGCGCGGCGCAGCGCTGCCAGCTCGTCCTCGCTCAGCTGCTCCAGGACCGGCGCCGACTCGATCGACGTGGACATGGGAGCACCCTAGCGAGCGCCTCGGAGGACGTCCTCACGCCGATGTGCCGATAGTGGCACGAAGGGGCAACACCGGAGTATCCACCGAGCTGACGACCCTCGCTCGCGTCCGTGCTTTTGCCGAACGAGCTCGAGGCTGACGCACTCGTCGGACGCGCGGACCGCGGAGGTCGAGAGGTTGCTCGCCGACGGGCGAAGGAAGGTCGAGCAGGTCGAGCGTCTCGTCTGTGCTCTCTACGGGCTTCCGGACGATCTGACCGACGCCGTGGTACAGCATGCGCTCGATCGGGCCGCGCGCTAGGCTCCGCCCGTCCGCAACGCCGGGAAAGGAGAGGTCGAGATGAGCACCGTGAGCGAGTTCTTCGAGGGACTGCCGGGGCGCGTCGACCCGAGCCGGATCGCGGGCATGAACAACACCTACGTTTTCGACATCGAGGGCGCCGGCGCGTGGACGGTTGCCATCGCGGACGGCGTCATCAACGTCATCGAGGGCGCGGGCGAAGGGGACTGCACGTTCTCCGCGAGCGAGGAGAGCTTCCAGAAGATCGTCGCCGGGGAGCAGAACCCGACGACCGCCTACATGACCGGCAAGCTCAAGATCAAGGGCGACATGGGCGCGGCCATGAAGCTCCAGAAGCTCTTCTAGCGCGCGTCCAGCGCGCCCGAATACACTCCCCGCCCATGGTCCTGCTCGTGCGGCTGCTGATCCTCTGGGGGATCAACATCCTGGCGCTGATCGTCGTCGACTGGATGTTCAGCGGCGTGTCGATCGGCCGCTGGGGATCGCTTCTCTTCGGCGCGCTCGTGCTCACGCTCGGGAACGCGATCCTGAAGCCGATCCTCGCGATCCTCACGCTGCCGCTCATCATCCTCACGTTCGGCCTCGCGTACTTCGCGATCAACGTCGCGATGCTCGCGCTCGCGGAGTGGCTTGCCCCGCATTTCTCGATCAGCGGCTTCTGGACGTACATCGGCGCGACGATCGTCGTCTGGATCGTGAACGTCGTGATGGGCTGGCTGCTCGACAAGATCCGCGGCGCGAGCCCCGCGTACTAGCTCACGACTCGAGCTCGACGAGGAGCGCGCCGCCGGCGACTCGGTCCCCGGGCGCGACGTGCACCGCTCTCACGGTCCCGTCGAACGGCGACCCGACCGGGATCTCCATCTTCATCGCCTCGAGGATCACGAGCGGCGCCCGGGCCTGGACGACGTCTCCCTCGGCGACCTCGACCCGGAGAACGGTGCCCGGCATCGGCGCGGTGACGCTGCTCTCTCCTCCGCTCGCGCCCTGGGCGCCGCCGGACGTGTCGACGTCGGGCGGGGGGGCCGGGCTCGGCGGCGGCAGGTTCAGGCGCCACGGTGCGTTCCAGGCATCCGGCGCGCGGAGGAGTGGAAGGGGGGAGAGCGGTGGGTGCTCGGTGAGGAATGCCGTCGTCGCCGTGCCGGCGCGCACCTCGGGGTGGGAGACGAGCCAGCGGAGGAAGGGCAGGTTCGTCGTCACTCCGCCGACCTCCGTAGCCGCGAGCGCGGCGGCGAGGGAGTCGAACGCCTCTGAGCGAGTCCGGCCGTGCGCGACCAGCTTCGCGATCATCGGGTCGTAGGCGATCCCGACCTCGTCCCCCTCCTCGACGCCTGTGTCGACACGAACCGTCGCCGGAAGCCGCAGCCGCGTGATCGTGCCCGTCTCCGGCAGGAACGTGCGCGGGTTCTCGGCGTACAGGCGCGCCTCGACCGCATGGCCGACAGGCTCGAGCGCGCCGTCGCCGAGAGCGCTCGCCCGACGCGATCCGGAGCTGCTCGGCGACGAGGTCGAGACCGGTCACCGCCTCCGTGACCGGGTGCTCCACCTGGATGCGGCCGTTCAGCTCGAGGAAGAAGAACAACTCGCCGTCGACGACGAACTCGACCGTCCCCGCGCTCGCGTAGCCGATCGCACGGGCGAAGCGGACTGCGGCCTCGAGCAGCGCGGCGCGCGTCTCGGGATGCATGTTCGGAGCGGGGGACTCCTCGAGCACCTTCTGGTGGCGGCGTTGCACCGAGCAATCCCGCTCCCCGAGCGCGACGACGGCGCCGTGCAGGTCCGCGAGCACCTGCACCTCGACGTGGCGCGGGCGCTCGAGGTAGCGCTCGCAGTAGAGGGTTCCGTCGCCGAAGGCGGCGAGCGCCTCGCGCTCGGCCGCCTCCATCGCGTCCTCGAGCTCGCCGGGATGGCGTACCACGCGCATGCCACGCCCGCCCCCGCCCGCGGCGGCCTTGACGACGAGCGGGAAGCCGATCTCGGCGGCGTGCCGTCAGGCAGAACCGGGACCTCTGCCTCGCGGGCAACCCGCTTCGCTTCGATCTTGTCCCCGCCGAGCCGAAGCGCCGCAGCAGGCGGGCCGACCCAGGTCAGGCCCGCGGCAACGACCGCCTCGGCGAAGTCGCCGTTCTCGGCGAGGAAGCCGTATCCGGGGTGGACCGCGTCCGCGCCCGTCGACCTCGCCGCGCGGACGTGCTCCTCCGAGTCGAGGTAGCTCGCGATCTCGACCATCTCGTCGGCGGAGCGAGCGTGGAGCGACCCCATGTCGTCGGGCGCGACGACTGCGACGGTCGCGATCCCGAGCTCACGGCACGTCCGAAAGACGCGGAGTGCGATCTCGCCCCGGTTCGCCACGAGCAGCTTGCGGATCGGCATGGATGTGGCCGGCCGCGGTCTACTCGTCGAGCCAGCCGGGCGAGCGCTTGTCGAGGAACGCGCGCAGTCCCTCTTGCCCTTCGGCACTCGTTCGACGTTCGGCGGCGATCCGCGCCGTCTCGATGCCCTCGGGGCGGTCGAGGACGAGGCGCTTCGCGGCGCGCGTCGCCTCGGGGCCGCTCTTCAGGATCTCGGCGACGACCGCCTCCGCACGCTCGCCGGCGTCCTCGGAGATCTCCTGCACGAGGCCGATGCGGAGCGCGACCTCGGCAGCGAAGCGCTCGCCTGTGACGAAGTAGCGTCGCGCGGCCGTCCCGATCTTCCGGAGCACGAACGGCGAGATGACGGCTGGGACGATGCCGAGCCGCACCTCGGAGAAGCCGAACACGGCTTCGGGTTGGGCGACGGCGACGTCCGCGCACGCTACGAGGCCCGAGCCGCCGCCGAGCGCGTATCCCTGCACGTGGCAGACGACGGGGGCCGGGCAGGAGTCGATCGCCTCGAGCATGTGATACAGGCGCATCGCGTCCTCCACGTTTTCGTCGTACGAGAGGTCGATCGACGCGCGCTGCCACTCGACGTCGGCACCGGCGCAGAAGCTCGGCCCCTCGCCCGAGAGCACGACGGCACGCGCGTCTCCGACGTCGGCGAACGCCTCGGCGAGCTCGGCGATGAGCGCCGCGTCGAACGCGTTTCGGCGCTCCGGACGCGTCAGCGTCACGCGCAGCACCGCATCGTCTCGTTCCACGCGGAGCGCGCCCACGGTCGGGAGCTTAGAGTCGGAGGATGCTTCGAGGAGCCCTGGCCGCGTCGGTGACGCCGCTCCGATCCGTCGGGGACGAGATCGACGACGACGCTTTCGGCCCGCTCGTGGACTTCTTCGTCGAGTCGGGCCTCGACGGGATCCTCGCGCTCGGGACCGCGGGGAGGGGATCCTCCTCTCGGTCGACGAGCGCCGCCGCGTCGCCGACCTGTTCCTGCAGGCAGCGGATCGGCGGTTGCAGGTCGCCGTCCAGTGCGGCGCCCAGACGACCGCTGACACCGTGGCGCTGGCGATCCACGCCGCCGAGGTAGGGGCGGACGCGGTCGTCGTCATCGGCCCGCCGTACTTCCCGCTCGACGAGCAGGCGCAGTACGCGCACTTCCTCGCCGCCGCGACGGCATGCGCTCCGCTTCCCTTCTACGTGTACGAGTTCGCCTCGACGAGCGGCTACGCCGTCGCTCCGGCGGTCCTCGAGCGTCTGCGCGAGGACGCGGACAACCTCGTCGGGCTGAAGGTATCGGACACGCCCTTCGAGCGGTTCTCGCGCTACCTCTTGCCGGGTCTCGACGTCTTCGTCGGCCCCGAGGCACTGATCGCGGAGGGCTTCGCGAACGGGGCCGTCGGTGCGGTCTCGGCGCTCGCTTCGGCGTTTCCGGCGGAGGTCGCGGCGGTCGTCCGCGACACGACTGTGGAGGGAGCCGCCCGGCTGGGCGAGCTTCGCGGGTTCGTGGAGCGGTTCCCGCGCCAAGCGGCGCTGAAGTACCTCCTCGGCCGCAGGGGGATCAGGGTGCGGGAGGACGTCCGTGCCCCGCTTCGCGGCCTCGGTGCGGACGAGCGCGACGAACTCGGCGCATGGGCGTCCTCGCTCGTGCCCGCGTAACCGCGCCCACGAGACGCTCGCGCAGATGCTCTCCGCGGCCGGCCGCAGCGCAGCTCTGCGCCCGCTACAGCGAGTCGAACTCCTCGTACACGTCGGCGTCGTCGCCGACGAGATCCTGAGCCCAGCCGATCGACTCGGGCAGGTCGTCGCCGACGACGATCGCACCGAAGCGGTCCGTCGCGTCGTTCCAGATCCAGGTGCTCGGAGGCTCGAGCTCCTGAACCGACGCGCGCAGCTCGTCGATCGTCGTCCTCGATTCGGACACGTTCCAGATGAGCAGCCGGACGAGCACCCGCCCAGAACGGGCCCCGCGCCTCGTAGCCCCCGCGCCGGGCGCCGACGGCGACGAACGTCAGCCCGTCCGGTCCGGCGACCGGACGCGGGTCGTCTCCGGATCGAAGCGGAGGACGTGTCCGGCTCGGACCGGGATCTCCTCGCCGTCGACTCGATACGTGCCGGAGCCCGCGGATGATCACGTTGACCTCTTCCTGGCCCGGTCTCCGGACTCGTCGTGCTCCAGGCCCTCCGTCCCCGGGGAAGCTCGAACCAGTTGATGCCGAACGCGCTCACCTCGAGCTCGCGGCGGACGAAGCGGACCGCTCCGCCGGGCTCCGCCCGGCTCGATGTCTTCGAGGTGCACGACCGAATAGCCCATCCCGGCTCCTCTCACATGCGGAAGACGCCGAAGGTCGTCTCCGGCACCGGCGCATTCGCCGCCGCGGCGAGCCCGAGGGCGAGCACCCGACGGGTATCGAGGGGGTCGATGATGCCGTCGTCCCAGAGCCGCGCGGTCGAGTAGTACGGGCTCCCCTCGGTCTCGTAGGTCGCTCTGATCTCGTCGGGATCCGCGTCGCCGACCATGGTCAGGACGGTTGCGGCCTGGTCCCCGCCCATCACCGAGATGCGGGCGTTCGGCCACATCCAGAGCTGGCGCGGGTCGTACGCGCGGCCGCACATCGCGTAGTTCCCGGCGCCGAACGAGCCTCCCATCACGACGGTGAACTTGGGCACGTCCGCGCAGGCCACGGCCATGACGAGCTTCGCCCCGTCCCGGGCGATGCCGCCCTCCTCGTACTCCTTGCCGACCATGAAGCCGGTGATGTTCTGGAGGAACACGAGCGGTATCCGTCGCTTGCAGGCGAGCTCGATCAAGTGCGCGCCCTTCTGCGACGACTCGGCGAAGAGGATGCCCTGGTTGGCGAGGATCGCGACTGGATACCCCTCGATCCGTGCGAACCCGCACACGAGCGTCTCGCCGTAGAGCTGCTTGAACTCCTGGAAGCGGGAGCCGTCGACGATCCGGGCGATGACCTCCCGTGCGTCGAGCTCGTGGCGGAAGTCCTCTGGGACGAGGCCGTACAGGTCGTCCGGATCGAGCGCGGGCGGCTCCGGGCGCCGCGAGCTGCCACGGAGTGGGGAGCGGATCTCCGAGGTGCCGCACGATCTGGCGCGCGATCGCGAGCGCGTGCTCGTCGGAGGTCGCGTAGTGGTCGGCGACACCCGAGCGCCGCGTGTGCACGTCCGCGCCGCCGAGCTCCTCTGCGGTCACGTCCTGTCCGGTCGCGGCCTTCACGAGCGGCGGACCCCCGATGAAGATGGTGCCGGTCCCACGCACGATCACCGTCTCGTCCGACATCGCGGGCACGTAGGCGCCTCCCGCGGTGCACGAGCCCATGACGACGGCGATCTGCGGGATCCCGAGCGCGGACAGCCGTGCCTGGTTGAAGAAGATCCGGCCGAAGTGGTCGCGGTCCGGGAAGACCTCCGCCTGCAGCGGGAGGAATGCGCCGCCCGAGTCGACGAGGTAGAGGCACGGGAGCCGGTTCTGGCGCGCGATCTCTTGCGCGCGCAGGTGCTTCTTCACGGTCAGCGGGAAGTACGAGCCGCCCTTGACGGTGGCGTCGTTCGCGACGACCACGCATTGCCTGCCCTCGACGACGCCGATCCCGGTGACGATCCCGGCCGACGGTGCCTGCGCCGTCGTACAGCTCCCAGGCGGCGAGCGCGCCCAGCTCGAGGAATGCGGTGCCCGGATCGACGAGGAGGTCGATCCGCTCTCGGGCTGTCAGCTTCCCCCGCGAGCGGTGGCGCTCGACAGCCTTGTCGCCGCCGCCCTGCGAGACGAGAGCCGTGCGCTCGCGCAGTTCCGCGACGAGCGCCTCCATCCGCTCGCGCCGCGCAGCGAACGTCTCGGCGTCGCGATCCACCTGCGTGGCCAGCACTACCACTGAGCGGCGAGCCTACCGACAGACGGTGTCAGCCGACAGGCGGTGTCAGATACCTCTCCGATCCGGGCGTCGACGAGCATCGCACGGCGTGGCCACGGCTCCCGTGGAAGTGCCTCGGAGAACCTCCCGCACTCGCCGACGATGCGTCCTGTGGAACCATTCACACGAAGTCGGCGCCAATGACCCTCGACCACGAACGGTGTCTGACACCGGGAGGAGCACCATGAGCGAAACGGTCAAGTACCTGCTGGACGAGACCCGCCTGCCCGAAGCCTGGTACAACCTCGCCGCCGACCTCCCGGAGCCGCCTCCGCCCGTGCTCCATCCCGGCACCGGGCAGCCGGTCGGCCCGGACGATCTCGCGCCGCTCTTCCCGATGCAGATCATCCTGCAGGAGGTCTCGACCGACCGCTTCGTCGCGATCCCGGAGGAGGTCCGCTCGGTCTACAGGCAGTGGCGGCCGACGCCGCTCTTCCGCGCGCGGCGACTCGAGGCCGCGCTCGGGACGCCGGCACGCATCTACTACAAGTACGAGGGCGTCTCGCCGACCGGCTCGCACAAGCCGAACACGGCGGTCGCGCAGGCGTTCTACAACAAGGCAGAGGGCGTCAAGCGGCTCGCGACCGAGACCGGCGCGGGGCAGTGGGGCTCGGCGCTCGCGTTCGCGGGCGCGGATCTTCGGGCTCGAGGTCGACGTGTACATGGTGAGGGTCTCCTACGACCAGAAGCCGTACCGGCGCGGGCTCATCGAGGCGTTCGGCGCGCGGGTCGTCGCGAGCCCGTCGGAGGAGACGAACGCCGGCCGCGCGATCCTCGCCGAGCATCCCGACTCGACCGGCAGCCTCGGGATCGCGATCTCCGAGGCGGTCGAGGCGGCAGCTCCGCGCGAGGACACGAAGTACTCGCTCGGCTCGGTGCTCAACCACGTCCTCATGCACCAGACGGTGATCGGTGAGGAGGCGCTCTTGCAGCTCGAGACGGCGGAGGACTACCCGGACGTCGTCATCGGCTGCACCGGCGGCGGCTCGAACTTCTCCGGCCTGTCCTTCCCGTTCATCGGCAGGGCGCTCCGCGAGGGGAGCGAGATCCGCGTCATCGCCGTCGAGCCAGCCGCGTGCCCGAGCCTGACGAAGGGCACGTACGCGTTCGACTTCGGCGACACGGGCCATCTGACGCCGCTCGTGAAGATGCACACGCTGGGCTCGACCTTCGTCCCGCCGCCGTTCCATGCCGGCGGCCTCCGCTACCACGGGATGGCGCCGATGGTCAGCCACCTGCACGAGCTCGGCCTGATCGAGGCGCGTGCCTACACGCAGACCGAGGTGTTCGCGGCGGGCGTCGAGTTCGCGCGCGCTCGAGGGCATCCTCCCCGCGCCCGAGGCGAACCACGCTGTCAAGGCCGCGATCGACGAGGCGATCCGCTGTCGCGAGGAAGGCGTCTCGCAGTCGATCCTCTTCAACCTCTGCGGGCACGGCCACTTCGACATGCAGGCGTACATCGACTACTTCGCGGGCAAGCTCGTCGACCATGCCTATTCGGAGGACGAGGTCGCGATGGCGCTTGCGGGGCTGCCGGCAGTCCCCGTCTGAGAGGCGCGGGTTGGGCGAGCGGGGCGCTCGAGAGTCTCCTGCAGCCGCATCGTGAGGAGTACCCTGTCGCCGTGAAAGCGGGACTCGCGATCGCAGTGGTCGCGGCGGGTTGGGCGGTCACGGCGGCGATGGCCGCACCACCGTCGATCTCCGTCGCGCCGACCCCGGTCCGACGCGGACATACCGTCGTCGTCAAGGGCTCGGCGGACGGTTGCACCGTCGGGAACACGGTCACGCTGATCTCGCGCGCGTTCTCGCACGCGCACGACTTCGCTGGGCTCCCGGCAGTGCTGGCGAAGGTCCGCGCCGGCGGCACGTTCAGGGTGTCGACGAGGATCCCGTCCGCGAGGAAGCCCGCCCGTTACACGATCACAGCGCGGTGCGGAGGCGGAAACCTCGGCGTGAGCGCCCAGGTCAGAGTCCTCGCCTGACGCACGGACAGCGGTCTCGCGAGAGACGAGACGTCTGACCGAGCAAGTTCGAGACGTTCGAGCGCGGTGGCTCGCTGCGGCGTAGCGCCCCGACCTACTTCCCCCGTCGGGAGCGCGAAAGCCACCGCGCTCGTTCCCTGCAGGAGATCAGACGTCATCGGAGCGCCGCTGGTTTGCCGCGTCGTCCCTGACACCCTCTGTCCGAGGTCGTGAGTGCGCCTGCGTCGACTCGAAGCTGAGGCCTCGTGTGGCGTCGGGGATCGATCTACGGCTGACGAAGATCGGCCGCTGATAGCTCGATCGCCCGTCTGCTCACCATCGTCGTGCTCGCGAGCGCCCGGGCGCGGTGGACGTCCGGTCGGAGAGGGAGCCGGGGCGGCGTGCGGGCCGGCCCCGGCTCGTCTCCGCAGGCGCTACGGCTTCATGCGGAACGCGACGTCGTACCTGGTCACCGACGTCCGCTGCCCGGGCGTGTCGCCGGCGGGCATGGCGCTCAGGATCTCGTCGCCGCGCGCGTAGTCCTCCTCCGACTCGAAGAAGACGATCGCAACGGACTTCTCCGCCGCGGGATCGTGGAGCACGAGGAGCTCGCTCGCGTCGAGACCCTCCGGCTGCCGGCCTCCGTCGATCTCGGCCTTCATCTCCTCGATCCGCTCGCTGCTGACGCCCTCGAACGTGACGACGCGGGCAATTGCCATTCGGACCCCCTTTGTGGATACCGGGACCCTACGCGAGCGCCCGCGTCGACGCTCTCGCCGCTCGAGGGGTCGGCGCTCCAGGACCGGACTCGACTCCTGGATGAATGATGGGCACAGGGGCGGGAGGACTCGAACCTGCAACCCCCGGTTTGGAGACGCGCGATGGCGCTGTTTCTGGGTTGTTCAAGCGCTTCGCCTCGCGCTTGTCCCAGTACGCGTCCCAGGTTTGATCGCGACCACCTTCCCGGAGGCCGCTGCGGCGAGGTACTGCTTGAGGCGCTTGCCGTCCTCCGTGAGTTGGCCGTCGATCGCGTTGCGGTAGCCCCGTCACACTCGGGTCGGCGTCGTCGGATGGGTTTACACGGCTCTTACGTCCCGTTGTTAGCCTCGGCGCGTGCGGTTCGACCTCTCGCTTCCTGAGGTGTTGGTGAGGGGCGGATCCATCGGGCGCCGGCTGACGCTCCGCTGGCCGGCGAAGAAGCCGCATCCAGGGGCGCACTTCTGGGCCAACCAGGTACTGAGCGGCCTGCACGCGAACGGCGTCCGGGTCGTCTTCGAGGAGACCTCCCAGGAGCCGGGAGTCATCGCTCAGGTCCCATTCGACAATGCGGCCGGGACGTACACGATCGCCTTCGACAACGACGACCTCCCGGAGATTTCCGAGGCGCTCGCGGAGGAGTCCCTCGTCTACTTCAAGACGCAGTACCCCGACGGCGGATACGGACGCCCGAACATTGTTCCGGGCGGCTACTACCTCGCGAACTTGAACGCGTATCCCGTCCTTCCCCTGGTGCGCTCGATTCGTCGGCTCCGGCGCTTCCGCTACGACGTGTACGGCCGGTTCGGGCTTCGCTACGGCGGCGTCGAGATTCGACGGCGAGCGCACGAGCTGCTCTCGGAGCGAACGGACTTCACGCATGTGGTCAGCCTCTTCAAGTATCCAGGCTGGACCGGAGAAGGTCCCTTACCGGAGGTACCTCTTCGAGATTTCTCGCGCGAAGGTGTGCGTCGACATGCCCGGAGCGGGCGAGCTCACGAACCGGCTCGTCGACTACCTCGCAGTCGGTGCCTGCGTTGTACGGCCGGAACCGACGGTCCGGCTCCCGATCAACCTCGTCGACGGGGAGCACGTCGTCTACTGCGCCCGCGATCTCTCGGATCTCGGTGACGTCTGCGCGCAGCTCGTCCGCGACGACGAGCAGCGAGAGCGGATCGCCCGGAACGCCCGTGACTACTTCGACCGCTATCTGCACCGTGACCGGCTCGGTGCCTACTATGTGCGCGAGATCACCGCTGCTGCCGAGCGGGAGCTCGATCCGATCATCAGACGTCGCCGCCGGCTCGCGCGGCGGACGGTTCGCACCATCGCAGCCGCCTCTTTGACCGGGCTCCTGCTGCTCGACGTCTTCATCGTCATCCCCGAGAAGCTCGGCGACAGGCCGTATAACGCAATCGGCCACGACACGCCGCCCCACCATTCACAGGGACTCTCCCGCGCTGAGCGAGGATAGGAAGGGAGCCCCCGGGGGGCGATTCCTATATTGCGTGCGATTCGTCGCGCATGAGCGCGCCTCCGCCTCGGAGATCGCGCGGAGCGCAGCCTTGCGCGACTCGTCGAGATCGAGCCCCGTCAGTCACTCGCCCTGCAGCTTCCGGCCGCCCGGAGATGACCCCCTCGCATTGTCCCAGTTTCGTCCCAGTTACCTCGTTGGCGGGGCTGTTTCGAGTGGATTGAGCGGAGGTCAGGAAAGACGCTTGACCGAACAGAAAGCCGCGGAAAGCGGGCCTTTCTGACTCTGCGAGAGGGACAGGGGCGGCAGGACTCGAACCTGCAACCCCCGGTTTTGGAGACCGGTGCTCTGCCAGTTGAGCTACGCCCCTGAGTTGCGAGGGCGAATCGTACCGCGACCCTCGAGTGGCAAGATCAGCGCGTGCACCGGCGTGCGCTCGGGGCTCTCTTCTCGGTCTTGGCGGTCGCCCTCGCGCTGATCGCGGTCTTCTCGGCGCTGCATGGCGGTCGCGCTCTCGTCGTCGCGATCGCGGCCGCGGTGCTCGCACTGTGGATGGGGAGCCTCGCCAGGGGCGCGCTCCGGCGACCGCGCTGAGGAATCGGCCTCTCCTCGGCGTATTCTCTTCGTCGTGGCGGCAACCGACACCCAGACGCTCTGGCAGGACTACCGGAAGTCTCGTGATCAGGGCCTCCGGGACCGGCTCATCCTCACGTACGCGCCGCTCGTGAAGTTCGTCGCCGGCCGCGTCGGCGCGAGCCTGCCGTCCCATGTCGACGAGCAGGATCTCGTCTCGTACGGCCTGCTCGGGCTGATCGGAGCGATCGAGCGCTTCGATCCAGACCGCGAGATCAAGTTCGAGACGTTTGCGATGGCGAGGATCCGCGGCGCGATCATCGACGAGCTGCGCTCGCTCGACTGGGTTCCGCGATCGGTCCGCACCCGCGCCCGCCACATCGAGCGCGCGATCGCGGTGCTGGAGCGCGAGCTCATGCGCGCTCCGACGGACGCCGAGATCGCGACGAAGCTCGGGATCACCGGCGAGGAACTCGAGGACAGCCTGCACGAGATCTCCCGCTCCTCCGTCGCCGCGCTCGACGAGCTCTGGTCCCCGTCGAGCGGCGGTGACCAGATCTCCCTGATCGACACGATCAAGGACGAGACCGAGCCGGACCCGGAGATGTCGCTCGAGCAGAGCGAGGTCCGGGAGGCGCTCGCCGAGGCGATCTCGGCCTCCCCGAGCGGGAGAAGCTCGTCGTGACCCTCTACTACTACGAGGAGTTGACGCTCCGCGAGATCGGCGAGGTGCTCGGCGTCACCGAGTCCCGCGTCTCGCAGCTCCACACGAAGGCGATCCTGCGCCTGAAGGCGCACCTCGCGGGCGTGACCCGCGAGCCGGCCGAGAAGTAGCGGCGGGTACCCGCGAGACGACCGTCGAGATGTCGGCCCGGCCGGCCGGAGCCCGCGAACGGGCGGCGACCGCTGCGACGTGCCGACTAAGCTGTCGGCCGAAATCGGAGCCAGCCCGAGGAGGACGTGAGAGCCATGCCCGAGCCCGCGAAGATCCGCAACGTCGCCGTCGTCGGCCACCGCGGGACGGGAAAGACCTCGCTCGTCGAGGCGCTGCTCTTCCAGTCGGGTGAGATCAACAGGCTCGGGACGGTCGAGGCGGGCACGACGATCTCGGACTCCGACGAGGACGAGCACAAGCGGCAGCTCTCGATCTCGATGTCGCTCGCGCACGCGAGCTGGCAGGACCGAAGCTCAACCTCGTCGACGTCCCGGCGACCCGAGCTTCCAGGGCGAGCTGCGGTGCGCGGCCAGGGTCGTCGAGGGCGCTCTCGTCACGGTCTCCGGCGTCATGGGCTCCGAGGTGGGTACCGCGCGCGCGTGGAGGCTCGCCGAAGAGCTCGGGCTCGCGCGGGTGGTCTTCGTCAACATGCTCGACCGCGAGCGCGCGGACTTCTTCCGGACGCTCGAGCAGCTCCGCACGCAGCTCTCCGCGCGGTGCGTCGCGGTGCACATCCCGATCGGCGTGGAGCACGAGCTCACCGGAATCGTCGACGTCCTCCACATGTGCGCGTACACGAGCCCCGAGGGCGGCAAGGAGGGCGAGCCGGGACCGATCCGGACGAGCTGGCCGACCAGGCCGCCGAGTACCGCGAGAAGCTGCTCGACGCGTGGTCGAGACCGACGAGGGGCTGATGGAGCGCTACCTCGAGGGACAGGAGCTCGATGCCCACGAGGTCGCCGCCGCGCTCAAGCCGCGGTCACGAACGGTGAGCTCTTCCCGGTCGCGTGCGGTGTCGCGACCAAGAACCTCGGGACGCACGCATTGCTCGACCTCCTCGTCGAAGGCGTCCCGTCGCCCGCGAAGAAGGGATCGCCGATCGACGTCGACGGGGTCGGCACCGCGGCCTTCGTCTTCAAGACCGTCGCCGACCCGTTCGCCGGCCGCATCAACCTCTTCCGCGTGCTCAAGGGGACGATCACGCCGAAACCACCCTCGTCGACCTCCGCGGCAAGTCGAAGGAGCGCCTCGGGTCGCTGCTCGAGCTCCAGGGGAAGGAGCACCACCCGGCGCTCGACTTCGTCGAGGGCGACATCGGCGCTGTCGCCAAGCTCAAGGAGGCGCAGACCGGAGACCTCCTGACCGACAAGGAGGTCGCCGTCGAGCTCCCGGACTTCGGTTTCCCGGCGCCGGTGATGAGCTTCGCGATCACGCCGAAGGCGAAGGGCGACGAGGAGAAGGTCGTAACCGCGATCCGCCGGCTGGCGGAGGAGGATCCGACGCTGCACCTCCACCGCGACCAGCAGACGGGCGAGGAGATCCTCTCCGGGATGAGCCAGATGCACGTCGAGGTCGCGCTCGAGCGCGTGAAGCGGCGCTTCGGGGTGGACGTCGAGCTCCACCAGCCGCGCGTGCCATACCGCGAGACGATCCGCCGCGAGGCGCGCGCGCACGGCCGCTACAAGAAGCAGACGGGCGGCCGCGGCCAGTTCGGCGACTGCCACATCGTCGTCTCGCCGCTCGACGACGGCTACGAGTTCGTGGACAAGATCGTCGGCGGCGTCATCCCGCAGAGCTATCGGCCCGCCGTCGACAAGGGGATCCAGGAGGCGATGCGGCACGGGGAGCTCGCGGGCGCTCCGGTGCAGGGCGTGCGGGTCGAGCTCGTCGACGGCTCGCACCACGCTGTCGACTCGTCGGAGATGGCGTTCAAGATCGCCGGCTCGATGGCCTGGAAGGATGCGTACATGAGCGCCGACCCGGTCCTGCTGGAGCCGATCATGGAGCTCGAGGTGACGGTCCCGGACGACGCCGTCGGGGCGGTGAACGGCGACCTCAACTCCCGGCGGGGCCGGCTCCAGGGCATGGAGCCGCTCGGCGGGATGACCACGATTCGCGCCGAGGTGCCGATGTCCGAGCTCCTCACATACGCGCAGTCGCTGACGTCCATGACCGGGGTCGCGGCGACTACTCGATGCACTTCCTCCGCTACGAGGACGTGCCGCGCACGTGGCGCAGAAGGTGATCGAGGAGACGCGCCAAGAGCGCGAAGCGGCGAAGGCGTAGCGGCCGGCTCTACTACACAGCCGCATTCGCGCACTCGATCCGATTGCTCATCGGGCTCCCCCCTCGCTCGGGGCTCCCTGCTGGTTCGTACGGGCTGGCGGTCGGGATTGTGTTGGCGCGGCGTTGGCGGAGACACGGATCCAGCTCTGCGGCGCGTTCTGGGCTCGTGAGCCGGCAGACACGGGCTCGTCGCACGTGAGCGACTCGGCAGCCCTGCTAGGGTCCTCGCCATGCGCGTGACGAAGGCGACAGTCCCCCGCGCCTGCGCAGTCTGCGAACGGACGTTGCTGCAAGGGGAGTACGCGCTCCGGTTCTCGCCGGACGGCGTCGAGTTCGTCGACGTGTGCCCGCTCTGCCCGGACATCGCGCTCGACTACGGCTGGGTGCGCGAGGGCGGCCCGATGTCGCCCGTGTACGCCTCGCACGGTCGCCGGCGGCCGCGTTGGGCGCAGCTCCTCGGGGTCAAGAACGGCGAGCCGGAGCCCGTCGTCCCGGAGCCGATCCTGCGTCGTCTCTCGGACGGGGAGGCGGCGCTCGTCGAAGCCGCGGATCTCTTCAACGCCAGCCTCTTCCACCGCACCGTCCAGGGAGTCGCTCGTGCTCTCGGCGCGCCGCTGTCTCGATCGTTCCCGCTCTCGGGGGTGACCGGCGAGCTCGTGCTCACCTTCGCCTGGGAGATCACGTGGTACCAGTACCGCGTCGCCCCGGACGCGCCGCAGCCGATCCGTCTCGCGGACCGCGGCTCGGACCTCTCGGAGATCGAGGCCGCGTTACCGCCTGGAACGGCAAGCTCGACGACAGCGGCCGCGTCGTCCCCGACGTCGCGAGGTAGCTCACCTCCCGGCCGAGCGCCGGGTCACGCCTAGAATCGGCGCATGGCCACGATCACGAAGACGTTCCAGAACTTCATCGGCGGCGAGTGGGTCGACGCCGTCTCCGGCGAGACGTTCGACTCGACGAGCCCCGCCGACGGCGAGCTGATCGGCACCTTCCCGAAGTCCGGCGCGGAGGACGTCGAGCGCGCGGTCTCGGCGGCGAAGGCCGCGTACGAGGACTGGCGTCTCGTTCCCGCTCCGAAGCGAGGCGAGATCCTCTTCCGCTTCGCGCAGCTCCTCGTCGAGCACAAGGACGAGCTGACCGAGCTGATGACGCACGAGATGGGGAAGGTCCGGGCGGAAGCCGGCGGCGACGTTCAGGAAGCAATCGACATGAGCTACTACATGGGCGGCGAAGGCCGGCGCCTGTTCGGGCAGACGACCCCGTCCGAGCTCCGCGACAAGTTCAACATGTCGATCCGGATGCCGATCGGCGTGGTCGGCGTGATCACGCCCTGGAACTTCCCGATCGCGATCCCCTCCTGGAAGATCGCGCCCGCGCTCGTCTGCGGGGACACGATCGTCTTCAAGCCGGCGACCGACACGCCGGCGCTCGGCCATCGCTTCGTCGAGCTCCTCGACGAGGCGGGAGTCCCGAAGGGCGTCGTCAACATCGTCCACGGCGGCGGCGGCCAGGTGGGCGACGCGCTCGTGCGTCACCCGGACGTTCCGGTCATCACGCTCACGGGCTCGCGTGACACCGGGATCGAGGTTCTGAAAACGGCGGCCGATCGCCTCAAGCACGTCCACCTCGAGCTCGGCGGCAAGAACGCGATCATCGTCATGGAGGACGCGAACCTCGACCTCGCGGTCGACGGGATCCTGTGGTCGGCGTTCGGCACCTCGGGGCAGCGCTGCACCGCGGCGAGCCGCGTGATCGTCCACGAGAGCGTGTACGGCACGCTCGAGAAGCGACTCGTGGAGAGGGCGGAGGCGCTTACGCTCGGCGTCGGCTGGGAGGACGAGACCGACGTCGGCCCGGTCATCAACCACGCGGCGCTCGAGAAGATCCACTCGTACACGCAGGTCGGCATCGACGACGGCGCGAAGCTCTTGACCGGCGGCGAGATCGCCTCGGACGGGGATCTCGCCAGAGGCTTCTACTACCGCCCGACGATCTTCGGCGACGTCGAGGCGGACATGCGGATCGCACAGGAGGAGATCTTCGGTCCGACGCTCTCGCTCATCAGGGTGCGCGACGAGGACGAGGCGGTGCAGGGTCTCGAACGGGATCCGCTACGGGCTCTCCTCGTCGATCTTCACCCAGGACGTCAACCGCGCGTTCCGGGCGCTGCGCGATCTGCAGGCGGGGATCACGTACGTGAACGCAGGCACGATCGGGGCGGAGGTGCACCTGCCCTTCGGCGGCACCAAGGAGACGGGCAACGGGCACCGTGAGGCGGGCCAGGCGGCGCTCGACGTCTTCACCGAGTGGAAATCGGTGTACGTCGACTACTCCGGTCACCTGCAGCGCGCGCAGATCGACAACCTCGAGTAGCTCGCGCGGCCGGGAGAGCGGTGGGCCGCGTGAAGCTCGTCTGGTTCGTCCCGGCGGACGCGCTCGAGACGACACGGGACGCCGTCTTCGGAGCCGGCGCGGGCAGGATCGGCGACTACGAGCGCTGCTCCTGGTACACGGCCGGGACGGGGACGTTCCTCGGCGGCGAGGAGACGGACCCCGCGGTCGGGGAGCGGGGGAGAGAGGAGCACGTCCCCGAGCTCCGCGTCGAGACGGTCGTCCCGGAGGAGCTCCTAGACGTGATCGTCACTGCGCTCCGCGATGCGCACCCGTACGAGGAGCCCGCGTATGACGTCTACCCGCTGGTGGACGCGTGAAGGCGCGCCTGTTCACGGACGGAGGCTCCCGGGGGAACCCCGGCCCGGCTGCCTCGGCGTTCGTCCTCGAGGCTGAGGACGGCAGCGTGCTCGACGCCCGTGGCGAGACGATCGGCGTCGCGACGAACAATGTCGCCGAATACAAGGCGCTGCTCGCGGGCCTGGAGCGTGCGGTCGAGGTCGGCGTGAGCGAGCTCGAGGTCGTGTCAGATTCGGAGCTCCTCGTCAAGCAGATGCGCGGCGAGTACAAGGTCAAGAACCGCGCGCTGCAGGACCTGGTCCTCGACGCGTCGCGGCTCGCTCGTCAGATCCAGCGCGTGACGTACACGGCTGTCCGGCGCGAGCACAACGAGCTCGCCGACAGCCTCGTCAACGAGGCGCTCGACCGCGCGTCGTCGTAGGCCGCGGCACCCTTACGGCACCAGCCAGAGCTCGCGCTGCGGCGTGCTCAGCCACTCGATCCCGTCGGCGGTGACGAGCACGTCCTCCTCGAGCCCGATGTAGCCACGGCCCGGGACAGCCGCTCCGTACTCGAGGGTGAACACATTCCCTTCCTCGACGGTTCCGAACGGCGTCTCCCCGTACCGGTCCCATCTCGGCGCGAGGACCGTTCCGCCGTCGTGCGCGGACCTGCCGAGCTGATGCCCGAGGGCGTACATCGGCTCGGGGTAACCCGCGGCGACGAGGCTCGTGCGCGCGGTGGCGTCCACCTCCCAGCCGGCGACTCCGGGACGCAGCATCTCGGCGCCTGCATCGACGGCCGCCCAGAGCGCTGCCCAGGCGAGCTCCACCTCAGGAGGCGCCTCGGTCTCGCCGTCGTCGAGGAGGTACCAGACGCGCTGGAGATCGCTGCAGTAGCCGTTCCGGGAGACGCCGAAGTCGATGTGCACGAGCTCACCGCGACGGGTCTGGAAGCTGCCAGGGGCGCTGTGGCCGACCTCCTTCTCGGGACCCGCGTTCACAGCCGGGCAATGCTCGCGTCCCCACGCGTACCCGAGTCCGCGCCGCTCGATCTCCTCGTGCATGATCGCCGCGACCTCGAGCTCCGTCAGCCCGGGCCGAAGGGCGTCGCTCACGGCGTCGAAGATCTCCTCGGTCGACCCGATCGCCTCGCGGATCCGCTCGACCTCGCCGGGCGACTTCCTTCC
>CAWKEV010000010.1:0-64555 GCA_963848725.1 uncultured Actinomycetes bacterium | reverse complement strand
AGTCCAGGTCGCCGCGATAGAGGGCCTCGACGGCCTGAGCATGGAACACGTACGCGTGCTCGCGGCGCTCACTCCGCGCCGCCGCCAGCTCCGATGCACGGGCGACCGCCTCGTCCGCCTCGCCGTTGAAGCCTCGACACCAGAGGTAGTCGGCGAGCTCGTCAGCGCCCGCGCCTCTTCGAGCGGCGCGCCCTGCCTCTGCCTGCACACGATCGCCTCGCGGACGATCTCGATCGCCTCGGTCTGGTCGTCCGCCAGGTACAGCGCCCGCGACCGTCCCTCGAGGAGCTCGGCGCGGTCCCCGGCCGAAAGATCTGCGCCAGACGAGAGCGCGCGTGCGTACTGAGCCGCAGCCTCGCGATAGGCGCCGGCGTGAGCCGCCTGCCGCGCCGCGGAAGGCGCATGCTCGAGCACGGCCACCGCATCGTCTGCGCCTTCGGCGTGATGGGCGAGCCGCGTCGGGTCGGCGGCGGCGTGTGCGACGAGGGTGGCGAGAACCTTCCGATGCATGGAGACGCGTCGATTCGGCGTCAGCGATCTCTCCACGGCGAGTCGAGCGAGCTCGTGCCGGAAGGCCGTGCCCGTGTCGCGAGCGACGAGGACGCCCGCTGCGAGGCATTCGTCGAGCGCGCCGAAGCAGTCGGGGCAGATCGCCTCCAGGAGCCACGGCTCCGCGAGCGGCGGAGTGATGGAGACCGCCTCGACGATCGAGACCGCGTCCGGCGTGAGCCGGGCGACGCGCGCGAACACCGCATCGCGCACGGTGGCTGGCACCGCCTCGCCTCCGGCGGCGAGGACCTCTGTGACGTAGAAGGGATTGCCGCCCGTGCGCTGGTAGAGCTCGTCGCGGTCGACCTCGGATCCGCGCGCCAGCTCGGCGACCGCTTCCGGTGACAGCGGCTCGAGCTGCACCCGCGAGATGCCGCGGCTCGTCGCGAGCTCACCGAGTACGACGCGCAGCGGGTGGTCGCGATCGACCTCGTCGTCGCGGTAGGTCAGGATCACGAGCGCGGGCAAGTCGTCGATCCGGCGGCCGAGGATGCGAATCACGTCCAGCGTCGCTTCGTCCACCCAGTGCATGTCCTCGAGGACGAGGACTGCCGGCTGCCGCTCGAGCTCGTCGCGAACCGCCGCGAAGACTTCACTCGGATCCGCTCCACCTCCACGAGCTCGGCCAGCTCGCCTCGGCTTCGCCGGGCGACGTCTGCGAACGGCCCGAGCGGGCGTGGCGTGAAGAGCGGATCGCAGGCACCTTCGAGGATTCGGTCGGAGGAGCGGATCGACTCGCAGAACGCCCGCACCAGCGCCGTCTTGCCGATGCCTGCCTCGCCGGCGACGATCACGAGCCTCCCCGTGGCCCACTCTTGTCTCCGAGTGCGCCTCGAGGAGCGCTGTCAGCTCCTCCGCTCGCTCGAGTAGACGCAAGCCTCTCGCGGGCGTCAGCACAGTTGCCATCCGGGGATGGTGACGCCGCCAGGAGGCTCGTGCAACTAGCGCGGCTAGGATCGCGTCGAAGCGACGAGAGGAGGCACGAGATGGCAGTGGTCGAGACGGACCCCAACCTCGGAGCGCAGATCGTCGAGGACGCGAAGGAGTATGTCCTCTACTCGTGGTCGACGCAGGATGCGATCAACCCGATCGCCGTCGCCGGCGCCGAGGGGCGCTACTTCTGGGACTACGACGGCAAGCGCTACCTCGACTTGCCTCCAGCTCGTCAACGTCAACATCGGGCACCAGCACCCGAAGATCGTCGCCGCGATCAAGGAGCAGGCGGACAAGCTCTGCACGATCGGGCCGCCGATGGCGAACGAATCGCGGTCGCAGCTCGGCCGCCTGCTCGCCGAGGTGACGCCGGGCGACCTCACGATGTCGTTCTTCACGAACGCGGGCGCGGAGGCGAACGAGAACGCGATCAAGCTCGCGCGGCTGTACACCGGTCGGCACAAGATCGTCGCGCGCTACCGCTCGTACCACGGCGCGACCCACGGTGCGATCACGCTCACCGGCGACCCCCGCCGTTGGCCCGTGGAGCCGGGGATGCCCGGGGTCGTGCGCATGCTCGACCCGTTCACGTATCGTTGCCCGGCCGGCCATCCCGATCCGTGCCCGGTCTGCACTGGTGCGCCGCACCTCGAGGAGATCCTCGAGTACGAGGGGCCGCACACGGTCGCGGCGGTCATCCTCGAAACGGTCACGGGGACGAACGGCGTCATCCCGCCGCCGGACGGGTATCTCCAGGCGATCCGCGAGGTCTGCGACCGCCACGGGATCCTTCTCATCTGCGACGAGGTCATGGCCGGATTCGGCCGCACCGGCCGTTGGTTCGCCTGCGAGAACTGGGACGTCGTCCCGGACATCCTCACGGTCGCGAAGGGCATCAACTCGGGGTACGTCCCACTCGGCGCAATGATCATCCGAAAGCAGCTCGCGGACTGGGTGCGGAGCCGGTTCTTCCCCGGCGGGCTTACTTACGCCGGGCATCCGCTGGCGTGCGCATCCGCGGTCGCCTCGATCGAGGCGTTCCGCGAGGAGGACGTCGTCGAGAACGCCGCCGAGGTCGGCGGGTACATCGGGGAGCGCCTCCGTGAGCTCGAGACGCACCATCCGGCGATCGGCGAGGTCCGCGGTCTCGGCTGCTTCTGGGGGATCGAGCTCGTCAAGAGCCGCGAGACCCGAGAGATGCTCGTCCCGTACAACGCGTCGGGGGAAGCGGCGGCGCCCGTCGCCCGGTTGGCGAAGGCTGCGCTCGAGCGCGGCCTCTACCTGATGACGCACTGGAACGTCGTCATGGTCGTCCCGCCGCTCACGATCACGCGCGACGAGGTCGACGAGGGGATCGCGGTGCTCGACGAGGCACTCGCGATCGCCGACGAGTACGCGACGACCTAGGAAGCGCGCGCGAGAAACGCGCCGACGAGCGCGGACGTCTCCTCGAGAGCGTCCCACAGAACCGTGTGTCCGCCCGGCACGATCGCGACCTCGAGAAGGTCGCCGAGTGCCTCGCGATGCGCGTCGAGGAGATGGTCGTACGGGAGGTACGACCGCTCTCCGAGCACGAGCAGGGTCGGAATCCGCACGTCGCCGAACGGGGGCGGCTGCGACGACATCTCCCCGTACGCGGCAACGACCGCGGACTGGCAGTAGCGGTAGCGATAGAGGCCGTCGTCGCTCGGCACGAGATGATTCCGGAGCTCGTCCACGAGCAGCGCGCGCGGCGCCGAGTGGAGCTGGCTCTCGTCGTAGCGTCGCGTGATCGCCTCGTCGAAGGAGACGTAGGCGCGCTCGTTCCGCGCGTTCTCGGCGGCCAGGAGCGCGACGTGCGGCGGTAGGAGGATCGCCGGGTCGAGGAGGACGAGGCGCGGCACGAGCTTCGGCGCCCGCGCCGCGATCTCGAAGGCGAGACGGCCGCCGAACGAGTGCCCGACGAGCGGTGCAGGCCCTGCGCCCACCGACTCGACGATGGCGTCGATGTGCGCGTCGACATCCCACGGCGGCTCGTACGGAGACGAGCCGTGGCCGAGCAGATCGGGCGCGAGGACGTGATGCCCGGGCAGCGCTGCGGCGAGGTTCTGGAAATGACGCCCGTGGCTCGTGACGCCGTGCAGGCAGACCACACGAGGAGCGCCCTCCTCGCCCCAGGCGTGGAGCGCGAGCCTCACTCGTGCTCGTGGAGCGTCCCGAGCGACTCGGGGACCATCTCCGTGCGCCGCTCGCCAGAGAGCTTGACGAGCGACCAGATGACGACTCCCTCCTTGTCGATCAGGAACGTTCCCCGATAGGGCGCGCCGAGCTCCTCGTCGAACACGCCGTACGCCTTCGAGGCCTCGCCGTGGGGCCAGAAGTCGGAGGCGAAGGCGTACGTCGCCTCGAGCTGCTTCTTCCAGGCCTGGCGCGCCGGCCACGGGTCGCAGGACACGAGCACGACGTCTGTCTCCGCGTTCGCGAAGGAATCGAGGTTCTCCTGGAGGTCGAGCGCCTCCTCCTCGCACACTGAGGTGAAGGCGAACGGGTGGAACACGAGGAGGAGGTTGCGGCGGCCGAGGAAGTCGGAGAGCCGCACGCGCTCCTGGTACGTCACCGCGAGGTCGAACGCAGGGGCCTTCTCACCTGTCGTCACCGCCATCGACCGCCTCCTCACCCGTACCGGCGGGGCGATAGTACCGGCGCCCGCGAAGCTCCTCCGGGAGATACTCGAGCTCGAATCCGGCGGGGTCGTCGTGCGGATAGACGTAGCCCTCGCCGTGGCCACGAGCCTTCGCCGCACGCGAGTGCCCGGTGGAGCGAAGCATCGCCGGCGGCCGCGCGTTGCCGAGCTCCCGCACGTCGTTTCGCGCCTCCCAGATCGCCGTCGCCGACGCGTTCGACTTCGGCGCGCGAGCGAGGTAGATCGCCGCCTGCGAGAGGTTGAGCTGTGCCTCCGGGAGACCGACGAGCTCGAGCGCGTGCGCTGCGGCCACCGCGACGGAGAGCGCCCGCGGGTCCGCGTTTCCGACGTCTTCGGAGGAGAGGATGACCATGCGTCTGGCGATGAAGCGCGGGTCCTCGCCCGCCTCGAGCATCGCCGCGAGGTAGTAGACGGCCGCGTCCGGATCGCCGCCGCGCAGCGACTTGATGAACGCCGAGGCGAAGTCGTAGTGCTGGTCGCCCTTGCGGTCGTATAGGAGCGGACGCTTGCGGGCGGCGTCGGCGACGTGGCTCTCCGTGAGGGGCGCCCCCTCGGCGCGTGCGGTGTCGTGGGCGAGCTCGAGGATCTGGAGCGCGGCCCGCGCATCGCCGCCCGCGCGCTTCGCGATCGTGTCGACGACCGCGTCGGTTGCATCGACCCGAGCTCCGCTGCACCACGGCGCACGACGACTCCGAGCTCCTCGTCCGAGAGCGCGAGCAGCTCGATCACCGTGCAGCGGGAGAGGAGCGCCGCGTTGACCTCGAAGTACGGGTTCTCGGTCGTCGCGCCGATGAGCGTCACGAGCCCGTCCTCGACGGCGTGCAGGACCGAGTCCTGCTGCAGTCTTGTTGAAGCGGTGGATCTCGTCGATGAAGAGGATCGTGCGCAGGCCGTTCGCGCCGAGCCGCTCCTCGGCGTTCCGGATCACCGCGCGCACGTCGTCCACGCGCGCCGACACCGCCGAGAGCTCGTCGAACCCGGCACCGGTCCGCTCGGCGACGATCCGGGCGGTCGTCGTCTTCCCGCTGCCCGGCGGGCCGAAGAGGATCATCGAGGGAACGCGGTCTTCCTCGATCGCGAGCCGGAGAGCCGATCCTTCGCCGAGCACGTGCCGCTGGCCGACGAGCTCGTCGAGGGAGTGTGGCCGCAGGCGCACAGCCAGCGGCGCCGATTCTGCCTGGCGATCCCGCGCGGCCTGGGTGAAGAGGTCCCCCACGCGCGAAGTATGCTCCGGGCATGTCCGACGGGGCTGAAGCGGAGGACTACTCGCAGCCGATCCTCGACGGCGAGGCGCGTTCCGACTACGAGCGCTACCTCAGGACCGACGACCTCCTCTCGCTCCAGAAAGGGCCTGACGAGTGGGTCCATCGCGACGAGCTCCTCTTTCAGGTCACGCATCAGACGTCGGAGCTCTGGCTCAAGCTGGCGGCCGCGGACGCGGACGAAGCCGCCCGGCTGATCGAGGAGGGAGACCTCCGAAGGGCGCTGCGCCTGCTACGGCGCTCGTCCCTCTGTGTGCGCTTTCTGATCCCGCAGCTCGAGATGCTCGAGCACATGTCCCCGTGGGAGTATCAGGAGATCCGCCAGGTGCTCGGGCACGGCTCCGGGTTCGACTCCCCGGGCTGGACCGAGCTCCGTCGCATACTCCCGAGGCTCGGGCAGGCATTCCACGCCACCCGCCGCGCGGCCGGGCTGAGCATCGCCGACGTCTACGTCCAGGGCCGCGTCCACGAGGAGCTGTATCAGCTCGCCGAGGCGCTGCTCGAGCTCGACGAGCAGGCCCAGCTCTGGCGGATGCGCCACTACCAGGTCGTCGCCCGCGTGATCGGCGACAAGGTCGTCGGAACGCAGGGAACGCCGGTCGAGCTCCTCGGTCGCCTCGTCACGAAGGTCTCGTTCCCGGAGCTGTGGGAGGTCCGGAACGAGCTCACCGCGCTCTCGAAGGCCTCGTCCTAGTGGCGTATCGCGACGAGGTGACGGCGCTCCTGCAGGAGCTGCTCCGCCTCGACACGGTCAACCCGCCGGGCAACGAGACCCGGGCGGCAGCGGCGCTCCGCGACTACTTCGCGCGGAGCGGGATCGAGTGCGAGCTGATCGCGCGTGAGCCGGAGCGCGCCAACGTCGTCGCGCGCCTGGTGGGCGGCGACGGCCCCACGCTCGCCTTCCTCTCGCACACGGACACGGTGCTCGCGGACCCCGGAGAGTGGGCGCGCGACCCGTGGTCGGGCGACCTCGTCGACGACGAGGTCTGGGGCCGCGGAGCGCTCGACATGAAGGGCCAGGTCGCGGCGTCGGCGGTCGCGTTCGCCTCGCTCGCTCGCGAGGGGTTCGCACCCTCGGGCGACCTCGTCTTCGTTTCCGTCGCCGACGAGGAGGTCGGAGCCGACTTCGGGCTGAGCTGGCTCGTCGAGGCGCACCCCGAGGCGGTCCGCTGCGACTACGCGGTCAACGAGGGCGGCGGCGATCGACTCGTCGTCGACGGCGCGCCCGTCTATCTGTGCGGGACGGCCGAGAAGATGTCCGCGCCGTTCGTGCTCCGCGTCCACGGGCGGAGCGGCCATGCGTCGATGCCCGGGATCGCGGACAACGCGCTCGTCAAGGCCGCGCGCTACGTCGGGGCGCTCGACGCATTCGAGCCCCCGCGTGACCTGATCCCGGAGGCGAGTAAGTTCCTCGAGGCGGTGCTCGGAGAGGCGCCTGCGGTCGGCGTCGCGCTCGAACGCGTACGCGAGCTCGATCCGGTGCTCGGCGGGCTCGTGGAGCCGATCCTCTCGCTCACGCTCTCGCCCACGATGATCGACGCGTCGCATCAGACGAACGTCATCCCGGCCGTGTGCGAGGTGACGGTGGACTGCCGGCTCCTGCCGCAGCAGACACCCGAGGACGTGGAACCGTTGATCCGGGCGGCGCTCGGCGACGGCAGCTACGAGCTCGAGTGGCTCGAGGCGGTGGGCGGGACTCGCTCGCCGATCGACTCGCCACTCTGGGACGCGCTCGAGGAGTTCACTGCGGCCATCGAGCCCGGCGCGCGTCTCGCACCGCTCGTCAATCCCGGCTTCACCGACAGCCACTTCCTGCGCGAGGCGTTCGGCACGGTCGCGTACGGGTACTTTCCGCTGAGGGCGATGGAGACCGAGCTCGCCACCAGGCTCGTCCACTCGGCGAACGAGCGCATCGCGGTCGACGATCTCGAGCTCGGCGTCGAGATGCTCCGGTCCGTCGCGCGGTCGCTTCTCGGTCACGCATGAGCGAGACGGCGGACGCACTCGTCGTCTTCGGTATCACCGGCGACCTCGCGCGGACGAAGACGCTGCCCGCGCTCTACGACCTCACGAAGCAGAGGATCCTCACCTGTCCGGTCGTCGGTGTCGGCCGCCGGCCGCTGACCGAGGACGGGATCCGCGACCACGCGCGCGACGCGATCACGGCCGCGAAGGGTGCGAGCGTCGATCGCGAGACGCTCGACACGTTCCTCTCGCGTTTGACGTACGTGGGCGGCGAGGGGGCCGAGGACGACGTCTACGGCGGCATCCGGAAGGCCCTCGCGGGCGCCTCGGCTCCGGTCTTCTATCTCGCGATCCCCCCGGTCAAGTTCCTCGAGGTCGCCGAGGAGCTCGCGGAGGCCGGCCTGCTCGCGAACGCGCGCCTCGTGGTCGAGAAGCCGTTCGGAACCGATCTCCAGTCTGCGCGCGAGCTCAACGACCGACTGACGGCGCTCGTTCCCGAGGAGCGGCTCTACCGCATCGACCACTTCCTCGGCAAGGAGCCGGTGCAGGACATCATGTACCTCCGCTTCGCGAACGCGCTCTTCGAGCCGGTGTGGAGCCGCGAGCACGTCGAGTCGATCCAGATCACGATGGCGGAGGACTTCGGCGTCGAGGACCGGGGTGCGTTCTACGACCGTGTCGGAGCGCTTCGCGACGTCGTCCAGAACCACCTGCTGCAGGTGCTCGCGCTCGTCACCATGGAGCCGCCCGCGGGCGACGACGACGCCGTGTCGCGCCATCGGCTCGACGTCTTCCGGGCGATGCCGTCGGTCGATCCGACGCATGCTGTGCGGGGTCAGTACGAGGGCTACCACAGCATCGACGGCGTGGCGCCCGGCTCGGACACGGAGACGTTCGTCGCGCTCCGGTTCGAGATCGAGAACTGGCGCTGGTCGGGCGTCCCGATCCTCGTCCGCGCCGGCAAGGCGCTGCCCGTGAGCGCGACGGAGATCGTCGTCCGGCTGCGGAAGGTGCCGGAGCTCAGGTTCGGGTCGCACCGTCTCTCGTGCCCCGGACCTGACGACGTCGTCTTTCGGATCGGCCGCGACGCAGGCGTCACGATCGGGATCCGCGCGAAGACGCCGGGCAAGGACTCGTCGCGGCCCGTGTCGCTCGACCTGTCGTTCGTCGACGAGCTCGGCACGACGCCGGGGCCCTACGAGCGCCTGCTCACGGATGCGCTTCGCGGTGACGGCGCGCTCTTCCCGCGCTGGGACGTCGTCGAGGAGACCTGGCGGATCGTGCAGCCGCTCCTCGACCAGGCGCCGCCGGTCGAGCCGTACGAGAAGGGGTCGTGGGGGCCGAAGGCGGCCGAGGTGCTCACGCGTCGACACGGCGGCTGGCGCACCCCCCGCGCGACCTAGCGAGGTCGCGGCGCTGCGTTCCGCTGCGCCGGTCCAGTACGGTGCGCGCGATGGCGTGGGGTGAGCGTGCGCGCGAGGTCGAGGTCGAGCCGTCGATCTACGCGGCCGACTTCTCCCGCCTCCGCGAACAGCTCGCGGAGCTCGTCACAGCCGGGGTGCGGGTCTTCCACTTCGACACCGGCGACGGGCACTTCGTCCCCGAGATCACGATCGGTCCGGTCGTGCTCGAGGCGATCTCCCCGTTCGCCCGCGGATGGGACTGCATGCTCGACTGCCACTTGATGGTGAGCGAGCCGCGCCGCCACCTCGAGTCCTTCGCGCACGCAGGAGCGGACAGCGTGACCTTCCACATCGAGGTCGTCGACGATCCTGCCTCCGCGATCGCGGACGCGCGGGCGCTCGGGCTCGGCGTCGGCATCGCCTTCAACCCGGAGACCGCGGTGGAGAAGGCCGCCGACGCGGCGCGGGAGGCGGATCTCGTCAACTGCATGTCGATCCACCCGGGGTACTCGGGTCAGAAGCTGATGCCCGAGGCCCTGGGCCGCATCGAGCGACTCCGCTCGCTGCTACCGGACGGGGTACGCGTCCAGGTCGACGGCGGCGTCAACGAGGAGACGATCGAGAGCGTCCGGAAGGCGGGCGCGGACCTCGTCGTCGCCGGCAGCGCCGTCTTCTGGCACGACGATCCGGGGGCGCAGTACGAGCGGCTGAGCGCGCTCGTCGCCGAGCCGGTGAGCGGCTGAGACCGCGCGAGGAGATGCCCGACAGGAGTGCCGGCTCCCGGCTCGAGCTCCGTCGCGCCGAGGACGCGTTCCTCGCGATCGAGGAGTTCCTGCGGAGCGCCGGGTTCTTCGTGCCCGGCGGTGAGACGCTCGAGGCCGACCTCTACCTCGGATTCGGGCTCTCGCAGACGATCCGGCGCCGAGGCACCCCGTCGCCTCCGGAGCCGTGCGTCCTTCCGCTGGCTGCGTGCGTGATCCGCGATCGCACCCGCGAGGTCGCGGGCGAAGTCGGCCCAGGTCCGCGCCTCGGACGGTGGGAACCCACCTGGACGAGCGCCGAGTACGAGAACGCCGTCGAGCGGGTGCGAGAGGCGATCGCGGCCGGCGACGTGTATCAGGTCAATCTCGTCCAGCATCTGTCGGCGCCGTTCGCCGGGACCGCCCCAGGGCTGGCTGCCGCTCTGCGACCGCTCGATCCGCTTCGTCCGGAGCCGTTCGAAGGCGACGGCTGGGCGGTCGTCTCGGCGTCCCCGGAGCTCTTCCTCGCCCGACGCGGGAGCA
Organism: uncultured Actinomycetes bacterium; assembly: GCA_963848725.1. GTDB lineage: Bacteria > Actinomycetota > Thermoleophilia > Gaiellales > Gaiellaceae > GMQP-bins7. The sequence continues at coordinate 54,477 of CAWKEV010000010.1, read as the reverse complement.
GGATCTGGACGAAGCCGATCAAGGGGACGCGGCCACCGGGACACGAGCACGAGCTCGCGTCGTCCGAGAAGGACGCCGCCGAGCACGTGATGATCGTCGATCTCGAGCGGAACGACCTCTCGCGGGTGTGCGAGGCGGGAAGCGTCCGCTGGCCCGAGCTGATGGCGACCGGGCGGCTCGCAGGTGTCGAGCACATGGTCTCGACCGTCGAAGGCACGCTGCGCGGAGGTGTCGGTCTGGCGGAGATCCTCGAGGCGACGTTTCCCGGCGGATCGGTGACGGGAGCGCCGAAGATCGCTGCTGTGGGCCTGATCGCCGAGCTGGAGCCGGTGGGTCGCGGAGCCTCGATGGGCGCGCTCGGTCGCGTTCGTGGCAACGGCGACTTCGAGCTGGCGCTGACCATCCGCACGTTCGCGCTCGACGGTGAGCGCATCCACCTCTGGGTCGGCGGAGGCGTGGTGTGGGACTCGGATGCTGCGACCGAGGTCGAGGAGTCGTGGACGAAGGCACGCCCACTCCTCGAGGCGATCGGCTCGGGCGTCCCGTGCGCGAGGCGGGAGCACGCGTGACGCTCCTCGCGCTCGCGGTGACCGGCCGCGGCCTCTGCGATCCGGCGGAGCCGGTCGTGCGCGCCGACGACGAGGCGCTCCTGCGCGGGCAGGCGGCATTCGAGACGCTCCGGGTGTACGGCGGCGTGCCCTTCCGTCTCGCCGAGCACCTCGAACGTCTCGAGAGCTCCGCTGCCGGGATCGGCCTTCCCTCGGTCACCATCCGCGAGCTGGAGGCGCTCGTCGCGCTCGTTCTCGACGCGCACGGCGCGGAGCTCGCCGACGCCGTTCTGCGGCTCGTCTGGACCGCCGGGCCAGTGGGAGAGGGGGCGCAGGCGCTCGCGCTCCTGAGCGAGATTCCAGACTGGATCGAGGAGGTGCGGGTGCAAGGCGCTCGGGTCGTCTCGCTCCTCGGCGTCCGGGCATCGGCGCCGTGGCTCCTACCGGGGATCAAGTCGACGAGCTACGCCGTGAACATGGCGGCGGAGGCCGAGGCGAGGAGACGGGGCGCGGACGACGCGATCTTCGTCGACGACGACCGGATCGTGCTCGAGGGCGCCTGTGACGAACGTCTGGTGGCGTCGGGGAGAGGTACTCCTCACCCCTTCGCTCGACCTCGGGATCCTCGCAGGCGTGACCCGCGCGACCGTTCTCGAGCTCGCTCCCGGGTGCGGCTTCCGGGTCGCAGAGGGCAGCTACGCGCTCGACGAGGTCCTTGCCGCGGACGAGGCGTTCACGACGTCCTCGGTTCGCGAGGTGATGCCGATCGCCGAGCTCGACGGCATCGGGCTTGCGCGCGGCCCTGCCTCGGACCGGCTCCAGCAGGCGCTTCGAGCGCTCGCGACGGAGTCCCCCGGCTAGTGGCACATCCGAAGCCCGCCGGTACGCTCTGACCATGGACGACCAGAAGGTCCGGCTCGGGGGGATGGCCCTCCAGAACGGGGTTCTCGTGCACGGCCCGACGTCCTGGGGTTGCGCGGTACGGGACAACGAGGGCGTCGTCCGCGTCGCCTCCGGCCGCAAGCCGACGTTGGCTCCCGTCGCGCAAGTGCGGATGCCCGTGCTGCGCGGGCCGATACGCCTCGCGGAGGCGTTCGCGCTCTTGCCGACGGTCCGCCGTGCGCTGCCGCAGGTCCGGTTCCCGTTCGAGCGCCCCGCGGTCCTCGGGGCGATCTTGGCTTCCTCGGTGGCCGTCCGGACCATCCGCCGCTCCCGCCTGCTCTCGCCGGGCTTGACCGAGCTGACGGCCGCGGCCGCGGCGCTGCTTCCCGCCATGCTCGCCGTCCGCGGGCCGAATCTGGCTGCCTACCACGGCGCGGAGCACATCTCGATCGGGACGTACGAGAACGACGCGCCCGCGCCGAAGGAGCACCCTCGCTGCGGAACCCAGTTGATCGCGCCCCTCGTCGGAGCCTCCCTCGCGGCGAATGCGCTGGTCGCGCGTGTCCCACGCCCCGCGCGCGGGGTGGCGCGGCTCGTGGGGACGACGGTTGCGATCGGAGCGTCCGTGGAGGTGTTCGCATGGACCGCCGGGCACCCCGATCACCCCGTCGCCAAGGCACTCGAGTGGCCGGGATTCGAAGTACAGCGGCGATTCTCGACCGCGGAGCCGTCGCCCGAGCAGCTCGAGGTCGCGAACGCGGCCCGAGACGCCTGCCTCGCCCTCGAGAGATGACGCTCACGCGGGCCGGGACGCGTCGGCTCGCACCCGAGATCTTCGGCCTTCCGGTCGAGAAGATGCGCGACGGCTACTACACCGACGCGTACTTCAACCACGCGCGCTCGGCGCTCCTCGCCGACGGCCGGCACCCCCACGTCCTGATGCAGGTCTTCCAGAAGGAGCACGCGCTCCTCGGTGGGATCGACGAAGCCGTCGCGATTCTCGAGCTCTGCTCGCACGGCTGGGACGAGCTCGAGGTGTCGGCGCTGTACGAGGGCGACTCGATCGAGCCCTGGGAGACCGTGCTCACGATCGAAGGGGACTACACCCTGTTCGCGCACCTCGAGACCGTCTACCTCGGCGTGCTCGCGCGGCGGACGCTGGTCTCCACGAACGTTCGGCGCGTGGTCGAAGCGGCAAGGGGTAAGGAGATCCTCTACTTCCCGGCGCGGCACGACCACCACCGCGTCCAGACGGGGGACGGCTACGCGGCCCATGTCGCGGGCGCGATCGGTGTCTCGACCGATGCGCAGGCGTCGTGGTGGGGCGGTCGCGGGATCGGAACCGTCCCGCATGCGCTCATCGCCGCGTACGACGGCGACACGGTCCTCGCCGCCGCGAAGTTCGCGGAGTGGGCTCCGGACGACATGCACGTCGTCGTCCTCGTCGACTTCGAGAACGACTCCGTGCGGACGGCGCTCGAGGTGGCTCGAGCGTTGGGACCGAGGCTCTGGGGCGTGCGGCTCGACACGTCGGCCGATCTCGTCGACCGCTCGCTCCTCGACGAGCTCGGAGACTTCGACCCGCGTGGCGTCAACGAGCGCCTCGTACGCAAGGTGCGAGACGCGCTCGACGGGGAGGGGTTCGGAGACGTGCGCATCGTCGTCTCCGGCGGGTTCGGCGTCGACAAGATCCGCGCCTTCGAGGAGCGAGGCGTTCCCGCCGACGTCTACGGCGTCGGCTCGTCGCTTATCCGCGGCGCGAACGACTTCACAGCGGACGTCGTCCTGCTCGACGGCCGGCCCGTCGGGAAGGTCGGCCGCAGGTTGCGCCCGAGCGCCCGGCTCGAGCGCGTCACCTAGCGAGCGCGGCTCCGATCGGGCCGGGCCACGCCGCCATCGGCTCGGTCGAACGGACGACATGCGCTCCCGCGGCTGCGAACCGGACGAACGCGGTGTCGGCCTCGTCGGTGTAGTCCACGACCTCCGGAACGACGACCGACGACATGCAGTCCTCGAGCAGATAGAGGCGCTTCGCCGCCTCGAGCTCGCGTGCGGCGGGATCGGAGAGCAGGTCGTCGATCGTCCACGCGACGCAGTGGCTCTTCGCCTGCCCGGCGACGAGCACGGCGTCGAAGCCGAGGAGGTGGGCGACGAGGGCCTCGTTCCGCCGTCCGAGCACCTCGTCCTGCGCGCCGCGGAGCACCTCCGGGCCGAGGGCGGAGTAGTGCTCGGTGAGCGGGCTTCGCCCCTTGAGCTGGAACCGCGTCTGTGCGCGCCGTGCGATCGCGTGAAAGAAGATCGCCTCCTCGACGGCGCTCACGAGCGCGTGTCCGATCCCCCCGAGGAGCGCGTGGAACGGCCAGACCGTGAGGTCGTACTTGCCGGTCGCGGCGAGCGTCGAGACGTACGAGCCGAGGTGTGCGTCCGCACGACCCTGGCCGAAGCCGACGAGCTCGGCCGCGTCGGGATCGACCCGCCAGCGGCGGGATGCGACGTCCTCGGGTGTGACGAGGGTGAACGGATCGGGGTGATGCCCTTCCGCGTCGACGAGGAACGGCGCGTGGAAGATCTGGAATGCCTGGTGCGTGTCGAGGGTGACGACGACCTCCGTGATCGTGCCGAGACTCCGGTACAGGAACTCGCACAGACGCGCGCTGTCGTCCAGCGCGCCGATTCCGGAACGCCCGGCGACGAAGAGCTCGAAGCCGGGAGTGCAGAACGTGTTCTGGAGGTCGACGCAGAGCAGGCACACGCGCATCGCGTCGCCCGCAGCGGGGCGGATCCGGTGCTCCTCGGCCCATCCGAGAGCCTCGTGGAAGCGCCTCTCGTAGGGGACTCTCCAGACGGCGGCGACGGCGGCGGCGTCGGCGTGCGGTGGGAGCGGGAGCTCGCTCGGCACAGCTCTACGCTAGCGCCCTCCGCAGGCGACGGCCTCACCCGCCTTGAGGCGCCCGAACGGCGTGCCGATAACGATTCGAGCCGGTGAACGACCTCCAGAACACCCTGATCACGTGGCTCCCGATCTTGTTCTTCGGGATCGTGATCGTGCTCCTGCTGTACACGCTGCGCTTCATGCCGCAGGCGAAGCCGGCCCCGGTCGTCAAGGGCTCCCAGGTGGCCGTGTCCTGGGACGACGTAGCCGGGCTGGACGAGGCGAAGGAGGAGCTGGCGGAGGTGGTCGACTTCCTTCGTAACCGCCGCCGCTTCGAGAAGCTGGGGGCGCGCGTCCCGCGGGGGATCCTCTTGCACGGGCCTCCCGGAACCGGGAAGACGCTGCTGGCGAAGGCGGTCGCAAGCGCGTCCGGCGCGAACTTCTACTCGGCGAGCGCGGCGTCGTTCGTGGAGATGTTCGCCGGGCTCGGGGCCGCACGGATTCGCAAGCTCTTCGAGGAGGCACGCAAGAACTCGCCCTCGATCGTGTTCATCGACGAGCTCGACGCGGTCGGCACGACGCGCATCGGCGGCGGCTTGCACCGCGAGCACGACCAGACGCTGAATCAGCTCCTCGTCGAGCTCGACGGATTCGGCGCTCGCGACGAGGTCGTCGTCATGGCTGCATCCAACCGACTTCAGGACCTCGATCCGGCGCTCCTGCGCCCCGGTCGCTTCGACCGGCAGGTGCTCGTCGCGGCGCCCGACGTCGCCGGTCGCGAGGCGATCCTCGGCGTGCACACCCACTCCAAGCCGCTCGCCTCGGACGTCGATCTCGGCCGCGTCGCGAAGCAGACGGCGGGGCTGACGGGAGCGGACCTGGCGAATCTGTGCAACGAGGCCGCGATCCTGGCCGGGCGCGCGGGGGCGCAGTACGTGCGCCAGTCCGACTTCGACGCGGCGCTCGAGCGGATCGTCGCGGGTCTTCAGCAGCGTCGCGTCGTGTCCGAGAAGGAGAAGCGGATCCTCGCCTACCACGAGGCGGGCCACGCGGTCATGTCGCATCTCGTGGGCGACCTCTTCCCGGCGCAGAAGGCGACGATCGTCTCTCGCGGGGATGCGCTCGGGTACACGCTGAACATGCCGGCCGAGGACCGCTACCTGCACACCCGTGAGGAGTTCGTCGACCTGATGTCCGTGTTCCTGGGCGGGCGGGCGGCGGAGGAGGTCGTCTTCGGGCGGATCACGAACGGTGCCGCCGACGACCTCGAGCGGGTGACCGAGCTCGCGCGCGCGATGGTGTTCGAATACGGCATGTCGGAGATCGCTCCGGCGCGGACGATGCGAGCCGACAACTACGCACTCTCGGAGGAGACGAAGCGACTGCGCGACACCGAGCAGGCGCGGCTGACGGACGGCGCGTACGAGGAGGCGAAGCGACTTCTATCGAAGCACCACGCCGCGCTCGACCGCGTCGCCGAGGCGCTTCTCGAGCGGGAGACGCTCGACCGAGCGGAGCTCGCGGCAATCCTCTCCGACGTGAAGGCCGAGTCGAGGTCGTCCGAGACCGTCGGCATCGTCCGCGCGCTTCCGCTCCGCGACTGACGGCGACCGCGCGACCGGCGGGCGGCCGACGAGTAGCATCGCGCGCGTGGCGCTCCGCGGCATCCATCACGTGGGCATGGCGGTGCCGGACCTCGACGAGGCGATCGCCACCTACGCCGAGCTCTTCGGCGCCCGCGTCGAGCACCGGGCTGCGCTCGAGCCGGACGACGTCGAGGCGGCGTTCGTCCTCGTGGGCGACGGCCGGGTCGAGCTCCTCGCGCCTACGGCAGACAGCTCGCCGGTGGGCCGCTTCCTCGAGAAGCGCGGTCCCGGTCTGCATCACGTCGCCTACGAGGCGGACGACATCCGCACGACGCTCGAGGAGCTGGCGGCATCGGGAGCGGAGCTGATCGATCTCGCGCCTCGGCCCGGTCTGCTCGGGCTCGAGGTCGCATTCGTGCATCCCGACGCCGTGCACGGCGTCCTGACGGAGGTGGTGTCCGGTGGCTGAAGGCGAGTTCGTCCGAATCGAAGTGGGGCTCGAAGGAGGGACGATCCTGAGCGTGCTCGTTGAACCCGCGAGCGCGGAGGCGCTCGACCGCGCGCTGAAAGCGGGCTCGAGCGACGCTCTCGCGCTCGACGCGCAGGACGGCCCGATCCTGCTCGTCCTTCCGCGCGTGCTGTACGTGAAGCGCTTCGCCCGCGAAGGGCGCGTCGGCTTCGGCGACTAGTGCCGCTGCAGGTCGGGATCGTCGGCCTGCCCAATGCGGGCAAGACGGCGCTGTTCAACGCGCTCACGCACGCCGGTGCGGAGGTGACTGCGTACGCCTCGGTGACGGACAAGCCGAACGTGGGCGTGGCCACGATCCCGGACGACCGACTCGACCGACTCGCTGCGCTCATCGGCTCGCGGAAGGTGTCACCGGCGGCGATCCGTGTCGTCGACGTGCCCGGGACGGGAGGCGCGCTCCTCGGCGGTCTCCGGCAGTCGGATGCGCTCCTCGCGGTCGCGGACGGCTTCTCGCACGACGCCGATCCCGACCGCGATCTCGAGGCGATCCGGCTCGAGCTCCTCGTCGCCGACCGCGACCACGTCGAGCGGCGGCTCGAGCGTGTCCGGAACGAGGCGAAGTCGGGCGACCCGGCGAAGCGGCAGGAGGTCTCGCACCTGGAGGAGTTGCTCGCCCTCCTCGACGAGGGAAAGCCGCTCTCCGAGTGGCGGGGTGACCTTCCCGGCGAGCTGGACCCGCTGACGACGAAGCCGCTCATCCCGATCGTCAACGGGCTCGGGGGGATCGACTGCGAGCTCGAGATGGAGCTCGCGGAGCTCTCGCCCGAGGACGCGGCCGAGTTCCGCGAGGGACCGTCCGCGCTCGACGAGGTGGTCCGTCGGCTGAAGGACGCGCTCGGCCTGATCTCGTTCTTCACGGTCGGCGACACGGAGGCGCGCGCATGGACGCTCCGCCACGGTGAGACCGCGCTCGACGCAGCCGAGTCGATCCATTCCGACATCGCCCGCGGCTTCATCCGCTGCGAGGTCATCCGCTGGGACGACCTCCTCGACGCGGGCTCGCACGCGGAGGCTGCGCGGCGCGGCGTCCAGCGGCTCGAAGGAAAGGGCTATGTCGTCGAGGACGGCGACGTCCTCAACGTCCGCTTCAACGTCTGACGAGGAATGCGACCGATCCTTTCCGACTCCGCTCAGCCGGCGGCGACGAGCGCCGCCCCCGCGATCGCGATCACGCCTCCGATCCGCCGCGAGGCCGAGAGTCGCTCGCCGAGGAACGCGCGCGCGAGGACGATGGTCGCGATCGGGTAAAGAGCGCTGAGGACCGCGACTATCCCGACCGGGCCCTGCGTCGTGGCCACGGCCACGAGCACGTTCGCTCCGGTGTCGAACACCGCGACGGCGACGAGTTGCGGCAGCACCGGCCGGGCTGCTCCGAGTGACGTGGAGGTCGCGAGCACCAGTACGAGCGCGATGCTCGCCGACGTGAGTCGGGCGCCGACGACCGCCCAGGCGGCTCCGTGCTCCGCTCCGGCGCCGATGCCGACGACGAAGAGCCCGAAGCCGAGCGCGGCGAGCGCGGCCAGTCCCGCCCCCGCGGCGATCCGAGAGCCTGTCGCAGACGGGGTGAACGAGACGGTGCCCACGCCACCCAGCACGAGGGCGATTCCGACCACCTGGAGCGCGCTCGGCATCGTTCCCCGAGCCGCGTCGACGGTGAGGGGGACGAGCGGCGACGCGGCGGAGATCGGTGCCACGATGCCCATCGCACCGACGGCGAACCCGCGGTAGAGAGCGCCCAGCCCGAGGAGCCCGGCGGCTCCCGCGGCGACCGCGGGCAGGAGCTCGACGACTCCCGGGAACGAGTCACCGGAGAGGAGCACCCAGAGCGCGACACCGGCCAGCCCGAGCGCCTGGGAGACCGCCAGCACGACGAGCACGGGCGCGCGTCGCGACGCGAGGCCGCCCAGGAAGTCTCCGGCGCCCCAGGAGGCGGCGCCACAGAGCGCCAACAGCGTCACGCGGTCTCAGTCGTCGCCGACGGGGCGGGTCGCAGCCTGCGCGTCGAGCTGGTTCGCGTGGTAGACGACCGCCGCCTCCGCGGTCCGCGCCGACTGGCGGTCGTGGTGGCAGGCGACGGCGTGGAGGAGCTCGGCGAGGGCCTCCGGGTCGAGCCCGGAGGCGCGCTCTTCGATCATCCGGAGGCCGAGGTGGACGTGTCCGAGCAGGCGGCCTTCCTCTGTCTGCGCGAAGGTCGGCCCACCGCGGAGCTCGCGGATTCGCCCGACGTCGTGGAGCAGAGCGGCCGCCAGCAGCAGGTCGTGGCGGAGCCTGGGATGGAGCTGCGCGGTCTCGCGGCAGAGCGTCGCGACCCCGACCGTGTGCTCGAGGAGGCCCCCCGCATAGCCGTGATGTCCATCCGCGCCGGCGGCGGGCAGAGCCCGGAGGGAGGCGCGGATCCGCTCGTCCCCGACGAACGATCCGACGAGGGAAGAGAGCCCGGGATGCGAGACCTCGTCCGCGAGGAACTCGAGGAAGCCGTCGAGCTCGTCTGCGTCGCGCCGGAGCGAGGGGGTGAGGTCGACCGGGTCAGCGCCCTCGACTGCCTCGACGACCCGTACCTGCAGCTGCAGGCGCCCTCCGAACCGCTCGACGCGGCCGAGCACGCGAACCGCGTCACCCTCGTCGAAGCGCGTGTCGAGGAGGTCGACGTCGCTCCAGACGCGGGCGTCGATCCGCCCGCTCGCGTCCGAGAGCTCGAGCGCGAGATACGCCGCTCCCGCTCGGGTGCGCCTCCGCTCCTTGCGGGTGACCGCGAACACGCCCTCGACGGTCCTGTCCTCGGCGAGCTCCGCGATCGTCGTCACGGGAGCTGAGTCTAAGCGCGGGCGCGCCGTTGGTACGCTCGCCCGCGATGGCCGACGTGCAGCCGTTCCGCGCCGTCCGCTACTCGGGCGCGGCCGGCCCGCTGCCCGATCTCGTCGCTCCTCCGTACGACGCCGTCACCGCGGACGAACGGGCGCGGCTCTTCACCCGCAGCCCGTACAACGTCGTCCATCTCACGCTCCCGGACTCGGCGGCGAGGCGGGCGAGCTCTACCGGACCTGGCTGGCCGACGGGGTGCTCGAGCGTGAAGGCCAACCCGGCGCATGGCTCCTCGCGGAGGACTACGTCGGACCCGACGGCGTCGCACGGCGTCGGAAAGGAGTCGTCGTCTCGCTCGCGGTCGAGCCGTACGCGACTGGCAGCGTCGTCCCGCACGAGCGAACTCATCCGCGGATCCGCGAGGAACGACGCCGGCTCCTCCGCGAGACACGCGTGCACCTCGAGCCGATCTTCCTCCTCTTCGACGGCGAGCTCGGAGTGGCGGCTCCGGAGGGCGAGCCGGATCTCGAGGCGGACGGCGCAAAGCTCTGGCGGGCGCCGGGCTTCGACCTCGGCAGCGCTCGGCGAGACGCCAGCTCCTCATCGCCGACGGGCACCACCGCTACGAGAGCGCGCTCGAGTACGCAGCCGAGACAGATGACCCCGACCCTCGGATCATGGCGCTCCTCGTCTCGACCGCCGACCCGGGTCTGCACGTGTTCCCGACCCACAGGACGTTCGCGGACCGGCCCGATCTTCGCGCCGCCCGCGACGGCGAGCCGTGCGTCGATCTCGAGGCGGCGCTCGCGCGACTCGCGGGCGAGCCCTTCTCTCACTCCGCCGCCGTCGCGTACCGGGCGGACGGCGTGGAGCTCGTGGTCGGCGCCGGTGCCGAGCTCGACGCCGAGCTCGTCGATCGCCACGGCCTGGAGGGCATCGGGTACACGCCGTTCGTGGCCGATGCGGTGCGGGCGGTCGATCGCGGAGAGGCGGACGTCGCCTTCCTCCTGCGCGAGCCGCGGGTCGGTGACGTCTTCGCGGCGGCGAGGAAGGGCAGGCGGATGCCCCCGAAGAGCACGTACTTCTTCCCCAAGCCCCTCTCGGGCCTCCTCTTCCATCCGGTGGAGCGGTCGTGAGTCCGTGGCTCGAGGTGTGCCGCGAGTGCGCGGCGGACATCCGAGGAGTGCTCGAGACGCTTCCGACGCGGTCCGAGCGGGAGCCGGTCCTCCGCCGCGGCGAGGGCGGCGACGACACGACCGCGATCGACCAGGCGGCGGAGGACGCGGTCGTGCGTCGGCTCGAAGCGACGGGCGAGAGCTTCGTCCTCGTCTCCGAGGAGCTCGGGACGAAGATGTTCGGCACCGGCGGGCGGACGGTGATCGTCGTCGACCCGATCGACGGCTCGATCAACGCGAAGCGGGGGATCCCGTTCTTCTCCTTCTCGCTCGCGGTCTCCGACGGGCCCACGATGGGCGACGTCCAGTTCGGGTACGTCCACGACTTCGGCTCGGGCGAGGAGTGGACCGCGGAGCGCGGGAAGGGCGCCTTCCTGAACGGCGAGCCGTTGGGCGCCGTCCGGCCGAAGGACGAGCTCGAGATCCTCTCCTTCGAGGCGACGACCACGCCCGCGATCGCCGAACGCGCGCCGCAGCTCGTCGGGCTCGCCGGGCGGCTGCGGGTCATGGGATCGCTCGCGCTCTCCCTTTGCCATCTGGCCGCAGGGCGAATCGACGGCGTCTGCTCCCTGAAGACCGCTCGCTCGGTGGACATCGCTGCCGCGCAGCTCCTCGTCCGTGAGGTTGGGCTCGCGATCGAGCTCGTCGACGACCCGCCGTTCGCCGCCGCGCCGCTCGATCTCGGCCAACGGTCACGAGTCGTTGCGGCAGGGACGCCGGATCTCATCGCCCGCATCGCCGCCGCACTTGGCTGAGGCTTGTCGAAGTCGTACGATTTGTCACGGAGTCTCGTGCGCCGCATGCTCGCCACCTTTGGAGTCCTTGCCTGCGTCGTCGTGCCTCAGGCGTCCGCGAAGGGCCCAGTCTCCCTCTGCGGCAGCGGTGGGTGTGCGCAGGTCGGAACCGTCGAGTCGTCGGTGCGGTGGTGGGGAGGAGCGTATGACTCGCACGTGAAGCCGGTGGGCCCGGCGCCGTTCTACGCCCTCACCTTCGGCGGGTACTCGGAGCCCGTCGCCTACTGGGTTCCGTCCGCAGGGGTGCTGCGAGTCGTCTCCACAAGCGGCCCCGCGATCTGGGTGCAGCCACGAGCCGACGAGATCGCGACGCTCACGCAAGCGGCCGCATCGCTCCAGCCGTTTGCAGCTCCGCAGAGCGCCAAGGTCGCGGTCGACGGTCGACCTGTCCGTCACGGCCAGGCGACGTATCTCCGGCTCTTCACCATGGGCAACCCGGTTGCGAGAGCCGTCGGAGCCAAGGGCTGGCTCCCGGTCGATTTCCGCGGATCCGAATCGCCCTGGAGTGACGCGTATGCATGGATTTGGGTCTCGCGCTCGAGCCACTACCTCAAGCATCCCGACGGCGACATCGTCAGCATCCCGCTGCAGTCGGCGCGGTGCATACGCGCGAGGCTAGCGCTGACCGGGTAGCAGCGCGTCGTACCGGAGTCGCTCGGCTACGCTCGCACCGTGCGACCAGACCGCGACGCGATCCTGAAGGCGCTCGAGCAGGTCATCGACCCCGAGCTCCACAAGCCCGTCACCGAGCTCGACATGGTGCGCGACGTCCTCGTCGAGGACGACGGCCGCGTGTCGGTGACGATCGCGCTCACCGTCGCCGGCTGCCCGCTCCGGCACTCGTTCGAGGAGCAGGTGACGCGAGCAGTCGGTGCGGTCGAGGGGGTCACGGCGGTCAGGCTCGGCTTCGACGTGATGACCCCCGAGGAGAAGGCCTCGCTCGTGACGCGGCTGCGCGGAGGGCGTCCCGAGAAAGGGATCTCGCTCTCGCCCGCGACGCGCGTTGTCGCGGTCGCCTCGGGGAAGGGGGGCGTCGGCAAATCGACGCTGACCGCGAACCTCGCGGTCGCCCTCTCCGGGCTGGGCGAGCAGGTCGGCGTCCTCGACGCCGACGTCTACGGGCACTCGATCCCGCACATGCTCGGCGTCGACCAGAAGCCGATCGCGGTCGACGAGATGATCGTCCCGCCGGCCCGCGGCGACCTCCGCCTCATGTCGATCGGATTCTTCCTCGACGACAACGCGCCGATCATGTGGCGCGGCCCGATGCTGCACCGAGCGCTCGAGCAGTTCCTCTCGGATGTCCACTGGGGCGACCTGGACACACTCGTCGTAGACATGCCTCCCGGGACGGGGGACATCCCCATGTCGCTCGGCCAGCTTCTCCCGCGTGCGGAGGTGCTCGTCGTCACGACGCCGCAGCCGGCGGCGCAGCAAGTCGCCGTGCGCGCCGCGCAGATGGCCATCAAGACCGGCATGCGCATCCTCGGCGCCGTCGAGAACATGTCCTACCTCGTCGGCACGGGCGAGGAGCTCTTCGGCTCGGGCGGCGGTCAGACGCTCGCCGACGAGATCGACGCGCCGCTCCTCGCCCGGATCCCGCTCGACCCGCTGCTCCGCGAGGCAGCGGACGAGGGGCTCTCCGTGCTCGAGACGGCCCCGGAGTCGGAGGCCGCCGCCGCGATCGTGGCGCTCGCGAAGTCGGTCGCCGCGTCGCGCGCCGGCACGATCCGTAGGCCGCTGACCGTTCTCTAGCGCTCTTCGTCGTGACGTCGGCCGAGGCGGGAGAGAGGCTTCGCAGGCTCGGCTTCCCAGATGACGACGCGGAGGTTCTTCTCGCGCACTTCGAGGAGGCGGAGCGGCGCGGGAAGACCGGGCACGGCTTCTCGCGCGTCCCGTGGCTCGAGACGCTCGAGCTCGACCACGACGCACGGCCGGAGCGCATCGTCTCGGACGAGGCCTTCGAGCGCTGGGACGGCCGGGGAGCGCTCGGCTACCTCGTCCTCGACGCGATCGTCCGTGCAACGCTCGGGCGGCCGCCCGCGAAAGCGCGGGTCGTCGTCGCCGAGCGCTGCTTCCCGACCGGGATGCTCGGCCACTGGGTGCGCCGTCTGGCGGGGGGCGGGCTCGTCGCGCTCCTGACGGCGACGTCGCCTCGCCGGCTTTCCCATCCGGACGGCGGTCCTCCGCTCACCGGGACGAACCCGCTCGCGATCGCCGTCCCGTCGAGCGACGGCCGGCCGCTGGTCGCCGACGTGTCGATGAGTGCGGTGACGTACGGCGACGTCCTCGCGGGCATGGCGACCGCGGACGAACTCGTCCACTTCGGCGGCGAGCAGGCGCACAAGGCGTTCGCGCTCGCGGTCGGGCTCGAGCTTCTCGTCGGCGCGCTCGCCGGGCCGGAGCACGGCGCGGTGCTCGTCGTCGCTCGGCCCGAGCACGATCCCGTGCCGGCGTTCAGGGAGCTCGCGGAGGACCGCCGCCTACCCGGCGGCTAGGCCGACGCTCGCCGCAAGGCAGCGAGCACGACGGGATCGATCTCGTCCGTTCCGTCGACGCGCTCCTCGAGGTTCGCCTCCCCGGCCCAGTCCTCGAGCCGCTCGAAGCCGAGCACCGCGAGGCGGTCCTCGATCTCCTTGCGCAGGCCGTCGTCGATCGCGAGCCAGCGCGAGCGGGGTGTCTTCCCGAACAGCTCCTGATGGAGGCCAAAGAGGCGCCGGAGCTCTTCGAGCGGGCGCTCGTGGTCGTCGACGCGGAGGTCGACGAACGTGTCCGAGAGCCCGCCGTACCCCTGCTCCGGCCCGACGACGAGGAGCGCCGCCGACTGCTGCCCCCGCCGATCGCCGCCGACGGCCTGGGCCGCGTCGAGACAGTCGAGAAGACGCTCGGGGAGCGGCTCGTCGGCCGTCTGCTCGAACGTCTCCGCGAGCGCGTCGACCGTCTCTCCCGACACGAGGATGTTCCCCTGCGCGGCGTAGCACGGCCCGGTCCTCCCGCCTGCCCACTCGCTGCACTCGTCGCCGGTGTAGCTCGCCGAACGGCCGTCGCGATCGACGATCCCGAGCTGACGTTGCGACCGGCCCTCGTCCTCCCGGGTCAGTCGTGCGACGACCTCCTCGACCCGTACGCCCTCGCGCAGGAGCGCCAGCCCCTCGGGGCCGTAGCGAGGATTCGCCCACGACTGCGTGGCGACCGCGCCGACGAGCGGCTCCGCCCACGGGACGATGGAGCCGACGGCGAGGAACCTCGACTGCACGGCAACACCCCATTGCCGCGCGTCGAGGTCGCACGCGCAGATCGAGTACGTCGAGACCAGCGGATCCAGGCGGTGTCCGACACCGAGCGGGGAGAAGACCGCATGGTTGCGCGGATCGGTGTCAGACACCGTGTCTAGCCGTAGGTCAGCTCCGCGAGGTCGAGGGAGAGGAGCGACTGGTCGTCGACGAGCGCGCACGCCACCTCTCCGCGGGAGAGCGCGGCCAGGACCTCGTCGGCCGTCGACGCGCGCACGACGACGGGCGTGCCCGCCTCGTGGGCTGTCCGGATCGCCTCGACGTCGGACGCATCGTCGAGAACCAGTGCCCCCTCGAGGTCGAGCGATCCCTCGAGTGCGATCTCGGGCACCTTGCGGCCCGTCGCGCCGAACCAGCGCTCGCGCATCAGAGCTCGAGCGTCTCGCCCGGCTCCGGCGTGAGGATCTCCACGCCGTCCGGAGCGAGCTCGCGGAGCGCAGCAGGCGTCCCGGTGAAGATCGGGAACGTCCCGTAGTGGCACGGCACGACGCGAGCGACCCCGAGCAGCTCGACCGCGACCGCGGCCTCGCGCGGGCCCATCGTGAAGTGGTCGCCGATCGGGAGGACGGCGACGTCGGGCTTGTAGATGCGGCCGATGAGGGACATGTCCCCGAAGACGTTCGTGTCGCCGGCGAAGTAGATCTTGAATCCGTCCTCGAGCTCGAGCACGATGCCGCACGGCTCGCCCGCGTACGTCCCGTCGGGCGTGGACGAGGAATGGTTGGCATCCGTCAGGGTGATCTTCACACCCTCGATCGGGACGGTTCCCCCCTTGTTCGGGCCGTGCCCGCCGGGGTCCTTGGCGCCCTTGCCGTCGAGCCAGCCGCGGAGCTCCAGCGGTGCGATGACCGGACAGAGGAAGGCCTCGTACAGAGCGACGGTGTCGCCGACGTGGTCGCCGTGCCCGTGGGTGACGACGATGAGGTCGCAGCGCTCGGCTGTTCGCTCGTTCTCGGGGCACTTGGGGTTCCCGTTGAGCCAGGGATCGACGTAGATCCGCTTGCCGCCCGGGGTGTCGACGCGGAAAGATGCGTGCCCGAGCCAGGTGAGTGAGGTAGCCATGCCTGGAATCTAGAGGAGCCGTGTCCGAACGGGCGGCAACAAGGGTCCGACGCGGTCGGCCGCGGAGCGACCGCTTCAGGGATCTTGGCGCGTCCGGAATCCGCGCGTTGCACGGATTCCGGACGCGCGCACGACTCAGAAGGTGAGCGACGAGATCGCGTCGGAGGCGAGGTCGAGGATCGGCTGGACGACGAAGAAGGAGCCGATCGTGACCACGACCGCGGCCGAGACAGCGACCCCGAGCGCGTGCTCCCGCGGAGGAGCGCCGCCCACGGCGACGGCCGCTCGGGGCAGCGGACCGGTGCGCATGTACATCCAGCGCACGACGTTCAGGTAGTACGCGAGCGAGATCGCGGTCGCGGCGACGCCGATGAGCACGAGCCACCAGTCGCCCGCGTCGTAAGCGGCCGAGAAGACGAAGAACTTCGCGAACAGGCCGCCCGTGAGCGGGAACCCCGCGAAGCCCAGCATGAAGACCCACATCGCCGTCCCGTACAGGGGCCGCTCCCAGCCAAAGCCGCCGAGGCCCTCGAGCGTCACGGGGCGTCCGAGCTCCCGCTCGCGTGCCGCGACGACCGCGAAGGCGCCGACGGACATCGCCGAATACACGACGAGGTAGTAGAGGAGCGCCTGTCCACCGCGCGTGGTGTTCGTCTCGACCGCGATGAGCATGAAGCCGGCCTGCGAGATCGACGAGTACGCGAGCAGCCGCTTGACGTCGCTCTGCGCGAGCGCTGCGAGGTTGCCCCAGGCGAGCGAGATGACCGCGACGACGGCGACCGCGATCGTCCAGATGTCGCTCTCGCCGGGGAACGCGGTCACGAGGACCCGCAGCGTGAGCACGAACGCGGCGGTCTTCGTAGCGGCGGCCATGAAGGTCGTGACCGACGTGGGGGCGCCCTGGTACACGTCGGGCGTCCACATGTGGAACGGCGCCGCCGAGACCTTGAACATCAGCCCGGCGAGAATCATCGCGAGCCCTGCGACGAAGAAGACGTCGCCCTCGGCCCCCGCCTTCGCGATGGCGGCGAAGCTGAGCTCTCCGGTCGCGCCGTAGACGAGAGCGGAGCCGAAGAGCAGGACGGCGGAGCCGAACCCGCCCACGATGAGGTACTTCAGGCCCGCCTCGAGGGACGTCTCGCGCTCGGTGTCGATCGCGACCAGGATGTAGAGCGCGATCGAGAACCACTCGAGCCCGAGGAACAGGGTCAGCAGGCTTCCCGCGCTGACGAAGAAGATCATGCCGGCGCCGGCGGCGGCGAGGAGCGCGTAGTACTCGCCGTGGTTGTCGCGGTGGCGCTCGGCCCACGACACGAAGACGACGACGGCACCCGTGATCGCCAGGATCAGCGCCGCGAGCGCGGCGAGCCGGTCACGGTACATCGTGTCGGTGAGCTCGGCCTGCGGAGTCGGCGTCCGGCTGAACTCGTACCCGGCGAAGACGGCTGCGGTGACGAATCCAGAGAAGACGAACGTCGCGGCGACCGCCCGCCGCATCCAGACGGGAACGGCAACCGCCGAGATGAGCGCGATCGCCCCCGCCGCGAGCAGCGCGAGTTCGGGCGCGAGCGCGAACCAGTCGACGTGAGGCGTCACGATCACGTCACCGGAACCTCTGCGTCAGCACCTGAGAGGCCTTGTCGCCGGCGAACGAGCTCTCGCTGACGAGCGCCGGCCACGCCGAGAGGACGACGAGGCACGCGACCATCGGGAGCACGAGCGCGAGCTCACCGACGCGCAGGTCGAGCGCCTCGTCGCGCACGGCGGAGCCCGTCCGTTCGTGGAGCAAGGCCGAGATCAGCCGCAGCGCGTACATCGCCGCCAGCACGATGCCGAGGGCGACGATCACCGCGTACCCCCAGCCCTTCCCGTACACCCCGGTCATGATCAGGAACTCGCCTGCGAAGGTCGCCGAGCCGGGAACGGCGAGCGTGATCATCCCGGCGACCATGAGCGTCGTCGCGAGCACCGGCCGGCCGCGAGCCATGCCGCCGAGGTGGCCGAGTTCGCCCGTGCCACAGCGCCGCTCGACCATCCCGACGAGGAGGAACATGCTCGTCGTGATCAGGGCGTGGTTGACCGACTGGAGCACGGCGCCGTCGAGCCCGTAGTCGTTCACCGAGAAGAGCCCGAGTGTGATCAGGCCCATCTGCGCCATCGACGAGTAGGCGATGATCCCGCGTAGGTCCGAGGTGCGGAAGGCGAGGACCGACCCGTATACGAGGCCCGCGCCGGCGAGCACGAGGATGAGCCCCGTCAGGTCGTGCACCGGATCCGGGAACTTGGGGATCGCGATGCGCAGGAAGCCGTACACGGCGGTCTTCGAGACGATCCCCGAGAGGACGGCCGCGACCTCGACCGGCGCTTCCCGGTACGCGAGCGGCAGCCAGCCGTGGAACGGGAAGAGCGGCGCCTTGATCGCGAACGCGACGGCGAAGCCGAGGAAGATCCAGGTGTTGTCGCTCGTCCCGGACGTCGCCAGGTCGAAGGTCCCCTGGGTTACCCCGTACGCGACGACCGCGGCCAGCATCAGGAGCGATCCGGCCATCGTGTAGACGACGAACGTCAGCGTCGCGACGTTCCGCCTCGCCCCTCCCCAGACGCCGACGAGCACGTAGAGCGGGATGAGCATGGCCTCGAACGAGGCGTAGAAGAGGAGGAGGTCCTGCGCGACGAACGTCGAGACGACCGCGCCCGTCAGGCCGAGCATGAGCGCGTGGTAGGCGCGCGGCCGGTCGCGGCCCACCCAGAGCGCGTACCCGATCGCCGCGGCCGAGCACACGACGGTCGCGCCGACCAGCCAGATCGAGAAGCCGTAGAAGCCGACGGTGTAGGAGATCCCGAGGCTCTGCACCCACTCGTGCGAGGTCGAGAACTGGAGCTGGCTGCTCGAGAAGTCGAACCTGATCGCCGTCACGATCCAGAGCGCCACCTCGCCGAGAGCGATCAGGAACGAGAGGCCCGCGGTCGCCGTCTTCGTCAGCGGGAGCACCGCGACGACGAGCGCGCCCGCGATCGGGAGGACGATGAGCGCCGTCGTCAGCACGGGCTACCGGACCGCCACGAAGACGACGACGAGAACGAAGACCGCGGCGGCGATTGCGAGCGCGTACGTGCGCAGGAGCCCCGACTGGACCCGCGCGACCTCGCCGCCGACCTGCATCGTCCCCGAGCCGATCTCCTCGAGCGAGCGTTCGATCAGCGGCTCCTCGATATCGCGGCGGAGCGCGTTCGAGAGCGCGACGGCCGGTCGATAGAAGAGCGCGTCGTAGAGCTCGTCGAAGTAGAACTTGTGCTCGAGGATCCTCCACGCCGCGGGGGTCGTCACTATCTCCCGCCCCGCGTGGAAGGCGCGCCGCGCGACGAGGATGCCGATCACCCCGAGCGTCACGGCGATCGCGCTCGATCCGTAGTCCTGGGCCGTCGTCGGGACGACGAGCGGCGGCACGACCTCGGAGAGCCAGTCCTCGAGCGGCTCCCAGACGCCCGGGATGTAGACGAGCCCGCCGATCGTGGCGAGCACTGCGAGCACGCCAACCGGGATCAGCATCGAGCGCGGTCCCTCCCCATGCTCGGCGTGCGCATGCTCGGGTGCGCCGGCCGCCGCCGCATCGCTCGGCTCGCCGCGGAAGACCCGGTAGTAGAGCCGGAACGTGTACGCGCCGGTCAGGAATGTGCCGAGCAGGCCGCCGATGTACAGCGTCCAGCCGAGGGCTCCGCCGTACGCGAGCGCGGAGGCGAGGATCGCGTCCTTCGACCAGAAGCCGGCGAAGATCGGGATCGCGACGAGCGAGAGGGACCCGGCGAGGAAGGCGAGGTGCGTCCTCGGCATCACCTTCTTCAAGCCACCCATCTTCCGCATGTCCTGCTCCCCGTCCAGGTGGTGGATGACGAGGCCGGAAGCCAGGAAGAGGAGCGCCTTGAAGAAGGCGTGCGTCATCAGGTGGAAGATCGCGAAGCCGTAGGCCCCGATCCCCGCCCCGAGGAACATGTAGCCGATCTGGGACATCGTCGAGTACGCGATCACACGCTTGATGTCCCACTGCACGAGCGCCACCAGCCCGGCGACGAGGAGCGTGATCATCCCGAGCACGGCCGCGAGATGCTGGACGTTCGGCGCCTGCTCGAAGATCGGGCTCGCGCGCACGAGGAGGTAGACGCCGGCGGTCACCATCGTCGCCGCGTGGATGAGGGCGGACACCGGAGTCGGGCCCTCCATCGCGTCCGGGAGCCAGGTGTGGAGCGGAATCTGCGCCGACTTTGCAATCGCGCCTCCGAGCAGGCCGAGCGCGACGAGGTCGACCATCGTCTGCGACATCGAGCCGACCTGGTCGAAGACGCCGAAGTACTCGAGCGTCCCCGTCTGCCAGACGAGGAGGACCGCCGCGAGCGCGAACGTCGCGTCGCCGATCGCGTTCATGACGAACGCCTTCTTCGCCGCCGCGACCGCCTCCGGCTTCTGGTGCCAGAACCCGATCAGGAGATACGAGGCGAGACCGACGAGGCCCCAGCCGACGAGCAGGAGGAGGAAGTTCCCCGACTCGACGAGCAGGAGCATCGCGAAGACGAAGATCGACATGTACGCGAAGTAGCGCCGCTCCTCGTCGTCTCCCGCCATGTACCCGATCGAGTAGAGGACGATCAGCCCGCCGACGCCCGAGACGATCAGCATCATCACGAGCGAGAGCGGGTCGACGAGGATCTGGAACCCGACGTGGAGGTTGCCGGCGACGAGCCAGGTGTAGAGCGTCGAGGGGTTCTCGCGGCCGGACGGGCTCTGTGCCCAGACCGCGATGAACGACCACACTGCCCCGCCGAAGGCGACGAACGTCGCCAGCGTCGCGATCGCGCCCGCCGTCCGTCGAGAGATCAGCTGACCGGGGAGCGCGATCAGGAGCGCCGACGCGAGAGGCGCGAAGAGGCAGATCCAGGCACCCGTCACCGTCATCCGCGGAGCACGCTCGCCCGGTCGACGTCGAGGGGGATCCGCCGCCTCGCCATCGCCACGATGAGCCCGAGCCCGACGGCCACCTCGCCCGCCGCCACGGCCATCACGGAGAGCGCGAAGATCTGGCCGTTCAGGTCGCCGTTCTGCCTTGCGAACGCGATCAGGGTCAAGCTCCCCGCGTTCAGCATCAGCTCGAGCGAGAGCAGGACGACGAGCGGGCTGCGCCGGAGCATCACGCCGAGCGCCCCCGTCCCGAACAGGATCGCCGCGACGATCAGGTACCAGCCGACGTCCGGGCCGTCCACTACGCCGTCTCCTCTTCCTTGTCCCGCGTCGTCCCGAGCACGACGCCACCGATCGCGGCGACGAGCAGCACGATCGACGTGACCTCGAATGCGAGGAGCTGGTCGGTGAGGAAGAGCCGGCCGATCTGGGCCGGGCTCCCGAACGAGCTCGAGATCTTGGCCGGGCTCCCGAGGTCGTCCCCCCAGGCGAGCCCGAGCACGACGACGACCTCGACGAGCAGCGCCGCTGCTGCGACGACGGCCGCCGTCCGCACGAGGGGATGGCCGCCCGCCCAGGGCGCGTCGGCCCGTCCTCCGAGGTAGGCGATGACGAAGAGGAACATGACCATGACCGCCCCCGCGTAAACGAGCACCTGCGCGGCCGCGACGAACTCGGCGGCGAGGAGGAGGTAGAGCACGGCGAGCGAGGCGAGGTTCCCGATCAACGCGAGCGCTGAGAAGAACGGGTTCGTGAGGGTCACGACCGCGACTCCGCTCGCGAGGCACCCCGCCGCCGCGGCGAACCACACGATCCAGACGAGGACGTTTCCCATCAGCTGGTGGCGCGGAGCAGGATCCGCTCGCGCGGATCCTGCTCGCTCGAGATCCCTGAAGGCGGCCCCTGCGCGACCTCAGCGCCTGTCGTCGACCCAGAGCGCATCTATGAACGGGTCTTGTAGGAGGGCACGGGGGTGTCGAAGCGGATCGGGTCCGCGACCGGTACGCGCTTGATCGGCTCGGCGAGGAGCATGTCCTTCGTGTAGATGAGGTCGTCGCGCGAGTACTCGGAGATCTCGAACTCGTTCCCGAGCGTGATCGCGTCGAACGGGCACGCGAGCTCGCAGTAGCCGCAGAAGATGCAGCGGGAGAGGTTGATCTCGTAGATCCGCGCGTAGCGCTCGCCCGCCGAGACGCGCGCGCCCTGCGTGTTCTCGGCCGCGACGACGCGGATGCAGTCCGCCGGGCAGGCAGCCGCGCACAGCGAGCAGCCGACGCACTTCTCGAGCCCGTTCTCGTGTCGGTGCAGCCGGTGACGCCCACGAAAGCGCGGGTACACGGCGCGCTTGAACTCCGGGTATTGCTGCGTGATCGGCTTGCGGAAGAGCTGCCGGAAGGTGACGGCGAACCCCTTCAGGCTCGAGAGCGGCTGCGGGCTCATGAGCCGCCTCCTGGCTCATGAGTGGGGAGGGGTGTGGGGAACCGAGAGATTCCCCACGTTCTCGAGAAGAAGGGGGCACGCGGGGGAAACATGGTTTCCTCCGCGAACGCGAGCCGAAGGCGAGCGTTCATCAGATCCACACCACCAGGACCGCCGTGATGACGGCGTTGATCGTCGCGACAGGCAGGAGCACCTTCCACCCGAAGCGCATGAGCTGGTCGTAGCGGAGCCGCGGCAGCGTCGTCCGCATCCAGATGAAGACGTAGAGGACGATGACGAGCTTGAGGAGGAACCACAGCGGGCCTACCCAGCTCGGGCCGGTCCAGCCGGGGCCGTGCCAGCCGCCGAGGAAGAGCGTCACGCAGAGGCCGGAGAGCGTGATCAGGTTGATGTACTCGGCCATCGTGAAGAGCCCGAAGCGCATCCCCCCGTATTCCGTGTGGTAGCCGGCGACGAGCTCCTGCTCGGCTTCGGGGAGATCGAACGGAGCCCTGGCGGTCTCGGCCGTGCCCGCGAGGAGGAAGATGATCAGCCCGACGAACTGCGGTCCGATGTACCAGTACGAGCCCTGCGCCGCGACGATGTTCGTGAGCGCGAGCGACTTGGCCATGATCACGACGCCGAGCACGGAGAGCGCGAGCGAGACCTCGTACGAGACGAGCTGGGCGCACGTGCGCATCGAGCCGAGGAGCGCGTACTTCGAGTCCGACGACCAGCCGCCGATGATGAACCCGTACACGCCGATCGACCCGATCGCGAAGATGAGGATCAGCGAGATCGGCACGTCGGCGACCTGCCCCGGGACGTACACGCCGGCGATGTCCCACCCCGGCCCGAAGGGGATCACGGAGAACGTGCAGAGCGCCGTGAACGCCGCAAACCAGGGCGCGAAGAGGTAGAGGACGTCGATCGCCGCGGCCGGGTAGAAGCTCTCCTTGTGCAGGAGCTTCAAGAGGTCGGCGATCGGCTGCAGCAGTCCGAAGGGGCCGACGCGGTTCGGCCCGTAGCGGAGCTGCATCCGCCCCATGACCTTCCGCTCGGCGAGGGTCAGGTACGCGAACGTCGCCATCACGAGGTTGATCACGATCACGGCCTCGATCAGGCTCACCCACCAGTCGACGGACTGCGTGCTCACGGTCACGTCCTGCTCACCTCCACCGACGGGTGGAGATCCGCTGCGTGCTCCTCGGCGACGCGGACGACGCCGTCCATCAGCCGCCGCGACACGCGGGCGCGGAGCTCGACCGACGTGCCGTTCGAGCGCACGAGAACCGCGTCGCCCGGGGCGATGTCCAGGAGCTCGGCGTCCGCGGTGGAGAGCTCGACCTCCGGCGGGGGGCGCTGGAAGGCGAGCTCCGGCACGCGCTCGACGGCCGGTCCCGCGAAGAGCGGGCGGTAGCGCTGGAGGTGGAGGTTCCCCGCACGCCGCTCCGACGGCTCGGGAACCGCGGATGACGTGGCCGTCGTGGCCGCCGCGGGTGCCTCGTACGAAGCACGCGCCGGCAGGGGAGCGCGGGCTCCGAGCTCCTCGAGCGTGAGACCGCGGTAGACGTGGGTCGAGAGCTCCTCGAAGACGCCTGCCGCGTGAGGCGCGACGTCGATGTCGAAGCGTGCCGCGAGCTTGGAGATCCACGCGAGCTCGTCCGGGCACGGGGGCGGCACCGCGCGGCGCAGGCGCTGGACACGTCCCTCGAGGTTCAGGGTCGTCCCGTCCCGCTCGAGCGCGCCGGTGGCCGGCAGGATCAGGTCCGCCCAGCCGGTTGCGAGCCCGTGGAACATCGTTACGACGAGCACGCTGTCGGCCTGCTCGGCGAGCGCGCGCACGCTCTCGTCGGCGGCCGCCTCGTCACCCGAGACGACCAGGAGCTGGATGTGCCCGACCTCCGTCTCGTCCGAGTCGGCTGCCGCGGCCCACGCCGTGGAGACGCCGCGGCCGTTCGCCGTCGCGGGCAGATGGAGCGCGCCGCAGCCGGGCTTCGACTCGAAGCCGAGCTCGTGCGCGAGCTCGGCGATGCGCGCGCCTCCGCCTCCGCCCGGCCCCGACCACACGAGGATCGCCTTCTCGGCGTTGCGCAGCCCCTTCGCGAGCGGCGAGCGCGCCGACGCGAGGTCGCGGCAGAGCTCCGCCCCGGCGCCGGGGGCCGTCGGCACGCTCCCGGAAGGCGAGCAGGTGACGACCTCGGCTCTGCGCCGCGCGGCCTCCTTGATCCAGAGATCGACGATCGGCGCGCGCTCGACGACCGGGTCGTCGCCGATCACCACGACGAGCTCCGCGTCCGCGATCGCCGACAGCGGCAGCCTGAAGGCGTCGAGCGCGTCGGAGGTCGCCTCGGGGAGCACGGCCGAGTGCGCGCCGAGACCTCCGCGCAGGAGCCGGCCGAGAGCGTAGGCGAGCTCGGTCGTCTCCGAGCCGGAGAGCGCGGTCACGATCCCGCCCTCGGCCTCGCGGAGCATCTCCTCGGCCGCGTCGAGCGCATCGTCCCAGGACGCCGTGTCCTCGAGCCCCTTCGTCCCGCGCCGGAGCGGCGTCGTTATCCGGTCGCTCGCTCGCAGGTGCGGATACGTGAACCTGCCCTTGTCGCACAGCCAGCCGCGGTCGAGCTCGGGGTGGTTGCGCGAGAGGATCCGCTTGACCCTGCCCTCCCGGATCGTGGCGGAGACGTTGCAGCCGACCGGGCAGCCCGTGCACACCGTCGGCACGTTCTGGATTTCCCACGGCCGGCCGTCGAAGCGATAGAGCGTCGAGGTCAGCGCCCCGACCGGGCAGAGCTCGATCACGTTCCCCGAGAACGGCGCGCGGTACGGCTCGTCCTCGAAGGTGGCGATCTCGGAGTGCGCTCCGCGGTTCCTTGCGATGAGCTGGCCGTCCTCGGCGACGTCCTCCGAGAACCGGGTGCAGCGGTAACAGAGGATGCAGCGCTCTCGGTCGAGCGCTATCAGCGGTGAGACCGGGATCGGCTTGTCCATCGTGACCTTCGAGAAGGTCATGCGCGTGTTGCCCGGCCCGTAGCGGAACGTGTGGTCCTGGAGCGGGCACTCGCCGCCCTTGTCGCAGACCGGGCAGTCGAGCGGGTGGTTGACGAGGATGAACTCGAGCGTCGCGGCCTGGCCCTCGGCGGCCTTCTCGGACGTCTCGGCGGTCCGGATCACCATTCCGTCCGTCACCGTCAGCGTGCAGCCGGCCTGGAGCTTCGGCATCCCCTCGATCTCGACCAGGCACATGCGGCAGGCGCCCACGGGGGCTCCGAGACGGGGCTCGTAGCAGAAGACCGGGATCTCGATCCCGGCCGCGATCCCAGCCTCGACGATCCCCGTGCCGCCCGGCACCGAGATCGTGCGGTCGTCGATCGAGACCGTGACCAGGTCAGACACGGACGGCCTCCTGCAGGTGCGACTCGTGGAGCGCCGACGGGGCGAGGATCCCCTCGAGCGACGACCCGTCGCCGAACGGGCACGTGCCGAGGTCGATGTGAGCCTGGAACTCGTCGCGGAAGCGGTCGACGTAGCTCGCGACCGCGATCGCGTCCGAGTCGCCGAGCGGGCACAGGCACTTGCCGAGGATGCGGTCGCACACCGAGAGCAGGAGGTCGAGGTCGGCCTGCGACGCCCGGCCGTCCTCGATCGACTGCAGGATCTGCGTCAGCCAGCGCGTTCCGACCCGGCACGGCGTGCACTTGCCGCACGATTCGTGCTCGTAGAACTGGGACACGCGGACGCCGAGCTCGACCATGCAGCAGCGGTCGTCGATCACGATCACGCCGGCCGAGCCGATCGACGATCCCGCCTGCTGGAGCGACGTGAAGTCCATCTTCACGTCGACGTCCTCGGCCGTGAGGATCGGGGTCGACGAGCCGCCCGGGATGATCGCCTTGAGCTCCCGGCCGTCCGGGATCCCGCCGCCGATGTCGTAGATCAGCTCGCGCATGCCGATCCCGTGCGGGAGCTCGTAGTTCCCGGGATTGACGACGTTCCCGGAGAGCGAGAAGACACGGGTCCCGGTCGAGTCCTGGACGCCGAGCTTCGCGTACCGGTCGCCGCCCATCGCCAGGATAGGCGCGGCCGTCGTGATCGACTCGACGTTGTTCACCGCGGTCGGCGCGGCATAGAGGCCGGCGACCGCGGGGAACGGCGGCTTCGTCCGCGGCTGTCCGCGCTTGCCCTCGAGCGACTCGAGGAGCGCGGTCTCCTCGCCGCAGATGTACGCGCCCGCGCCGCGGTGGAGCACGATCGTGACGTCGCCGAGGAGATCGCGCCCGCGCATCGCCTCGAGCGAGTCGCGCAGCACCTCGAACTCGTGCTCGTACTCGCCGCGGATGTAGACGAACACGTGCTGCGACTGGATCGCGTACGCCGCGATGAGGCACCCCTCGAGGAAGCGGAAGGGAACCCGGAGCATGATCTCGCGGTCCTTGAACGTGCCCGGCTCCGACTCGTCCGCGTTCACGACCAGGTAGTGCGGCTTGTCGATCTGTTCCGGCTTCGGGACGAACGACCACTTGCGGCCGGTGGGGAAGCCTGCACCGCCGCGCCCGCGCAGGTTCGACGCCTCGAGCTGCGCGATCACGTCGTCCGGCGCCATCCCCCGAGCGCGCTCGAGCGCCTCGAAGCCACCCGCCTTCTCGTAGTCCTCGATCCTGTCGAGCGCGCCGCCGTCCGTGCCGGCGAAGACGACGTCACGCGTCTCCATGGCTCTCCTCCCCACGGAGCTCGGCAACGAGCGCCGGCACGTCCGCGGGCTGAACGCGCAGGTGGTGCCGGTTGTCGACCGAGACCACGGTTGCCCAGCCACAGCCGCCGAGGCACTCGACCGTCCCGAGATAGATCTCGCCGTCGGCCGACGTCGTGCCCGGCGCGACCCCGAGCTCCTCCGCGAGCGCGTCCAGGACCTGCTGCGCACCGGCGAGCGCGCACGAGACGTTCGTGCACACCTCGACTTCGGTGCGCCCGCTGGGCTCGAGCCGAAGCTGGTCGTAGAAGGAGGCGATCGAGAGGCAGTAGGCGGGGGTGACCTCGAGGGCGTCCGCGACCTCGCGCAGCGCGTCCGGGGAGAGCCAGCCGCCGTTCTCCTCCTGTGCGAGACGCAGCGCAGGCAGGATCGCGGAGTGGCGCTCCGGGTAGAGCTTGCGGAGCTTCTGCACGCTGTCGGAGAACGCCGTGCTCACCGGTCGGCGTCTCCCATGACTGGGTCGAGCGAGCCGGCGGCGGCGATCAGGTCGGCGATGAGCTGCTCCTGCGCGATCGTCGCGGTCGCCTGCAACGCCGCGAAGCTCGGCGCTCGGAATTTCACGCGCCACGGCCGCGGCCCGCCGTCCGACACGAGGTAGCAGCCCGCCTCCCCGCGCGGCGACTCGATCGCGACGTACACCTCGCCCTCGGGCACGAAGTAGCCCTCGGTGACGATCTTGAAGTGGTGGATCAGCGACTCCATCGACGTGTGGAGCTCGTGCCGGGGCGGGAGGACGACCTTGCGGTCGTCGGCGATCCATGGCTCGCCGTCCATCTCGTCGATCCGGTCGAGGCACTGGCGGACGATGCGCGCCGACTCGCGCATCTCGTCCATGTGCACCTTGTAGCGGTCGTAGACGTCGCCGTTCGGATAGACGGGGACGTCGAAATCGACCTCGTCGTAGGCGAGGTAGGGCATGCGCTTGCGCAGGTCCCAGTCGACGCCCGAGGCGCGCAGCATGGGGCCGGACTGGGCGAGCGCGATGGCGTCGTCTGCCGACAGGAGACCCACGCCCTTCGTGCGTTCGAGCCAGATTGCCTGCCGGTCGAGGATCGCCTCGTACTCGTCGACCGACTTGGGCATCTGGTCGCAGAACTTCCGCGCCTCGGCCGTGAAGCCGGGCGGGAGGTCCTCGGCGAGCCCGCCGACCTGCACGTACCGCGTGTGCATCCGCGTCCCGCCGGCGAGCTCGAACAGGTCGAGGACGGCGTCGCGGTCGTCGAACGCGTACCAGAAGATCGAGATCGCCCCCAGCTCGAGGGCCGAGGTGCCGAGCCAGACGAGATGCGAGTGGATGCGCGTGAGCTCCGTCAGCGCCATGCGCGCCCAGGTGGCGCGCCGCGGCACCTCGGTCCCGAGCAGCTTCTCGATCGCGAGCACGTAGACCAGCTCGTTCGCGTGGAAGGAGACGTAGTCGATCCGCGGCGCGTACGTCACCGACTTCCACCACGACTTCGCCTCCATGTTCTTCTCGAACCCGGTGTGGAGGTAGCCGATGACGGCGCGGAGGCCGGCGACCGTCTCGCCGTCCAGGTCGACGACGAGGCGGAGGACGCCGTGCGTCGAGGGGTGGTTCGGCCCGAAGTTGACGGTGAGGATGTCCCCGAGCCGGTGCTTCTCCGGATCGATCTCGAGGATCGTCGGCGTCGGGCTCGGGATCCGCGTGCCCTCGTAGATGCGCTTTCGAGCGACGACCGCCATTTCAGTCCTCGTCCGAGAAGCGGACGGGCTCGCCGCCGAGCGGGTAGTCCTTGCGGAGCGGGTGCCCCTCCCAGTCCTCGGGCATGAGGATCCGCGTGGGATACGGGTGCCCGTCGATCGGGACGCCCATCATGTCCCACGCCTCGCGCTCGAACCAATCGGCAGCCGGCCACACCGGGATGACGGTCGGGACTCCCTCGCCGTCGTCGAGCCACACCTGAACGCGCACGCGCACGGGCTCGTCGCTCAGGCGTAGCAGGTGGTACGAGAGCGAGAAGCGCTTCGGCTTCGGGTCGGGGACGCGCTCGAGCCCCTGCGAGCCGGGCTGGTTCAGGTCGCGCCCGTCGGCGGTGCCGAGGTAACCGGCGACCCCCTTCTCACCCCAGCCGAGGTAGTCGGCGGATGCGATGTCCGCGAGGAAGTTGAAGCCGAGCTCGTCGCGCAGCGTATGTACATGCCTCGACGAGTCGGGCGGGGTCCACCACGAGCGTCGTCTCGCCCCGCGAGCCCGTCGTTTCCACGAGCCCGGGGACGCCGGCGTAGTTGATCGGGCTCACTCGGCGACTCCGCGGATCTCGTATGCCGGGGGGATGCCCGCGCGGACCTTCTCGTGCAGCCGGATGATTCCCTCCATCAGCGCCTCTGGCCGAGGCGGACAGCCCGGTACGTGGATGTCCACGGGGACGATCTTGTCGACGCCCTGGAGGATCGTGTAGTTGTTGAACATCCCGCCGGAGCTCGCGCACGCGCCCATCGCGATCACCCACTTCGGCTCGAGCATCTGGTCGTAGACCTGCCGCAGCGGCGGGGCCATCTTGTGCGTGACGCGCCCGGAGATGATCAGCAGGTCCGCCTGCCGCGGGGACGAGCTGAACTTCTCCATCCCGAAGCGCGCGATGTCGTACCGCGACGAGACGATCGACATCATCTCGATCGCGCAGCAGGCGAGCCCGAACGTGTCGGGCCACATCGAGCCGGTCCGCGCCCATGCGACCGCCTTCTCGACGGTCGTCAGGAGGAGCGCGTCCTCGATCTCCGCGACCTCGCGCTCGAAGACGCCGGGGCCGCGCTCGGGCCAGAGCACGCGCTCCGACTGGAGCCCGGCCTGCGCGAGCGGGCGGTCGCTGACCAGCGGGAGCTCGCGCTTCAGTGCCAGTTGAGCGCTCCTTTCCCCCAGATGTAGACGTACGCGATCGCCAGCACGGCGACGAACGCGAGGAACTCGCCGAGACCGAACCACCCGAGCGCGTTCAGCTGCACCGCGAGCGGGTAGAGGAAGACGATCTCGATATCGAAGAGGATGAAGAGGATCGCGGTGAGGTAGAAGCTCACGGTGAAGCGCCGTTCCTGGCTCGGCGCGACCTCCGCGACGCCGGACTCGAAGGGGAGCATCTTCTGCCGCGTCCGCGCGCGCGGGCGGCTCGGGAGGATGAACGAGCCCGCGATCATCGTCGCCGGAATCGCCGCAGCCAGGAGTGCGTAGATGAGGAACGGCAGCCAATTTGCGAGCACGAGACGCACCCCCGCGCGGACTTCGGACGACTCGCGACGAAACCTACCACTCCCCTTCTCGGACGCACGAAGGGATCCGCATCACGGCACGGAATGAGCGATGCGACTGTCACAAAGTCGCCCCCTGGAACCCAGCGACCCGTCCGCTACCATGAGCTTCGTGGCAATAGTCGAGCACCCCACCGACACCCTCATCACCTTGACGCCCGTCGCGGCGCAGAAGGTGAAGGAGCTCCTCGCTGAGGAGCCGGACGGCGACTCCCTCGTCCTCCGGGTGGCGATCCAGGGTGGCGGGTGCTCCGGCTTCCAGTACGGGCTCGGCTTCGACTCGAGCTCCGTCGAGGGGGATCTCGAGCTCGAGCTCGAGGGCGTCCCCGTCGTCGTCGACCCCTTCAGCGCCCCGTACCTCCAGGGCACGACGATCGACTTCTTGAACACGATCCAGGAGTCCGGGTTCAAGATCGAGAACCCGAACGCCGTCTCGTCCTGTGGCTGCGGTCACTCCTTCCAGGTGGAAGAGGGCGAGGAGCTGCCCGAAGGCACGGAGATGGGCGGCTGCGGCTCCGGTTGTTCGCACTGACGCGCGTTCGCCGAGCCGAGATGCCTCCCTCGCTTGTGGTCGGCCGACGGGTGCCGTAGGCTCGCGCCCGTCAGCAACCGGGAGGGACGGGTGAGAGCGGTATACAAGTGGCTCGCGACGCTCGCTTTCGTGGCGATCGTGGTCCAGGTCGGCTTCGCCGGATACGGGGCGTTCTATGCGGCGCACAAGCTCGACAAGCAGCCCAAGGTGATCACCAGCGATCAGTTCGATCACGGGTTCACACTCCATGGAGGAGGCGCGCTCGCGGTGATCGTCACGGTGCTCCTGCTGCTGATCGTCGGGGTCATCGCCGGCATCGGGAAGTGGCGACTCGGACGCCACGGCGTCCTTGCGTTGCTCCTCGTCCTCCAGATCATCCTCGCCGGGTTGGGCTTTGCGGTCCCGGCGCTCGGCTTCTTCCATCCAGTGAACGCACTCGTGATGTTCACGGTCGCGGGCTGGATCGCTCGCGACGAGTGGCGCTCGGCACCATCGCCACCGTCGTTGGAAGGGGCTCCCGCCGTT
Source organism: uncultured Actinomycetes bacterium (assembly GCA_963848725.1). Classification (GTDB taxonomy): domain Bacteria; phylum Actinomycetota; class Thermoleophilia; order Gaiellales; family Gaiellaceae; genus GMQP-bins7. Next base: position 23,499 of record CAWKEV010000010.1, on the reverse strand, counting down.
ACCTAGCGGCCGCCGCCACCGCACGTCGCACCCACGGCGGGCGCGCAGCACGGAAGTAGCATCGACGAGATGAGCGAGCCTCTTCGCGTCGCTGTCGTCGGGTCGGGGCCGGCGGCGTTCTACGAGGCAGGTCATCTCCTCGACGCCGAGCTGCCCGTCGAGGTCGACCTGCTCGAGCGCCTGCCCACGCCGTGGGGGCTCGTCCGGCTGGGCGTCGCGCCGGACCACCCTCAGCTCAAGGCGGTCTCGCGTGCATTCGAGAAGATCGCCGCGAGACCCGGGCTCCGCTTCCTCGGCAACGTGGAGGTCGGCCGCGACGTGACGCACGACGAGCTCCTGCGCCTGTACGACGCGGTCGTCTACGCGGTCGGCGCCCAGACCGACCGGCGGCTCGGGATCCCCGGTGAGGATCTCCCGGGCTCCTGGGCCGCTACCGAGCTCGTGGCCTGGTACAACGGCCATCCGGACTACCAGGAGCTCCGGTTCGACCTCTCGGGTGAGCGCGCCGTCGTCATCGGCAACGGCAACGTCGCCCTCGACGTCGCCCGGATGCTCGTGCTCACGGAGGAGGAGCTCGCGCCCACCGACACGACGGACGCGGCGCGAGAGGCCATCGCCGGGTCGGGAATCCGCGAGCTCCTCGTCCTCGGTCGGCGCGGCCCGGTTCAGGCTGCATGGACGGCGCCAGAGCTCCAGGAGATGGGCGAGCTCGCGGGCGCGGACATCCTCGTCGACCCCGCGGACCTCGAGCTGGACTCCGCGAGCGAGGCGGAGCTCGCCGCCGCCGCGCCAATCGTCCGGCGGAGCTTCGAGGTGCTCCGGGGATTCGCCGCCCGCGAGCCGACGGGGAAGCCGCGGACCGTGCGTCTCCGATTTCGCGTCTCGCCGGTTGCCTTCTGCGGAGACGAGCGCATCGAGGGCGTCGAGCTCGTACGCAACCGGCTCGAGGCCGACACGAGCGGGCGCGTCCAGGCGGTCCCGACCGAGGAGCGCGAGATCGTCCCGTGCGGGATCGTGTTTCGGAGCGTCGGCTACCACGGAGTGCCGCTTCCCGGCGTTCCCTTCGACGAGCGGACCGGGACGCTGCCGAACGCGGGCGGCCGCGTCCTGGACGAGCACGGAGTTCCTGTCCCCGGCCTGTACTGCGCCGGGTGGATCAAGCGTGGGCCGACAGGTGTGATCGGCACGAACAAGAAGGACGCGACCGAGACGGCCGAGCTGCTGCTCGAGGATGCGCGGGCCGGTGTGCTCTCCCGCGAGAGCTCCCCGACGATCGACGAGCTGCTCGAGGAGCGCGGCGTCGAGGTCGTGACGTACGCGGGCTGGGGGGCGATCGACGCGGTCGAGAAGGCCCGCGGTGCCGCGCTCGGTCGTCCCCGTGTCAAGCTCAGCTCGTGGGCGGAGCTCCTGGAAGCAGGCCGTGGCTAGACTCGGTCCGTGAGCGGGACGGCCGAACGGGACGAGCTCTGGGGAACCGAGACGCGTAAGGCGGTCGAGAACTTCCCCGTTTCCGGCGAGCCGATTCCGGCACCCGTCGCCCGCTGGCTCGGCCGGATCAAGGCGGCCGCGGCGCGCGTGAACGCCGAGCTCGGGCTCCTCGACCCGGATCTCGCGGAGCGTATCGCCGCGGCGGGGGACCGGGTCGCGGCGGGCGAGCTCGACGACCAGTTCCCGATCGACGTCTTCCAGACGGGCTCCGGCACGAGCTCGAACATGAACGCGAACGAGGTCATCGCGGCGCTCGCGGGTGACGACGTGCACCCGAACGATCACGTCAACATGGGCCAGTCCTCGAACGACGTGTTCCCGTCGGCGGTGCACCTCGCCGCCCTCGGCGAGCTCACCGACGACCTGCTGCCGGCGCTCGAGCTCCTTGCGGCCGCCCTGGCGGGGAAGGCGCGCGAGTTCGACGACGTCGTCAAGTCCGGCCGCACGCACCTGATGGACGCGGTCCCGGTGACGCTCGGGCAGGAGTTCGCCGGCTACGCGGCGCAGGTGCGCCAGGGGATCGCGCGGCTACGGGACGCATCGCCGCGACTCGGTCAGATCCCGCTCGGCGGCACGGCGACCGGCACCGGGCTCAACACCCACCCGGAGTTCGCCGCCCGTGTCCGCGAGCAGCTCTCGCGCGAGACCGGGCTCACCATCTCGGCGCCGGCCGATCATTTCGAGTCACAGGCTGCGCGCGACGGGCTCGTGGAGACGTCGGGGGCACTGAAGGTCGTCGCCGTGTCCCTGACGAAGATCGCGAACGACCTGCGGCTGATGGGCTCGGGCCCGCGTGCTGGTCTGTCCGAGATCTTCCTCCCCGAGCTCCAGAAGGGGAGCTCGATCATGCCGGGGAAGGTCAACCCCGTCATTCCGGAGGTCGTCACCCAGGTCGCGGCGCAGGTGATCGGGAACGACGCGGCGATCACGGTCGGCGGTCTCCAGGGGCACTTCGAGCTGAACGTCTTCGTCCCGCTGATGGCGCGGAACCTGCTCGACTCGATCCGGCTCCTCGCGAGCGCGAGCCGTCTCCTCGCCGAGAAGTGCGTGGACGGGATCGAGGCGAATCGCGAGCAGTGCGAGCGCTACGCGGAGCTCACCCTCGCCGCCGCGACCGCGCTGAATCCGTACATCGGCTACGACAAGGCGACGGAGATCGTGAAGGACGCGACCGCCTCGGGGCGTTCGCTCCGCGAGGTCGCTCGCGACGCGGGCGTCGAGGATGCGGTGCTCGACGAGGCGCTCGACTACCGCAAGCTGGCCAATCCGCACGGCTAGGCCTGCAGGCACGTGGCTCGACCGGAGCGCATGCTTGCGCAGCGGAGAAGGCCGACGGCGTACACTCGTCGCCGCTGTCAGACCCGAGGCCGTGAGCATTTAGGAGCGATCCGAGCGCGGTTTCATGCATAAGGTGAGTTCGTTCGACCATGTGTCCGCGGGCGCAGTGCCGCGGGCTCGACCCAGGGAGAGGGGGCAACACGCATGAGATACACAGTCATCGTCGTCGCGCTCGCAGCAGCCGTCGCAGCCTTGACGGCCAGTGCCGGCTCAGGCGCTAACGGCGACTACAACTACGTCGCCAACCCGCCGATGATCAAGGGCCCGGCGGTCAGCTCGCTCGTCCGCGGGCAGGTCCCAGGATTCGGCAACCACTGCGAGGACCTCTTCGGTGTTCCTCCGCCGCTTGCGTGCTACGACCCGACGCAGATCCGCAATGCGTACAACGTGCCGTCGAATCTGACGGGCACGGGTCAGACGATCGTGATCGTCGACGCCTATGGCGATCCGAACATCGAACAGAATCTCGCGACGTTCGACCAATTCTTTGGTCTACCCGATCCTCCGTCCTTCACGGTCTACCACGGCTCCAATACCCAGAAAGCCGGCCCGCACGATGCTGCGAGCTGGGCGCTCGAGACCGCTCTGGACGTGGAATGGGCCCATGCCATCGCTCCGGGCGCCGCGCTCGTGCTCGCGGAAGCGCCGAGCTCGTCCGGGAACGCGATCAATTCGACCGAGAAGAGCATCGTGTCGAAGTACCCGGGCGCGATCGTCTCGCAGAGCTTCGGCATCAACGAGAACGTGATCAAGGGCAACAACATCCAGGTGCAGCAGGCGATGAAGAACTACGCCGACTTCGCGTCCAAGGGCGACACGGTGCTGGCGTCGGTTACTGACTTCGGTGCGACGGGCGGGTCGAGCTCGAATACGGCCACGTACCCCGCCTCCGATCCGCTGGTTACCGGCGTAGGCGGCACGCAGGGGCTCCCATACCCATACGGCCTCTGTGAGAGCCTCGTCACGGACGACTGCACATATGGCGGCGAGGCGGTCTGGAACGAGCCGGACGTGGCGGACGTTCCACTGGCTACCGGAGGGGCTCCGAGCCAGCTCTTCCCGACGCCCACGTACCAGGCCGGCGTGACCGGCTCGAATGTTCGAGCGACTCCGGACGTCGCCTATAACGCCGCACTCAACGGTGGCGTTCTCGTCGTCCAGCTGCCGTCCATCTTCCTGGTTGGAGGCACGAGCGCTGGATCGCCGCAATGGGCTGGCATCTTCGCGCTCGCGAACGAGGCACGAGCCGATGCGGGCAAAGGGCCGATTGGTCCTGCCAACCCGGCGCTGTACGCCATCTACGGCAACCCGTCGGAGTACGCGACGGACTTCCACGACATCACCACCGGCAACAACACGCTCGATGGTGCCCCGGTGCAGGGTTTCTCCGCGAAGGCCGGCTACGACCTCGCGACTGGCATCGGCACCCCCAACGCGTCGAATCTGATCGACGATCTCGTCGCACGTCCTTAGATCGACCTCTCGTTCCGACAGCGGGCCGCCTCGACGGCGGCCCGCTGTCCTCGGGATCTTTCCCTGGCCGAACATCGACTGGATCCGCTGCAGCCCGAACCTCAGCGGCTCCTCGCCTATCTCAGTATGCGACGGCGCCCCGCCCCGTCTCGGCAGCGTGGCGTTGCTCGTCCGCGCGGTACGAGGAGCGCACCAGCGGGCCGGAGAAGACGGAGCCGAAGCCCAACGCCTCGCCCTGCTCGCGGAACCAGCGGAACTCGTCGGGATGCACCCAGCGGGCGATCTCGGCGTGCTTGGGGGACGGCTGCAGGTACTGCCCGATCGTGACGACGTCGACGCTGTGGGCGCGGAGGTCGCGCATGGTCTCCACGACCTCGTCGTTCGTCTCGCCGAGGCCGACGATGATCCCGGACTTCGTGAGCACCCGGTAGTCGGCAAGCTCCTTCACGCGCCGTAGGAGCCACAGCGCCTTCGCGTAGCTCGCCTTCGCCCCGCGCATACGCGCGTGTAGCCGGCGCACGGTCTCGATGTTGTGGCCGAAGACGTCTGGGCGGGCGGCGAGAACGGTGGCGAGCGCCTCCTCCTCGACGCCGAGGAAGTCGGGCGTGAGGATCTCGACGTCAGCCTCCGGCAGCTTCCGGCGGATCGCACGGATGGTCGCCGCGTAGTGCGCCGCGCCGCGGTCGGGGACGTCGTCGCGGTCGACGGACGTGACGACGACGTGGGAGAGCTGCATCTGCGCAGCCGCTTGCGCGAGCCGGAGCGGCTCCAGCGGGTCGGGCGCCGCCTCGGGCTTCCCCGAGTGCACGTAGCAGTAGCGGCAGGCGCGCGTGCAGGTGTCGCCGAGAATCTGGAAGGTCGCCGTCCCGCGGCCCCAGCACTCGCCGATGTTCGGGCAGCGCGCCTCCTCGCAGATCGTGACGAGGCGGCCCTCGCGCATCAGGCCCTTGACCTCGTAGTAGCGCGAGTCGGCGCTCGGCGCGCGGACCTTCATCCACTCGGGCCGGCGCGGCCGCTCGGCGACGGGGAGGGAGCGTTGCATCGAGGTCAGTCTAAGGATCGACTCCGCGGAGCCGGTGCGATGATCCGTGGATGCAGCACCTCGCGCTCCCCGTCACCGACCAGGAACGCTCGCGCCGGTTCTACGAGACGTACTTCGGCTTCGGCGCCCTTCCCGCCCGGCGGTACGACGGGGACGTGCTCATGCTCTACGACGCGAGCGGCTTCTCGCTCGCCCTCGGGCCGGCCGAGCGGCCCTTCGACCTGCCGGCGTTCCTCCACTTCGGGGTGCACGCGCCGTCCCCGGAGGACGTGCACGCGTTCCGGAGGCGCCTCGTCGCCGACGGCGTCGCGATCGTCGAGGAGTGGGACGAGCCGGAGTACGTGAGCGTCAAGTGCGCCGATCCGGACGGCTACGTCGTCGAGTACGCGTGGGAGCCCCGGTAGGCTGGAATCGGTGGCCCCGGAAGCACAGCTCGAGCGAGGGGAGCACGGAGCAGGTCCAGCGGGCGACGGCTGGTTCGTCCTCAACGCGCGCGACGCACGTTGGTTCGAGAGCGACGGGATGGGCGTCTACGCGTCCTTCGAGGGCGGCGCGCGCTTCCCGGAGCTCGGGTTCGGCATGGGGATCCTGCGTCCCGGCGAGCCGAACTGCATGTACCACGGGGAGGGAGCGCAGGAGGACTTCCTCGTTCTCGCGGGCGAGTGCCTGCTCATCGTCGAGGGCCAGGAGCGGCTGCTTCGGCAGTGGGACTTCGTCCATTGTCCTGCGTGGACGGAGCACGTTTTCGTCGGCGCCGGCGACGGGCCGTGTCTCGTGGTCGGGGTCGGAGCGCGGCCGAAGGGCCGTGGCATCCGCTTCACGGCGAACGAAGCCGCGCTCAGGCACGGCGCGGGCGTCGAGACGGAGACCTCCGATCCGCGCGAGGCGTACGCGCGGTTCGCCGAGGACCGTCCGACGGCGTGCCCGCCGGAGTTCCCGGCGTCCTGATCAGTCGAAGCGTTCGACCATCAGGGTCGTCATGGTCGACCCTTCGGTCCAGAGCCTGTGCGGGATGCCTCGCGGCCACCGCACTTGCTCGCCTTCCCGGAGCAGCGCCATGTCGCCGGCGACCGACGTGAATCCCTCGCCCTCGAGACACACGACGATCGTGTCGTTCGCACCAGGATGCTCGTGGATGGTCGCGTGTTCGGAGAAGCGGAGCTCCGCGACGAAGAAGTCCTCCTCTCGGACGAGGACGCGGCCGACGACACCGACGACGCCCTCGCCCGGGAGCGGATCCCAGCCCGGACGGGGGATCGGGCGGATCTCGACGCTCACTGTGCGGCGAGCGACGCGTGGACGCGCTGCGGCCAGAGCCCGGGACCGTCGCCGGCCGGGAGCTCTTCGAACGCGAGGTCGAAGACCTCCCCGACTGCGGCGATCGCGGCGGGACGCACGTCCTCGACCGTGACAGGGTGCTCGAGCTCGTTCGTCATCGTCGTGAACGCGGCGTCCTCGAGCCCGCAGGCGGTGATCCACTCGGTGAACGGCGCCGGGTCGAGGTCGACGTTGAGGGCGTACCCGTGCGTCGTCACCCAGCGCGAGACGTGCACTCCGATCGACGCGATCTTCCGCGGGCCCTGCCCGCGCGCCGGCGGCATCCAGACTCCGGTCAGGCCGTCGATCCGGATGCCTTCGAGGTCGAACGCGGCGAGCGTCCGGATGAGCGCTTCCTCGAGGTTCCGGACGTAGAGCTTCACGTCCTTGCCGTGACCGTGGAGGTCGAGGATCGGGTAGCAGACGAGCTGCCCCGGTCCGTGGAACGTCGACTTGCCGCCGCGGTCGGTCTCCGCGATCTCGACGTCGGCGCTCTCGGGCACGTGGAGCTCCCGGTCCGTCTCCGTGCGGCGCCCGAGCGTCACCACGGGCGGATGCTCGAGCAGGATCACCGTCTCCGGGATCGCGCCCTGCGACACGGCTCCCGCGAGGGAGCGCTGCAGAGCGAACGCCTCGCCGTAGGGCACGAGGCCGAGATCCATGAGGTATGCGCCGCGGCTCACAGCTTCTCCCCGAACATCCAGCGATGTCCCTCGGGATCCTCCGCGGCGTAGATCCGGTAGCCCGTGCCCGGCTCCTCGGGCTCGCGGAGGATCGTCGCTCCCGCGGCGACGGCTCGGCGGTGGTGCTCGCCGAGATCGTCGACCTCGACGAAGTGCCCGTCGATCACCCAGGGGTTGTCGTATGCGCGGCGCGCGAGCTCCGTCTCCTCGCGCAACCGGCGCGGGCTCACGTAGTCCAGGGGCGTGGACAGGTAGATCCTCGCTCCGTCCAGGTCGAGCTCGGCATGCGTGATCGTGCCGTCCTCCTCGTACCGCGCGTCGCGGTCCTCGCTGAACCCGAACGCCTGCTCGAGCCACGCGATCGCGCTCGCCGCGTCCTCGTAGCCGATGAACGGGACGATCCGCTGCGGCATGCCGCCTCTAGTACGCGGTCTCGTCCCAGCTCTCGAGCCGAGAACGGAGATCGTGGAGGAAGAGACCCGCGTAGGCGCCGTCGACGATGCGGTGGTCGTACGTGAGCGTCAGGTTCATGATCGGCCGGATCGCGATCACGTCCGAGCCGAGCTCGTCCTGCACGACCCACGGCCGCTTGACGAGCGCGTAGGTTCCGAGGATCGCGGACTGCGGCTGGTTGATGATCGGCGTCCCGTGGAAGGTGCCGAAGCTGCCCGGGTTCGTGATGGTGAACGACCCGCCCTGCACGTCGTCGGGGAGCAGCTTCTTCGTGCGTGCTCGCTCGGCGATGTCCTGGATCGCGCGTGCGAGACCGGTGAGGTTCAGGTCCTGCGCGTTGTGGATGACCGGGACGATGAGGCCCTTGCCCTCGTCGAGTGCCACGGCGATGCCGAGGTTGACGAACTGCCGTGTGACGATGCTCTGGCCGCGGATCTCGCCGTTCACCCAGGGGTAGTCCTGCAGCGTGTCGACCGACGCCCTGGCGATGAAGCCGAGGTAGGTGAGGTTCACCCCTTGCGTCTGGAGCTCCGGCTTGAGCTTGTTCCGGAGCGCGACCACGCGTGCCAGGTCGACCTCGATGGCGCTCGTGACGTGCGCGCTCGTGTCGAGCGAGCGGCGCATGTGCTCCATGACGCCTCGGCGCATCGCGGTCATCGGCTCGATCCTCTCGCCGGCCGAGATCGCGCTCTCGGCACCGGCGGCTGCTACCGGAGCCGGAGCCGGAGTGTGAGCCGCAGCCGGAGCGGGCGCCGCGGCGGGCGGAGGAGTGGGAGGAGCGGGAGGAGTGGGAGGAGCGGCAGGTGGCGTGGCCGGCTCGGCTGCTAATGGAGCTGATTCCGGCGCCGCTGCCGGCACGGGCTCGGGAGGCGCCGCCGCTACGGCCGCGGGAGCGAGTGTCGGAGGAGTCGGGGGCTCCACCGGAGCGGGCGCCGGGGCCGCGGGTGCGGCGTGTACGGGGACGGCGGCTGTTGCGCCCGTCTCGATGAAGGCCAGGATGTCCTTCTTCGTCACTCGCCCGCCGGCACCGGTCCCCGGGACCGCAGTCGGATCGACACCGTGCTCGGCCGCGATGCGCGCGACGACCGGCGAGACGAATGTCTTCCCGTTGCTGAGCGCAGCCTCGGGAGCGACGACGGCCGCGGGCGCCGGAGCCGCGGCAGGTGTCGGAGCGGGGGCCTCGGCGGCTACGGGTTGCGGCTCGGCCGCAGGGTCCGGCATCGGCGTGGCTGGAGCGGCAGGCTCCGGAACGACCGGCGCGGCGGGGGCGGCGGGTTCGGCAGGAGCCGGCTCGCCGACGGACGTGCCTGCAGGGGCGATGATCGCGAGCACCGTCCCGACGTCGACCGTCTCCCCTTCGGGAACGAGGATCTGCAAGACGACGCCCTCTCCTGGGCTCGGCACCTCGGTGTCGACCTTGTCCGTCGAGATCTCGAGGAGCGGCTCGTCGCGCGCGATCGGCTCGCCCGGCTGCTTCAGCCACTTCGTGATCGTCCCCTCGGAGACGGACACGCCCATCTGGGGCATGACGACCTCGGTCTGGGTTCCGGTGCTCACATGTCCTCCTCGACGGCGGGGCTGCGCCTCGCCTAGTAGGCGGCCAACTCCCCGAGCGCGCTGACGACGTCCTCGACCTGCGGGAGGAACGCCTTCTCGAGCGCGGGAGAGAAGGGAACGGGCGTGTCCGGAGCGGCGACGCGCATGACGGGCGCGTCCAGGTGCTCGAAGGCCTCCTCGGCGATCGTCGCCGCGATCTCGGCGCCGAAGCCCCCCGTGCGCGTGTCCTCGTGCAGGACGAGCACCTTGGAGCAGCGGCGGACGCTCTCGAGCACGTGCTCCCGGTCCCACGGGATCACGGTGCGGAGGTCGAGGACCTCGACCTCGAAGCCCTCCTTCGCGAGCTCGTCGGCGGCCTCGCCCGCGGTGTGCACCATCGCGCCCCAGGTCACGACGACCGCGTCGTCCCCTTCGCGGTGCACGCGCGCGTCGCCGAACGGGATCGTGTACCGCTCGTCCGGCACCTCGCCCTTGATCCGGCGGTACAGGTGCTTGTGCTCGAAGTAGAGGACGGGGTTCGGGTCCTCGATCGCGGACGCCAGGAGCCCCTTCGCGTCGTGCGGCGTCGACGGACAGACGACCTTGAGCCCGGGGATGTGCGCGAACGAGCTCTCCGGGTTCTGGGAGTGGAACGGCCCACCCGAGAAGCCGCCGCCCGACGGGAGGCGGACCACGATGGGCACCGGGGTACGGCCCCGGAAGTGCTGCTTGGCGGCGACCGTCACGAGCTGGTCCCACGCGCACGAGATGAAGTCGGCGAACTGCATCTCCGCCACGGGCCGGAGGCCCATGAGCGCGGCCCCCGACGCACCTCCCACGATCGCCGTCTCCGAGAGCGGCGTGTCGATCACGCGCCACGGGCCGAACTCCTCCTGGAAACCGAGCGAGACCTTGAAGGCGCCTCCGTAGACGCCGACGTCCTCTCCGAGGAGGAACACGCGCGGGTCGCGCCGCATCTCGAGCCGGAGCGCGTCCGAGATCGCCTGGATGTACGTCATCTCGGCCATGGCTACTTGTGGTGGGGGGTGTCGAGCTCCTCGGGCGTGGCGAAGACGCCGGCCTCGAGCCCTGCGGGATCGGGGAGCGGCGACTCCTCGGCCCGCTCGAGCGCCTCGTTGAGCAGGCGCTTGACGCTCGACGTGATGTCGTCCTCCTCGTCCTCGGTCATGCCCGCCTGCGCGTGGAGCCAGACGCGATAGCGCTCGATCGGGTCGTGCTCGGCCCACTGCTCGAACATCTCCTTCGGGACGTAGAACGCGTCGTCGTGCACCGCGTGGCCCTCCATGCGCAGCGTCAGGCACTCGAGGAGGGTCGGCCCGCCGCCTTCGCGCGCGCGCTCGATCGCCCGCTTCGCCTCGCGGTAGACGGCGAGGACGTCGGTGCCGTCGACGACGACCCCGTCGAACCCGTAGGCGGCGGCGCGGTCGGCGATGTGCTCGACTGCGTAGCCGAGGTACGTCGGTGTCGAATACGCCCACTGGTTGTTGTCGCAGACGTAGACGATCGGGAGTTGCCGGACGCCGCCGAAGTTCATGCTCTCGTGCGCGTCCCCGCGCGCCGCCGCTCCTTCGCCGAACCAGCCGACCGCGACGCGGCGGTCGCCGCGGATCTTGAACGCGAGCGCCATCCCGGTCGCGACCGGGAGCATCGCGGGCAGGTGGCTCACCATCGGGTGGAGCCCGAGCTCGGGGACGGCCATGTGCACGTTCCCGTCGCGGCCCCGCGTCGGCCCGTCCTCGCGGCCCATGTACTGGGCGAAGATGCGCCACGGCTCGACGCCGCGGGTGATGTGGACGCCCATATCGCGGTGGAGCGGCGTGCCCACGTCGTTCGGGCCCATCGCCGTCGCGACGCCCACGGCGGCCGCCTCGTTCCCGCGGCCTGTGTAGAAGGAGCCCGGGATCTTCCCCTGCTTGTAGAGGATGTGCCCGCGCTCCTCGATGCCGCGCGTGATCAGCAGGTTGCGGTAGATGCCGAGCAGGTCCTCGCGATCGAGGCCGGCCTCCTTCACCTCCTGGAGCGAGCCGACGGGCTCGGCTTCGCGTACGGCCATGCGGTGTTCTCCAGTCGTCCGGCGGGTCGCAGACCACTCTAACGATCGCGTCCGTCGATCCGGGGGTGTGGACAGCCATACGCGAGACGGGCGCTCGCCGCATGGCGTCGCGCTCCGGCCGGTCGTAGCGTGTACGGCGTGAGCGTGCTCTCGGACTCCGACCATCGACGCGTGCTCGCCGTCTTGGCCCACCTGAACGAAGCCGGCCGAGGGGGCTACAGTGGCCGCGTGGCCCCCGTCAGGCGGAACTGGATCCAGGAGGAGCGGCGGAAGACGCTCGGTGACTGGGTGGCGTTCTGCCTCACGTGCGGGTTCACGCAGCGCTACTTCCTCGAGCACGAGACGGAGCTCCTCGCGGAGTGCCCCGACTGCGGTGGCGAGCTCCGCCACCGCTGCCCTGTCTGCCAGGCGCCGATCGCGTCGGCGTTCGCGGTGGAGTGCGAGGAGTGCGGCGCCGCCGTGCGGTCACCCGAGCTCTTCGGGACGGCGATCCGCAAGCCGGGTCGCTGAGCGAGGGGCGGCCGGTCAGGCCCGGAGGTCGCGCCGATCGAAGCCGATCGCGCCGACTGCGACCAGCCCCAAGGTGAGCGCGGCGAGGACCGCGATCCCGGCCGGGTGGATCCCTCGCGTGATCGGGTCGGCGCCCTCGTAGTAGTGGAACGCGGTCAGGTACCGGATCCACGAGACCGAGCCCAGGAGCGGAGCGACCCCGTTCAGGACGAACATGACGAACGCGATCGCCGCGGCGCCTCCCCCCGCGAGGCCGCGTCGGCCGGTCCCCGCTCCGAGCGCGAGCGCCAGCGCTCCGAACGTGAGGCCGAAGAACAGGAGGTGGACGGAGACGGCCGCGAGATCGCCCGCCCCGATGCCGCCGCCTGCGATCGCGACGGAGGCGACCAGGCCCCCGAAGAGCACGACCGCGAGCATGGCGAGCAACAGCCCGACGGCGGCGGCCTTCGCGAGCAGGAGCCTCGTGCGCGAGACGGGGTGAGCGAGAACGAGGGCGAAGATGCCGCTTTCCTCCTCACCCGCGGTTGTCGCGGCCGCGGTCGTGATGGCGATGCCCGCGACCACGAGCGGGCCGTAGACGGCCATGATCTCGGCCCTGAGCCACCCGGCGATGGTCGTGAAGTCGCCGCCGCCGATGAAATTGCCGATGCCGCTCGGCACGTCGATCTTCCCCACCGCGTGGCCGAGCGACGGGTAGAGGGCACCGACGAGCAGCGCGACCAGGGCGAGGCCGAGTGCCGCGAGCGCCACGTTCCGCGACCGGAGCCGCAACTCGGTGAGGAAGATCGCTCGGCTCACGCTTCTTCGTCTCGGTAGTAGCGGAGGAAGACGTCCTCGAGGTCGTCCTCGACCGATCGGATGCCCGTGACCTCGTGCTGGGCGGCCGCCTTCACGATGGCGTCCGCGGAGCCTTCGAAGGCGATCCGCAGGTGGGTCCCGTGCGTCTCGGCCTCCCGCACGCCCTCGAGTGAGCGGAACTCGGTCGGGTCCGGCGGATGCGCGAACTCGAGCTCGAGCCGGCGTACGGCCAGCGCCTTCAGGTGCGTGAGCGTGTCGACGACGACGAGCCGCCCAGCGCGCAGGATGGCCACGCGATCCGCGACCCGGTCGACCTCCGAGAGCGTGTGCGAGGACAGGAGCACGGTTCGGCCCTCGGCGCGAACGGTCCCGAGAAGCTCGTGGAAGCTCCGCTGGACCAGCGGGTCGAGCCCGGCGATCGGCTCGTCGAGGATGAGCAGCTCCGGGTCGTGCATGAACGCCTGGACGAGCCCGATCTTCTGGCGGTTCCCGCTCGAGAGCTCACGCACCGGGCGGTCGAGCTCGGCGTCGAAACGCTCCGCGAGCTCGGCGAGCCTCGTGCGCGAGACCTTCCCGTGCAGGCGAGCGAAGTACTCGAGCACGGCCGCCCCCGTGAGCTGCGGGTAGATGCCGAAGTCGCCTGCCAGGTAGCCAACTCGCCGCCGAATCGCGATCCCATCGCGGCCGCTGTCGAGCCCCAGCAGGGTCGCGCTGCCGGAAGTGGGAGCGGCGAGCCCGAGGAGCATCCGCATTGTCGTGCTCTTTCCGGCTCCGTTGGGGCCGAGGAAGCCGACGATCTCGCCCGTTTTGACCTCGAGGTCGAGCTCGAAGACCCCGCGCCCCGAGCCGTAGTCCTTCGTCAACCGCTCGGTGCGGATCGCGGCTTTGCTCATCGAGGCATCCGCTCGCGCTCGCCCTCGTCTCGAGCCGCTCGCACGGCGCGGCGCGTCAGCCCGAGATCTGGGAGAAGCGGATCACCGTGACGATGTCGTCTTCGGTCACGTCGCGGTTGTAGAGCTGGCTCAGGAAGCGCGCGAACTCCTCGGCGCGCCGGAGCTCCGGGTTGTCGTGCTCGATCTCCCGCGGGGAGACGTCTCCGAGCCGCTTGACCTCGATCTTGTCGATGACGGCGTCGAAGACGCGCTCGCGAAGGCCGTAGCGCGCTCCGCAGAGGACGGTGACGATCATGCCCTTCCGATACTTCGGCGACTTGTCGCCGAGTCGGATCGTCGCCGTCTTGCGGTTCGAGCGGAGCTGGTCCCCGACGGCGGGGTTGTAGAAGTTGAGGGCGTACGTCGGCACGGGCGGCCGGCGAATCATAGGGGGTCGGGTCCAGCCAGGCCCCCGCCCGAGCCTGCGGTGCCGAGCAGTTCGAGCGCCTTCGCGGCCGTCTCCCGCTCACCTTTGTACGCGAGCCGGTCCGTCGCCTCGGCGAGTGGAAGCCAGCGCGCCTCTGCGATCTCGATCTCCATCCCGGCGGGAAGCTCTCCGATCCGGCCGCCTGCCGCGCAGGCGAGGAAGAAGCTCACGACCTTGAACACGCGATCGCCCCGCCACGTGTAGACGTAGCGGACGTCGCCGATCTTCGAGACGAGCGCCGCGTGGACGCCCGTCTCCTCCTCCGCCTCGCGCAGTCCGGCCTCGACCGCGCGCTCGCCGGGGTCAATGAGGCCCTTCGGAAGCGCCCACGTGCCCGGCGGCTTCCCGCGCGGTCGAACGGCGGCGAACCACCAGCGACCGCGCATCCGCCGCACGAGCACGGCGCCCGCCGAGAACTCGCGTCTGGCTACCACTTTGTGACATCCAGGAACAACTTCGTGACCTAACGTGCTCCCGACGGACCGATTCCGGCTTGGCGGCTCGTAGCTAGAGTGCTATCGTCCCCCTGGCACTCGAATGGTTCGAGTGCCAGACGTGTTACAAACTCTGATTCAGGGAGGTCTGTCGTATGGATCTGCAGCCTCTGGGCGATCGGCTGATCGTGGAGGTCCTCGACGAAGAGGAGACCACCGTCAGCGGCATCGTATTGCCCGACACGGCGAAGGAGAAGCCGCAGCGCGGCAAGGTCCTCGCCGTCGGCCCCGGCCCGCGTGACGAGGACGGGGCGTACATCAAGATGGAGATCGAGGTCGGCGACGAGGTGATCTTCTCCAAGTACGGCGGGACGGAGATCAAGGTCGGGTCGGACGAGGTCCTCATCCTGCGCGAGTCGGACATTCTCGCCAAGGTCGTAACCACGGGCGGCAAGGGCAAGCGCAAGCTCGCCGGCGCCACCGCATAGCTCGTTTCGCTGAGGAGGAATACCTAGATGGCTCACAAGGAGCTCAAGTTCAACGAGGACGCACGGCGCTCGCTCGAGCGCGGTGTCAACATCCTCGCCGACGCGGTCAAGGTGACGCTCGGGCCGAAGGGGCGATACGTCGTTCTCGACAAGAAGTTCGGTGCGCCCACGATCACGAACGACGGCGTCACGATCGCCCGCGAGATCGAGGTCGAGGACCCGTTCGAGAACCAGGGCGCTCAGCTCGTACGCGAGGTCGCCACGGCGACGAACGACGTCGCCGGCGACGGCACGACGACAGCGACCGTCCTGGCGCAGGCCATCGTTCGCGAGGGCCTGAAGAACGTCGCGGCCGGCGCGAACCCGATGGGCCTCAAGCGCGGCATCGAGGCTTCCGTCGAAGCAGTGGTCGAGAACCTCAAGGAGCAGTCCACCGAGGTGTCCAGCAAGGAGGACATCGCGCGGGTTGCGACCATCTCGTCGCGCGAGCGCGAGATCGGCGACGTCATCGCCGATGCCATCGAAAAGGTCGGCAAGGACGGCGTCGTCAACGTCGAGGAGGGACAGACCTTCGGGCTCGAGCTCGAGTTCACCGAGGGGATGCAGTTCGACAAGGGCTACCTGAGCCCGTACATGATCACGGACGCCGAGCGGATGGAGGCGGTCCTCGAGGAGCCGTACGTCCTCATCGCCAACCAGAAGATCGGCGCAGTCAAGGACGTCCTCCCCGTGCTCGAGCAGGTCATCCAGGCGGGTCGGCCGCTGCTGATCGTCGCCGAGGATGTCGAGGGCGAGTCGCTCGCGACCATCGTCGTCAACAAGCTCCGCGGCACGTTCTCGGCCGTCGCCGTCAAGGCGCCCGGCTTCGGCGACCGCCGCAAGCGGATGCTCGAGGACATCGCCATCCTCACCGGCGGCGAGGTCATCACCGAGGAGCTGGGCCTCAAGCTCGAGAACACGAAGATCTCGCAGCTCGGCAAGGCCCGCAAGATCGTCATCGACAAGGACACGACCACGATCATCGACGGTGCAGGCGGCTCCGATGCGATCAAGGGCCGCATCAAGCAGCTCAAGTCCGAGATCGACTCGACCGACTCCGACTTCGACCGCGAGAAGCTTCAGGAGCGCCTCGCGAAGCTGTCGGGCGGCGTCGCGGTGGTCAAGGTCGGCGCAGCGACCGAGACCGAGATGAAAGAGAAGAAGCACCGCGTCGAGGACGCGCTACAGGCTGCCCGTGCGGCTCTCGAGGAGGGTCAGGTGCCGGGCGGCGGCGTCGCGCTGCTGAACGCGGCGGAGGCGGTCAAGCCGAAGCTCGACGAGCTCGACGGCGACGAGCGGACGGGCGCGCTCATCATCATCCGCGCGCTCGAGGAGCCGCTTCGCCAGCTCGCGTACAACGCGGGCCTCGAGGGCTCCGTCGTCGTCGACAAGGTCCGCCGGTCGAAGAAGGGCTTCGGCCTGAACGTCGAGACCGGCGAGGTCGAGGACCTGCTCAAGTCGGGCATCGGCGACCCGACGATGGTCACGCGCTCGGCGATCCAGAACGCCGCGTCGATCGCGAAGAACATCCTCACGACCGAGGCGGTCGTGGCGGAGATGCCGGAGAAGCAGCCGGCCATGCCCGCGGGCATGCCGGGTGGAGGCATGGACTTCTAGCACCCACCCCCTCCTTCACGGGGGTGCACCGGTCGTGCGCTCCTGGCCTCCCGGGCGAGTGAATCGCCCTTCGGCCACGAGACCGAGCGGCACGGAAGTCGGAAGGGCCGGGTTCCGCCCGGCCCTTCGCGTCTTCAGGATCGCTCGGCGCTACGATCGGCGCGTGGAGCGCGCGGTGCACGATCGCGGCGGGGTGCCGACGGACGAGCGGATCGACCGCACGGAGCACGAGCTCGCCGACTGGGAGCTCCTCACCGACGCGCTTGTCGGAGTCCTCGGCGCCAGCGGCCTCATGAACGTCGACGAGCTCAGGCGCGGGATCGAGAGCATGCCGCCGGACGACTACGAGCGGGCGTCGTACTACGAACGCTGGCTCTTCTCGGCGGAGACGATCCTCACGGAGAAGGGTGTCCTCGCTCCCGGCGAGCTCGACGCGAGGCTCGACGTATGAGCTTCACCCCCGGGCAGCGCGTGCGCGTGTCGGTTCGGGCACATCGCGGGCATCACCGCACGCCCGGGTATCTCAAGGGGACGTCGGGCACGGTCGAGCGCCGCCACGGATCCTTCACGAATCCGGAGACGCGCGCGTACGGCACGGACGGGCTCCCAAAGCAGACGCTCTACCTCGTCGCCTTCGAGCAGCGCGACGTCTGGCCGCACTACACGGGGAGGCCCGAGGATCGGATCTGCGTCGACGTCTTCGAGCACTGGCTGGAGGAGAGTGAGTGAACGACCACGACCACGACCATGACCACGAGCCGATCACGAACGGGCACGAGCCTGCCGCCGCCGCCCGAGCCCGCGCGCTCGAAGAGCTCCTCGTCGAGAAGGGCGTCATCGCCCGCGAGGACGTCCGCCGCGAGATCGATGTGCTCGTGTCCCGCTCGCCGGCGGACGGGGCGAGGCTCGTCGCGCGTGCCTGGGTCGACGGGGAGTTCAGAGAGCGGCTACTCGACGACGCGCGCTCCGCGGCGCTGGAGCTCGGCCTCGACCCCGGCCCGTCGCCGGTCGTGGTGGCGCTCGAGAACACGGAGGACGTCCACAACATGGTCGTCTGCACGCTTTGCTCGTGTTATCCGCGTGCGCTTCTCGGCCCGCCGCCCGACTGGTACAAGAGCCTGCCCTACCGCTCGCGTGCCGTCTCCGACCCGCGCGGCGTGCTCGACGAGTTCGGCCTCGAGCTGGAAGACGACGTCGAGCTGCGCGTGTTCGACTCGACCGCCGACATCCGCTACCTCGTGATCCCGCGCCGTCCGATCGGCACGGAGTCGTTGGATGAGGACGAGCTCGCCGCGCTCGTCACGCGCGACTCGATGATCGGGGTCGCGGAGCCGACCTCACCGGCGACCTTCGCCGCGTCGGCGTAGCGCCGACTCTCAGGGCCGGCTGCGGTTTTACGACCGCTCTGCTGTCGCACCTCGGGACGCCAACTTGCTCGCTCCGGTCGGCCCGTGCCTCTTTACTGCCATGCAGGCGTTACGCCGCGGCTCGAGGTCAGGCTGCGATCAGCGGCAGCTCGGCTGACGCGCTTTAGGGGTTCTCGCGATGGGACCGGCTTCGCCGGCCCCATCTGAGGCTCAAGGTCAGGCTGCGATCAGCGGCACTCGGCTGACGCGCTTTAGGGGTTCTCGCGATGGGACCGGCTTCGCCGGCCCCATCTGAGGCTCAAGGTCAGGCTGCGATCAGCGGCAGCTCGGCTGACGCGCTTTAGGGGTTCTCGCGATGGGACCGGCTTCGCCGGCCCCATCTGCGGACCAAAAGAGAGCGGCCGCTGGGACGGCCGCTCACAGGGGGAAGAACTGGGGAGGATGGGTTGATCAGGTTGTCGTCGGAACGCCCCGATCTCTCGTCCCCCTTTCGGGGGGAATCGTGTCTCGCACGGACATCGGTCGGTCACGCGCGGATCGGTTCCATCTTCTCTTCGGCATCGAGCTCGTAGAGCCGTTCCCCCCGATGGAGGCGCCGCGCGATGTCGAACGTCTGGCGCTGCGAGCGCGTGGTCGCCGCGTGCGCGGCGAGGTAGCGTGCCGCTGCGATCAGCGGGAGATCCGCGTCGGCTCCGCCGCGGAGCAGCAGGTGCTGGCGCACCGAGGTCTCGACACATTGGATCGTGTGGAAGTTCCTGTTCTCGCGGACCAGAGCGAGCGCAAGCGCCGCGACGAGGCGATCGGGGTCGCCGCCCCCCGCGAGATACGACGCGACGAGCTCACCCGCTTCGTCGACCTGCTGCTGACGGTCGAGGAGTGCGACGAGCGCGTCGAGCAGTGCCTCGGGGTCTCCATCGGATGACGGTTGCGGCAGCCGCGTCGCCGGCACGTTGAGGAACCGGTCGACGTGCACGCTCGTCGCCGCGTCGAACACGCCGCGCAGGAGCTCGACCGAGCTCGAGCGCCGCAGCCCCTGCTCGACGGCGTTGGCGAACGTGAACGTGTGCAGCGCGGTGTCCCAGTCTCCGAACTCGTTCGTCGTCGGGAAGCGGGCGATTCGGGTCGCCGCTGCGAAGGAAACGGCAGAGGCGACCTCGACGCCGGTCGCGCCCATGCGTAGTGCATCGAGGAGACCGACGACGCTCGCGGCCGCATCGTCGCCGAGGATGAGCTCGACGAGCTCCGAGCGTCCGGCCCAGGCTCGCTCGGCACTCCGCCCAGTTGCGACTGCATCTGCGAGCTCCTCGAATGCGGCTTCGACGAGCCCGACGAGGTCGACTGGATGGCGCCAGGCGTTGTCCTCCTCCATCCGCTGCGCCGAGGCGATCTGCGCGGGAACCGACGCGAGCACCGCCTCGGCCCGTTCCCAGCCGGCGACGTCGAGCGCCTCGAGCGCCTTGTTCGTGAAGTCGAGGGAGTGTCCGAGATCGAGGTAGCGGTGATCGGTCGCGGCCGCGAAGAGCGCGTCCGCGAGCTGGTTCGCAGACGCGCCGGTACGCACGGCGGAGACGATCGCGCGCTCGGCGCCCTCCGCGTCGCGCACCTCGACGAACCCGCGGAACCAGCGGCCGAGCCGTTCGGGCTCGACCTCCCCCGAAGGGAGCGGAGCGAGCCGGAAGCGGGGTGCGTCTCCCGCGCTCTCGTCGGCCACGTCGGCGAGGCCCTGGAAGAGCGCAGCCGGGACGTCCTCTTTCGGCATGTGCGGCGCGAGATTTGCGAGGCAGGTCAGCGTCGTCAGTCCGCGTCCCCAGCCGTCGGCACGCCGCTCGACGCCGAAGTCGAGACCCGCGCGAAACGCGCCGAGGCCGGACTGGTCCGTATCGGCGAGGGCGATCGTCGCCTTCGCGAGCACGAGCGGAAGATCGAGCTCGAGCCCGTCGCGGAGACGCCTGCGCTGATGGGCGATCCGGTCGCCAGCCGAGCCGACGTCGACGTAGATGTCGTCGTCGCGAAGTTCGACCGGGAACGTCCGTAGGTCGTCCGCCCACTGGTCGAACGTCCCGCCCGAGCCGAGGTCGAAGCGGGCGTGGTGCCAGTGGCAGGTGAGGATGCCGTCCGCGATCGTCCCGCGGGAGAGCGGGAAGCCCATGTGTGGGCAGCGATTGTCGACCGCGTGGACTGCGTCTCCGTCCGCGAACAGGCACACGGTGTGGCCGTCGCCCGCGACGACCAGGCGTCCCTTCGCGCGGAGGTCGGAGAGCGAGGCGACCCTGACGAGACGGGCGGTTTCGGTGACGGTCATGTCTCCTCCTTCGGGGATGGCGGCTTCGCCGTCCACCGAGCGTAGAACTTCAACTAATGTTGAAGTCAAGGATGGAGTGGGAGCTCACGATCGGTGAGGTCGCTGCCCGGAGCGGAGTTGCTCCGTCCGCGCTGCGGTTCTACGAGCGCGCCGGACTCATCTCGTCGCAGCGGACGAGCGGGAACCAGCGGCGCTACGCCCGCGCCGTCCTGCGCAGGATCGCGTTCATCCAGGCCGGGAAGGCGGCCGGCATTCCACTCTTCGACATCAACCGGGCGCTCGACACGCTTCCGACCGATCGGGTCCCGACGCGGCGCGACTGGGATCGCTTGTCACGCGCGTGGCGCGACGATCTCGAGCGGCGGATCGCGACGCTCGAAGCGCTCCGCACGCGCCTGACGACGTGCATCGGCTGCGGATGTCTCTCGATCGATCGCTGCGCGCTCTTGAACCCGGAAGACGAAGCCTCGTCTCTCGGGGCGGGTGCTCACCAGCTCCTTGCCGACCGAGCGCGGTCCTAGAACGCGTAGCGCTCCTCGTCGAACGGGTCGGCGTCGTTGTGATACCCGTAGCGCTCCCAGAAGCCCGGCCTGTCGTCGGGCGTGAGCTCGATTCCGCGAAGCCACTTCGCGCTCTTCCAGAAGTACTTCCCGTGGATGACGAGCCGGAGGGGGCCGCCGTGCTCGGGCGTGAGCGGCTCGCCGTCCGCATGCGTCGCGAGGAGTGAGAGCGGGTCGCGGAGGAACGCGATCGGGACGTTCGCCGTATAGCCCTCCTCGGCGTGGGCGACGACGAAATGCGCCGATTGGCGCGGACGGACGAGCTCCTCGAGCGCGCTCCAATGCACGCCCTCGAAGGTGACGTCGAAGCGGCTCCAGCGCGTCACGCAGTGGATGTCCTCCGTCACCTGCGTCCGCGGAAGGTCGTTCAGCTCGTCCCAGGAGAGCCGGAGCGGGCTCTCGATCTCCCCGGTGACCGCGAAGTCCCAGCTCGCGAGATCGGTGCGAGGGATCGAGCCGGCGTGGAGCACCGGCCACTTCTCGGTGTAGTACTGCCCGGGAGGGAGGCGAGCCGGGTCGTAGCCGGCCTCGATCACTTTCCGCTCGGCTCGGCCCCGGAACACGCTCCTACACTAGTCGTCGTGGATGTGATCCTCTGTCCGCGCCTGCCGCGCGAGTTCGTCGGGGTGCGCGGCCCCGACGCCGAGTCGTATCTGCAGGCGATGGTCTCGAACGACGTCGAGGCGCTCGCGCCGGGCGACTCGTGCGACGCGCTGCTGCTGACGCCGAAGGCGCGCGTCATCGCCCCGCTCGTCGTCTGGCGCCGCTCCGCTGACGACTTTCTCCTCCTCACTCCGTCGGGGCTCGGAGAGCGTGTCCGCACGACCCTCCTCCGGAGCCGCTTCGCCGCGAAGTGCGAGATCGAGCTCGAGGAACACGTCTCGACGCTCGTCGTCGGATCGGAGGGACCACGAGGAGCCCTCGCGAATCGCGACTACGGCCTCCCGGCGTACGAGATCGTCGACGGGGAGCACCCGGCGGACGCTCGCGTGGCGGACGCCGACGAGCTCGAGCGGCTGCGCATCCTCGCGCGCACGCCGGTCTGGGGCCGCGAGATCGACGAGCGGATCCTCCCCGCCGAGGCGGGTCTCGACGCCCGCGCGGTCGACTTCGCCAAGGGCTGCTATCCGGGACAGGAGCCGATCGCGCGCCAGCACTACCGCGGCCGCGTCAACCGGACGCTCCGTGTGCTCGAGATCGAGGGCGACGAGCTCCCCGCCTACGACGCCGAGATCCTCTGGGAAGGGAAGGTTGCGGGGCGCGTGACGAGCGCCGTTCGGGACGGCGAGCGCGTGCTCGCGCTCGCGTACGTGCGTCGCGAGGTTCCGAGCGATGCCGACGTCGAGGTGAACGGCCGCCGCGCGAGTCAGCGCGACGAGACGCCGCTAGACTTGGCGACTCCCGCGCGCCCGTAGCTCAGGGGATAGAGCGCTGCCCTGCGGAGGCAGAGGTCGCATGTTCGAATCATGCCGGGCGCATCCGCGCTAGAACCTGAGCTCTTCGCTGAGCGGACTCAGGTCGTCGGCCGCGAAGCCGATGCGGTCGGCCAGCTCCTCATTCGACGGCCTCGTCCCCTCACGATGAAGCTCACGCAGGAAGGTGCCGGTCCGTGGACTGCACCACCACTCGTCCCCGCTCGCGGACCGAAGGAAGACCGAAGCTGTGCCGCACGGATCCATCCGCGCAGGTAGTCGGCGCAATAGAAGTCGGAGTCGATGTCGGTGAGGTAGGCGTCGGACCGGAAGACGAACCCGGTCGCCTCGAGGAGACGATCCGCGTAGCCATCAGAGCTTGCTCCGGCGCTCGGGAATCGTGACCAGAACTCGAGCTCGAACTCGAGCTTGGCGGCGTACCGGCGGACGAGAAACGAGTGGAGGAACCGCGTGGCCTGCGCATGCTCGGCGGCCTGGTCCTCGCTGATGTCGAAGTGGCGTGCGTGCCATCCCGGCTCACGGGTGATGCAGTCGCAGATGAACGCATACACCTCGCTCAACGCGTTGTCCCGAGAGAGTGCACGAAACGCGTACGGAAGCGCCGGGTCGCAGCCCCCGTAGTGGAATGCATGTCCCGCCTCGTGAAGAAAGCCCTGGTAGTCCTGGAGACCTCCCTGGGCGCGGGTAATGAGGTGGACGACCTCCGGAGGGTCCGACGGGATGACACACGGCCTCGGCGTCTTTTGAGGTCGATCCTCGAGGTCGGTCCGGACGTTCGGATACTCGCTCAGCTTGAGGCCAAGGGAGTCGAGCGTCTCGACGCATCGGTCCGTCGCCCCTTCTTTCGTGTAGATGTGGGCGAGCGCCGTCAGGCGATGGGCGTACGCAGCGTGATACGACTTCGGCTCGGTCTCCCGGTCGGCCCCGAGCAAGCGGTCGAGCCAGATCGTTCGGAGTCTCTCGTAGTCGCTCGCCGTCCCGACGAGGGATTCGGAGACGACGCGTGCGAGATCGCGGAGAGAGATCTGCTTCTCCTCCTCGCTGCGCCCGACGGGGTCGCGCTCTCCGGAGAGTTGGGTGTACAGCTCTTCCGACGCCCTCACGAGCTCGAGACGCTGGTCGTCGAACTGGACCGACACGTCCCACGCGCATGTCCCGAGTTCCTCTCGCTCGACGTAGTCGGACAGT
>CAWKEV010000009.1:0-81378 GCA_963848725.1 uncultured Actinomycetes bacterium | reverse complement strand
CAGGTTCCCGCGTAGCGCCTGCTCGCGCTCGATCGACTCGAAGAGAGCCTTGAAGTTGCCCTCCCCGAAGGTCGTCGCCCCGTGCCGCTCGATGACCTCGAAGAACACCGTCGGGCGGTCCTGTGCGGTCTTCGTGAAGATCTGCAGCAGGTAGCCGTCGTCGTCGCGGTCGGCGAGGATCCGCAGCCGGTGGAGGTCGCCGTAGTCCTCGCCGATCTCCCCCACCCGGCCCTCGACCTCGTCGTAGTACGCGTCCGGGGTGTCGAGGAAGAGGACGCCGCGCTCCTGCATCGCCTCGACCGTCTTGACGATGTCGTCGCTCTGGAGCGCGATGTGCTGGACGCCGGGGCCGTCGTTGAACTCGAGGTACTCCTCGATCTGGCTCTTGCGCTTCCCCTCGGCGGGCTCGTTGATCGGGAACTTGATCTTCCCGCTCCCGTCCGCCATCACCTTGGACATGAGCGCGGAGTACTCGGTCTGGATCTGGTCGTCCCCGAAGTGAACGATGTTGGTCATCCCGAAGACGCGCTCGTAGAACTCGACCCAGTGGTCCATGCGGCCGAGCTCGACGTTCCCGACGACGTGGTCGAGCGCGATCAGGCCGACGCCGTCCCGCTGCCCGTTCGACGACGTGGAGACGAACCCGGGGGCGAACGGGCCTGCGTAGTCCGCGCGGTTGACGAACGTGTGCACGACCTCTCCGTAGGTCGCGATCGTCGCGAGCTCGAGCGAGCCGTGCTCGTCCTCCACGCGGTGCGGCTCGACGATTCCGCGAGCGCCGCGCTGGACGGCTCCCCGGTACGCGTCCTCAGCGCTTCGAACCTGGAGCGCGATCACACGGGCGCCGTCTCCGTGTCGGTACGCGAACTGCGCGATCTCACCATCCGCCCGCAGGCCACTCGTCAGGACGAGCCGGATGTCGCCCTGCTCGAGCACGTAGGAGGCGCGGTCGCGTACGCCGGTCTCCGGTCCCGCATATGAGGTGCGGCTGAAGCCGAAGGCGTTCTCGTAGAAGTAGGCCGCCTGCTTCGCGTTCCCGACCCAGATCTCGATGTGGTCCCAGTTATCGATCGGCATGAAGTCGTGGTCGCTCATGGCTCCTCCGCAGATCCAGAATCTGCGGACGCAGATTCCGGATCGCGACGATCCCTGAAGCGGCCGCTGGCGCGGCCGGCGTCGCCCAAAGCTGTGAATCGCGCGGTCGCCAAAGGACTCATCGGTCCGATTCTAGGCCGCTTGCGCCGCCTGGGGCGTGACCGCGCGGCGCCGGACGATCAGGATCCCGCACGCGATGAGCACACCGCCTGCGATCTGCAGCGCCGAGATCGGCTCGGAGAGGAGGATCACCGCGAGCACGGCCGCGACGAACGGCTGGAGGTTCGCCGCGAGCGTCGCGCGGTTCGCCCCGATGCGGTGGATCGACCGGAACCAGAGGACGTTCGTGACGACGAGCGGGCCCAGGATCGCGAACACCATCAGCGCCCAGACCTCCCAGCCGAGGTCCCAGCTCTGGCTCGAGGTCTGCCCGATCCCCGTGAGCGCGATCAGCACCCACGCGCCCGGCACGACGATCGCGCTCATCCGAGACGGCGAGTAGGAGCGCATGAGCGGCCCGACGGCGACCGAGTACGCGGCCCAGGTGGCGGCCGTCGCGAGCCCGAGCAGGATTCCGCCGAGGTCGTGGCCGAGCTCCCCGCCCGAGCCGGCCGCGACGAGCCCGACGCCGAGCGCGGAGACCGCGGCGGCGAGCCAGAAGCGCCTGCTCGGACGCTCGGTTCCGACGATCAGGCCAAAGATCGCCGCGAAGATCGGGATCGCCCCGAGGACGAGCCCGATCGTCGACGCGGTGGTGACGTCGAGCGCGAAGACGAAGGAGAGCTGGTTCAGCCAGAGGAGCACGATCGCCAGACCGAGCACGGGCAGATGGCGCCGCTCGACGCGCAGAGTCCTCTCCACCCAGAGCGTGAGCACGACGAAGACGAGCCCGGCGAACCCGTACCGCACCGTCGCGTACGCGAGCGGCTGGAACCCGTGCGTGAGGATGTACTTCGTCACGCTCAGGTTGAGCGCCCAGAGGAGGATCGTCGACAGCAACATCACCTCGACGGTCGTCGGACGGCGCATCGCGAGGACGCTACAGAGGCACCCCGGTGTCAGACACCAAGAGCAACGAGATTTTCTTGGAACGCGGAACCTCAGCAGAATCGACACGTCTCGCCCGAACGGGCGGTTCACGGAAGGGCCGCACCTGTGGAACAACCGACACACAGACGACGAAGCCGACCCCTGACAGGAATCGGTGTCTGACACCGGGGTAGGCTTCGCAGCCATGGCAGAGCCGACGCGCGACGACATCGACGCCCTCGTCGGGCCGGCGACACCCCACTTCGCGTACCAGCTCCGAGCGCGCGTCCGCGAGCTCGTCGAGGATCTCCCGGCCGACCATCCCGTCCGTCGCTACGGCGAGGAGAAGATGGAGCTCCTCGACCGCCTCGGACACGCGTCGTCGAAGGCCGAGAACGGTCCGGCCGAGCCCCGCTCACGGATCGGCTGGGAGACGATCCCGTCGTCGGCGCCCGTCTCGGATCCGCTGTCCGAATGAGCGCTCGCCGAGTGCGAGCGGCCGCTCATGCTCAGGGACGCGGCGCATGAGCTTCGAGGGCGCTTCGGTCCTCGTGACCGGAGGGTCGCGCGGGATCGGCAAGGCGGTCGCGCTCCGCTTCGCCTCGCTCGGCGCGCGCCGAGTCGCCATCGGCTATCTGCGAGGCGATCGCGCAGCAGAGGAAACGGCATCCGAGCTCTCGGCGCTTGGAGCCGACCCCGTCCTCGTCCGCGGCAGCGTCGCGTCAACTCGGGTCGCCGACGAGGTCGCGGCGCTCGGCGCGCTCGACGCCCTCGTCCATGCCGCAGCGACGGGCGTGATCCGGCCGGCGCTCGAGACGGCGGACAAGCACTGGAACTGGACGCTCGACGCGAACGCGCGCGCGTTCCTCTCCCTCTCGCGCGCGGCCGCGCCCACGATGCCGCCCGGAGCGTCGATGGTCGCGCTCTCCAGCCTCGGCTCGACTCGCGTCCTCCCGAACTACGCGCTGGTCGGCGCCTCGAAGGCGGCTCTGGAGGCGCTCGTCCGCTACCTCGCGGTCGAGCTCGCCCCGCACGGGATCCGCGTCAACGCGGTATCCGCCGGCGTGGTCGAGACGGGCGCGCTCGAGCACTTCCCGAACAGGGAGGAGATGCTCGAGATGGGCGTGCGCAACCCCGCCGGCCGGATCGTTTCTCCGGAGGACGTCGCGGGCGCGGTCACGTTCCTCTGTTCGCCGGAGGCCGAGATGATCCGCGGCCAGATCCTCGTCGTCGACGGAGGCTGGAGCCTGCCCGCGAAACCCGGGTAGCGGCTACTCCGCCGGCAGGACTGCCCCGATGATCGGCGCGACGGCCACCGCCCAGACGAGGAAGAGCATGCGGAGCAGAGCCCGGGCATCGTCCCGGCGGGATCGGCGGGGCGGCTCAGCCCTGATGCATGAAGCCCTGACGGGCGGCTGAGACGAGCGCGACCGCCTCCGGGAAGAGCACGCGCATGGCGTCGCGGAGCGCGAGCGCCTGGGCGTCCGAGGGGCCGTCGACGTTTACGCGAGAGAGCGCCGCGGCCGTGAGCTCGACCGCGGTGTTGAGCGTCAGCGTGGCGAACTGCTCGCGCTGGGCGTCCTGCACCGACTCGGCCTGGCGCTCGGCGAAGTCACGAAGCGCTCCGAGCAGGTCTTCGGGGTCGCCGCCGAACGGGAAGAAGCCACCGCTGCCTTCCATCGACGCCAGGGTACGCGATGGACGACGAGCCGGGGTCGGCCCGTCGCACGACGCCGCCTCGAGCCCACGCACGTCCGCAGCGACGCTTCGAAGCTCCTCGCGGGGAGGAGGGGTCACGCCTCGAGCTCGAGCCGGTAGCCCGCCTCGATCTCGCGCTGCAACTCGGCAACCGCGTCCTGGGACGCCTTCATCGCGGCAGCGAAGGGCGAGGCCGAGGTGGGGTCGAGCTCGCCCTCGAGCTTCCGCGTCGCCGTCCCGATCTCCTCGAGCCGCGCCGGCGTCGCGAGCTGTGGCGGCTCGCCGACGACGTCGCGGAGCTCGCGGGCCGCGGCTTCGGCCTCGTCGATCCCCTCGGGGGCCTCCCGCTCCCGCACGGCGGCGAGCTCGTCGATCAGGCCATCGAGATCGCCGCCACCCGCGGCGTCGACCGCGACCTCGCAGAGCGCGGCGATGGAGATCGCCTCGCGCAGATCGCGGCGCCCCGTGACCGGGCCTCCTTCGCCGTCGAGCGCGATCCAGCTCCGGTAGCCGTCGGCACCGTCGACCGCACACAGGTAGACGCGTACGCCCGCCGACGGCTCGGTCGGGATCACCGCCGAAACCGCGTCGCCCTCGTCGACGTACCCGGTCGCATGGCCGACGATCGTCTCGAGCTCGTCCGCGAGCGCCACGACCGCGCAGAATAGGGACCGGTGTCGGCCCGGACCGCCCACGCACGAGCGCTCTTCGCCCCGCTCGGGCCGACGTACGACCGCGTCGGCGCAGTGCTCTCCCTCGGCCAGGACCCGCTCTGGCGCCGTTTCCTCGTCGCCCGGCTCCCACCCGATCGCGGCCACGTGCTGGACGTCGCCACGGGAACCGGCCTGGTCGCGGCCGAGCTCATGCGCCGCGGCTTCTCCGTCACCGGGCTCGACCAGAGCACCGGGATGCTCGACGCGGCCCGCGCCCGGCTCGGTGCCGAGGTCGAACTCGTGGAGTCGTCCGCCGAGGAGCTGCCGTTCGCCGACGGCTCGTTCGACCACCTGACGTTCACGTACCTCCTGCGCTACGTCGACGATCCGGGAGCGGTGCTCACCGAGCTCGCTCGGGTCGTCCGCGCGGGCGGGACCGTGGCCTCGCTCGAGTTCGGCGTCCCGCGCGGGCTCGCGAGGCCCCTCTGGGACATCTACGTCGACGCCGGCCTTCCGCTCGCGGGGCGCGTCGTCTCGCCGAGCTGGTCCGAGGTGGGCCGCTTCCTCGGCGGGTCGATCCGCGACTTTTGGAGTCGCTATCCGCTCGACCGGCAGCTTGCGCTCTGGCGCGCTGCGGGCCTGTACGGGATCGAGGTCCGCCGGCTCAGCCTCGGCGGCGGGGTCGTGATCTGGGGGACGCGGCGATGACCGTGCAGCCGCAGTCGACCCCGCGTCCGACCCCGCGGCCGCGGCCTGCGTGGTACGCGCTCGAGCGCGGTGGCTGGCGGGACTACGTCACCCTCCTCCATCTCCCGTACACCGCCTGGCACGTCTCCTACGTGGTGATCGGCGGCTGCCTGGCCTCGGCGATCGCGTGGGGACGGCTCGGTGCGGCGGCGGCGGCCTTCGCGCTCGCCGTCGGCGTCGGCGCACACGCGCTCGACGAGCTCCGCGGACGTCCTCTCCGGACCCGGATTCCCGACGCGGTCCTCATCGGCCTCGCTGCGGCGTCGATCGGCATCGCCTCCACGATCGGCGTCGTCGGCGCGCTCTCGTTCCGGCCCTGGATCGTGCTCCTCGTCCCCGTCGGCGTGTTCCTCGTCGTCGCGTACAACCTGGAGCTCGCAGAGGGTCGGTTCCACTCCGACCTGTGGTTCGCGCTCGCCTGGGGCGGGTTCCCGCTCCTCTGCGGGTATGCCGCTGTCGCAGGGACGATCGACGCCGCCGCGCTCGTCGCCGCCGCGTTCGCCGTCCTCCTCTCGCTCGCCCAGCGCGCTCTCTCGAGCCACGTGCGCCGGGTTCGTCGCGACGTCTCGGCCGTGCGCGGCGAGCTCGAGCTGAAGGACGGGAGCACGGAGCACCTCGACGTCGCGGCGCTCATCTCGCCCTCCGAGCACGCGCTCCGCGTGCTCGCGGCCGCGACGGTCGCGCTCGCCGTGGCGCTCGTGGTCGCCCGGCTCTAGGCAGTCGGTCGAGTGCCGGACGTCTTCACCGTCGACGACCGCGACCGCGTGCGCGACCGGGTCCTCGAGCTCGCGGCGGCCGACGAGCGCGTCGTCGCGGGAGCGGTGATCGGCTCGCTCGCGCACGATGACGGCGACCGCTGGTCGGACCTCGACCTGACCTTCGCGGTCTCGGAAGGCGCTTCCGTGACGGATGTCCTCGAGGACTGGACCGGCCGCGTGGTGACCGAGCTCGCCGGCATCCACCTCTTCGACGTCGCGAGCGGCGACTCAACCTACCGCGTGTTCCTCCTCCCCGGCTGTCTCCAGCTCGACCTCTCGTTCACGCCCGCCGAGTCGTTCGGCGCCGCGGGTCCCCGGTTCCGTCTGCTCTTCGGCGAGGCGGTGGAGAAGCCGCCCGTCGAGCCGCCCGATCCAGAGGAGCTCTTCGGCCACGCCGTCCACCACGCGCTTCGCGCGCGCTTCTGCATCGAGCGCGGCCGCCACCTGCAGGCGGAGTACTGGATCAGCGGAGTCCGTGACACTGCGCTCGCCCTCGCATGTCTCGCCCGCTCGCTCCCCGCCGTCTACGCGAGAGGCTCCGACGACCTCCCTGCGAAGGTGCGCGATCGCCTCGACGACGCGCTCGTCCGGTCGCTCGACCGCGACGAGCTGCTCCGTGCGCTCGCCGTCGCGGTCGACGGGCTGCTCCGTGAAGCGGGCGAGGCACGCGGGCTGGCGACCAGCGCCGGGCCGGAGCTCCGCGCGCTCACGGCGAGCTGGGACCGCTGAAAGACACCGGGGCCGCACCCGGCAGGCGTCTAGCATGGACGAGTGCCGCTCGTCGCCTGGATCCTCGTCGCCGCACTCGCCGCCGCTCTCGTCGTCGCGGCGATCCTGGCTCTCTCGCTCCGTCACGCCCGCGCGCGCGCCGCCCGCACGGACGAGCTCGTCGCCGACGCACGGCGCGCGATTCGAGGGGCAGCGGAGGAGGAGGCGCGCACCCAGGCCGAGCAGCTCAGGCTCACGATCGCGCGTGCGCGCGCCGACTCCCTCTCCGCCTACGCAATCGAGGAGCGCCGCCTCTCGGACGAGCGCCGCGGAGAGCTGACCGTGCGCGAGCGGGAGCTCTCGGACCGGCTCGCGGAGACCCTTGCAGCGGTGGAGCAACGCGTCGAAGAGCGCCTCAGGGCCTGGGAGGCGGACCTCGAGCGCGCGCAACGCGGGCTCGAAGGTCAGGTCTCGGTGCTGGAGGAGAGCCTGCGCCAGCGGATGGGAGGCGTCGAGATGCGGATCGATGCCGAGGCGACGGAGCTCGGAACGACGATCGACCAGCAGCGCGCCGCTGCCGTCCGGCATCGGGAGGAGCTCGAGCAGACCGCGAAGGCGGCGCTCTCCGAGGCGCTCGACGAGCTCCAGTCCCAGGCGGAGGACCGGCACCGGGCGGTCGAGGACATGGCCGAGCGCGTGCGGCTGCGAGAGCAGGCGATCGCGGAGCAGGTCGACCGGGCGGAGAGCGACGTTCGCACCAGGATCGAGGTCACCTTCGCCGAGCTCGAACGGCGGCAGGTCGAGCAGCTCGAGCGCTCGACGGCGCGCGAGGTCGAACGGCTCAGCGAGGCGGGCGCCCTCGAGTTCGAGAACAGGATGAAGGCGATCCGCGAGGAGGCAGCCGACCGCTTGCGGGAGGAGCTCGACCGCACGTCCGAGACGTTCCTCCGCCGCGCCGATCCGATGCTCGCCCAGCAGTTCCAGCGGGCTGCCGACGTCGCGACGCAGCGCATCGAGGACCGCATCCTCGAGATCGCGCGGCGCTACGAGGCGGCGCGCTCGTCAGCGAGCGTGTAGGCCGCCGCCGCGGCAAGCAACAGCCTGCCGCGACGATTCCAACTCTTGTCGGCAGGGAACGTCTCAGTCGAGGCGAATCCGCGCACATGGCCGAGAAGACCGAGATCCCGCTCTGGAGCGAGAACGAGTCCGCGAAGGTGGAGAGCTGGCGCCTGCACATCCTGCTCGAGGCCGGCTACCCCGTTCCGCTCGCCGAGCGCATCGCGGGAAGCGACGTGGATCTCCACGACGCCGTCAAGCTTGTCCGACGGGGCTGCGCTCCCGTCGTTGCGGCTGAGATCCTGCTCTAACTCTCGCGATCGGGCGCCTCGGGGGGCCGCTGTACGCTCCGGCGGTGAAGGTCGAGCCGATCCTCTACGGCGATCGCAAGGTCTACACCGTCTCCGCGTTCAACCGCGGCATCTCGAAGTACGTCGGTCGCATCCCCGCCGTGTGGGTCGAAGGCGAGGTCGTCGAGCTGCGTCGGAACGAGGCCTGGGCGACGGTGTTCGTCACGCTCAGGGATCCCGCGACGGGGGCGACGCTGAAGGCGACGATCGAGCGCCGCGTCTTCGATCGCCTGGAGCTCGGGCTGGAGGAGGGCGAGACGGTGCACGCGCATGGTTGCACCGAGGTCTGGGAGACGCGGGGAGAGCTCGCACTGCGCGTGACGACGATAGAGCGGCTCGGGCTCGGCGAGCACCTCGTCGCGCTCGAGCGCCTCAAACGCCGGCTCGCGGCTGAGGGCCTCTTCGCCCCCGAGCGAAAGCGTCCGCTCCCCCGGGTCCCACGCGCGGTCGGGATCCTGACGGGCGCGGACGCGGCCGCGCGCGGAGACGTCGTCGCGACCATCGCGCGCCGCTTCCCATATACGAAGGTCGTCGTCTGCGAGACACGCGTGCAGGGACAGGGCGCGGCCCCCAAGATCGTCGCCGCGCTGCGGGCGCTCGAGAACCACCCCGAGGTCGACGTCGTCGTCGCGACCCGGGGCGGCGGGAGCTTCGAGGATCTCCTGCCCTGGAGCGACGAGGCCGTCGTCCGCGCATTCGCCGCCTCGCGCGTCCCGGTCGTCTCGGCCGTCGGGCACGAGCAGGACACCCCGCTCTGCGACCTCGCGGCGGACGCCCGCGCTGCGACGCCGACCGCCGCGGGAGCGCTCGTCATCCCCGACCGAGAGGAGCTTCGCGCCAGGCTCGAGAGATCGCGCCAGCGCCTCTCCGTCGCTGTGCGCGCCCGCTTCATGCGCTCGCAGGAGCACGTCGCCCGGCTTCGCCTCCGCTTGCTCGAGGCGCCGAGGCTCATGCTCGAGCGACGTCGCGCAGCCCTCGACCGCACCGGCGCCAGGCTGCAGGCGCTCTCACCGCTCGGGACTCTCGCCCGCGGCTACGCGATCGTGCGCGCGGGCGGCGACGCGCTCCGCGAGCCCAGCCGGGTGGCGCCCGGCGATCGGGTCGACATCCAGCTCGCGGCCGGTGGGCTCGCGGCGCGGGTCGAGGAGATTCGGCCGTGAACGAGGGAGCATCGTTCGAGGAGCTCCAGAAGGAGCTCGACGCGATCGTGACGCGGCTCGAGCGGGGCGACGTGCCGGTCGACGACGCGATCGCCCTGTTCGAGCGGGGCGAGGAGCTCTACCGCGCATGCGCAGAGCGCCTGCAGGCCGCGGAGCTCCGGATCGAGGAGCTCTCTCCGGCGGGCGACGGCGGGGCAGGACCCGAGCCGAGCGCGTGACAGGACCGCCCCGCTTGGTGTATGAATCGCCCCATGTCCAAGCCCTCGCCTGACCTGCTCCGCAAGATCCGCCTCTTCTCGGAGCTCGACGAGAAGGACCTCGAGAGCCTCGCCGAGGAGTTCAACGAGCGCCGCTTCTCCGCAGGCGACCGGATCGCGCTCGAGGGTGAGGGCGGCCTGATGTTCTTCGTCGTCCACAGCGGAGAGGCTTCGGTCGAGGTCCACGGCGACGAGGTCGGGAAGCTCGGCCCCGGAGACGCGTTCGGCGAGGTGGCGCTCATCGACCGGCGCCCACGGACGGCCACGGTGACCGCGGTCTCGGATCTCGTCTGCTACGGGCTCCCGGTGTTCGTCTTCCGGCCCTTCGTCGAGTCACGCCCGGAAGTCGCGTGGAAGCTCCTCGAAGCGATGGCGGACCGGCTCGAAGCCGCCGAGTCCCGGTAGCGCGCGGCCCGCCGAGCCGGCGACGAGAGAAGCGGCTGCGATGTCCGACGTCGGCAAGAAGCTCGTCCGCAGGCACTTCGAGGAGATGTTCAACGAACGCGACCTGACCGTCTGCGACGAGATCCACGCTCACGAGTACGTCGAGCACGCGCTCGCGCCGTTCGCGAGGAGCCGGGTCGTGTGAACGGCCCCGAGCACATGCGCGGCGTCGTGGAGTGGCTGTACGCGCAGTTCCCGGACCTGCGCATGACCGTCGAGGCGGTCGTCGAGGAGGGCGACACGATCGCCGTCCGTGTCCTCTCCGAAGGGACGAATCTGGGGCCGCTGAACGGGGTCATCCCGCCGACCGGCAAGCGCTTTTCCGCGCGCCAGACGCACTGGTTCCGCATCGAGGACGGCCTGCTCGTGGAGCACTGGGCGACGCGCGAGGACCTTCCGGCCATGCTCCAGCTGGGTGTGATCCAGCCGCCCTCGTAAAGCGCACGACTCCCTTACGAGCCGCTCACAGCGCGCCCGAGGCCGACGAGATCGTCCTCCGCGTACGCAGGATCTCCCGACAGCTCGACCGTCTCCGTTCCGTGGACCTCGGCGCGCACGCGCCCGCCGAAGACGACGCAGCGCACTCCCGCCTCGACCGCGCGCCGCGCGACCTCGCCGGGCGCCTTCCCCTGGCTCGTCGTCTCGTCCACCTCTCCCTCACCGGCCACGACGAGGTCGCAGCCGGCGAGCCGCTGGTCGAAGCCGGCGAGGTCGAGGACCCGTCCCGCGCCGGGCACGAGCTTCGCGCCGAGCGCCGCGAACGCGGCGCCGAGACCGCCGGCGGCTCCGGCGCCGGGCAGGTCGGCGTAGGGAACGAGCTCGGGCATGGAGGCGAGCCGGCGTTCGAGCGTCGCGACCTCGTCCGGCGTGGCTCCCTTCTGCGGCCCGTACAGTCGGGCAGCAGCTCGCAGGCGCGTATGGACGTCGCAGAGCGCCTCGGTGGGAAGCGGGAGCCCGTCGACGACCTCGCGCATGCCCTTGCCGCCGTCCACGGTCGCAACCCCGCCGAGACCGACGATAAGTGCCGATGGCCGCTCCGCGACGATCGCGACGAGGAGCTCGCCGAGCCCGCGGCTCGAAGCGCGGAGCGGATCGCGCTCGTCCGGATCGAGAAGCGGGAGGCCGATCGCCGCCGCGGCCTCGACGACCGCGCGACCGTCCGCGAGCGAGAGCCACCGCGCGGTGACCGGCCGGCCGAGCGGGTCCGCGACCGACACCTCGCGCCACTCGCCGCCGAGCAGGCCGTGAAGCACGTCCGCCGTTCCCTCGCCGCCGTCGGCGACGGGCAGCTCGACGGCCTCGCCTCCCGAGTCGCGAACACCTCGGGCGAGTGCCCCGGCGGCAGCTCGTGCGGAGAGAACGCCCTTGAGGCTAGCGGGACACAGGAGCGCCCTCACGGGCCTCCTCGTGGTCGAGGTCGTCGACCATCTCGCGCACGGCCTCGAGTGCGTCCCCGGCCGAGTCCTCGTCGTCCTGCATACGACGGAGCACCGCGAACGAGATCCCCTCGCGCGCGAGGAAGACGAGCCCGAGACCGACGCCGACCGAGACCTCGACCGCCTGGAGGACGAGCCCGTAAGCGAACCCGGTCGCGTACGGGACGCCGTAGTCGCGCAGCGGGAGGGCGACGGCAGCCTGGAGCAAGCCGACGTTCCCGGGCCAGAGCGGGAAGACGATCGCGATGTTCATGAGCAGGAGCACGACGCCGGCCGCCGGGAGCGGCGCGCCGAGATCGAAGGCCCTCATCACCGTCCAGACCGCGAAGAGCTGGAGCGTCCAGCCGATCAGCTGGAAGAAGATCGCCGCGGCGGCAGGCAGCGGCGCGCGGAGGACGGCGAGCCCCTGTCGCGCCATCGTCACGAGCCGTCGCACCGACCCCGCATCGTCCAGTGAGGGGAGTCGCTGGTCGCGATGGTGCGCGGAAAGCATCGCGACGGCGAGGAGCGCGATGCCGACGAGCCCGAAGAGCACGAGGCTCGTGACCGCCCAGTGGGGGATCTTCGCGGTCAGCAGGACGTAGACGACGAGGAGGGCGACCGCGGGCAAATCGAACAGCCGGTGGGCGAAGACCGTCCCGACGAGCCGCGCGCTCGTGCCTTCACCGTGCTCGGGCATGTGCCGGCGCAGCACCGCGACACGCGCGAGCTCCCCGGCTCTCGCCGGCAGCACGGCGTTTCCGAGCAAGCCCACGCAGAACGACGAGAACACGTGTCGATAGCGCGGATGGGGCTCGGGTGTGGCCTGGTCGATCGTGAGCTGCCACGCGATCGAGCGGGCGACGACCGAGAGGAGATTGATGAAGACGGCGACGATCACCCAGCGCCACTGGACGACGTCGAAGGCGTTCCACACGGCGCCCCAGTCCGGGCCGCGCCACCAGATCGCGGCGACCGCGAGCCCGAGGACGACCACCGCCACGCTACCGCGGAGCCACGGGCTGCGGAGTGCGCGCCCGAGCTTCATGCCGCTTCGCGCAACTCCCGTCCCGCGAGGGACTCGTAGATCCGCTCGAGCCGCGCCGCGATCGTCGGCCACGAGTAGCGCTCGACCGCGATCTCCCTCGCCCGCGAGCCCATCCGCTCGCGTGCGCCTTCGTCGGCGACGATCGTCTCGACGGCGTCGGCCAGGGCGTCGGCGTCGCCCGGCGAGACAGCGACCGATGCCGATGGAGCGAGCACCTCCCGGTACCCGGGGATGTCCGAGGCGACGGCAGGCAGCGCGCATGCGAACGCGCGCGTGAGGACCATGCCGAAGCTCTCCCGCCCGAGCGACGGTGCGATGAGCGCCTTTGCGGACAAGAGCGTCTCTGTCAGCTCCTCCTGGCTCAGGAACCCGACGACGTCGATGCCGTCGTCCGACACTCGCAGCCGCGTGAGCAGGAGCCGGACCGCGAGCGGATCGGCTCCGACGACGGTGAGCCGCAGCCCCGTACGCCGGCGAATCGCCGGCCAGGCGCGGAGCAGGACGTGCAGCCCCTTGCGCGGCTCCTGGCGCCCGGCGAAGACGACCCGGTGCTCGCGCGCACCCGCCGGCGCGGACGCCGGGACGAGGACACCGTTCGGGATCACCTCGTACTCGCCCGGGAGCCAGCGCTGCTGCGAGACGCGCGCTCTCTCCGACACCGCGATTCGATGATCCACCCGGTCGACGAGGTACCCCCAGAGCGGCGCACCCATACGCATCCACCCCATCTCGCCGGACGCGTGGAACGTCGCGACGATCGGAGTCCGCGCGAGCACGAGCGCAGCGGTGCAGATAGCGGGCGTCATCGGCTCGTGCAGGTGGAGCACGTCGAAGCGCTCGCGCTCGAGCGTCCGCCGGAGTCGAAAGAACGTGCGCGGCGAGAGGACGATGTTCGGGAGCGAGCCGTTCGCCGGGACGATCACCGAGCGCCCGACCGGGATGACCCTCTCCGGCGGGTCGCCGTGCCGCCCGACGCGAGGGTGCAGGACGCGCGTGAACTGGCCGGGTGGGTCGTTCCCCATGATCAGACGCACGTCGTGGCCCAGCTCCTCGAGCGCGGCCGCCTGCAGCTCTGCGTGCTCGACGACCGCCCCCCAGAACGACCACGAGAAGGGG
The DNA here is from genome assembly GCA_963848725.1 of uncultured Actinomycetes bacterium. Taxonomy (GTDB): domain Bacteria; phylum Actinomycetota; class Thermoleophilia; order Gaiellales; family Gaiellaceae; genus GMQP-bins7. The sequence goes on along the minus strand of CAWKEV010000009.1, from coordinate 67,844 downwards.
ACGACGATGCCGACCTTCACGGCGGGGAGACTAGCGGGCGCTACCCTGGGCCGAATGGGCCTCGACGGGATCCACCACGTCACCTGCATCACCGCGGACGCTCCGCGCAACGTCGACTTCTACACCCGCGTCCTCGGGCTCCGGCTCGTGAAGAAGAGCGTCAACCAGGACGACCCGACCGTCTACCACCTCTTCTACGCGGACGAGGAGGGCTCGCCGGGGAGCGACATCACCTTCTTCGAATACCCCGGCATCCGGCGCGGGCGCGCGGGCGTCGGGATGGTGCACACCGTCCAGTGGCGTGTCGCCTCCGACGACGCGCTCGACTTTTGGGAGCGCCGTCTGGCGGGCGAGGCGGGCGCCGTAGCGCGCGGCGAGGGCCGGCTGGCGTTCGAGGACCCGGAAGGGCTGCGCCACGAGCTTCGAGCAAGCCACGCCGACGACGAGCCGCTCGTCGCACAGCACCCGGAGATCCCGGAGGAGCTCGCGCTCCAGGGCTTCGACGGCGTGCGTGCGTTCGCAGCCGATCCCGAAGCGAGTCGCGAGCTGGTCGAGCGCGCGATGGCCTTCGAGCGATTCGGCGACACGGAATGGGAGATCCGCGGGCCGAGCCGCGGGAGCGTGTACGCGTACGATCCTCCGCCCGCAGATCGCGGTGTCCCCGGAGCGGGAACCGTGCACCACGTGGCGTGGTCCTCGACGATGGACGAGCACGAAGCCTGGCGCGAGCGAGTGGCGGCGGCGGGCGCGCACCCGACGCCTGTCATCGACCGCTTCTGGTTCCGGTCCGTCTATTTCCGCGAGCCGAGCGGCGTCCTGTTCGAGATCGCGACCCAGGGCCCGGGCTTCGCGGTCGACGAGGACTCGGAGCACCTGGGCGAGACGCTCGTCCTCCCGCCCGCGTTCGAGCACCTCCGGGGCCAGCTCGGCCCCGTCCTCACGCCGCTGCCCGATCCGCGGCCGTGGGCGACGTCGAAGCCCTGAGTCCTAGTGTGCGTGGCCGCGCGCGCCGTGGACGTGCGCATGGCCGCGGCCCCGTGAGATCAACGCGCGGTTGACGACGAACGTCGGCCCCCAGGCGATCGCCAGCGCGAGGGCGAGCGAGCCCCAGAAGAGCGCGTCGGAGAGCCCCGCGGCCATCGCACCGGGAACGGCGAGCACGATCGCGTTGTCGACGATCTCCATGGTCGTGATCGAGAGCGTGTCCGCAGCGAGCGCCGTCCCCAGGGCCGAGCGCAGCTCCGTCCCCGCCCGGAGCAGCGGGACGAGGGTGAGCGAGTAGCCGAAGACGAACGCGAGCACGATCGCGAGGACGATCGATGCCGCGTTGCCCCAGCCCCACCAGGTCGCGAGCACGAGGCCGAGCACCTCCCCGATCCCACACCCCGTCAGGCAGTGGTTCGTGGCCCGAGCAGCCAGCGCGTTCACTCCCACACCTCGAGCCTAACGACGGGGTGTCGCTCGGGCGGACGCTCGCCGCAAGCGTAGACTCGCGCGGTGATCCTGGAGGGCCAAGGCCTGGCGGAGCTGCACACGCACCTCGGCGGCTCGGTCGCCTCGGACATCCTCTGGAGCCTCGCCCACGAGCAGGGCATCGCGCTCCCGGTCAAGGACTACTGGGAGTTCGACGCGCTCGTCACGGTCTCCGACCCGCACGGCGTGCAGGGTCTCGACGCGCTCGACGGGATCTACCACTGGACGGAGCTCATCCAGTCCTCGCCGCTCGCGGTCGAGCGCTCGGTGCACGGTGCGATCGGGGGCGCATACCGCTCGCAGGGGATCACGACGCTCGAGCTGCGCTTCAACCCGATGAAGCGGAACCGAGGCGGCGAGCGCGACCTCGACCACATCATCCTCGCCGCCGTCCGCGGGCTCGACCTCGCCGGACTCGAGTACCCGCAGGTGCGGGCCGGGCTGATCCTGATGATGGATCGCACCTTCGACCTGCGCCTCAACGAGATCATCGTCGACAAGGCGATCCGCTGGGCCTCGCGCGGGGTCGTCGGGATCGACATCGCCGGGCCGAGGCCGGGCGGCGGCCGGTACGACTACACGCAGATCGCGCCGCTCGTCGAGGTCGCGCGCGAGGCGGGCCTGGGCGTGACCATCCACGTCGGAGAAGAGGGCGGCGAGCTCGGGCGGGAGGAGCTCGGCGAGGTGGTCGAGTCGCTTCGGCCCGACCGCATCGGCCACGGCATCCTCGCCGCCGGGGAGCCGCAGCTCGAGCGCTCCCTCCGGGACCTCGGCATCGTGCTCGAGATCTGCCCGACGTCGAACCTGCTGACGAAGGCACTACCCGGCGAGGACGCCGTCCGCGAGACCTTCCGCCGGTTCGTCGACCAGGGCGTCCTCTTCACGATCGCGACCGACGGGCCGGAGATGATGCGCACCCACCTGCGCGACGAACTCGAGCTCCTCCTCCGCATCGGTGCGCTCGACGAGGACGAGCTCCGCGAGGCGAACACACGCGGGCACGCAGCCGCGTTCGGCCGCCGCACGCCCGCCTTCGCGCAGGCTTCGCGCTAGTCGCCCGCCGCGCGCTCCGCCGCCCGGGCGGACGCCGCCCGTCCGTCTCCGTCGCCGGCGTGCCGCGCCTCGTACGCAAGCGCGAGGTCGTGCAGGAACGCGCGCACCTCGCCCGGCCCGACGACGTGGATGTGCTCGCGCGGGCCGTCGGCGGAGCGCGCGCTCGGGAGGAGCCCACCCACGTGGCCTGCGACCGACCCGGACGGGAGCGCGTCGAGGAGGTCGTGGTCGGTGCGGTCGTCGCCGAGCCCGATGACGAAGTGCGACGACTCCTTGCCGTCCGGGAAGAGGCTCTTGACGTACACGCCCTTGTCCACCCCGCGTGCGCGGACCTCGACGATCTGGTGCCCGAGAAGGATCTCCGCAGGCGCGCCGGCGAGGTGCTGGCCGAGGTCGTTCAGGAGCTCGTGCGCACGCCAGGCGCCGTATTCGCGCTCGGCCTGGCGATAGTGCCAGGCGACGCTGCACGACTTCCGCTCGACGTGCGAGCCGGGGACGTCCGCGGCCACCTTCCGCAGGAGCCGTTCGATCGGCCTGAGCCAGCTCAGGTCGAGGTCGACGAGGGTCCTCCACTCGCCGCCCGGAGCCCGCGCCAGGTAGCCGTGCTCGGCGCAGAGATGGATCGGGAGCCGCCCGAACCACTGCTCGAGGTTTCGACGGCGCCGACCGCTGACGATGTGGACATCGGTCCCGGGGAGCGCCGACAGCTCGCGGAGAAGCGCCCTGATCTCCGGCGTCGGCGATGCGAGGTCGGGGTGCGCCTCGAACTCGCGGAGCGTGCCGTCGTAGTCGAGGATGATCGTGCGCGCGCGGGCGCGCGCGAAGCGGCGGCTGATCCGCTCCTCGACGGTCTCGTCGACCGTGGGGGGACGTCCGCGTCGGGTCATCCTCCGGGAGTACCTCCCGAGCCGTCCGAGATAACCCTCGGCCCAGCGCCGGGAGTCGAGCGCCTCGACGCGCTTCGCCATCGTCTCGAGCCGCCGCTGGCGCTCTCGCGCGGGCAGCTCGAGCGCGGTCGCGAGGTGCTCGACGACCCCGTCCACGTCCCACGGGTTCACGAGGAGCGCGCCCGGAAGCACCTGCGCCGAGCCCGCGAACTCGGAGAGGAGGAGCGCTCCACGCCAGCGGCTCGGGAGACCCGGCTCGGACTGGCAGAGCACGAACTCCTGGGCGACGAGGTTCATCCCGTCCCGGAGCGCGGTCACCATCATCACGTCCGCGCGCCGGTAGAGAGCCACGAGCCCGGGCTTCGACACGTCGCGGTGCAGGTACTCGACCGGGGTGATTCCCGGCTGCCCGAACCGCCCGTTGATGCGCGAGATGAGGAGCTCGATCTCGTTCCGCTGCGCGATGTACTCGGGGCTCTCGAGCCGCGAGGGGACGAGGACCTGGATCATCGTCGTCGTCAGCGCCCGCTCCGGGTCCTCTTCGAGGAAGCGCTCGAACGCGTGGAGCTTCTGCGGGATCCCCTTCGTGTAGTCGAGCCGCTCGACGCCGAGGACGAGCTTGCGGCCCTCGTACTGCTGCTCGAGCCCCTCGAGCAGCCGGCCCGTCTCGGGGTCGGCGAGGATCTCGCGGAACCCCTCGACGTCGATCCCGATCGGGTCGACCCCGATGCCGATGCGGCGGCCGTCGAGCTCGAGCCAGTCGGGCGAGGAATCGAGCCCGAGCATGCGCAGGCACGACGACCGGAAGTGCCGTGCGTAATCGCCGACCTGGAAGCTGATGTAGTCGGCGCCGAGAACGCCGCGCAGGAGCTGCTCGCGCGCGGGCAGCAGGCGGTACACCTCGGACGACGGGAACGGGATGTGCAGGAAGAACCCGATCGAGAGGCCCGGCGAGCGTCTGCGGAGCATTGCCGGGACGAGCATCAGGTGGAAGTCGTGCACCCACACACGTGCGTCCGGCTCGCAGTGCTCCAGGATGAGGTCGGTGAAGCGCTCGTTCACCTCGACGTAGCGGTCCCAGGCCTCGGGCGTGATGCGGAGCTGCCCGGTGAAGTAGTGGAAGAGCGGCCAGAGCGTGTCGTTGCAGACGCGGCCGTAGAAGTCCTCCTCCTCCGCCCGCGAGAGATAGACGGGGTAGAGGTTGTCCTGGGCGAGACGCTTCTCGACCTTATCGCGGAGGCTCGTCGAGACGACCGTGCCGGGCCACCCGATCCAGGCCGCGTCCCCGCGCATCGCTCCGAGCGCGGAGGCCAGGCCGCCCGAGCTCGGCTGGACGTCGAACTTGCCTCCGCCCACCGTCAGCCGTACCGGCAGGCGGTTACTGGCGATCACGAGGCCCGAATGTCCGATGCGCCGCGCCACCGGTTCCACCTCCTCGGCGAGTTCCACCCGGTAGGTAGGTACAAACTACGTGCCCGCGAACGAGTTACGCATGGCATACGGCCTCGGCATCATCGGCAACTGCTCGTACAGCGCGCTCGTCCGCCAGGGCTCGGTCGAGTGGCTGTGCTGGCCGCGGCCGGATTCGAGCTTCGTCTTCGGGCCGCTCCTCGACCGCGATAAGGGCGGTGCGTTCGCGATCGAGGGAGTGGACGCGACCGAGGTCCACCAGGAGTACGTCGAGAACACCAATGTCCTCCGCACCGTCTTCAACGGCCCGACCGGCTCCTTCGAGCTCCTCGACTTCGCGCCGCGGTTCCAGCTCTACGACCGCTTCTTCAAGCCGTCGATGCTCGTGCGCATCCTGCGCCCGCTCTCGGGTGAGCCGCGCGCGCGCGTCCGCTGCCGTCCGACCTACGAGTACGGCCTGCACGAGATCGGCTCCTGGCGCGCGTCGAACCACATCGAGTACACGGGCTTTCCGTCACCGGTTCGGCTGACCACGAACGTGCCGCTGACCTACGCCGAGGACGAGCGGCCGTTCCTCGTCGAGGAGGACCGCCACCTCGTCCTGACCTGGGGAGCCCCGCTCGAGGCCGGACTCGAGGAGACCGCGGAGCGCTTCCTCGAGCGGACGCTCGACTACTGGCGCCGCTGGGTGAAGGGGACCCGCGTCCCCCGCGACTACCAGCGCGAGGTGATCCGCTCGGCGCTCACTCTCAAGCTCCACCAGTACGAGGACACCGGCGCACTCCTCGCGGCGACCACAACGAGCCTCCCCGAGCACCCCGGCTCGGGCCGCACCTGGGACTACCGCTTCTGCTGGCTGCGAGACGGCTACTTCACGCTGAACGCGCTCGAGCGACTCGGCCACTCGGAGGAGATGGAGCTCTTCCTCGACTACCTGCGCAACCTCGCCGAGGAGCGCGGCGGCGTGCTCCAGCCCGCGTACCGGATCAACGGCGACTCGGAGGCGACCGAGCGGGAGCTCGGTCACCTCGCCGGCTACAACGGCGACGGCCCCGTGCGCATCGGAAACCAGGCGTTCGAGCACGTCCAGAACGACGTCTACGGGGAGATGGTGCTCGCGGTCAGCCGCCTTTTCCTCGACACCCGCTTCGTCGGCGAGATTCCGCCGCAGACCGCGGTCGCGCTCGTCGTCGGGCTCCTGAACCAGATCGACGCGCGCCTCGAGGAGCCCGACGCAGGTCTCTGGGAGTTCCGCGGACGCACCCGGCTGCACTGCTTCTCCGTGCTCATGCACTGGGCGGGAGCGCGCCGTGCCGTCGAGGTGGCGGAAGCGCTCGAGGCCGAGGACGTCGCGGCGCGCGCGCGTTCGATCGAGAAGCGCGCGGCCGAGATCCTCGAGACGCGCTGCTGGAACGAGGAGATCGGCGCGCTCACCCAGGTCGCCGGCGAGCCGCAGCTCGACGCGTCGCTGCTCCTCGCCGTCCACCTCGGCTACCTGGAGCCCGACGATCCGCGCGCCACGAGCCACGTCGACGCGATCCGCACGGCGCTGTCGGTCGACGGCGGGCTCCTGCGGCGCTACGCGACCCCGGACGACTTCGGCGTCCCCCACGCGGTCTTCACGGTGTGCACGTTCTGGCTCGTGGAGGCGCTCGCGCTGATCGGTCGCACGGACGAGGCGCGAGCGCTCTTCGAGCGGCTCCTCTCGCTCGACAACGGCCTCGGGCTGTACAGCGAGGACATCCTCCCGGACACCTACGAGCAGAGCGGGAACTTCCCGCAGACGTACACCCACGTCGGGCTGATCAACGCAGCGTTCCGGCTGTCGCGGCGCTGGGATTAGCCGGACCGGCCTCTCGGGCCTGGGACAATCGCCGCGCGATGGCCGAGGTATTCGCTCTCGCTTGACTTCGGCAGCGCGGACCGTCGGAGATTCCATCGACTCCATCGACATCGTGCGTGCGGATCAACCAGCGCCAGCTGTGGTTGTCACGACTTCAAACCCACAGGCAGCTGCGGCCAATCCGGACGGCTTGTTGAACCAGCTCTTTGGCGCCCCCGGGACCTACGAGGGGGAATACCTGGAAGTCAGGGCCGAGGATGGGGCGCCCGTATTCGTGCAGGCATCAGCATTCCGAACCGGTGTTGGCCAGCGTTGGGTGAACCCGCTCTACGGTGGTACGGCTGCTTCGCAGCCGCCTGGCGGCTGACTGCCCACCAATGCGGCCGATCCCCGATAGAGGGTTCGGCCCTTGACCAATCCGACCGTCGTGACCATTGCGGAAAGTTCGACCCAAAGTCGTGCCGTTCCCCGCATGCCCCCGCTGAAGCGCGCGTCGCCGCATTAGCGGCGCCGCACGACGCGAGTAGCAGCCCGAATCGTCATTCGGGAGTCGCGACGCACATGCTCGGCGTTCTCAAGCACATGCGCACTCGGCCGTTCTCCCTCGCATGACCGCGCCCTCCCGGCAGGTCTGGGCCGGCCTGGCAGTCATCTACTTCGTGTGGGGGTCGACGTACGTCGCGATCAAGATCGCGGTCGACTCGCTTCCGCCGCTCCTCACGGCGGGCACGCGCTTCCTCGTGGCGAGCGCGATCCTGGCGGTGATCCTCGCCGCCCGCGGCACGAGCCTGCGCGTCACCTGGCGCGAGCTCCGAGGGTGCGCGCTCGCAGGGCTCCTCCTGCTCGCCCTCGGCGTCGGCGCCGTCCACGTCGCCGAGACGCGGATCGACTCGAGCATCGCCGCCATGATCGCCGGCACGGTCCCGCTCCAGATCGTCTTCATGCGGCTCGTCGCGGGTGAAAGCGTGGCGCGCGCGACCCGGCTCAGCACCTTCGCGGGCCTCGCGGGGCTCATGCTGGTCGTCGCGCCGGGCCTCGGGTCGGGCTCGACGGCGCTGGGGCTGGCCGTGTCGATCTCGGCCGCGTTCTCGTGGGCGCTCGGCTCGTTCCTCTCGCGGGGCCTCGCGCTGCCCCGCGATCCGGCCGTCGCCGCGGTCTGGGAGATGGTGGCAGGCGGCGTCTTCCTGACCGCGGCGGCGCTGGCACTCGGCGAGTGGCGCGATCTCGGCGGCGGCGCACTCAGCGCAAGCTCGGTCGCCGCCTGGGCGTACCTCGTCGTCGCCGGCTCGCTCGTCGGGTTCACGGTCTACGGCTGGCTCCTCCGCGTGGCGCCGATCTCGCTCGTCGTCACGCACCAGTACGTGAATCCGCTCGTCGCGATCGCGCTCGGGATGATCATCCTCGGCGAGCGGCCGAGCCCGTGGTCGATCGCGGGTGCGCTGATCGTGGTGGCGGCGGTCTACGCGGCGATTCGGGCGGAGACGCCCGTCGCGGCGGCCGAGCCGCGTCAAGCCCCTGCAGCTCCGGGGGCGACGACGCGGAGACCCACCCGCGACGCCCCGGCAGCCAGACGGGCGTCGTAGCAGAGGAACCCCTCGAGCCCGTCGCCGACCGCGAGCGCCGTCGCCAGGTGCACCGCGTCGAGCGATCGCAGTACCGGGTCGAGACCGGTTGCGATACCTTCGACGCGCGGGTCGAGCTCGATGACGTCCAGAGAGGCGGCGACGGCGTCGGCACGGTCGGGATCCGCCCCGGGACGGCGCCCGACGCGCCGGAGCTCGACAACCCCGACCCGACTCGTCACGAGCCGCGCATCCACCGACTCGAGATAGGCGACGAGCGCATCCGTCTCCGGCTCGGCGAGCACGAGCTTCACCATGGCCGAGGTGTCGGCGTAGAGCACGCCGCTCGGTCAGTACCGCTCGTCGTCGCGAAGCTCTCGAAGCGTCTCGCTCAGTAGCCTCTGGCCCGGCTTCGGCTGCGGCACCGGCGCGAGGCTCTTCCACTCGAGGCTCGCACGGGTCACGACGAGCCCGCTCCGCTCCAGCTCCGCGAGCGGATCTTCGCGCTCCCTCAAGGGGACGAGCGCGGCCACGGGGCGCCCGTGCTCGGTCACCTCGATCGTCTCGCCCGCCTTGACGCGATCGACGTAGCGTGAGAGGTACTGACGCAGCTCACGAATACCCGCGCGGCTCGCCATTGTGCGTCACACCGTAGCACATTTGAGCTCAGCCCAGTTCGACTCGAGACCGCTGCGCCGACAGGAACTCGAGCAGGTCGGACCGCGTGAGGATCCCGGTCGGCCTGCCCGCGCTCGCGACGACGACCGCGCCCGTCCCGCCCGAGAGCCCCGCGTAGACCTCGTCCAGTGAAGCCTCCGCGGCCACGGCCGGGAGCGGCGGCTGCATGGCGACGGCGACATCCTCGTTCAAAGCGTCCGCGTTCCGGAAGACGCGGTCCAAGAGCTCACGCTCCTGCAGCGACCCGACGACGTCCGCGAGCGACTCCACGGGCTCGTTCCGGACGACGGGGAGCTGCGAGATCCCGTACAGCTTCATCGCCTCGATCGCGGCGCCGACCTTCTCGTGCGACCCGATCGTGACGAAGGTCGGAGTCTCGTGGCCGGCGCGCCGGAAGCGGAGCACCTCCTCGACGGCGGGGGTCGGCGCCGCGCGCTCGAGGAAGCCGTACTGGAGCATCCAGTTGTCGTCGTAGAACTTCGAGAGGTACGAGCGCCCGCTGTCGGGGAAGAGGACGAGCACGCGGGCATCGGGGCCGAAGGTCTTCGCGACCCGGATCCCCGCCCACGCCGTCGTCCCGGTCGAGCCGCCGACGAGGAGTCCCTCCTCGCGGGCGAGCCGCCTCGCGGTCAGGAACGAGTCGCGGTCCGACACGCGAACCCACTCGTCGACGATGGAGGCGTCGAGCGTCTCCGGCCAGCGTTCCTTGCCGATCCCCTCGACGAGGTACGGGCCCTGCGGATGCGCGTCGTCGGCGGTGAAGACCGAGCCCTCGGGGTCGACCGCGACGATCCGCGCGCGCGAGCCGTGCTCCTTGAAGTAGCGGCCGACGCCGGTGATCGTCCCGCCGGTCCCGACCGAGATGACGATCGCGTCGACGTCGCCGCCGTCCGTCTGCTCCCAGATCTCGGGCCCGGTCGTCTCGTAGTGGGCCTCGGGGTTCGCCGGGTTCGAGTACTGGTCGGGCTTGAACCCTCCCGGGATCTCCTCGGCGAGCCGGTCGGAGACGGAGTAGTAGCTCTCGGGCGAGGTCGGTTCGACGGCGGTCGGGGTGATCACGACCTCGGCGCCGTACGCACGGAGCATCGAGATCTTCTCCTGGCTCATCTTGTCCGGCATCACGAAGATGCAGCGATAGCCGCGGAGCGCCGCTGCGATCGCCAGCCCGACGCCGGTGTTCCCCGAGGTCGGCTCGACGATCGTCCCGCCGGGGCGGAGTCGCCCGTCCTGCTCGGCGGCCTCGAGCATCGCGAGCCCGATCCGGTCCTTCACGGAGCCGCCCGGGTTCAGGTACTCGAGCTTCGCGAGCAGCTGACCGGGAACGTCGCGGCTCAGACGATCCAGACGGACGATCGGCGTCCGCCCGACGAGCTCGAGAACGGTCGGGTACTCGCGGCGCGCCATCGCGGCGGAAGCCTACTTCGTCGCTTTCCACGGCCGAATCTCGACCTGTGTTCACGACCTGTGAAGAGTTCTGTGCGGGCGGTAAGCCTTTCGTCAGTCTCCTCGATCGAGGTTTATCGGTTCTCCGCCTCGGGAAAACGTCGTTTCGTACGGCTAAAAGGGAGAGGTCGGAGAGAATGAGAGACAGACAGAAGACAGTGGGTCGCGCGCGTTTGGCGGCCCTTGGAACGGGTCTGGCAGTCGCTGCCCTATCGGCGCTGTCCATGACCGTCGCCGGAGCGACCAGCGCACCCGCGGTCGCCCCGAAGTCAGTCGGCGAGCCAGTGTCACCGGTACGACTCAGGTTGGCGAAGCGCTGCGCACGACCCGGGGCAGCTGGACCGGCACGGCGCCGCTCTCGTACACGTTCAAGCTGGCGTCGCTGCCAGGGTCGCGGGCTGCCGGACGGCTCGGACTGCAACCGCATCTCGAACGCGAGCGATAACACGTACGTCCTGCGCCCGGCGGACGCCGGCTTCAGGATTCGCTCACAGGTCACCGCGTCGAACGCCGACGGCCAGGCGACCTCGACGTCCAACCCAACGAACGTGGTCACCTCGGCGAAGCCGGCCAATGCTAGCCCGCCGACCATTTCAGGCACGGCGAGCGTCGGCAACCAACTCACCGCGGACCGCGGCTCGTGGGTCGGCGAGCAGCCGATCACGTACTGCTTCCGGTGGCTGCGCTGCGCCAAGGACGGCACGAACTGCAGCGAGATCGATGGCGCGACCGACAACCAGTACCAGGTCGTCGACAACGATGCCGGCCGCGCGCTGCGCGTCCGGGTCACGGCGAGGAACGACGCGGGCATGCGCTCGGCCGTGTCCGACTTCAGGGTCGTCTCGAGCCAAGGCACGACGCCTCCTCCGCCCGGCGGCGGACAGGCGGTCTCGGTCACGAGCGTCCCGAAGGGCGAGCGGCTGATCGTGTCGCAGGTGCAGTTCTCGCCGAACCCGGTGCGGTCGCACACCGCCCCGATCAGCGTTCGCGTGCAGGTGAAGGACTCGCGCGGGCTGCTCATCCGGGGCGCGGTCGTGTTCATGCGCGCGACTCCGCGCGTGACGAGCGGAACGCATACGCCGACGGACGGCACGGGCTGGGCGACATTCCAGCTCGTCCCGAACGCGAACTTCCCGCAGCCGCGGTCTGGGTTCAATGTGCAGTTCTTCGTCAAGGCGTACCGGCAGGGCGACCCGCCGCTCGGCGGGATCGCCGGCTACCGGCTCGTGCAGGTCCCCCTCGCGGGGTAACCGGGGAGCTCGACGAGACCAGAAATGGGGGCGGCGCTGCCGCCCCCGTTCTGGTCTCCGCCGGCGCCGGTGCTAGTGCTTGAAGTGGCGTTCGTGCGTCAGAACCATCGCCGCCCCGGCCGCCGACACCGCCTCGACCACCTCGGCATCGCGCTTCGATCCTCCCGGCTGGATGAGCGCCGAGACGCCCGCGTCGAGCGCCAGCTGCGGCCCGTCGGCGAAGGGGAAGAAGGCATCCGAGGCGAGCACCGAGCCGTCGGGGTCGTGGCCCGAGCGCGCGCGCCTTCTCGAGCGCGATGCGCACCGCGTCCACACGGCTCGTCTGACCGCCGCCGATCCCGATCGTCTGCCCTGCACGGGCGAGGACGATCGCGTTCGAGCTCACGTGCTTCACGACCTGCCACGCGAAGAGGAGATCGGCCCACTGCTCCTCGGTCGGGCTCCCGCAAACCACGTCCATGCGTGTGCGGTCCGGGAGTTCGACGTCGCGATCCTGGACGAGGAGGCCGCCGAGGACGCGGCGGTAGTCGCGCTCGGTCTCGGCGAGCGCGCGTCGTTCTGTGTCCTCGAGGATCCGGAGCGAGGTCTTCCGTGCGAGCGCGTCGAGCGCGCCTTCCTCGTAGCGCGGGGCGAGGAGCACCTCCACGAACTGCTCTGCGAGCGCCTCGGCGAGCTCCGCGGACACCGGTCGGTTGAGCACGACGACGCCGCCGTACGCGGAGACGGGATCGGCGGCCAGCGCCTTCGCATATGCCTCCTCGAGCGAGCCTGCGACCGCGACCCCGCACGGGTTCGCGTGCTTCACGATCACGCATGCGGGAGGGTCGAGCTCGCGGAGGAGCATCCGCGCGGCGGAGAGATCGCTCAGGTTGTTGAACGAGAGCGCCCTGCCTGAAAGCTGCTCGACCCGCGACAGGAGATGACGCCGGGCGCCGCGCTCCTCGTAGTACGCGGCGCGCTGGTGCGGGTTCTCGCCGTACGCGAGGTCGAGGACCTTGTCGAAGACGGGCGTGAACGTCTCCGGGAACCCTCCCTCCCCCTCCTCGAACCAGCGCGCGATCGCGGCCTCGTACGCAGCGGTCGTCGCGAACGCGATCCCCGCGAGCCGGCGGCGCGTCTCGAGCGAAGTCTCCCCGCCGCGCGATCGGAGCTCGCGGAGCACGTCGCCGTAGTCCTGGGGGCGGCACACGGGCGTGACCCACGAGTGGTTCTTCGCGGCAGCCCGGAGGAGAGCCGGCCCGCCGATGTCGATCATCTCGATCACGTCGTCGTCGTCCGCTCCGGGCGATCCGGCGATCTGCTCGAAGGGATAGAGGCTCACGCAGACGAGGTCGAAGGGCTCGATCCCCTGCTCGTCGAGCTGCGCCAGGTCGCTCTCGAATCCCCGACGCGCGAGGATCCCGGCGTGGATCCGCGGGTGGAGCGTCTTCACGCGCCCGTCGAGCAGCTCCGGGAAGCCGGTCACCGACTCGACGGGCGTGACGGCGACGCCGGACTCTTCGAGCAGCGCGGCGGTCCCACCGCTCGCGACGACCTCGAAGCCGACCTCGGCGAGGCCGCTCGCGAGCTCCGCGACGCCTGTCTTGTCGTAGGCGGAGATCAGCGCGCGCACAGCTCGCGGACGACTTCCGGCAGGAGCCGGTGCTCGACGGCGTGGACCCGCTCGCGGAGCGTCTCGACGGTGTCTCCGGGGTACACGGGAACGCGCTCGCTCGCGATGACAGCGCCGGTATCGACTCCCTCGTCGACGTAGTGGACGGTCGCCGCTGCCTCCTCTGCGCCGGCGGCGAGGAGATCCTCGAGCGGGTGCGCTCCCGGGAACGCGGGGAGCGGTGCCGGGTGGACGTTCACCACCTGCCCGCCGAAGCGCTCGAGGAAACCCGGCGTGAGGAGATGCATGTACCCGGCGCAGACGACGAGTCGGACGCCGTGCGTCGCGAGCCAGTCGGCCATCGCCTCGTCGCGGAGAGCGCGGCTCGCGAAGTCCTCGCGCGGGAACGCCGCGGCCGGAACGCCCGCCTCCTCGGCCCGCTCGAGCGCGCGCGCTCCCGGGACGTTCGATGCGACTGCGACCACGGGGAGGCCTCCGTCGAGCAGCGCCTGCAGGTTGGTGCCCTCGCCGCTCGCCAGGACCCCGATCACGCCCGCTCGATGCGGCCGATGACGAGGCCGTAGACCGGCTCGGGGACGACGGCGCAGTACCCGATCCCGAGATTGAAGACCCGACGCAGCTCCTCCTCGGCGACGTGCCGCGCGAGCCAGTTGAAGACCGGCGGGCGCTCCCACGCGTCCCACTGGATCCGAAGGCGGAGCCCCTCCGGGATCACGCGCTTGAGGTTGCCGAGGATGCCGCCGCCCGTGACGTTCGCGAGTGCCCGTACCTCCGTGCGCGAACGAAGCGTGCGCACGTGGCGGAGGTAGAGCCGGGTGGGTGCGAGGAGATCGGCGCCGTCGTAGTCTTCCTCTTCGAGCACGCGCCGGACGAGAGAGAACCCGTTCGCGTGCACGCCGGCCGACGCGAACCCGACGACGACGTCACCCGCCTCGACGAGCGAACCGTCGACCAGCCGATCCTTCTCGACGAGCCCGACGCAAGTGCCCGCGAAGTCGAGCTCCTCGTCCCGGTAGATCCCCGGAAGCTCGGCGGTCTCGCCGCCGAGCAGCATGCAGCCGGCTTCGCGGCAGACCTCCGCCGCGCCCTCGACGAGCTCCACGATCGGATCGAGCTCGATCCTGTTCGCCGCGACGTAGTCGAGGAAGAAGAGCGGCTCGGCGCCGGAGGTGAGGACGTCGTTGATGCAGTGGGCCGCGAGGTCCATGCCGCAGTTGCGGAGCGCGCCGCGCTGCCTCGCGACGATGAGCTTCGTGCCGACGGAGTCCGTCGAGGCGACGAGCGACTTGCCTCCGCCGATGTCGTAGAGCCCCGCGAACGCTCCGAATCCGTGCGCTCCGGTCGACTCCGCCGCGGCGCGGAGCCGCTCGACGATCGCGTCCGCGGTCGCGAGCGAGACACCCGACGAGGCATACGTCGGCTTCTCGGCGTCCACCAGCCGAGTCTACGGCCCTACAGTGGACGTCGTGGACCAGCCGTCGCTCCTCACGAGCTGGAGCTTCGAGCCTCTGCAGCTCGCGCCCATCCTCGTGATCGCGATCGCCTACGCGGTGCGAGCGCGGACCCTTGCGCAACGCGGGCAGCCGGTCCCGCGCTGGAGGATCGGCCTCTTCTCGCTCGGCATCGGGCTCCTCCTCGTGGCGGTCGCATCTCCGATCGCAACGGTCGGCGAGGAGGAGCTCTTCTCGTTCCACATGGCCCAGCACCTGCTGATCGGCGATCTCGCGCCGCTCTGCATCCTGGCCGGGCTGACCGGGCCGCTCCTGCGCCCGATCCTCGCTCTCCCCGGAGTGATGCGCCTGCGCGTCTTCTCGAACCCGTTCGTCGCGCTCCCGGTGTGGGCGATCAACCTCGGGCTCTGGCATCTCCCCGTGCTGTACGACGCGGCTGTCCGGCACGAGTCCGTGCACGCGGTCGAGCACATCGCGTTCTTCGCGGGCGGGCTCGTCCTCTGGCTGCCCGTGCTCGAGACGCTGCCCGCGCCCGAGTGGTTCGGGACGGGAGCGAAGCTCTGCTACATCCTGGGCGTCCGGTTCGTCGCGACGGTGATCGGCAACGTCTTCATCTGGGCCGGGTCGCCTTTCTACAGCGTGTACGACCGGGGGAGCGACTATCTGGGGCTCTCCGCAAAGGCCGACCAGAGCCTCGCCGGGTCGGTGATGATGCTCGAGGGCTCGCTCGTCACCATCGTCGCGATCGCGTGGCTCTTCCTGCGCATGGCGCAGGAGGGCGAGGTGCGTCAGGAGCTGATCGAGCAGGGGATCGACGAGCGGACGGCGCGGCGTGCGGTCCGCTACCGCCGCTGGCAGGAGCTCACGTAGCGCCTGGCGCGCCCGCTGCCAGTCAGGCGGGTGCGCTCTCGAAGCGGAGCTTCGCGGCGGTCGTCGGAGTCCGCGTCGGATAGTCGCGCGTGAAGCACGCGCGGCAGACCGCGTCCTCGGGCAGCGTCGTCGCCTCCTGCATCCCCTCGAGCGAGAGGTAGTGGAGCGAGGTCGCGCCGATGTGGGCGCGCATCTCCTCGACCGAACGGTGCGCGGCGGCGAGCTCATCCTCGTCGGCCATGTCGATCCCGTAGAAGCAGGGCGAGACGACGGGCGGTGACGAGATCCGCACGTGCACCTCGGCGGCGCCCGCGTCGTCGAGCATCGCGACGAGCTGGCGCATGGTGTTCCCGCGAACGATCGAGTCGTCGACGACCACGATGCGCTTCCCCTCGACCTCGGCGAGCGGGTTGAACTTGAGCCGGATCCCGTGCTCGCGCAGGGCCTGATCGGGCTGGATGAACGTGCGCGCGACGTAGCGGTTCTTCACGAAGCCCTCGTTGAAGGGGATGCCCGAGGCGTTCGCGAAGCCGATCGCGGCGGGGGTTCCGCCGTCCGCGACGCCGATGACGAGATCGGCCACGACCGGCGCCTCCTGCGCGAGCCGCTCCCCCATGCGGATGCGGGCGCCGTGCACCTCGATGCCCCCGACCTGCGAGTCCGGCCGCGCGAAGTAGACGTGCTCGAAGATGCAGAGCGCGTTCCGTCCCGCGGGCACGGCCTGCACGCCGTGGAGGCCGTCCTCGTCGATTCGAACGACCTCGCCCGGGCGCACGTCGCGGACGACATCGGCGCCGATCAGGTCGAGGGCGCACGTCTCGGATGCGACCACCCAGTCGTCGCCGAGCCGTCCGAGAGTGAGCGGCCGGAAGCCGAGCGGATCGCGAAACGCGACGAGGACGCCCTCCGCGAGCGCCGTCACCGAGTACGCGCCTTCGAGCCGCGCCATCGCGCTCGCGACCGCCTCCTCGAGAGGGGCGGGATCGCGTGCGACGAGCGCGGCGATGACCTCGGAGTCGGAGCCGGACGCAAGTCGGACCCCGTCGGCCGTCAACTCCGCACGCAGCTCCTCCGCGTTGACGAGGTTGCCGTTGTGGCCGAGCGCGATGGTGCGCTCCCGTCCGTGGTGGATGAGCGGCTGGGCGTTCGCCCACCGGTTCGCGCCGGTCGTGGAGTAGCGCGTGTGGCCGATCGCGACCTCGCCGGGCAGCGCCTGGAGCTGCTGCTCGTTGAAGACCTGGGCGACGAGGCCCATGTCGCGGAGGACGGTGAGACGTCCCTCGTCGGAGACCGCGATGCCCGCCGACTCCTGGCCGCGGTGCTGCAGGGCGAACAGCCCGAAGTACGCGAGACGGGACACGTCCCGCTCCTCCGACCTGATGCCGAAGACTCCACACATGTCAGCGTTCCTTCCGGGATGCGGTCTCGGGCTTCGACGCCCAGGCCTCGCGGAGCTCCCCGAGCTCCACTCCGAGCAGGGTAGCTCCGCCCGCCGAGCCGATGCGGCGCAGCGGACTGGTCGAGCTCGAGCGCGAGTGAGCCAACGCGCGCGTACGCATCCGGGAGAGCAGGCGAGGATCGCCCGCCCACCGACCTCGCCGAAGAGCTCCACGAGGGCGTCGCCCAGGGCGAGCTCCGCTCCGCAGCCGGAGTGGATCGCCGCCTCCGCGAGGCAGTGCGCGATCCCGCCCTCGGCGGCGTCGTGCACGAGCGAGCAGAGCGGCGCCGCCTGCCAGAGGAACGACACGAGCCGTGCCTCGGTGGGAAAGTCGAGCGCGGGCGGATTCCCGCCGACCGCGCCGTAGCGGGCCTGGAGCTCGCTCCCGGCGAGCGAGAGCGGCGTGGCCGTCTCCGCGAGGAGGATGACGTCGCCTTCCTGCCAGCGCTTCGGGACGCGCCGGACGTCCTCGACGAGCCCCACGCAGCCGACGACCGGCGTCGGATTGATGGCGCGGCCGTTGGTCTCGTTGTACAGCGAGACGTTCCCCGAGACGATCGGCACCGCGAGTGCGCGGCACGCACCCGCCAGGCCCTCCACCGCCTCGGAGAGCTCCCAGCCGACCTCCGGCTTCTCCGGGTTCCCGAAGTTGAGACAGTTCGTGAAGCCGATCGGCTCGCCTCCGGCACACGCGACGTTCCGCGCCGCCTCGAACGCCGCGAGCGCACCGCCGAGGAAGGGGTCGAGCCGCGCGACCCGTCCCGGGCCGTCGAGCGAGAGCGCGAGGCCGCGCATCATCGGGCGGAGCCGGAGCACGGCGGCGTCGAGGCCCGGGCGGCGGACCGTCCTCGACCCGACGAGCTGGTCGTAGCGGCGGTAGACGAACTCCCGGCTCGCGAGGTTCGGGGACCCGATGAGCTCGAGGAGCGCCCGCTCCGGCTTCGGCGGCGAGGCGAGCTCGCGGACGGTGATCGCCGGACGCGGCTCGCGGAGGAGGTCGTAGCGCGGGCACTCGTCGGTGAGGAAGCGGGCGGGGATCGCCCCCACCCGGGAGGCGTCCCAGAAGCAGCGAAGCTCCCCGGTCGTCGTCACCTCGCCGATCCGTGCGTGGTGGAGCTCCCAGCGGTCGAGCACCCGCTCGACCGCGTCGAGCATCGTCGGCCGCACGAGAGCGACCATCCGCTCCTGGCTCTCGGAGATCATCACCTCCCACGGCTCCATGCCCTCCTCCCGCAGCGGGACGAGATCGAGGTGGACATCGATCCCGAACGACGAGGCCATCTCCGCGAGCGCCGAGGCGAGCCCGGCGGCACCGCAGTCCTGCAGGGCCTCGACGAGCCCCGCGCGCGAGAGAGCGGTCGCCGCCTCGATCAGCTTCTTGCCGGTGAAGGGATCGCCTACCTGGACGGACGGACGCTTGTCCCGAGCCGTGTCGAGCTCCTGGCTCGCGAGGACGGATGCGCCGCCGATCCCGTCGCGGCCCGTCGTGGCGCCGAAGAGGACGACGACCTGCCCGCTTCCGGAAGCGGACGAGCGGAGCACGCGGCCGATCGGCACGAGCCCGATGCACATCGCGTTCACCAGGCAGTTGTGTCGGTAGGACTCGTCGAAGACCGTCTCGCCGCCGACGGTCGCGACGCCGACGGAGTTCCCGTAGGCCGCGATCCCGCCGACGGAGCGCGAGAGCTCGTGACCCGGCTCGGCGAAGCGGAGCCCGTCGAGGAGCGCGACCGGCCGCGCACCCATCGCGACGATGTCCCGGAGGATCCCGCCCACCCCGGTCGAAGCGCCCTGGAACGGCTCGACCGCGGACGGGTGGTTGTGGCTCTCCACCTTGAACGCCACCGCCAGGCCATCGCCGACGTCGAGGACGCCCGCGTTCTCTCCCGGTCCCTGGAGGACGTGCTCGCCCTCGGTCGGCAGGCGCTTCAGGAGCCTGGCCGAGTGCTTGTACCCGCAGTGCTCGGACCAGAGGAGGGAGAAGACGGCGAGCTCGAAGTCGTTCGGCGCTCGGCCGAGCAGCGAGTGGATGCGGTCGTGCTCCTCGTCCGTCAGGCCGAGAGCGCGATGGAGCGGCTGATCCGCAACGCTGCTCAGGCGTCCAGCTTAACCGGGAGGCCCGACCGACCACGCTGCCGCTGGGCCGGCTCGGCGCGGCCCGTGAGGACGAGCCCTGCGACGAGGCTGATACGGTCGCCGACCGTGGCCGTCACGTTCCGCCGGGCGCGGGAGGACGACGTGGACTTCCTCGTCGACCTCGTGACCCACGAGCAGGTCGAGCCGTTTCTCGCCGCCGTCGGGTCGCGGAGCCACGACGGGATTCGTGCGGAGGTGGAGCGCTCGAAGGCCGAGCCGGACGCGTTCGGCGTCTTCGTGATCGAGGTCGACGGCGCGCGCGCCGGGACGATGCGCTTCGAGCGCACGAACGTCCGGAGCCGAATCGCCCACCTCGGAGGACTCGCGGTCCACCCCGACTTTCGCGGGCAGCGTGCGGCCGACATCGCCGCTCGCGCATTCCAGCGCCACCTGATCGGCGACCTCGGTCTCCACCGGCTGCAGCTCGAGGTCTACGGCTTCAACGAGCGCGCGCAACGTCACGCGGAGCGGTCCGGCTTCGTCCGGGAGGGGGTTCGTCGGAAGGCGTACTGGCGCGAGGGCGAGTGGGTCGATGGCGTCCTCTACGGACTCGTCGCAGAGGATCTCGACGACACGCCCGCGCCGGTCGGCGACTGAGCTCTCTCGTCCGACCCGGCCGGAGGCGCGAGACACTTCGAGCGGGAGCGCGCGCGACCCCTCGGAACCCTCAGCGGAGCGCGAGGCAGACCGCCGCGGCCCATGCCTGGGTCGAGCGCGCACGGCGGTAGTAGAGGTGCAGACCGGACTCGAGGGCAAAGCCGACCGCGCCGTGCACCTGGTGCGCGGACGCAGTCACCTCGCAGCACGCATCGCCCGCCCAGAGGAGCGCGGGAACGTCGATTCCGCTCGCGCGCTCCGCCGAGGCGAGGGCGAGGAGCTCGAGGCTGTCGGCCGCGAGCGCCGCGTCCGCGAGCCTCGCCTGGACGGCGGGGAGAGCCGCCAGCGACGCCCCGAACTGCTCGCGAGTCCGCGCGTGCTCGACAGAGCGGTCGAGAACAGCGGCGGCGAGCCCGGCGAGATACGCGAGGGTGGCGGTATTCCAGGCTTCCCAGCGCGCGGCTCTATCTTCCGCGGCGAGCTCGTCGACAACGCCGGAGGTGACGCGGACGGTCCCGTTCCCGTCCAGTGTCGGCTCGGTCTCCCACGCGCTCGGCGCCTCGGCGAGGCCGAGGCCGCCGCCGGCGAGCGGGACGGCCAGACGGCTCGCGCCCGCGCCGTGCCGTGCGCGATACGAGACCGTCAGCGCGCCGCCGAGCGTCGCCTCGTCGACGAGGGAGACGGGCGCTGCGGCCCGCCCGAGCTCGAGCCCGCCGGCGACGACGGAGCCGAGAAGCGCAGCGTCGCCCCACAGCTCGTGCCAACCGGCAGCGGCGAGGCGCTCGGCGAGCGCGTCGTCGCGATCGTCGAGCCACGCCCCGAGCTCCGGCTCCCGCGCAGGCTGCCCATCCCCGACCGCCGCTCGCACGGACTCGGCGAAGAGCCGCTCCTCGGCGGACAGCTCGAGCTTCACGCAAGCTCCGCAAGCACCGCGGCGGTGTCCGCGCCGAGCTCCGGCGCCGGCGCGGTGTCGGTCTGCTCCGAGCCTCGTGAGAAGAACGGCGCCAGGAGCCGGAGCGGCCCGAGCCCGGGCTGCTCGATTTCTGCGACGAGACCCTCGGCGACGACCTGCGGATCGGCGTGGACACCCTCGCGGGCGTGCACCGGCCCCGCCGGAACACCCGCGTGCGCGAGGCGCTCGAGCCACTCCACGTTCGGCCGCTCGGCAATCCGCCGCTCGATCTCGGCGGTGAGTGCGACTTTGGCCTCGCAGACCTCGCGGTCGTCCGGGACGAGGTCCGGCGCGTCGACCGTCGGGTCCTCGATCCCGAAGAGCGCGAGGAACGCGAGCCGCTGCGCGACGTTGAGGCACGCGACCGCCACGAAGCCGTCGGCGGTCTCGAAGCAGCGGTAGTAGGGGTTCAGCGCGACGCCCCCGACGATCTCCCGAGCACGCTCGTCCAGGTGGGCGCGGTCGGCGATCCGAGGGGCACTCTCTGCGCCCTCGCCCTCGAGCCAGACGAGGTCCTGGAGCTGCACCGCGAGCGCGGCCTCGAGCAGCGAGATCTCGACGAGCTCCCCCACCCCCGTCTCGCGAGCACGGAGCAAGGCGGCGAGGACCGAGGACGAGAGCAGGAAGCCGGCGGTCAGATCGGCCATCGGAATGCCTCCCGCCCGCATCGGGACTCGATCGCCCGGCGACGCGTGGGACGTCAGGAGCCCCGACCTGGCCTGCGCGACGAGGTCGTAGGCGGGCGCCGCGGCGAGCGGCCCGCGCGACCCGAAGGACGTCACGACGCCGAGGACCGCCTGCGGCGCCCGGTCGTGGAGCGAGGGCCAGTTGAGACCGAAGCTCTCCGCGCGCTCCGGCGGATAGTTGTGCAGCAGCACGTGGGCGGTGGCCGAGAGCCGATCGCTCGCGTGCCGGCCTCTTTCCGTCTTGAGGTCGAGGACGACCGAGCGCTTGCCGCGGTTGAGCGGGAGGAAGTAGCGCCCGAGCCCGGGCGCGACGGGCATGACGCGGCGGTAGCCGTCGCCGGCCGGAGGCTCGACCTTGACCACGTCCGCGCCCAGATCGGCGAGCAGGACGCCGCAGAGCGGTCCCGCGACGTACTGGGCGTACTCGACGACCCGGACTCCGTCGAGAGGGCCGCTCATCGCACTCGCAGTCCGAGTCCCCGGCGCGCGATCACGAGCTGCTGGACCTCGGTCGTGCCGCCCGAGATCGTCGACCCGATGCTCGCGCGATAGAGCGCGGCGGCGCGGCCTCGGAGCGGCGCGTCGAGGTCGCCGTCGCGGAGCCCGTCGAGCCCGAGGAGGTCGATCGCCTCGCGCGCGAGCCGCTGCGCCAGCCGGGCCCCGGCGAGCTTCGCCATCGCCGACGCCGCGCTCGCCGGCTCGCCGCGGTCGAGCAGGCGAGCCGCCCGGAGCGAGAGCAGTCGGCCGGCGGCGAGCTCTCCGCGAAGCCGTGCGACCCGCTCCGACGCCCTCGCGTCGAGGCGCTCGGTCGCGGCGAGGTGCTCGTCGAGGGCGTCCACGAACCAGGCGAGCGAGCCGAGCTTCTCGGCCGTGACCCGCTCGAAGTCGAGCGTCCCCATGAGTACCTCCCAGCCACCGTGCAGCTCGCCGACGAGGTTCGAGCGCGGGATCTCGACCGCGTCGAGGAAGACCTCGCACAGGAAGCCGCCGCCGAGCGCGGGAAAGCGCCTCACCTCGAGCCCGGGCGTGTCGATCGGAACGACGAGGACGGAGATCCCGCGGTGCCTGGACTCGACCGGGTCGGTGCGCACGGCGAGGTAGATCCAGTCCGCGAGCCAGGCGCTCGACGTCCAGATCTTGTGCCCGTTGACGACGAACCGGTCCGGCTCGACGCTCGCACGGGTCGCGAGCGCCGCGAGATCGCTCCCCGCGCCGGGCTCCGAGAACCCCTGGCAGAAGACGAGGCCGCCGCGGGCGATCTCCGGAAGGAGCCGCTCGCGAAGCTCGGGCTCCGCGAACCGCTCGAGGGCGCACCCGACGGTCTTGTACGAGAGGAGGTAGAGCGAGAGCGGGAGCCAGTGGTAACCGAGGACGTCTTCAACGAGCGCGGTGTCGACGTGCGACAGGCCCCGGCCCCCCACGTCGACCGGCCAGGTCATCCCGATCCAGCCGGCACGCCCGAGCTCGGCGGTCACCTCGCGCGAGTCGCCGTCCGACGGCATCCCCTGGCGCCGTGCCTCGGGGCTCGTGTCGACGAGCGGCTCGAGCGAGCGCGCGAAGACGTCGGCCTGGTCGCGGAGTGAAGCCTGCTCGGGGGTGAGGCGGAGGTCCACGATCCGGCGATCCTAGAACGTCGTGTCTGACACCACCCCACGCAACCATGCGGTTTCCGGGACACAGGGGTCGGACACCGGGATTCAGACACGGTTCTTCGAGCCGCGTACGATGCGCGCCCGATGGAGCACCGCCACGTGTGGATCCCGATGCCCGACGGCGTGCGGCTGGCGGCGCGGCTCTTCCTCCCTGAGTCGCTCCCTGCGCCGGTCGTCGTCGAGGCGCTCCCGTACCGGATGGACGACCTGACCGCCTCGTACGACGAGGAGTACCGACGGATCTGCGCCGAGGGCGGGTTCGCCGTCTGCCGGATCGACCTCCGCGGGACCGGCTCCTCCGAGGGGATCGCGGTCGACGAGTACGCGCCGCAGGAGCAGGCCGACATCGTGGAGGCGATCGCGTGGCTCGCGGCGCAGGAGTGGTCGACGGGACGCGTCGGGATGTACGGGACGTCCTGGGGCGGGTTCAACGCTCTCCAGGTCGCGCTGGAACGCCCGCCCGCGCTCGGCGCGATCGTCCCCATCTACGCCTCGGACGACCGCTACACCGACGACGTTCACTACATGGGCGGCGTGCTCAAGGCGCTCGACCTCGTCGACTGGGAGATCTACATGGCGGCGTGCAATGTCCTCCCGCCGACGCCCGCGGTGTACGGCGAGGGCTGGCGCGAGGAGTGGCTCCGCCGGATCGAGGGAACCGAGCCGTGGCTCCTGCGCTGGCTCGACGAGCAGTCCGACGGCCCGTACTGGCGGCACGGCTCGATGCGACCGGGGTACGAGCGGATCGAGTGCGCGACGATGATCGTCGGCGGCTGGGCGGACGGGTACACGAACATCGCGCTCCGCGGCTACGAGGCGCTGCGCTGCCCGCGGCGACTGCTGGTCGGGCCGTGGAGCCACATGTCGCCCGCGACCTCGATCCCCGGGCCGCACATCGACCTCGTTCCCGAGATCGTCCGCTGGTTCGCACGCTGGCTCCGGGACGAGCCGAACGGGATCGACGAGGAGCCGCCGATCGTCGTCTTCCGGCGCCGTTCGACGAGGCCCGCGCCGGATCTCACGGAGATGCGGGGCGAGTGGGGGTCGGAACCGACGTGGCCGGCGGAGCGGGGACGCTCCCTCGTCCTCCGGCCGCATGGCGCCAGGCGAGACGCCGTCGAGATCCGCGGCGACGTCGGCGTCACCGCCTGGATCTCGTGCGCAGGGAAGCCGCCCTGGGTCCTTCCCGACGACCAACGCCGAGACGACGAGCGCTCGCTCACGTATGACTGGGAGCCGCTCGAGGACGAGCTCGAGCTGCTCGGACACCCGCGGCTACGGCTGACGCTGACCGCCCCGAGTCCGGTCGCCTTTCTCTCGGCGAAGCTCAGCGACGTCTTCGAGGACGGCGCGTCGGCACTCGTCTCGCGCGGGATCCTCAACCTCGCCCACCGGCTCGGACACGAGGATCCGCGGCCTCTCGAGCCCGGGATTCCGACGGCCGTCGAGCTCGAGCTCGAGGCGACGTCCTGGATCTTCGAGCCGGGCCATCGCGTGCGACTTGCGCTCGCGGGCTCCGACTGGCCGAACACGTGGCCGCCGCCGCACGGCGGCGAGCTCGCCGTCGATCAAGGCTCCGTCGAGCTCTCGCTGCCGACGCTCGTCGGCCCGTCGCCGACCCCCGCGCCGGCTCTCCCCATGCCGCCGGCCACCGGAGATGCGGGCGAGGAGGCACACGGGCCACCCGTCGTCCGACGGGTCGAGCGCGGGGAGGACGAGACGCGTGTCGTGACCGGCTATGGCTCGACCTACGAGGCGCCCTTCGGCGCGCACATCTCGGAGCGGTACGACGGCTCGGTGGGCGTGTCGAGCGCCGACTCGGCACGCGCCTGGGCTCACGCCACGACGACGTACCGGATCGCATGGCCGGAAGCGACGGTCGCGACGTCGGCCGAGCTCGATCTCCGCTCCGATGCGGAGACCTACCGCGTGACCATCGACGTCGTTGCCGAGGAGGAGGGAGAAGACGGCATCGGGCGGATCGAGCGTCGCTTCGAGCGCACCATCCCGCGCCGGCTGCAGTAGACGCGCTCGTTTTGGCCACCTTGCGTCGACCACGACGTAGCGGCATCATGGAGTCGTGTTTCGGAGAGGGGAGCCGGTGCTGACGCGCGAGGAGATGAACGGCGTGATCCTCCTGCTCATGAGCATCGACGCCCGGCTCAAACGACTGGTGCAGTCAGCCGAGAACGGGAATGGCGAAGAGACAGACTGACGCGGAGTACTGGGCAGAAGACGCCGCACGGCAAAGGCGGATCGAGGAGATCTTCGCCCGAATGCAGGAGCGATACCGCCGGGCGGACGAGCGCGACGCCCGCCGGCGCGAGCGCCTCCGCCGGCTGAGCTTCGGGCTCCTCGGCAGGACGTAGACGCTAGCCGCGGCCCGCCGCCCCGAACGCGAGAGCGTGGCAGGCGGCGACGTGGTCGTCGCTGCTCCCCGCGACGCGCTCGAGCCCGAGGTCCTCCGTCCGGCAGCGCTCCTCGATCCCCAGGCGGGCGGCCTCCCCCGAGGCGACGAGCGGGCAGCGCGGGTGGAAGCGGCAGCCGATCGGGATGCGCGTGGGGTCCGGCGCCTCTCCCTGCAGGATCTGCTGCTCCATCTCCGCGGTCTCGGGCACGACGGACAAGAGCGCGCGCGTGTACGGGTGGCGGGGGTGCTCGAGCAGCTCCTCCACGGGGCCTTCCTCGACGATCCGGCCGAGGTACATGACCGCGATCCGGTCGGCGATGTTCCACGCCAGCCCGAGGTCGTGCGTGACGACGAGGATCGTGACGCCAGAGTCACGGACGAGCTCGAGCATGAGCTCGAGGATCTCGCCGCGCACCGACGCGTCGAGGCTCGACACGGGCTCGTCGGCGACCAGGAGGGACGGTTCCAGCACCATCGCGCCCGCGATCACGACCCGCTGGCGCTGTCCACCGGAGAGCTCGTACGGATACGCCTGGAAGAAGCGCTCGGGCGGGCGGAGGCCGCTCCGCGCCAGCGCGTCGGCGACCCGCACCGCCTCGTCGCCCGGCAGCTTCTGGATGCGCAGGCCCTCGGCCACCGACTCGTACACGGTCTGGCGTGGGTTGAGAGCGCCCATCGGGTCCTGGAAGACGATCTGCACCTTGCTCCGGTACGAGCGCAGAGCGCCGGTCCCGTAGCGAAGCTCGGTGCCCTCGAAGCTGACCTCGCCCTCGGCGGGCCGCTCGAGCCCGAGGATCGTGCGCGCGAGCGTCGTCTTCCCGCAACCCGACTCGCCCACGAGCGCGAGCACCTCTCCGCGCCGGACCGTGAGGTCGACACCGTCGACCGCCCGCGCGACCGCACCGTGGCGCGCCGGGAAGCGGACGTGCAGCCCGCGGAGCTCGAGCAGGGCCTCGCTCATCGCGGCGCGCCGTCGAGGACCCGGACGCACGCGGCGCGGCGACCGTTTCCTGCCGGCCAAAGCTCCACGTCGGTGGTCGTGCACTCCGGGCGGGCGACGACGCAGCGTGGATGGAACGGACATCCGGTCGGGATGTCCCGCGGATCGGGCGGGTCGCCGCCGAGCCCGGAGGGCGCCTTCCGGAACGCGTGGTCGCCGATCACCGGGAACGCCGCCGCGAGCGCAGCCGTGTACGGATGCGCGGAGCGGCCGAAGACAGCCTCGCTCGAGCCCTCCTCGACGATCCGGCCCGCGTACATGACCGCCGTGCGCTCGCAGACGTACGACAGCGTCGAGAGGTCGTGGGTGATGAAGATCATGGAGAGCGCGAGCTCTCGCTGGAGCCGCTCGAGCAGGTCGAGCACCTGTGCCTGCACCATCACGTCGAGCGCGGTCGTCGGCTCGTCGGCGATCAGGAGCCGCGGGTTGCATGCGAGGGCGAGCGCGATCAGCACGCGCTGGCGCTGGCCGCCCGAGAGCTGGTGCGGGTAGTCGTCGCCCCGCCCCGCCGGAAGCCCCACGAGCTCGAGCAACTCGGCGACCCGCTGCTTCGCATTCGCCTGCCCGTGCAGGTCGATCGCCTCGACGATCTGGCTCCCGACGCGCTGCACCGGGTTGAGCGTGTGGAGCGCGCCCTGGAAGACGATCGAGAGCTCCGTCCAGCGCACGGCGCGGAGCCGCCCTGGCTTCATCTGGAGGACGTCCTCACCGTCGAGCAGCACCTCGCCGGTGACCTCGGTCGCCGGCGGAAGCACGCGGAGCAGCGCGCCCGCGACCGACGACTTCCCGCAGCCCGACTCCCCGGCGATCCCGAGCGTCTCGCCGGGTGCCAGGTCGAGCGAGACCCCCCGCACGGCCGGCACCTGCCCCGCGTCGGTCACGTACGTGACGTGGAGATCGCGGACGGAGAGGAGCGGTGGCTGCGTCATCGTCGCCGCTCCCGGAGACGCGGATCTAGGGTCTCCTCGAGCGCCGTCCCGATGAGCGTGAACGCGAGGACGACGGCCATGATCCCGAGCCCCGGCGGCAGGTAGTACCACCATGCGCCCCGCGAGAGCGCACCGGAGGCGAAGGCCTCGTCGAGCATCCTCCCCCACGAGGCCCGCGTGGGATCGCCGAGCCCGAGGAACGCGAGCGTCGTCTCGGAGAGGATCGCGATCGGCACCGTCAGGGTGAGGTTGGCGAGGATGATCGGCGAGACGTTCGGGAAGATGTGCCGGCCCATGAGGTGGCGGTTCGACGCCCCGAGCGCGCGGCTCCGCTCGACGTACGGACGCTCCTTCAGCGTGAGCACCTGTGCGCGTACGACCCGGGCGGTGCTCGGCCACGAGGTGATCCCGATGACGAGGATGATGTTCCGGACCGAGGGCCCGAGGATCGCCGCGAGCACGATCGCGAGCGGCAGGAACGGGATGACGAGGAACCACTCGGTCACGCGCCCGAGGATCGCGCTACCGATGCCGCGGTAGTAGCCGGAGAGGATGCCGACCACGGAGCCGATCACGATCGCGATGAGCGTCGCGGCAAGCCCGACGAGCAGGCTGACCCGGGCCCCCCAGACGAACTGCGTCCAGATGCTCCGGCCGAGGTTGTCGGTGCCGAGCGGCGGAAACTGCGACGGCGTCGCCCACACCGGGTTGTCGACCGTGTTCACGGCCTGGAGCTCGTTCTTGTCGGAGATGAGCGGCGCGGCCAGCGCCATCGCGACGATCGCGACGAGGACGACGAGGCCGATCATCCCGGCGACGTGACGCCGGTAGTCGGACCACGCCTGTCCGAGCGCTCGGCGCCTCCTGCGCCAGGCGATTCGCCGCGGCGAGACGGCGACGACGCTCACCGCCGACCTCGCCTCATCCCGTCCGGACCCGGGGGTCGAGAACGCCGTAGAGCAGCTCGGCGACGAGGTTGAAGAAGATGACGGCCGCGCTGAAGACGATGAAGAGCCCCTGCAGCATGGGGAGGTCCGGGCCGCGCAGGCTGTCGTAGGTGAGGAGCCCGAGTCCCGGCCAGGAGTAGATCGTCTCGACGGCGATCGCACCCGAGAGGATGAAGCCGAAGTTGATCGCGATGAGAGTCACGACCGGGAGCAGCGCGTTGGGGACGGCGTGCCGGTTCCGGACCGCGATGTCGCGCAACCCCTTGGCACGGGCAAGCGTCAGGTAGTCCTCGCGCATCGTGTCGAGGAGCGACGAGCGCATGACGAGCGCGTACTCGCCGAGATACGCGAGCGTCAGCGTGAGGCAGGGCAGGAACATGTGGTGCGCCTCGTCGACGAGCTTCGCGAAGCCCGTCGCCTCCGAGGCGGGGTCGACGATCCCGCCGATCGGAAAGAGGCCGAGCGACACCCCGAGCGTGACGAGGAGGAGCATCCCGAGCCAGAAGTCGGGCATCGCGTACGTCGCCATGGTGAAGCCGGTCCAGCCGTAGTCGGTCTTCGACCGGCGCTTCCACGCGCTGACGATGCCGATGAGGACACCGAAGATCGTCGAGAGCAGCGTCGACACGCCGACGAGCGCGATCGTCGGCCAGGCGGCGTTCTTGATCTCGGTCATGACGGGCTCGTTCGACTCGTACGAGCGTCCGAAGTTGAGCTTCGCCGCCTGCTCGAGGTAGGCGACGAACTGTGCTCCCTTCGACTTGTCGAGCCCGAACTGGTGCGTGAGCCGGTCGCGCTGCTCGCTGGGTGAGGTTCCGGCCGCGGAAGAGCGTCGCGACGGGATCGGTCTCGACGACGCGGAAGAGGAAGAAGTTGAAGCAGATGACGAACAGGAGCGTCACCAGGGCGCCGAGCACCTTCCGGCTGAAGAACCGGAGACTCATCGGGCCCTGGCGACGCTCGCGTCCGCCTGCACTACTCCCGTTCGCCGACGGTGCGCCGCCGCACGAACCAGACGGCGACGAGCCCGATGCCGGCGAGGGCAGCGACCACGATCGCGACAATCGCCGCGGTCGAGAGGCCTCCGCCCCCTCCCGAGTTCGCGATCGGCGTGAGGTTCGCATAGCTCGGCGACGTGTTCGAGAAGATGACCGGACCGTTCGGCTCGGGCTGCTTCAGCCAGCCGGTGAACCGGTTCGTCCGGTACGCGTCCAGGTCCGGCTCGTATACGAGCGCGTCGTAGACCGCCGAGCGGTAGAACCGCGTCAGCATCTGGTGCACGATCTGCGTCCGCTTCTGCGGGTCGAGCTGCGACGCGCTGCGCCTTGTAGAGCTTGTCGTAGGTCGGGTCGCAGTAGTTCGCGTCGTTGTAGTAGTTCGTCGGGTCCTTCGGGTCCTGGGCGATCTGGTTGCACTGGAAGTACGACAGCTCGGGGTCGGGGTCGACGAACGGGTCCAGCCCCAGACGAACATGTCGTAGTCGCCCTTGCCGATGACCGGGATGAGCTGGTTGTCGCTGTAGACCGACACCTTCAGCCCGATCCCGATCTTCTTGAACCACCCCGACAGGTACTCCTCGATCGGAGAGGCGACCTCGGAGTCGCTCCGCTGCGCGTACCGGAAGACGAGAGGCTGCCCGCCTCCGGGCATCTCGCGGATGCCGTCGCCGTTCGTGTCCTTGTACCCGGCGGCATCGAGGATCGCGTTCGCCTTCGCCAAATTGAAGGTGTATTGCTGCGATTTCGGGATGTCGGGAATCCAGCTCGGGTCCGCCGACGCCGCGATGGACGTGGCCGGCTGCGCGTTGCCGGAGTACACCTTGTCGACGATGGTCTGCTTGTCGATCGCGTACGCGATCGCCTGACGCACTTTCGGATCGAGCAGCGCCGGGTGGGGCTTGGCGAGGCCGTCGCCGCCGTTCAGCGCCAGCTCGTTGAACGAGCCCTGGATCGCGGGGGTCGTCTCGATGTCCTTCAGCCCCTTGAGGCTGTTGAACGATCCCGCCGGCACCTCGTAGACGGCGTCGACCTCGCCGTTCTTGAGCGCGGCGACCATCGCGTCGGGGTTGTTGAACTGGCGGATGATCACTTGGTCGACCTTCGGCTTCCCGGCCCACCAGTTCGGGTTCGCCTCCATCCGGACGAACTGGCCCTTCTTCACCTCGGTCAGGACGTACGGCCCGCCTGCGACGCCGCCCGTGCCCTGCATGGCGTTGTACTTGGAGACGTCCTTCGCGGCGATCTTGTCCCAGATGTGCTTCGGGACGATGTACGTGTCACCGAGCGACGGCAGCTTCGGATCCGGCAACGTCGAGTGGACGACGAGCGTCGTCGCGTTCGGCGCGGTGGCGACGAGGTCGCCGGTGAACGACGTGTAGTTGGCCCACTGCTCCTTCCGCGAGCGGTTGATCGTGTACGCAGCGTCCTCGGCCGTGAGCGGCTGCCCGTCGGACCACTTGAGGTCCGGCCGGATCGTGTACGTATACGTCCTGCCGTTGTCGGAGCTCTTCCAGGACGACGCGATCCCGGGAGTCGTCGCGAAGTCCGCCGCCGCCTTCCGTGTGACGGTCGGGTAGACCTGGTTCCAGACCTCGTAGTCGAGAACGAGCGTGCCGACGGTGGGGTTCAGGGTGTCGATCGGCCGAATGGTGGCGACCGTCACCGTCGTCTTGGGACTCTCCTGCGCGAACGAGGCGGACGCGACCGTAAGGGCGACGAACGAGGCGAGGAGCGCGGCGACGGCGAGCTTCACGGATGTCAAGACGATCTCCCTCCGACGTGGTTGGCCTGCGCGTCCGGGGATTATCTCGCGTCATCGCAGGTAAGAGGCGAGGAATCTCTCGAGCCGCCGGTAGAAGTCGACCTGCGGGCCTGCCCGCAGGAAGCCGTGCGCCTCGGTTGGATAGGTGACGTACTCGTACGTCTTCCCGAGCCGCCGCAGCTCGGCGACGAGCTCCTCCGACTGCTTCGGGTTGACGCGGATGTCGCGCTCGCCGTGGGCGACGAGGATCGGCACGCGGACGTTCTCGAGGCGATGGACCGGCGAGCCGGCGCGGTACGCGTCGTGCGCGGCGTCGGGCCCGCCCATCATGCGCTCGAGGTCGAGCACGCCCGCGCGGTCGCCCTGCTCCCATGAGCTCTCGATGTTGCAGTCGCCGTACTTCGAGACCGCACAGCGGAAGCGATGCTCCGGATCGTCGGTGATCGAGAGGAGCGCGAGGTACGAGCCGTAGCTCGCGCCGAAGATGCCGAGGCGCTCGCCGTCCACCCAGTCGAGCGAGCGAAGGTGGTCCGCAGCCGCGAGGCAGTCCTTCGTGTCCGCGACGCCCCAGACGCCGTGGTTCGCCCGCTCGAACTCCCGCCCGTACCCGGTCGACCCGCGAAAGTTCGGCGCGAGCCAGGCGTAGCCGAGGTCGACGAAGTACTGCACGTGGCCGTCCCACTCGTCGCCGTAGAACGACGTCGGCCCGCCGTGCGGGTTGACGATCGCGGGCACCGGCCGTTCGCGAGACGCGTCGCGCGGGCGGAAGAGGAACGCGGGGATCTCGAGCCCGTCGAACGAGACATACGAGACCTCCTCCGGGACGACGTGCGGGGCGGCGTGGACGGCGAGTGGTGTCGGCGCGTGGATCACCGCGGGAGGCACTGCTCCGCCGGGATCGACGCGACGGAGCTGCGGAGGGGTCTCCGCGTCCTCGTACATGGCGACGATGTCGCCGCGGGCAGTCCACGCCGGCAGCCCCCAGCACCCGCCCGGGGCGATCTGCTCGACCGATCCCGAATCCCCGTCCACGAGGACGAGGTCGAAGCGGCCGCCGCGCCCGCGACAGGCGACGAGCCGCGTCCCGTCCGGGTGCCACTCGAGCTCCGAGAGGTCGCCTTCGCCGGAGGTCAGCTGCCGCTCGCCCGTTCCGTCTACGTGGACGAGGTGCAGCTCGTACCAGCCGCTCCGCTCGGACGCGTACGCGATGCGCGTCGAATCGGGGGACCAGGTCGGCTCGCGGTCGTGCTGAAGCGGCGTCCCCGTCAGCGCGCGAACCGTGCCGCTCGCGACGTCGACGATGCGAATCTCGCTCCGGTTGAGATCCGCCCGCGGCGTGAACGTGTACGCAACGCGCGTGCCGTCGGGCGAGACGGCGGCCTCGGTCTCGTCCCCGAGCGCGTCGAGCGGGCCGTGCTCGCGCGCGAGCGGGCGCGGCGCCGGGTCGCCTCGCGAGACCGCCGCGAGGCGGGTGTACTCGCCCTCGTCGACGGGGACGACCAGCGCCGCGTCCGAGATCCACCTCGGTCCTCCCCAGGCGACGTCGGCGACCTCGACGAACGGCCGCGGTGGGCCCCCTGCCGCTGGCACGAGAGACAGCCGCCCCTCGTCGACGTACGCCACCGTCGTCCCGTCGGGCGAGAGCTGCGGGCTCGCGTCCTCCCAGTACGGCATCGGCTGGCGCCCGGTCGTGACGCGGAGCGGAACGCGCTCGTCGAGGTCGAGGAGCCACACGTCCGAGGTGTCCCGATCCTGGACGAAGAGGAGCCGAAGGCCGTCAGCCGAGATGGACAGCGAGCGCGGCCGCTCCACCTCCGCGATCGCCTCGAGCGTCCAGTGCGGCGCGGATCTTGCGTCGACGACGGCTGGAGCGGGCGCGCCGCCGTACTCCTCCTTCCCCACCCAGAAGCTCCGCTCGCTCACGGGCGGGGAGCCTACTCGCGAGGCGTCCTTATAGGCTCGCGGCCGTGAGCGCACCTACCCCTCGCGGCCCCAGGCTGCGGGAAGCTCGGTCTTCGCATCGGGCGTTTCGAAGCCGGGCCGCTGAACGCGATCACCGACGTCGAGGGCGTCGCGGTCGGGCACGTGACGATCTGGCGCGACGAGCCCGAGCCGCCGCTCGGTCGCGGAGTCGCGCGCACCGGTGTCACCGCCCTCCTCCCGGCGCCGGCAGAGACGCTCTTCTCCCGACCCGTGCCGGCGGGAATGGCCGTCCTGAACGGCGCCGGAGAGATGACCGGCTCGCTCGCGGTCCGCGAGTGGGGCCTGCTCGAGACGCCCGTCTACCTGACCTCGACGCACGCGGTCGGCCGGGTGTACGACGGTGCCGTCGCCGCCGCCGTCTCCGCAGATCCCGCCGTCGGGGTCGAGGACGTCGTGATCCCCGTCGTCGCCGAGTGTGACGACAGCTGGCTGTCGGAGGCGCGGGTCGTACAGGTCGAGGCGGAGGACGCCGCACGCGCGGTCGCGGCCGGGACGCGCGCGGCGGTGGCCGAGGGCGCGGTCGGCGCAGGGACCGGGATGCTGACGAAAGGCTTCAAGGCGGGGATCGGGACCGCGAGCCGCGTCGTGGAGCCGGGCGTCGTAGGCGTGCTGACGCTCGCGAACTTCGACGCGCCGCCTGGCCTCGTCGTCGACGGAGTGCCCGTGGGCTCCCTGCTCGGGATCGAGCGGAGGTCGCAGAGAGAGGCGGGGAGCTGCATCGTCCTCGTCGCCGTGGGCGCGTCTCTCTCCGCGAGACAGCTCGAGCGGGTGGCCCGCCGCGCCGGCCTCGGCCTCGGGCGCACCGGATCCGTCGGTCACCACGGGAGCGGCGAGATCTTCCTCGCCTTCTCGCCGCCCGCACGATCGCAGCGCGGAGACGTCCCTCGAGCGCCACTCCCCGACTCGGCGCTGAACGACGTATTCGAAGCGGTCGTGGACGCGACCGAGGAGTCGGTCGCGAACGCGATCTGGGCGGCGCCCGAGGTGGCGGGCCGATCCGGACACCTCGCGCGAGCGTTGCCCCACGACGACGTCCTCGGCATCCTCGACGCCCACGGGCGCCTGGCGTGAAGCTACGGCTCAGGCGGCGAGATGAGCCTGGATGAACTCGTCGATCTGGCGACCGGTCGTGCGTCCCTCGAGCCTCGCGACCACGCGGCTGTCCTTGATCAGCACGAGCGCAGGTAGCTCGATGAGGCCGAGCGCCGAGACGAGATCCGGATTCGAGTCGACGTCGACGTCGATGACGTTCAGACGCCGCTTCTGCGTCACCTTGACCCACGCGACGAGCGACGCCATCCGACGCGACGCCCCGGAGCGGGCCTGCGCGAAGAACAGAAGTGCGGGCAATCCGGCGAGCTCGTCCGCGCTGACCTGAACCGACGTCACCGCACGGGAATGCCCGCGAGCCGCGATCGCGAAACGCCCGCGGGGCGGTCGGCGTCAGTCGACCGGCGCCGGGGTCCGCGCGAGCTCCAGCACGAGCCACTCCCCGCCGTCGCGCTCCACCGTCGTCACCGAGTCGACGAGTCGCTCCAGAACGAGCAGGAGACCCCTGTCGGATCCGCTCCCGGAAACGAGGGGCCCGACACGGACGGAGACGCAGTCTTCGCCCGCCTCGACCTCCATCGCCACGAACTCCCCGCCGGCCGCGACGAGCGCGCTCGACACGGCGAGCTGGAGGTCGTCCATTCGCTCGTACGACAGGTCGAGTCGCGTCCCGACTCCGCCGAGGACCATCGTCGCGACGTCTCGGAAGCGCTCGTTCGCAGGGATGGTGAGGAGGATCGTGTCGGTCATCGAGGGCCACCGACCGGACGGCGGCGCCTCGCTCGAGCCACGTCGCCCCCCCGCCCACGGCTGAACGTGATCGGTGGCGGCGGTCGCCGGCTCACGAGGAGTGCCGCTCTCGGAGTTGCCTCGTCATATGCCGGAAGTTCTACCCGGCTCGTTCAGCGCCGACGACCCGCGTCGTCTCGAGGATCACTGGACGACCCCGTTCGCGTCCGCGGCTGCTCGACTGCCTCGAGCGCCGCCTCTCGACTCCGATCGAGCGAGAAGACCCGATCGAGGAGTGTGATCTCGAACAGCCTGCGGATCTCGCGGCTCGGCACGACGATACGGAACTCGCCGGCGCCCTTCATCCGCTTGAGGGCGCCGAGGAGAGCGCCGAGCATCATCGAGTCCACGAACGTCACGTCGGTGAGGTCGACGACGATCCCGGTCGCGCCGCTCCCGACCGCCTCGAACAGGCGGTCGCGAACGGCCGGCGCGACATGCAGGTCGGCCTCGCCCTGCAGGACGAGGACGACGGTCCCGGCGGGAGACCGCTCCTGGTAGATCCTGAACTCCTCGACAGCCTGCGAGATCGGCCCGCGGGGGCGCATTGGCCGGGGTCGTACCCGGCACGGGACGGACCTAAACCACCGAGTCGCGACTCGGCACGACCTGCAGGAGGCGATGGAGCCCCCACCGGCGGGCGAGGCGCGCGAGGTCACGCCGATAGAGGACCTCCACTGGCACACCCGCCTGACGCTGCGCCCGAAGCGCCTTCCGGCGCTTGCGATTCGTCCGGGCCTGCCGCATGACTGTGCACTCGACGTAGAGATCGAGGTCCGGGAGGTAGAAGTCCGGGGTGAAGGACTCCCGCACCCTTCCCTCCTCGTCGCGCTCGAGGACAAACGTGTGCGGCTCGTACAGCCACTCGATCCCGTGCGCATCGAGCAGCCGCGCGAACTTCCGCTCCACGGGATGCGCGAAGTCGGGGAACGCTCCGGCAGGTTCTCGGCTCTCCTCCGGGTCGCCGCTCATGTCCCTGTCCGAGTCATGCCCGGAAAGGACTGTCTTGCAAACGAGGGCTCCAGCGCACCGATATGCTCTCGCCCGCCAGTCGTCGGAAGTGAGTACACGAGGTGCGTCGGTGACCGAGTACGAGCTCGAGCTGCACGAGAGTCCAAACCCGGGCGTCGTCCTCGCCGAGACCGCCGGCGAGCTGGATCTGACGAATGCGGCGGACTTCGAGCAGCGGCTCGAGGACGCGTCGGCCGACGGCACGGCGCTCGTGCTCGACCTGAATCACGTCTCCTTCATCGATAGCGCGGCGCTGCACGTCCTCTTCCGCGTGGGCGGTCGTCTCGGCTACGAGCGCTTCGGGATGGTGCTCGACCCCGAGGCGACGATCGCGAGGACGCTCGAGATCGTCGGACTCGGAGACGTCGTGCGCATCCGCCCGTCCTCGGCCGAGGTCTTGGAGGAGCTCCGAACCTAGCCCTGGATGAGGTGCCTGCCGGCCGGGTGCCGGACCGAGAAGTTTTCAGCGCCGGTGACACGGGTAGCCAAGCAGCGCTGCCGGCATGACGCCGGCCGTATGACGAAAGGAAGCCATGGGTATCAGTGTCAGCATCCTGCTGATCGCCGTGGGAGCCATCCTGACCTGGGCTGTGTCCGCGACCGTCTCGGGCGTCGATCTCGTCGCGGTCGGAGTCATCCTCATGGTCGTGGGCATCCTCGGCCTCGTGGTCTCGCTGATCTTCTGGTCGAGTTGGGGAGGCTTCGGCGCCCGCAACCGCGGCGACGGAACCGGCCAGACGACGATCGTCAACGATCCCGGCAACCGGTAGCGGGTGAGAACGGCGGTCGACTCCTCGCCGGGTCGACTGGCGCCCGACACGGAATGGCGATATCACCTGACACGACGCCAGGGCGAGAGCGCGTGACTCGCCCCGGCGTCGGGCGATCGAGCATGCAGATCCGCGTCGAGCGACACCGAGCCGCAGTCGTGGTCAGCGCCACGGGCGAGCTGGACGCGTTCCTCGCACCCCAGCTCGAGGACGCGTTCTCGCAGGCCGTCGACGACGGGCTTCTCGTCGTCGACCTGAGCCGGGTCTCGTTCATCGACTCGACCGCGCTCGGGCTGGTGACACGGGCGATCCGCGGGCTGGACGACTACGAGCGGACCGCGCGGATCGTCCTCCCGCAGGGCAGCGCCCGCCGCATCTTCGAGATCACGACGCTCGACCGCGTTCTCCCGCTCTCGGACTCGCGCGAGGCGGCGCTCGCCGAGCTCGAGAACGACCCCGTCTAGGCCGACGCCGCGAAGTACTTCGTCATGCGCACGACCGTCCCTCGACCGTCGGCGCCGGCGGTGACGTCCAGCTCGTCGACGACGGCCCGCATGATCGCCATGCCCATCCCGCCCTCGGGAAGCTGGTTGACCTCCCACTCGTCGGCGCGCGGCGGCTCCATGCCCGCGCCCTGGTCCTCGACGATCATCTCCAGCCGATCCGCGTGCACGAGGAGCGCGACCGCGACCGGCCCACCGACACCCTCCGCATAGGCATGGCGAACGACGTTGCCGCACGCCTCGGTGACGGCGAGCTTGAGGTCCGCGAGAGCGTCCGCGTCGACCGGCAGCCGGCGCGCGAGACCTCCGAGCGCCAGGCGAGCCAGGAGCAGGTAATCGGCCTTCGCGGGAAAGCTGAGGGTCACCATCGACTCGCTCACAGCTCCTCCTCGGCGCGCGCCTCGAGCCGTCCCCGCATCACCGCGAGCGAGCGGCGCAGGAGACGCGAGACGTGCATCTGCGAAATGCCGATCTCCGCGGCGATCTGGGACTGCGTCAGCTCGTCGAAGAAGCGGAGCTCGACGATCTGGCGCTCGCGCTCGTCGAGCGCTTCGAGCCCGATGGCGAGCAGCGAGTCCTGCTCGACCTCCTCGTAGCCCGCCTCCTCCTCCCCCAGCCGGTCGGCGAGGCTGTCGCCCTCCTCGAACGGAGCCGAGAGAGAACGGGTCGAGTAGGCGTTCGCCGAGTCGAGGGCGTCGATCACGTCTTCCTCCTCCGCGCCCGTCGCCTGTGCCAGCTCCTGGATCGTCGGCGAGCGGCCGAGCTCGCTCGTGAGCTGGTCGAGGATGCGCGAGAGCCGCACCCCGAGCTCCTTGAGGCGCCGCGGGACGTGCATCGCCCACGCCCGGTCGCGAAAGTGTCGCCGGATCTCGCCCACGATCGTCGGCACCGCATAGCTCGAGAACTCGACGCCGCGATCGACGTCGAAGCGGTCGACCGCCTTGATCAGGCCGACCATGCCCACCTGCACGAGATCCTCGAGCGGCTCTCCGCGCCCGCTGTAGCGGCGTGCCAGGGCGTGCACGAGCGGCATCAGCTCGACGACCGCCTGGTCACGCGCGGCCGTGTCGCCCTCGCGGTGATAGGCGCGCAGCAGCGTGTCGACGTCTCGCTCCGTCATCACCGGCGTCATCGTCTCGTCTGGTCGCTCGATCGCCGCGACATTCTCGCCAAGACCCAGGCGCCGCGCGGATCGTCGCCCCAGACGACGTGGTCGGCCGCCGCCTCGAGCCTTCGCTCGAGCCGGCGACGGTCCGGCAAGCGCAGGACGAGCGGGCCGACGGAGAACGTGAGCTCGTCCTCGGAGCACGTGAACTCGACCGTGGCGAGCGCATCGCGCTGCTGCCAGCGGAGCAGCTCGTCGAGAGCGAGCTGGAGCCGCTCGATCGCAGCGACCGACAGCTCGAGCCGGGCGGCGATTCCCGCGAGCACGAGCCTCGCGACGACGCAGTTCGACTCGCGACCGAGGGATGTGTCGTCCCCGCCCGGCCCGCTGACGACGAGCACGACGTCGTCGGCCGCCGGAACCGGCACTACCCGCGACGCGGCGAACGCGTCGGCACGGCGGGAGAGAGGGACCTCCCCGCCCGAGACGGCCCGCGGCCCGATCATGCCGGGTTGCGAAACGCCGCTTCGATGCTGGAGTGGACCGCGAACGCGCGCTGGAGGAGCGTGAGCCGAAGCAACCGGCGGAGGGACGGCCTCAGACACACGACCGCGAGCCGTCCACCCCTCGCGCTGAGCTCGCGTCCGGTGCGAAGCAGAACCTCGAGGCCGACGGAGCTCAACGTCTCCGTCTCGCCGAAGTCGACCACGAGATCCTGCGCGCCCAGATCCCTTGCCGCCCCCAGGCGATCGGCGAGCAGGGACTCGGATCCGCGGTACGGGATCAGGATCGAGCCCGAGCCCGGCGATCCGGCGACGGGATGGTGCGCTTCGGTCACGACACCGGCGTACCCTCGGGAAGCCGCGCCAAAACGCGCTCCGCCGCACGATGCGGGTGTTTCCGGTCGTCGTTGTCGGCGCGCTCCGGGCGCGCGCCGTCTTCACGAACGAAGCGCGCGCCACGGCGCGCATACGCGTCGAGTTGGTCGCGGTCGCCGAAGACGAGCGCGGACGACGCCTCGACGGCGCCGCCACGACCGTCGGCGGCAACCCACGGCAGGAACCACCTCTCGCCGGTCCGCGCGGACACTTCGAGCCCGAAAGCGTGCTCGCTCGACTCGTCCACGAGGAGCGCCGTGACCACGCCGATGCGGACGTCACCGACGCGCACGGGCGTCCCGAGGCGCACGTCCCTGGTGCTCACGAGCGCGAGAGCGCCCGTTGGAGCTGGGCTTTCGTCATCTTCGAGCGGCCGCGAATGTTGCGGTGCCGCGCCTCCTCGTAGAGCTGGTCCTTCGTCCGGCCACGCGGACCTTTGCGGTGGCTGCGGATCCCTCCGCGCCGGCCGGAGCTCAGGTCCTCCCGCGACAGCCGTGACGACGTCTTCGCTTCGCCGTGCCGCGCCCGCTCCTTGTTGACCGTCCGCGCCGCGATCTCCTCCGCGCGGTCCTCCGAGCTGCCTCGGTCCTCGAGCGAGTCCTTGATGTGCTCGTATTGACGTGCTCGCTTCGAGCCCTTCTCGACGCCACGTGGCGGCATCGTCAGACCTCCTCACTGTCCGTCGGTGGATCGGGTGGCTGCGTGATACCCGCCGCGTGGGGGCGCAAACGTGCCTCGCGGGGCCGGATCAGGGAGCGCCGGAGGCGCCGTCGCCGGCGACCGCCAGCGCCTTCTCGATCTCGACGCTCGTCCCGCCGTCGCCCGTGTCGACGGAGAGAGCCGTCGCCGTCGCGCGCATGAGCTGCAGACCGAGCCCACGATCCGATCGATCGACCGGAGGCACCCAGCGTCCGGTGTCCTCGACACGCACTCGCACACAGGCGTCGTCGAGCTCGGCGAACACGTCGACGAAGGCCTCCGTGGGTGATTCCGCATGCTCGATCGCGTTGGCGCACGCCTCCCACGCCGCGAGCACGACGTCCTGTGCGTCCTCCACCTCGAGCGGAGCTCGGATCGAGCCAGGAGCGGAGCGCGTCGCGCACGAACGCGAGCGACCCGAGGTCGGCGGGGACGCGCAGATGCAGCGGTCTCGGGGCGACCGAGAGGAAGCGAACGGCGAGGACCGCGGTGTCGTCCCCGCGCTCGCCGTCGCCCACGAGCCGTTCCAAGACGTGGTCGAGGAGCCCCTCGGGGTCCTTCGGGCCTGTCTCGACGGCGGCCCGGAGCTGGTCGAGGCCGGCGTCGATCGTCCGGTCGCGGCGTTCGACGAGCCCGTCGGTGTAGAGGAGCAGGATCGTGCCGTCGGGAACGTCGACCACCCCCTGCGGATACGAGCCGTCCGAGCCGGCTCCGAGGGGGAGCCCGCGGCCCTCCTCGAGCAGCTCGACACGGCCGTCCGCATACGCGATGAGCGGCGGCGGATGGCCTGCGGCGGTGAACCGGCAGACATGTGACTCCGTGTCCGCGATGGCGTAGACGACGGTCGCGAACGCCGTGTCGAGGATCTCCTCGGCGATCCGGTTCAAGCGTGCGACCGTCGAGGACGGCTTCATCCGGTCGAGTGAGAACGCCCGCAATGCGTTCCGGAGCTGACCCATCGTCGCCGCGGCCTGGACGCCCTTGCCGACGACGTCCCCGACGACGAGCCCGAGCCGACCGTCGGCAAGCTGGATCGCGTCGAACCAGTCGCCGCCGACGTCGAGCTCGGCCGTGCCGGGGAGGTAGCGGGCGGCGAGATCGACGCCGTCGAGCCGGGGGAGCGACTCGGGGAGCACGGTCCGTTGGAGCGTCTCGGCGATCGTCCGCTCCGACTCGAAGTGCCGGGCGCGATCGAGTGCCTGGGCGACCTGGCTCGCGAGCGTCTCGAGGAACGTCCGGTCGTCGCGCGAGAGATTCGGCGGCTCGGCCCACGAGATGGTCACGAGCCCGTCGGCGTGCCGCCCGGCGACGAGCGGCTCGAAGAGGAACGCGCGGTGACCGGTTGCGGCGAGGCTCGCATGCGTGCCTCCGAACTCGTCCTCGATCTCGGCCAGGCTCGCGTAGAAGCTCGAGAGGCGGCGACGTAGCGCCCGGTTCGCGGGCGTCGGCTCGTCGAGCCGGATCTCGCGCCACTGCTCCAGCACTTCCGGCGGATAGCCGCGCGAGACGAGCGTCCTCACCGCCTGCCCTTCCTCCGCGACGACGGCGATCGCGACGCCGTCCGCGTCGACCGCGTCGGCGATCTCCTCGACCGCGACCTCGGCGACGTCGTTCCTCGTAAGCGAGCCGGAGAGGGCTGCGGTCATGCTCTGCAGCCGCTCCGAGCGACGACGCAGGCGCTGCTCGTCGTCCAAGAGCCGACTCCGCTCGAGCGCCTGGCCGCACCGCGTCAGGAGCGAGAGCAGCCACTCGCGCTCGTTCTCGTCGAGCTCCCTGAGCTCGCGGAACGAGAGCTGCACGGCACCGCGGATGCCCGTGCCCGCCCTGAACGGGAGTGCGACCCAGCCGACGTCCGGCTCCGCGTGCGCCGGATCCCGGATCGTCGCGAGCCCGACGCCCGTCTCCTCGTCGAGCGCCCAGACGGCTGCGTCCGTTCGGATCGCCCTGCACAGCGGGAACTCCGACTCGAGCGGGAACTCCCCCAGCGCCGCGATCTCGTCGTCGTCGTACCCCCGGGTCGCAATGAGCTCGACGATCGTGCTGCCGCCGCGCACGAGGCCGATGAGCCCGCCGGCGGCGCTGACGGCCTCGAATGCGTGCTCGAGGCAGGTGTCGCCGACGAGCGCGAGCGTCGACGCCTGCGAGAGCGCGGCCGTCACCTCCTGCAGCCGGCGGGCGTCGATCGCCCGGCGTTCCGCCTCGCGCTCGGCACGTCGACGCTCGACCTGCTCGAGCGCGAGCCCCACCTGGTCGATGAAGCGGCGCACGAGCAGGAACGTGGACGGATCCGGCTCCGCGACCGCCGTCCGCCACGAGATCGTGAGCATCATCTCCACGCGATCTCCGACCACGAACGGAGCCCGCAGCGAGGACTTGACGCCGAGCCGGCGGATCCGCGCGCAGCCCGTCCGCCCGTGCCTCGGCCTCGAGGTCCGGGACGAAGGAGATGCGCAGCGTGCGAACGGCCTCCGCGAGCTCCGGGAAGTCCTCGAGGAACGCCTCCAGGCCGGGAGTCAGCGGGTCCGTCGGGGGATCGCAATGCAGGAGCGTCATCCGGTCCTCGCCGACACTCCACAGGGCCGCCACGTCGGCGCCGAACGTCATCGTCGCCTCGCGGCAGATCGCCTCGGTGGCCGCCTCCCTCGAGTCGGCATGGAAGCGAGGCGCGACCCGGAGGATCCTGTCGAGCGCCTGGCCGGACTCGAGTTCACGCTTGTACAGCCGCGACCGCTCGAGCGCCTGGCCGCCGAGGTCGGCCACAATCGCCACGATCGCCTCGTCGTTCTTCTCCACAGCGTCGGACTCGTCGAAGAGGAGGCTCAGCGAGCCGACGACCTCGCCGGCAACGTGCAGCGGCACGGCGACGCCCGCATGGGCGTACGCCGTCAGGCGCACTCCGTCCGGGAACTCGTCCTCGAACGTCGCCCGGTCGCGGACGACGACGGGTCGGCCGTCCCGCGCCGCCCGCGCGATCGGCGCGCGCGCGTCGAGAGCCAGGCGGGCGCCGGGCGGGTGCGTCTGGCCGTCCGCGCGCACCCTGGGGTCGACGACGACGACCTCGTCGCCCTCGATGAGCCCCACCGACCCGCCGCGGGCGCCGATGAGCGGTGGCGTCCGGTCGATCAGCACATGCGCCACGTCGGACGGCGTCAGCGCCGCCGAGAGCGCCTCGGCGACGCCCTGGATCCCCTCGAGGTCGAGCACGGCGCCGACGGCGCGCTCGCGCCCCATCCGCATGGCGATGTTGACCCAGACGACGGCGACGGCGACGACGAGGGGCACGCCCCAACGCAGCAGATCGCCGCTCGACCCCTCCTCTGGATGGCCCGCCGGCCCGACGAAGAGGAGAAGGCCGAGCCCCCACCCGCACGCGATTGCGAGCAAGCCGGGGCCGACGCCGCCGTACCACGCAGAGATCGCGACCGCGCCGACGAGGAGCGAGTAGACGGTGTCGCTCGCAGGCAGGAAGGCGAGCGAGAGCACGATCGACCCGAGTGTCGCGACGAGCGCGACCCCGTAGCGGGCCTGCCACGGACGCGACGTGAGCGCGAAGCTCGCGACCTTTCCGCCCACGGACTGGGCTCTCTTCCTCGCCACGCTCACATGATTCCTGCTCCGCCGCGCGGCGGGGCGATCTCCGAGCGCCCGCGACATCTTCTCTTCCGTTCCCTTCCGCAGGTCCGGAGAAACCGCCGGCCGAACGTGGGACGGCGATCAGCCGGGCTCAGCGGGCGGGAGGAGCCCGTGCTCCCGTGCCATGTCGGCGATCGCTCGGCGCTCGCCCGCCATGCCAATGAACGCGGCCGCGAAGCGCCGCCGTCCCTCGGGGGTCGACCTGATCTCCACGATCCGCCGGTCGCCCCGTCCCGCCCGCCGGGCGATGAGTCCGAGGCGCTCGGCCCGGTCCAGGAGCTCCGTGACGGTGCTGTGCGCGAGCGCCAGCGACTCGACCAGCTCCCCGACGGTGGGGCGCTGCCGTCCTCCGTCCGACGCCTCGATCGCGAGAAGGAGGAGGTATTGCCGGGGCGTCAGCCCGGAGTGCCGGGCGATGCGATCGCTCTTCGCGTGGAAGCGACGGAGCGCGAAGCGGAAGAGCGCGGCGTGCTGGATCTCCTGCTCGTCGAGATCTGGGAGCGACCTCCCTCTCTCGTCGCCGCTCATCGGAATTCGGTTCGTACCCCGAAATGTTTACGGTCAACCCATCCGGGTTACGGAGGGGTTCGTGGATCGGGTGCGTCGGCGGTTCCCCTTCGTCTGGAGGCGCGCGCGCTTCTCCACCGTGTTCCTCCCCATCCCGCCGGCGGCGGCGCTCGGGCTTGGGCTCGGCGGCGACCAATCCACGCTGAAGCCGGAGAGCAAGGCCTCGGCGGACATCGCAGGACTGTGGTGGATCATGCTGATCGGCTCCGTCGTCGTCTTCGCGGTCGTCCTCGCGCTGCTGCTCGTCGGGGTCCTCCGCCGACGTGGCGGAGACACCGGCCGCTGGAGCACGCTCGGGACACCGTTCGTCGCGATCGCGGGCGTCGCGATCCCGACCGTGACGCTCGTCGTCCTCTTCGCGCTTACCCTCGCCACGATCCCCGCGACCTCCGCGACGGGAGGGACGAGCTCCGGCTCGTCGCCCTCGTCATCGATGTCACCGGGCGCCAGTGGTTCTGGGACGTCATCTACCCGGCGGACGCATGCCGCACCGCGAACGAGATCCACATTCCCGTGGGCGTGCCGGTGCGAGTCCGCGGTCGACGAGCGGCGACGTGATCCACAGCCTCTGGGTGCCCGAGCTGAACCGCAAGATCGACATGATCCCCGGCCGCACGAACGTCGTCCGCTTCGAGGCGACGCAGCCGGCGCCTTCCGGGGCCAGTGCGCCGAGTTCTGCGGGCTCCAGCACGCGCACATGGCGCTTCGTCGTCGTCGCCGAGCCGCCGCGCGGAGTTCGAGCACTGGCTCGCGCGCAGAGCAAGCCGGCGCCGCCGCCCGCCGACGCGACGCTCGAACGCGGGCAGCAGGTCTTCCTCGGCTCGGCGTGCGTCGTACTGCCACACGATC
Source organism: uncultured Actinomycetes bacterium (assembly GCA_963848725.1). Lineage (GTDB taxonomy): Bacteria > Actinomycetota > Thermoleophilia > Gaiellales > Gaiellaceae > GMQP-bins7. The sequence continues at coordinate 22,968 of CAWKEV010000009.1, read as the reverse complement.
GCGGGGACGAACGCGAGCGGCAAGGTCGGCCCCGACCTCACGCACCTCGCCAGCCGCGCCTTCGTCGGCGCCGGCGTCGATCGCCGAACACGCCGCGGCAACCTCGCCGGCTGGATCCTCGATCCGCAGCACGTGAAGCCCGGCAACCGCATGCCGGGCACCGACCTGAGCGGCGCCGGAGCTGCAAGACCTTCTCGACTACCTGGAGAGCCTGCGATGACGGCGACCGTCGCCGACGTCGGGCGGCTGCGGCGCTCGTGGGCGGAGCCGACGCGGGCTCGTCGCGTGGCTCGCGACCGTCGACCACAAGCGGATCGGCCTGCGCTACGGCGTCACGGCCGCGCGTCTTCTTCCTCGCCGGCGGCGTCGAGGCGGCGGTGATGCGCGCGCAGCTCGCCAGCCGGACCAGCACCTGCTCACGCCCGAGGCGTACAACCAGCTGTTCTCGATGCACGGGCTGACGATGATCTTCCTCTTCGTCGACGCCGATGCTCTCCGGCTTCGGCAACTACCTGGTGCCGCTGCATGATCGGCGCGCGCGACATGGCGTTCCCGCGCCTGAACGCGTTCGGCTACTGGGTCTTCCTCGCCGCCGGCCTGTTCATGTACGCGGGCTGCTGCTCGGGAAGGCGCCCGACGACGGCTGGTTCAACTACGCGCCGCTCTCGATGCCCACGCTACAGCCCCGGCACGAACATCGACTTCTACGGGTCGGGCTCATCTTCCTCGGCGATCTCGACCACGGCCGGCGCGATCAACTTCATCGTCACGATCTTCAAGCTGCGGGCGCCGGGGATGTCGCTCGACCGGCTGCCGCTCTTCTGCTGGGCGATCCTCGCGACGTCGCTCTCGATCGTCTTCGCGATCCCCTCGCTGACCGCCGCTGCCTGCTCCTCTAGCTGCAGCGCAACTTCGGCTTCCACTTCTTCGACCCGCGCGCGCGGCGGCGACCCGCTGCTCTGGCAGCACCTGTTCTGGATCTTCGGCCACCCGACGTCTACATCATCTTCCTGCCCGCCGTCGGGATCGTCTCGTCGATCGTGCCGATCTTCTCGCGCCGGCCGATGGTCGGCTACACGCTGGTGGCGCTCGCGACGATGGCGACCGGCGTTCCTCGGCTTCGGCGTCTGGGTGCACCACATGTTCGCCACCGGGCTGCCGCAGATCTCGATGACGTTCTTCGCGGCGGCGAGCCTGCGTGATCGCGATCCCGAGCGGGATCCAGGTGTTCGCCTGGCTCGCCACGATGATCTGGCCGGCCGGCCGGTCATCGCGACGCCGTTCCTCTTCGTGATCGGCTTCCTCGTCACGTTCGTGATCGGCGGCCTGACCGGGCGTGATGTTCGCGGTCGATCCCGTTCGACCAGCAGGTGACCGACTCGTACTTCGTCGTCGCCCACTTCCACTACGTGCTCTTCGGCGGCGCCGTGTTCCCGATCCTCGCCGCGATCCACTACTGGCTGCCGAAGATGACCGGCCGCTGCTCGACGAGCGGCTCGGGCAGGTCGAGCTTCTGGCTCGTCTTCGTCGGCTTCAACGTCGCGTTCTTCCCGATGCACATCGCCGGCCTGCTCGGGATGCCGCGGCGCGTCTACACCTACCCGGCCGGCATGGGCTGGGGCACGCTCAACCTGATCTCGACGATCGGCGCCTACGTCCTCGCGGCCGGGCTCGTCGCTCGTCGTCGCGAACGTCGTCCGGGCCGCTCCGTCGGCGCGCCCGGCCGGCGACGACCCGTGGGGCGGCGAAACGCTCGAGTGGTCGACGACCTCGCCGCCGCCGCCCTACAACTTCGACGGATCCCCGTCGTCGCGAGCGCGAGCCCGATCTGGGACGGCCGGCGAGCCCGGAGCTCGGCGAGCGACCTCGTGCTCGCCGAAGGGCACGAGACCGTCGCGACCACCGCCGCTCGACGGCCGACTGCGCGAGGCGCGCTCGAGATGCCCGGCGAGTCGCTGACGCCGCTCGCTGCTCGCCGCGGCGCTGGCCGTCGGCTTCGTCGGCTGCTGATCGGCGAGCCTCGAGTGGCTCGCGCTCGCCGGCGTCGCGCTCGTCGCCCTCGGCCTCGCCCTCTGGCACCACCCGCGCGAGAGCCGCCCGCAGGAGCCGACCATCGACCGTCGGCCGGCCGTCCGCCGCCGCGCGCCACGCCGCGCGCTCGGCTGGTGGGGGATGGTCTTCGTGATCGCGACCGAGGCGACGCTCTTCGCGGTCCTGCTCGCGTCGTACTTCTACCTCCGCTTCAAGTCGCCCGGCGGCTGGCCGCCCGACGGGATCGCCGACCCGAAGCTCCTGAAGCCGGCGGTGATGACCGTCCTGCTGATGACGAGCAGCGTCACCGGCTGGTACCTGCCGAGCGCGCCGTGCGCCGGGACGACATCGCGCGGGCTGCGCGTCGGGCTCGCGTCGACGTTCCTGCTCGGAGCGGCTTCCTCGCGCTCCAGTTCACCGAGTACCTCGAGAGCTCTGACGCTGATCCACCCGAGCACGGACGCCTACGCGTCACTCGTTCTTCACGCATCACCGGCCTGCACGGCTGCCCACGTCCGCCGGCGCTCCTGCTCCTCGCCTGGACGCAGTTCTTCGCCTGGCGCGGCGCTTACCGCAGCGAGAGCACATCTGCCGGTCCAGACGTCCGCGCTCTACTGGCACTTCGTCCACGTCGTCTGGCTGTTCCTCTTCCTGGCCCTCTACCTCTCGCCGCGGCTATGACCGCCGGCGCGCACCGCATCCTCGCGTTCGCGTCCTGGCGCCTCCGATCGCCTGGGCGGTGCAGCTCGTCGGCGGCTACGCCATCGAGGAGGCGGCGTGCTCGACCGCGACGGCGAGTCTCCGGCATGCGTCGCCGGTCTCCGCACCGACAGCTCGAGATCGTCGTCAGCGATCGCCGCGCTCGTCGTCGTCGCGATCGGGGCCCTTGCGGCGCTCCGGACCTGGAGGTCGCGCGAACGGAGTCCCTGCCGGGCACGATCGCCTTCCTCGGCCGCCGGCGCTCCTCGCGGCAGCTCGTCTTCCTCGTCGCGATCGTCCTCGGGCGCCGCGTGCTCGCGCTCGCCGCGTGCGAGGCCGGATGAGACCTCTGCTCGTCGCTGCTCCCGTCTCGCCGCGAGCCTCGCGGTCGCGCTCGCCGGCTGTGGCGGGAGCACCCAGCGCGTCGGGGCGCCGACGCCGCCCCGGCAGCGCCCGAGCTGATCGGGGCGTTCGGCTGCGGCGGCTGCCACAGATCGCCGGCGTCGCCGGAGCCGACGGCGCAGGTCGGGCCGTCCCTCGACGGTCTCTCGCATCGCCGCGACGATCGCCGGCGTCCTCCCGAACACGCCGAGGAACCTCGTCCGCTGGATCGCGCCCCGCAGGCTCGACCCGGGACGCTCATGCCCGACCTCGGGGTCGGCCGAGCCGCAGGCGCGCGACATCGCCGCCTACCTCGTACGAGCACTGAGAGAGGATCCGATGACCGAACGACCACGCGAGAAGGAATCAACCGCCGGCGTATCCTCCGGCGGCGCCGGTCTCGCCGCGGCCGGCAGTCGGCGTCGGCGGGCTCACCGCCTGCGGCGACGACGCCGAGCAGCAGACACTCGGCGGCGCTCGATCGCCAGGACATCGACGCGCGGATCGGTTACGCGCCTCCCAGTGGCTGCCGCTCTGTGCACGCTCCTCAGCTTCTTCACGCGCCGACGAGGCGCAGACGGTCGACGCGTTCACGGCGCGCCTCGTCCCGGGCGACGAGGACGACCCGGGCGCCCGCGAGGCGTGCGTGCCGCGGTACATCGACCACGAAGCTCGCGCAGTTCGCGACGTTCGCGACCCCGACGTACTTCGAGCCGCCGTTCGCGAAGCCGGCCGAAGCCACCGACCGGCCGCAGGAGAACGCGACGACGACGATCTACGTCGCGAAGAAGGACCTCGACCGCTACGGCTTCCAGTCGTAGCCGACGCCGCAGGACGCCTACCGCAAGGGCATCGCGGCGCTCGACGCGTTCGCGCGGGCGCAACACAGGCGCGCTTCGTCGAGCTCGACGAGGCGACGCAGGACGAGTGATCGCCGGATGGAGGCGTTCGCCCGACCCGAGCCGCGAAGCCCAAGGCGACTCGCGGCAGCGTCTGCGGCCGGCAAGGCGCCGCGAAGGCGTTCGCGAAGCCGGCCCCGTTCGGCTTCTTCACGATGCTCCAGGACGACACGAACGAAGGCATGTTCGCCGACCCGGTCTACGGCGGGAACCGCGCGCTTCGCGGGCTGGAAGCTGATCGGCTATCCGGGTGCGCAACGGGCCTGGACCGCCGCACGAGCTCAAGCACGGCCCGCACGCACGACGCTCCAGGGCCTGCGCGACATGCCGCCGATGAACCCCGGCATCCCGCAGCACCACGTGATCCTGCCGATCGCCGGCACGACGCAGACGGAAGCACGAGCTGATGGCGACCAAGCACCCAGAGGTCGACGTCGTCACGATCGGCGCGGGCTGGACCTCCGCCATGCTCGGCGCCAAGCTCTGCCCGGCGGGGCACGACGATGGTCTCGCTCGAGCAGGGGACGCACCGTGGACGTACCCCGACTTCGCGCACGACCACGACAGCCTTCGCTACTCGGTGCGCTACGCGATGATGGTCGACCTCGCACGCGAGACCTGGACGTGGCGGCCGACGCCCGCAAGCCCGCGCTGCCGATGCGTCAGTACGGCTCGTTCAACCCCGGCGAGGGCCTCGGCGGCGCTGCGATCCACTGGTCGGCGCAGCTGTGGCGCTTCCTCGAATACGACTTCCGCCACCGCTCGCACATCGTCGAGCGCTACGGCGAGTCGAAGCTCCCCGAGGCTCGACGATCCAGGACTGGCCGGTCGGCTACGACGAGCTGGAGCCCTACTACGACGCCTTCGAGTGGGACATCGGCGCCTCCGGGATCGCCGGCAACGTCCGCGGCGAAGATCCTTCCCGGCGGCAATCCGTTCGAGGCGCCGCGGAGCCGCGGCTACCCGAACCCGCCGCTCGCGGTGACGCCGCTTCGCGCGACATGTTCGCGCAGGCCTGCAAGGAGCCTCGGCCTGCACCCATTCCCGCAACCGGCCGGGATCACCTCGCGCGCGTTCACCGACCCGTACGGCAACCTCCGCTCGGGATGCCTCTACTGCGGCTTCTGCACCCGCTTCGGCTGCGAGGTCGACGCGAAGGCGAGCCCGCAGAACACGCATCTGCCGGTCGCGCTCGCGACCGGCCGCTACGACGTCCGCGCTAGACGCAAGGTGCTCCGGATCGAGGTCGACGGCGGACGGGCTCGCGACCGGCGTCACCTATGTCGACGGCAGGGCGAGGAGCACTTCCAGCCTGCCGACGTTCGTCGTCGCCTCGGCCTTCACGCTCGAGAACAACCGGCTGCTCCTGCTCTCACGCTGCAAGGCAGCACCCGCACGGAATCGGCAACGACCGCGGCCGCGTCGGCCGGAACTACACCTACCAGATCTACCCGCAGCCCGTGGTCGGGCTCTGGGAGGGCAAGAAGCTGAACATGTACATGGGCAACACCTGCACGATCAACATCGTCTACGACTACAACGCCGACATCTTCGACCACTCCGACCTCGACTTCATCGGCGGCATGCAGCTCTTCTCGGAGCCCTGCGAGCGAGAGCCTGTCAACTCGGTCACGCGGCCTGAAGACGACCGACGGCAAGACCTGGGGCGCGGAATGGAAAGAGGAGCTCGGCCGCAACTGGGACTGCTACGCGGGGATCAACACCGAGGGCGAGTGGATCCCGTACGAGGACCACTTCCTCGACCTCGACCCGAACTACACCGACCGCTTCGGCAATCCGCTGCTCCGGCTCACCTTCGACTGGCACGACAACGAGAAGCGGCATGTGGCGCTTCATGCACGCGCGCTCGCTCGAGATCATGAAGCGCGATGAACCCGTCGCGGATCGTCGACGTACGCCCGGAGATCCCGGCCTACAACATCGCCAAGTACCAGTCCACCCACCCGACCGGCGGCTGCATCATGGGCACGGATCCCGGCGACTCGGTCACGAACTCGCTACGGCCAGGTCTGGGACACGCCGAACGTCTTCGTCACCGGCGCGGCGCTCTTCCCGCAGAACCCTGGCGCGAACCCGACCGGCACCGTCGCCGCCCTGACCTACCGCACCGCCGACGCGATCCGGGACCGCTACTTCAAGAGCCCCGGCGAGTTGCTCGTCTGAGGCGCGCGCTCACCGCGCCGCCGAGCGCAACAACCGGAGGAGCGACTTCTTCTTCTCCTGCGGCTCGAGGCCGATTGGGACGCCGAGCCGGTGCCGTCCTCCCGCCCGGCTGGCAGCGCTCGGCCCTCTCGTCGACGGTGGCGTAGGAGCCGGACGGGCGTGGTGACGAGCCCGAAGGAGAGCTCCCGCTTCAATTCGCACGAGGCACGACGACCCCTCTCTTGGCGCTGCCGCAAACCCGAACCCGCGGGCGCAGGTGTGCAGGTCGCCGCGAGGGCGTATCGACGACCCGGCGGAGCATCCGGAGAAGGACGGAGGAGGACGATGGCGACGCGGAAGCAGGCGCGAGCGGCGAAACAGAACATCGTGAAGGCGCAAAGCGCGGCGAGGAAGAAGCGGACGATCGCCAACCTCCCCGCCGCGACGCGGAGCGATCTCGGCCGGCAGGCGGCCGAGAGCAAGGCGCGCGGTGGACGAGCCGGTGCAGCCTGGAGTACCGCACGCGCGAGCAGCTCTACGTGCTCGCGAAGGAGCGGAACATCCGCGGTCGCTCGAAGATGGGGAAGTGGGACCTCGTCCGCGCGCTCCGTCACTAGCGCGGTGGAGAGGCTGAGGGACACACCGTGACGGGCGCGGACGAGCTTCCCTCCGGTCTGAGCAGCGGCCACGTCAAGCTCGATCGGGCGCACGGAAGAGTCGCCCGGATGGTCCTCACCGGCCTGCTCGCCGCGATCGTGCTCGCGGCAGCGGTTGGTCTCGTCGGTCAGCGTCCGTCGACGACGGTCGCCGAGCGAGCCGGCGGAGCTCACGGTCTACTCACCCAACAAGCTCCGCGGCGGCCTCCGCTTCACGACCCGGTTCGAGATCCTGGCCAGGAAACCCCTCCGAGCGGCGACCCTCGTGCTCGACTCGGGCTGGTTCGAAGGGACGCAGGTGAACAGCTCGTCCCGCAGCCGCGGTCCGAGTCGAGCCGCGACGGGCGTGTCTTCCTCCACATCGGCCCGGTCGCGGCGGGAGAGCGCGTGGTCACGTTCGTGCAGTTCCAGCTCAACCCGACGAACGTCGGACGCCGCTCGCAGGATGTGCGCCTCCTCGAGGCTCCAAACAGCTCGTCGAGATCCGGCGCGACGTGACCGTCTTCCCGTAGCCATGGACGTCGTCTTCCGAGCAGCGGGGGCCTTCTTCTTCATCCTCCTGCTGACGCGGATCGTGGGTCGCCGCGAGCTCGCTCACTCGAGCCGTTCGACCTGATCCTGCACCTCGTCCTCGGCGACCTCGTGCAGCAGGGAGTCACGCAGAGCGACTACTCGTTCATGGGCTCGTGATCGCGGGTGCCACGTTCTCGCTCCTCGCCGTCAGCATCTCCTACGCGAGCTTCCGCCTGCCCTGGCTCCGTCCTGTCCTCCACGGCGAGCCCGTCGTCATCGTGCGGGACGGAGAAGTGCTCGAGCGAACCCTCCGGCGGGAGCGGCTGACGGTCGCCGAGGTGGAGCCGCCGCACGCCTCCAGCAGATAGCCGACCTCGAGGACGTCCGCTGGGCGGTTTTCGAGACGGGGGGCCAGATCAGCTTCATCCAGCGCGACGCCGGCGGTCAGGACACGACGTAGGCGATCGCGATCGCGACGAGCGCGACCGCGAAGACGGCCGCGATGACGATCGCCACGCCGATGAAGACGCCGACCGGCGTCCACTCCGAGCGCGCCGCTCGCGATCATCGCGAGTCGCCGCGCGGGTCGTCCGGCGCCGGAGGCTCGAGCTCCGCGCGGAGCAGGGTCTCGCATCTCCTGGACGCATGCGATGGGTCGACCCGCGGCGTGCGGGCGCCGAAACGCGATCGCGGCGTCGAGGTTTCTCCCACCGTGTGCCCGGGTAGTCGGTCCGCGAACCCGTTCCACCATCGACGAGGAGGCAGCGGATGGACATGTGGACGTACCAGGAGACCGCGCAGCTCGGCACCGACCTGACCGGCGCCGACATCGTCGGCTACGACGTCGAGGCGGTCGACGGCTCGATCGGCAAGATCGACGACGCGACGTACGAGCTCGGAGCGAGCTACGTCGTGGTGGACACCGGCCCATGGATCTTCGGCAAGAAGGTGATGCTCCCGCCGGGGGTCGTCTCGAAGGTCGACCAGGGCGAGGAGACCGTCTACGTCCGCGGACGAAGGACGAGATCAAGCACGGACCCGAGCTCGACGACGACGTGCTGACGTCGAACGCCGAGAGCCGGACGCGCACGGCACCGACTACGGCGATCTCGGCAACGGCCGTGACTCCGGCCCGAACGGGTCCTGAAGCAGAGACGAGCCCTCGGCGGCTGGCGGGCGCGTCTCGCCGCCTCCGAGGGCCTCAGCCGGATCACCGGCGGCGCGCGCCTCACGCCGTCGACGCGGCCCGACGCCGCCGCTGCCCTCGAGCTCGTCGAGCAGGTCTCGGGCGAGCTCGAGGTCGTCGAGGAGGCTTGCGCGCTCCGCGTCGCGTCTCTCCCCTGCCCTGAGCACGGCGGATGGGTGGACGGTGACGAGTGCCGGCGTCTCGTCCTCGAGCGTCAGACGCCTGCCGCGGAGCTCGCCCACACGTGCCGAGCGCCCGAAGAGCTTGCGCCGCGGTCGCTCCGAGGCAGACCACGAGCGCCGGCGATACGGCGGCCAGCTCGAGCTGGAGCCAGTGGTTGCACGCGTCCAGCTCGAGCCACTTCGGTCGGTCGTGGATCCGCCGCTTGCCCGACGCATGCCACTTGAAGTGCTTGACCGCGTTGGTCAGGTAGGTGCGCTCGGGCGGAATCCCCGACTCGCCCAGGAGCTCGCGCAGGAGACGCCCGCCCGGGCCGACGAATGGCCGCCCCTCGCGATCCTCGACGTCGCCGGGCTGCTCCCCGACGAGCATCAACCCGCCGGTTGTCCCCTCGCCGAAGACGGTCCGCGTGGCATCGCGCCAGAGTGGGCAGCGCCGGCAGCCGGCCGCCTCGCGACGTACGCGCGCGACAGCACGGGCGCTGCTCACAACACCGACGCCCTCTGCGTCACCGCCGCGAGCAGCTTCCTCGAGATCGACTCGACGGTTCCGAGCGCGGCGTTCTCCTGCTCCAGGTTCTCCTAGGAACTCGACCGATTCTGTCCGCCGAGGGCCTTCGCCTGCGCGACGAGACCGGTATACGCCGCTATCTCGTATCTCGGCGCGCACGCCGGCGCCTGTCAGGAACAGGTCACGCACCTCCTCGCTTGGCTTCTGCTCGCGCATGAAGACGTCGTGCTCCTCCTTGATACCCTCGATCCCCGCGCACCGCTTGCCTGCGGCCATGGCGCCGATCCGGTCGAACACGCGCTCGAGATTCGCGACGTGCGCCGCTCTCCTCGCGGTGGTGTGTGAACGCTTCGACGAGATCCGGCTCGGTCGCCCGTCGGCGAGGATCGGGAGGACGTTACCAGCGTCTTCTCCGCGTAGTACAGGTCCTTGAGCTCGTGCAGTTCCTTGGGCGTGATGGGACGCGCATGGCCTCCCCCACCGAATGCGGTTGCGTGTCGCTCGCGACCGACTCGGTGACGACTAGAGCCAAGTCTGTGACAGACAAACGGGCCTCGAGGCCGCGGGGGCTTAGTGATGCCGGCCGCGGGGTGTTCACTCAACAACATACAACGCGGAGGTGGCCCCTCTCTGGCTACTCGTGTTGCTGTTGCTTCTCCTGGCGATCGCAGGAGGAGTCGTGGTCTCAAAGTTCCTCTTCTTCCTCCTGATCGCGCCGGTCGTGCTCGCGCTGGTCGGTGCCGCCGGTCGGTCGACCGTCTAACGGCGTGCGGGCAGGCACCTGAGGGATGGCTGGTTGATCGCCGGCCGTCCCCTCACTTCCGGGACGGTCCCACGTCCGGGAGCGCTTCCGTCGCGCGGCGACGTCGGAGCCGCCGCGGAGCAGGGCGCCTAACTGCGGCCGCAGTGGCAGGTCTCACCGCGGGGCACGATCCTCCCGGGCGCTCCGCACTTCGGCGAGTCCCGCCGGCGCCACGCGAGCAGGTCGAGCTGGATGCCGAGCAGGAGCATCATCGAGGCACGCGACCGGAGGATGTCGGGCCAGGTCCTACGGCTCGCGGTCACGTCCGCATCGCCTTCACTCGCCTCGACGCCACGGCGAGCACGCGGTGCTCACGCCTCCCGGGTGGCCGAGGGAACGCGGGCGCTCGGCTATCAGGCGGACGTGCGACCCGCCCTCGTGCCCCGATCACGCCGGACGAGCTCGAGCAGTCCCCCCGCGCGGTGTGGGTCCCGATCTCCACGCGGCTGGAGGCCCCGGCCGAAGGCGAGAAACGCCCCGGCGTCTATGCGGTGACCTTCGCCGACGACGTGTCGAGCAACTCGTCGAGGACGGCCCGGAAATCGAGCATGGCCTTCCGGAGGTTCTCCGTGCCCTCGTTGCCGTCGACCTTGTCGAGCATCGCATGCCCGTGTCGATAGCGATCGACGACGTCCCCGTGGTCGACGGCGACGACGGCCGCGCGCCCGTTTTCGACCTGCGTATCGTTCGCACGGGATAGCCTCGCTCGTCGAGAGCCCGCTCGACGATCCGCTCGGCGGCCTGCGCCGCTTCGTGCGGATCGCTCACGAACCTCGCCTCGGCGCTTCGCCAGTCCTCGAGGTAACGCTCCCGCGCGGCGCTCGGGAGCGGGCGGATCGTCAGCTTCTGGTGTTCGTGCTCGACCTCGCTCAGGCGCTTCTCCCCCGACGCCGTGCCCTTCTCAGCACACGGTGCGGTAGTACTCGGAGCCGAACCGCTCCTTCAGGAGCGTTTCGGCTCCGAGTACTACCGCACGGTGTCGGAGGAGGGCACGGCTTTGGGCGAGAAGCGCCTGAGCGAGGTCGAGCACGAACACGAGAAGCTCACGATTCGTCCGCTTCCGAGCGCCGCCCGCGAGCGCTACCTCGAGGAGTGGCGAAGCGCCGAGGCGCGCTTCGTGAGCGATCCGCGCGAAGCGGCGCGCTCGGCCAGCGGGTCGTCGAGCGAGCGCTCGACGAGCGCGGCTATCCGCGCGCAGACGACACGCAGGCCGAGAACGGGCGCGCGGCCGTGGTCGCAGTCGACCATGGGGATGTCGTCGATCGCTATCGGCACGGGCACGCAATGCTCGACAAGTTCGACGGCAACGAGGGCACCGAGAACCTTCGGAAGGCGATGCTCGATTTCCGGGCCGTCCTCGACGAGCTGCTCGACACGTCGTCGGAGGTCACCGCGTAACCCGCGAGGTGTTTCTCGTCTCCGGGCGTCGGGTATCCGCCGACAGTGGAGATCGGGTACTCACTCTCGCGCGAGGAGCACTCTCCCCGTGAGCTCCTCCGGCATGAAGGGGGCCGAGGCGGCGGGGTTCACGTTCGCACTGATCTCCGACCACCTCCATTCCTGGACCGACCGGCGGGGCTACCAGCACCGCGTGCTCGCCGTGGCGTCGAGGCGATTGGAGGCGATGCAGCCGTGACCGCGGCCGTGGGGCCGTGGGCCGACGTCCTCGTCGCGTGCCTCGTGATGCTCCTGCTCGGCATCCAGCTCGACCTGCTCGCGTGGCGCCGGCCGGACTCCACCAAATGCGGAGCCTGCGGCAGAATCGTGCCCCGCGGCGAGACCTGCCACTGCAGCCGCAGCTAGGCGCCCTCTTTCCGCGGGCATCTTCGCCGACGTTGCCGTGCAAACGGGAGCGTCCCGGACGTGGGATCGTCCCGGAAGTGAGGGGACGGCCGGCGATCGACCGGCCGTCCCTAGGTGCCTCCCCGCACGTCGCTAGACCGTCGACCGACCGGCGGCGCCGACCAGCGCGAGCACGACCGCCACGATCAGGAGGAAGAAGAGGAACTTCGAGACGACGACTCCTCCTGCGATCGCCAGGAGCAGCAACAGCAACACGAGTAGCCAGATCATCTGCTCACCTCCGCGTTCGTCGTGTTGCCTCGTCGTACCCCGCGGCCGGCATCACTAACCCCCGCACCCTGGAGGCCGGTTTGTTTGTCGCGGACATGGCTCGGGTAGCCGCCAAACGGAGCGCGAGCAACACGCGACCGCCGTCGATTCGAGGAGGAGGCCATGCCGCTGATCACGCCCGAGGAGCTCTTCCTGCACGAGCTCAAGGACCTGTACTACGCGGAGAAGACGCTGGTAACGTCCTCCCGATCCTCGCCGACGAGGCGACCGACCCGGATCTCGTCGAAGCGTTCACACACCACCGCGAGGAGACGCGCGCGCACGTCGCGAATCTCGAGCGCGTGTTCGACCGGATCGGCGCCATGGCCGCAGGCGAGCGGTGCGCGGGGATCGAGGGTATCAAGGAGGAGCACGACGTCTTCATGCGCGAGCAGAAGCCGAGCGAGGAGGTGCGTGACCTGTTCCTGACGGGCGCCGGCGTGCGCGCCGAGCACTACGAGATCGCGGCGTATACCGGTCTCGTCGCGCAGGCGAAGGCCCTCGGCGAGACGGAATCGGTCGAGTTCCTCGAGGAGAACCTGGAGCAGGAGAACGCCGCGCTCGGAACCGTCGAGTCGATCTCGAGGAAGCTGCTCGCGGCGGTGACGCAGAGGGCGTCCGTCTCCTGAGCAGCGCCCGTGCTGTCGCGCGCGTACGTCGCGAGGCGGCCGGCTGCCGGCGCTGCCCACTCTGGCGCGACGCCACGCAGACCGTCTTCGGCGAGGGCACAACCGGCGGGTTGATGCTCGTCGGCGAGCAGCCCGGCGACGTCGAGGATCGCGAGGGGCGGCCATTCGTCGGCCCGGCAGGGCGTCTCCTGCGCGAGCTCCTGGGCGAGTCGGGGATTCCGCCCGAGCGCACCTACCTGACCAACGCGGTCAAGCACTTCAAGTGGCATGCGTCGGGCAAGCGGCGGATCCACGACCGACCGAAGTGGCTCGAGCTGGACGCGTGCAACCACTGGCTCCAGCTCGAGCTGGCCGCCGTCTCGCCGGCGCTCGTGGTCTGCCTCGGAGCGACCGCGGCGCAAGTCTTCTTCGGGCGCTCGGCACGTGTGGGCAAGCTCCGCGGCAGGCGTCTGACTCTCGAGGACGAGACGCCGGCACTCGTCACCGTCCACCCATCCGCCGTGCTCAGGGCAGGGGAGAGACGCGACGCGGAGCGCGCAAGCCTCCTCGACGACCTCGAGCTCGCCCGAGACCTGCTCGACGAGCTCGAGGGCAGCGGCGGCGTCGGGCCGCGTCGACGGCGTAAGGCGCGCGCCGCCGGCTGATCCGGCTGCGGCCCTCGGAGGCCGGTCGAGACGCGCCCGCCAGCCGCCGAGGGCTCGTCTCTGCTTCAGGACCCGTTCGGGCCGGAGTCGCGGCCGTTTCCGAGATCGCCGTAGTAGGTGCCGATGCGCGTCCGGTACTCGGCGTTCGACGTCAGCACGTCGTCGTCGAGCTCGGGCGCGTGCTTGATCTCGTCCTTCGTCCGCGTGACGTAGACGGTCTCCTCGCCCTGGTCGACCTTCGAGACGACCCCCGCCGGGAGCATCACCTTCTTGCCGAAGATCCATGGGCCGGTGTCCACCACGACGTAGCTCGCTCCGAGCTCGTACGTCGCGTCGTCGATCTTGCCGATCGAGCCGTCGACCGCCTCGACGTCGTAGCCGACGATGTCGGCGCCGGTCAGGTCGGTGCCGAGCTGCGCGGTCTCCTGGTACGTCCACATGTCCATCCGCTGCCTCCTCGTCGATGGTGGAACGGGTTCGCGGACCGACTACCCGGGCCCACGGTGGGAGAAACCCGACGCCGCGATCCCGTTTCGGCGCCCGCACGCCGCGGGTAGACCCGTCGCATGCGAACCCAGGAGATGCGAGACCCTGCTCCGCGCGAGAAGCTCGAGCCTCCGGCGCCGGACGACCCGCGCGGCGACCTCGCGACGATCGCGAGCGGGCGCTCGGAGTGGACGCCGGTCGGCGTCTTCATCGGCGTGGCGATCGTCATCGCGGTCGTCTTCGCGGTCGCGCTCGTCGCGATCGCGATCGCCTACGTCGTGTCCTGACCGCCGGCGTCGCGCTGGATGAAGCTGATCTGGCCCCCCGTCTCGAGAACCGCCCAGCGGACGTCCTCGAGGTCGGCTATCTGCTCGAGGCGTGCGGCCGCTTCCACCTCGGCGACCGTCAGCCGCTCCCGCCGGAGGTTTCGCTCGAGCACTTCTCCGTCCCGCACGATGACGACGGGCTCGCCGTCGAGGACAGGACGGAGCCAGGGCAGGCGGAAGCTCGCGTAGGAGACGACGACGGCGAGGAGCGCGAACGTGGCACCCGCGATCACGAGCCCGGTGAACGAGTAGTCGCTCTGCGTGACTCCCTGCTGCACGAGGTCGCCGAGGACGACGAGCAGGATCAGGTCGAACGGCTCGAGTGAGCTGAGCTCGCGGCGACCCACGATCCGCGTCAGCAGGAGGATGAAGAAGAAGGCCCCCGCTGCTCGGAAGACGACGTCCATGGCTACGGGAAGACGGTCACGTCGCGCCGGATCTCGACGAGCTGTTTCGAGCCGTCGAGGAGGCGCACATCCTGCGAGCGGCGTCCGACGTTCGTCGGGTTCACCTGGAACTGCACGAACGTGACCACGCGCTCTCCCGCCGCGACCGGGCCGATGTGGAGGAAGACACGCCCGTCGCGGCTCGACTCGGACCGCGGCTGCGGGACGATGCTGTTCACCTGCATCCCTTCGAACCAGCCCGAGTCGAGCACGAGGGTCGCCGCTCGGAGGGGTTTCCTGGCCAGGATCTCGAACCGGGTCGTGAACAGGAGGCCGCCGCGGAGCTTGTTGGGTGAGTAGACCATGAGCTCCGCCGGCTCGCTCTCGGCGACCGTCGTCGACGGACGCTGACCGACGAGACCAACCGCTGCCGCGAGCACGATCGCGGCGAGCAGGCCGGTGAGGACCATCCGGGCGACTCTTCCGTGCGCCCGATCGAGCTTGACGTGGCCGCTGCTCAGACCGGAGGGAAGCTCGTCCGCGCCCGTCACGGTGTGTCCCTCAGCCTCTCCACCGCGCTAGTGACGGAGCGCGCGGACGAGGTCCCACTTCCCCATCTTCGAGCGACCGCGGATGTTCCGCTCCTTCGCGAGCACGTAGAGCTGCTCGCGCGTGCGGTACTCCAGGCTGCGCCCGGCTCGTCCACCGCGCGCCTTGCTCTCGGCCGCCTGCCGGCCGAGATCGCTCCGCGTCGCGGCGGGGAGGTTGGCGATCGTCCGCTTCTTCCTCGCCGCGCTTTGCGCCTTCACGATGTTCTGTTTCGCCGCTCGCGCCTGCTTCCGCGTCGCCATCGTCCTCCTCCGTCCTTCTCCGGATGCTCCGCCGGGTCGTCGATACCCCCTCGCGGCGACCTGCACACCTGCGCCCGCGGGTTCGGGTTTTGCGGCAGCGCCGAGGGAGGGGGTCCTCGTGCCTCGTGCGATCTGGAGCGGGAGCATCTCCTTCGGGCTCGTCACCACGCCCGTCCGGCTCCTACGCCACCGTCGACGAGAGGGCCGAGCGCTGCCAGCCGGGCGGGAGGACGGCACCGGCTCGGCGTCCCAATCGGCCTCGAGCCGCAGGAGAAGAAGAAGTCGCTCCTCCGGTTGTTGCGCTCGGCGGCGCGGTGAGCGCGCGCCTCAGACGAGCAACTCGCCGGGGCTCTTGAAGTAGCGGTCCCGGATCGCGTCCATCGTGCGGTACGTCACGGCGCCCACCGTCCCCGACGGGTTCGCACCCGGGTTCTGCGGGAAGAGCGCCGCGCCCGTGACGAAGACGTTCGGCGTGTCCCACACCTGGCCGTACGTGTTCGTCACCGAGTGGCCTTGATCCGTGCCCATGATGCAGCCGCCGGTCGGGTGCGTCGACTGGTAGTCGTGGATGTTGTACGGACCGAGCTCCGGGCTGAACTTCACGATCCGCGACGGGTGCATCCGCTCCATGATCTCCTTCGCCCGAGCCGCGACGAAGCGCCACATGTTGCGCTCGTTGTCGTGCCAGTCGAACGTGAGCCGGAGCAGCGGGTTGCCGAAGCGGTCGGTGTAGTTCGGGTCGAGGTCGAGGAAGTTGTCCTCGTACGCGATGCTCTCGCCCTCGGTCACGATCGCCGCGTAGGAGTCCCAGTTCTTGCGGATCTCCTCCTTCCAGGCCGCTCCCCAGTACTTGCCGTCGGCGGTCGTCAGGCCCTTGACGGAGTTGACCGGCTCGCGCTCGCACGGCTCCGAGTAGAGCTGGGAGCCGCCGATGAAGTCGAGGTCGGAGTGGTCGAAGTTGTCGGCGTTGAAGTCGTAGACGATCTTGATCGTGCAGGTGTTCCCCATGTACATCTGCAGCTTCGTGCCCTCGAAGACGCCGACGATCGGCGCCGGGTACATCTGATACGTGTAGTTCTTGCCGACCCGGCCGCGGTCGTTCCCGATCCCGTCCGGGTGCGCCTTGCTGCGTGAGAGCAGGAGCATCCGGTTGTTCTCGAGCGTGAACGCGGAGACGAGGACGATCTCTGCCGGCTGGAAGTGCTCTCCGCCCTGCGAGTCGAGGTAGGTCACGCCGGTGGCGCGGCCCTGGTCGTCGACCTCGATCTTCGTCACCTTGCTCTCGCCGCGGACGCTGTAGCGGCCGGTGGCGAACGCGGGCGGGAGCCACGTCGTCTGCGGGCTCGTCTTCGCATCGACCTCGCAGCCGAACCGCGTGCAGAACCCGCAGTAGAGGCAGCCCGAGCGGTGGTTCCCGTACGGGTCGACGAACGCCTCCGAGAGGATCCCGGCCGGCTGCGTGAACGGGTGCAGGCCGAGGTCCTCGCTCGCCTTCGCGAACATCTCCCCGTACGTCGTCACACCGAGCGCGGGATGCGGGTACGGGCGGCTACGCGGGCCTTCGAACGGATTTCCGCCGGGAAGGATCTTCCCCCCGAGGTTTCCCGTCTGGCCCGAGGCGCCGATGTCGTACTCGAACGTGTCGTAGTACGGCTCCAGCTCGTCGTAGGTGATGCCCCAGTCCTGGACGGTGGACCCCTCGGGGATCTTCGAGGCGCCGTAGCGCTCGACGACATGCGAGCGGTAGCGGAAGTCCGTGGGCAGATAGCGCCACAACTGCCCCGACCAGTGCACGAGCGCGCCGCCGAGGCCCTGGCCCGGGTTGAAGGAGCCGTACTGACGCATCGGCAGTGCCGGCGAGCTCGCGTTCGGCCTCCACGTCCAGGTCTCGCGGTGGAGGTCGACCATCATCGCGTAGCGCACCGAGTAGCGGAGGCTGTCGTGGTCGTGCGAGAAGTCGGGGTACGCCCAGCGCGACGGGCCCTGCTCGAGCGAGACGACCTCGTGACCGGCCGCGCAGAGCTTCGCCGCCGCGATGGCGGCCGTCATTCCCGCCCCGATCGTGACGACCTCGACCTTCTTGTGGTTCGTCGCCATGGCTCAGTGCTCCGTCTGGGTCGTGCCGGAGATCGGCAGGATCGCGTGCTGAGCGGGGTTCCCCGGGTGCATGGCCGGCATGTCGGCGAGACCCTGGACGCGGCGGCGATGTGGTCCGGCCGTGAGCTCGTGCGGCGTGTAGGCGCGCTGCGCGCCCGGATAGCCGACGAGGAGCCAGCCCGCGAACGCGTGGTTCCCGCCGTAGATCGGGTCGGCGAACATGCCCTCGTAGGTGTCCTCGAGGACCATCGAGAAGAAGCCGTACGGGGACGCCTTCCCGAACGCCTTCGCGAGGGCCTTGCCGGCCGGCGACTTCTGCTCCGCGAGCTGCGCCTTCGCCTTCGCGGGATCGCTCGGAAGGGGGCCGAACGCCTCCATCAGCGCGAGCACGGAGTCCTGGGTCGCCCCGTCCAGATCGACGAACCGCGCCTTGTGTCGGCCGCGCGTGAACGAGTCGAGCGCCGCGATGCCCTTCCGGTAGGAGTCCTGCGGCGTCGAGCTCGACTGGAAGCCGTACCGGTCGAGCTCCGTCTTCGCGACCAGGATCGTCGTCTTCGCATTCTCCTGGGGCCCGGTTTTCGGCTTCGGCACGGGCTTCGCGAACGGCCCCTCGACGTACGTCGGGACGGAGAACGACCGGAAGCTCGAGAGCTTGTGGTCGATGAACCCGGTCACGCACGCCTCGTGGGCCCCCGGGTCGTCCACCGACCCCGGAACGAAGCGCGCCGTGATCGCATCCACCGTCGCGCCTTCCTCGGGAGTGAAGAAGCTGAGGACCTTGCAGAGCAGCGGCAGCCTCTGGGGAGGCGCGTACCCGATCGCCGTCGCGTCGGTGTCCGTGGCGAGGAGCGCCGCCGAGTTCTGCTGCTCGTTCGTGCCGCAGGCGGTCAGTCCGCCGACACCGACGGCCGCCGCGGCGACACCCGCCCGCCGGAGGAACGCCGTGCGGTTGATTCGCTTCTCCGTGGTCTTTTCGGACATCGGACCTCCTCAGTGCTCGTACAGGTATGCGGCGATGTCGCGCGCCTGCGGCTCGCCGAGCCCGAGGTCGGGCATGATCGTCCCGGGCGAGACCTGCTGGGGCGCCATCAGCCAGTGGATCAGGTTCCTCGGCGTGTTCGGGAGGACGCCGGCGATCGTCGCGCGGTTCGAGAGACCGGCGAGGGACGGCCCGACGTCCGCGGTCGCATCCTGGATCCCCGGGATCGTGTGGCAGGCGCCGCACCCGTACGCCTCGATCAGCTCGGGCGCGTTTCCGGGGTGTGCGTCGGCGACCTCGACGCGCTGGGCGCTCCCGCCACAGCCGGAGAGCGCGACCGCGAGGCTCGCGGCGAGTACGGGAGCAGCGACGAGCAGAGGTCTCATCCGGCCTCGCACGGGGAGAGCGCGAGCACGCCGGCGCCCGCGAAGAGGATCGTGACCGCGAACACGCTGCTCGCGAGGAGCGCCGTCAGGCCGAGGAAGGCGAGGTGCCCGGGAGGGACTCCTTCGCCCGACCTCCAGGTCCGGAGCGCCGCAAGGGCCCCGATCGCGACCACGACGAGCGCGGCGATCGTGACGACGATCTCGAGCGTGTCGGTGCGGAGGCCGGCGACCATGCCGGAACCGCCGTCCCTCGAGCACCCGTAGTCCTCGATCGCATAGCCGGCGACGAGCTGCACCGCCCACGCCGTCGGCGCCGCCAGGATCGCGACCCAGAGGACGGTTGCGCGGCCGGCGGTCATACGTGCGCAGACAGGTAGAGGGACAGGAAGACGAAGAGCCAGACGCCGTGCACGAAGTGCCAGTACAGGCTCACGTTCTGGACGGGCAGATGGCTTTCTGCGGAATAGCGCCCGCGCCAGCCCCAGAAGAGCGCCCACGAGAGGAGCACGAGGCCGACGATCACGTGACAGCCGTGGAGACCGGTGATGGTGTAGAAGAGCGAGCCGTAGGCGTCGGTGTGCGGCGTGAACAGCTTCAGGTTGTCGACGTACTCCCACACCTGGAGCGCGAGGAAGGTCGCGCCGAGGACCATCGTCGCCGCGAGGCACACGAGCATCCGGCGCGAGTTCCCCCGGCGGATGCTCGTCTCGGCGAGGTACGCCGGGACGCTGCTCGCCATGAGCAGGATCGTCATGATCGCCGGCCGTAGGAGCGCAGGGGCGGCGATGCCGTCGGGCGGCCACGCCCCCGGCGCCTGGAAGCGGATGTCGAAGTAGGAGACGAGGAGGAGCGCGAAGAGCGCGGCCTCGGTCGCGATCAGGAGCAACATCCCCCACCAGCCCGGCGCGCGTGGCGCGCGGCGGAGGACGGCCGGCTCGACGGTGGTGGTCGTCATGCGCGCGCCTCCCGCCAGGGCAGGTGCCAGCCGGCGAGCGCCAGGGCGACCAGCACGCCTCCCGCGATCGCGAGCGCCCACACGTCGGTGATGAAGCCGATGAAGACGACGGTCAGCGTCGCCGCGAGGACGAGGGGCCACCACGACGACTCCGGCATCTCGAGCGGCCCGAGGAGCTCGGCCGCGAGCGGGGTGCTCGCCACCGTCTCGTGGCCGTTCGCGAGCACGAGGTCGTCGCGGAGCTCCGTCCCGCCCTCGTCCCAGAGCGGGTCGGCGCTCCGGACGGTCGGGATGACGGCGAAGTTGTACGCCGGCGGGGGGAGGGGACCGACCACTCGAGGGTGTTCGCGTTCCACGGGTTCGGCCCGGCGGGCGCGCCGCGGAGGAGCCCCCAGACGACGCTCGCCACCACGGCGACGAGGCCGATCGCGAGGAGGTAGGCCCCGAGCGTCGAGATCAGGTTCGTCGTGTTCCAGCCGAGATCGGGCTCGTACGTGTACACCCGCCGCGGCATCCCGAGCAGGCCGGAGATGTGCATCGGGAAGAAGGCGACGTTGAAGCCGACGAAGACGAGCCAGAAGCTCGCCTGGCCGAGCCGCTCGGCGGCCATGCGGCCGGTGATCTTCGGCATCCAGTAGAAGATCCCGGCGAGGATCGGGAACACCGCGCCGCCGAAGAGCACGTAGTGGAAGTGGGCGACGACGAAGTAGGTGTCCGTCACCTGCTGGTCGAACGGGATGACCGCGAACATCACGCCGGTCAGCCCGCCGACGACGAACGTGAGCAGGAACCCGAGGACGTACAGGAAGGGCGTCGCGACGACCGGCCGCCCGCTCCAGATCGTGGCGAGCCAGGCGAACACCTGCACCCCGCTCGGGATGGCGATCATCATGCTCACCGCCGCGATGAAGACCATCGAGATCTGCGGCAGGCCGACGGCGAACATGTGGTGCACCCAGACGCCGAAGCCGAGCAGCGCGGTCATCACGGTCGCCAGCGCGACCCACGAGTAGGCCACGATCGGACGCCGCGAGAAGACGGGGACGATCGTCGAGACGATCCCGACGGCCGGCAGGAAGATGATGTAGACGTCCGGGTGGCCGAAGATCCAGAACAGGTGTTGCCAGAGGAGCGGATCGCCGCCCGCGCTCGTGTCGAAGAAGTGGAAGCCGAACAGGCGCTCGAGCTCGAGGAGCATCGACGTGCACGTGAGCGACGGGACCGCGAAGACGACCGCGAGCGACGTGGCGAGGATCGCCCAGCAGAAGAGCGGCATCCGGTTGACGGACATCCCCGGCGCCCGCAGCTTCATGATCGTGACGATGAAGTTGACCGCGCCGGCCGTGGTCGCGACCGCGAGGAAGATCAGCCCGAGCCCGTAGAAGTCGATGTTCGGCCCCGGCGAGAAGCGCGGCCCGAGAGCGGCACGTAGTTGAACCACCCGTCGTCGGGCGCCTTCCCGATCGCGAGGCCCGCGTACATGAAGAGGCCGGCGGCGATGTAGACCCAGTACGAGAACGCGTTCAGGCGCGGGAACGCCATGTCGCGCGCGCCGACCATGAGCGGCACGAGGTAGTTGCCGAAGCCGAAGAGCATGGGCGTCGCGAACAGGAAGATCATCGTCAGCCCGTGCATGGAGAAGATCTGGTCGTACGTCTCGGGCGAGACGATCCGCTGGTCCGGCCGTGCGAGCTGCGTCCGCATGATCGCCGCCTCGACCCCGCCGGCCCCGAAGAAGAGAAAGGCGGTGACGAGGTAGCGGACCCGATCTTCTTGTGGTCGACGGTGGTGAGGGCCGCACGCAGCCGCCCGCCGCGCTCCTCCCACGCCCGCTCGAGCCGGGCGATCTCGGGACGCTCGACGACGGTCGTCACTTGAGCGACTCCAGGTAGTCGAGGAGCTCCTGGAGCTCCCGGCCGCTCATGGCGGTGCCCGGCATGGCGATGCCGGGCTTCAGGTGCTGCGGATCGAGGATCCAACCCGCGAGGTAGCCGCGGCTGTTCGGGATCGTCGCAGCGCCGAGCGCACGGCGGCTCGCGAGGTGCGTGAGATCCGGGCCGACGGTGCCGCTCGCGTTCGTGCCCGCGATCCGGTGGCAGTACACGCACGACGAGCCGAGGAAGACCTGCTGCCCGCGTTCCCCGGACTCGGTCGCGGGCTCGGCCGCCGGCCGCTTCTCCGCGGCGAGCCACTGCTCGAACTGCGCGGGCGGCTCCGCGATCACCCACAGGCCCATGTGCGCGTGCTGGAGCCCGCAGAACTCGGCGCACTGCCCGCGGAAGGCGCCGGCTCGCCTCGCCTGGAAGCGGACGACGTTCGTGCGGCCGGGGATCATGTCGATCTTCCGGTTCAGGCTCGGTACCCAGAGACTGTGGATCACGTCTCCCGTCGTCGCCCGGATCGACACGGGCACGCCCACGGGAATGTGGATCTCGTTCGCGGTGCGGATGCCCTCCGCCGGGTAGACGACGTCCCAGAACCACTGGCGCCCGGTGACATCGATGACGAGGGGCGACGAGCCGGAGCTCGTCCCTCCCGTCGCGGAGGTCGCGGGGATCGTGGCGAGGGTAAGCGCGAAGAGGACGACGAGCGTCACGGTCGGGATCGCGACGCCCGCGATCGCGACGAACGGTGTCCCGAGCGTGCTCCAGCGGCCGGTGTCTCCGCCACGTCGGCGGAGGACCCCGACGAGCAGCAGCGCGAGGACGACCGCGAAGACGACGACGGAGCCGATCAGCATGATCCACCACAGTCCTGCGATGTCCGCCGAGGCCTTGCTCTCCGGCTTCAGCGTGGATTGGTCGCCGCCGAGCCCAAGCCCGAGCGCCGCCGCCGGCGGGATGGGGAGGAACACGGTGGAGAAGCGCGCGCGCCTCCAGACGAAGGGGAACCGCCGACGCACCCGATCCACGAACCCCTCCGTAACCCGGATGGGTTGACCGTAAACATTTCGGGGTACGAACCGAATTCCGATGAGCGGCGACGAGAGAGGGAGGTCGCTCCCAGATCTCGACGAGCAGGAGATCCAGCACGCCGCGCTCTTCCGCTTCGCGCTCCGTCGCTTCCACGCGAAGAGCGATCGCATCGCCCGGCACTC
>CAWKEV010000008.1:0-27324 GCA_963848725.1 uncultured Actinomycetes bacterium | reverse complement strand
ATTGTGCGATCGGTCTCGGCGAAGCAGCGCCCCAGACGCAAGGCCCCGCGAGTTCTTGTCTCCGAGCGCAGGCACCAACCCGTGCCGCGACTGCGCCCGCATCAGGCGAGTGCGCCGCGGATTGCTATGATGCGCACATCATGTCGAGCACCCGCGAGGATCGAAGCGGCCGTAACGTCAGCCTGTCAGACGAGGAAGCGGTCAAGGAAATCGTCAGAACGACGGTTCTCGACCTGTGGAAGGTGGTCAACAATCTCACGCGGCTCAGGCCGTCGAAGCGCGACGCGCTATCGTGTCACCATCTTCGGTTCGGCCCGGGCCAAGCCGGGACTTTCGTCTACGACGAAGTGAAGCGCCTTGCCGCGGCGTTCGCGTCCTTCGACTGCGACATCGTGACCGGCGGCGGCCCGGGACTGATGCAGGCGGCCAACGAGGGCGCCCGCGCAGCGGCGCGACGGGTCGATCGGCATTCGCGTCGATCTGCCGTTCGAGCAGGACGCGAATCCGTTTGTCGAGCAGGTCTTCGAGCACGAGACGTTCTTCACCCGCCTCCATCACTTCGTGATCGCCTCCGACGCCTTCGTCGTCGTGCCGGGCGGGATCGGCACGGTCCTCGAGACGCTGATGGTCTGGCAGCTGCTGCAGGTGCGGCACGTCGAGAACGTCCCGCTGATCCTGGTCGGCCAGATGTGGAAGGGCTCGTCGAATGGGCCGGGACGAGCATGCTGGATCCCCGGCTCGCGCTGGCCAATCCGCAGGACCTGCAGATTCCGCAGTGTGTCGACACCGCCGACGAAGCCATCGCCCTGGTGCGCGACCTTCACACATGGCAGCGGCAACATGGTCGGCTGAACTCGTCTGCGGCTGCGCTCTGGCCGGACCGCCCAGTGTCTCGGCGCCATACCCTACAATCGCCCGCAAAGGATGGGCTGGATTCGAGTATAGTCGCCGCACATCGAGACAGCCTGACGCCGCTCTTTCACGTCCCCGGGACTTGTGCCGATCCCGGAGGGCCGTGCCGCGTCTTATTCCGCCGCTCCATCCGGAGCGCCGACGCGACGACCGATTCGCTGGAGAATGACCACTATGTTGAAGAATGCGCTTCTCGCGGGATGTCTCGCCGTCGCCCTCAGCGCCACCGTTGCCGGCCAGGTCCACAGTACTTCCGAGCCACGGGACCGTGTGGACGGTCACGACGATCCGATCGCCTCAGGGATGGACCAGATGTGCAGATGCAGTACCTGGACGGACAGTTCAAGAAGTCCGAGGAGGCGCAAATCAAGGCAGGATTCCAGAAGTCCTACAAGATTCTTCGGACGATGGACGATGGCGGGACGTGGAATCTGATGATTCCGAGGGATAGCACCCGAGCCTCGCCGCGGTGGAAGCGAACGAAGAAGAATCCGATGCGCTCGGTCAGCCGATTCAGGGTCACTGACCAGGCGCAGATGCAGGGATACCAGGACCGGAGCAAGTACCGGGAGGTGGTCGCGACCACCTACGCGCGAGAAGTCGTGCTGAAGTTCGATTCGCTCCTCGAGCCGACGACGGCGGTGCCGGCCGGCTCAGCCGGCGCCGCTCACGTCAGCGCGAGATATTCGTGGGCGAACCGCACCACCATCGACCCTTCGCCCACCGCTCGACGCGACGCGGTTCATCGCGCCGGCGCGGATGTCGCCGGCGGCGAATATGCCGGGCATGCTGGTCTCGAGCGGCATCGGCTCGCGGCGTTCTTTCCAGATGCGCGCGAAGGCTGTCGTCGGCCATCAGATCCCGCCCGGTGAGCACGAACCCCTTGGCGTCGCGCAGCACGCTCGGCCGGCAGCCAGTCGCTTCGCGGCTTGCGTGCCGATGAAGACGAACACCGCGTCGCACGTCCTCGACGCTCGCGTCGTCCCGTCGTCGCTGATGCAGCGCGACCCGCTCGACGTGGCCGTCGCCTTCGACGCGCTCGAGCTCCGTCCGCGTCCGCAGCCGGATGTTCGGCGTCTTCTCGATCTGCTCGATCAGGTACTGCGACATCGTGTCGCTGCAGCGATCGCGGCGCACGACGATCTGCACTTCGCTCGGCGTAGCGCGCCAGGTACATCGCCGCCTGCCCCGCCGAGTTGCCGCCGCCGACGACGAGCACGCGCCGGCCGCTGAACGCCGGCGCCTCGGTCGTCGCGGCGCCGTAATACACGCCAGCGCCGGTGTGCTCGGCACGCCCGGCGCGGGATGCTCGCGGTACTCCATGCCGGTCGCGGCGAGCATGCGTCCGCGTCACGATCTCCCGGCCGTCGCTGAGCGTCAGGCGCTTGTATCCCGCGTCGATCGGCGACGCCCGTGACCTCGAGCGGCACGAGCAACTCCGCGCCGAGCCGCTGCGCCTGGGTCACCGCGCGCCGCGTCAGCTCGCTGCCGCTGACGCCGGTCGGGAAACCCGAGATAGTTCTCGATTCTCGAGCTGCTGCCGGCCTGCCCGCCGGGCGCGTGGCGATCGAGCAGCAGCGTCCGCAGCCCTTCCGAGGCGCCGTACACCGCGGCGGCGAGGCCGGCGGGCCCGGCGCCGACGATCACCAGGTCGTACAGCTCGAGGGCCGCCGACAGCGATCGGCCGAGACGCTCGGCGACCTGCGCGCGGCTCGGGATTGCGCAGCACGGTCCCATCCTCGAAGAACAGCGCCGGCAGCTCGCTCGCGGCCACGCCCGCGGCGTCCAGCAGGCTGCGCGTGTCCGGATCGCGCGCCACGTCCAGCCAGCGATACGGGATCAGGTTGCCGGCGAGGAAGTCCTTGATCGCGTGCGAGCGCGGCGACCACTGTGCCCGACGAGCCGCAGGCCCTTGGCCTCCGGGCAGGTACTCCGCCTGCCAGGCGTCGAGCAGGTCGTCGATGACCGGGAACAGGCATCTCCTCCGGCGGATCCCACGGCTTCGACAGGTAGTGATCGAGGTGCGCGTCGTTGATCGCCTTGATCGCGGCGTCGATGTCCGAGTAGGCGGTGAGCAGCACGCGGCGCGCCAGCGGATAGATCTCGCGGGATCTGGCGAGCAGCTCGGTGCCCTGCATGCCCGGCATCCGCTGATCGCTGATCACGATCGCCAGCGCGTCGCCGCGGCCTTCAGCTCGCGAATGGTGGCGAGCGCCTCCTCGCCCGACGTCGCGCTGATGACCGTGTAGTGCTCGCGGTACTGCGACGCGCAGGTCGCGGCGCACGGCCGCCAGCACCTGCGGATCGTCGTCGACGACGAGCATGACCGGTTTGTTCACGCGTGCTCCTGCGGCGCCGTCGGCGTCGGCGAGCGGCAGCGAGACCGCGGAACTCCGTGCGGCCCGGGCGCGATTCGACCTCGATCTCGGCGTCGTTGTGGCTGACGCAGCCGCCGGACGATGTCGAGGCCGAGGCCGGTGCCCTTGCCGACCGGCTTGGTGGTGAAGAACGGCTCGAAGATGCGCTCGCGGACCTCCGGCGGAATGCCCGGCCCGTTGTCGACGACGCGCACCACGACGCGCTGGCGCTCGCACGTGCGCTGTCACCTCGACACGGCCGGACGTCCGGAACGGCGTCGAGCGCGTTGTCGATCAGGTTCGCCCAGATCTGATTCAGTTCGCCGACGAAGCCGCGGACGCGCGGGAGGTCCGGCTGCGACGTCGACGGTCACCGCGACCGATTTCGTCGCGCGCCTTCGACTTGAGCACGGCGACCGTGTTGCCCAGGCCCGAGCCGAGGTCCACCGGCTCGGCCGACGGTGCGCCTGGTCCATGTGCGTGAAACCCTTGATCGCCGCGACCAGGCCGGAGATCCGCATCGCCGCCTCCTGGATCTCGGAGGCGATGCCCCGCACCGAGCATCCGGCCGCCGCCCACCGCAGCACGGCGCTCGAGCGACGGTCCGTCCACGGCCGCTGGCGATCCGGTCGAGCGCGTCGAGCGTGACGGCGGTTTCGGCCAGCGGTCCGGCGATGGCGGCCTCGACGCCGTGATCCGCGAGCCAGTCGGCGATCGCCTCTTCGCGTTCGGCCTGCTGGATCGGCGACAGCACGCCTGCACGGCGCCCGCCAGGCAGGAGGCGCGGACCGCGTCGACCGCGGCGAGCTGCGCGTCGCTCAGCCGCGCGGCGCCGAGCGCGCGCGTCGCCTGCTCGGCGTCCTCCAGCCGGTCCTCGAGCAGCGCCGCGCTGCGCTCGATCGCCGCCGCCGGGTTGTTCAGCTCGTGCGCGAGTCCGGCCGACAGCTTGCCGAGCGAGACCATCTTCTCGTCGTGCAGACCGCTCGACGTGAACTGCCGGCTGCGATCGACCATCTTGTGCACGAGGATGCGACGTGATCTCGTGGCACTCGCGAATCATCTCCCGCAGGTCGTCGCGGGGGATCGGCCAGGATTCGGACGGCTCCTGGGCGACCGAGTCGCCCGGCGGGCTGACCAGGCGCGAATACGGCAGCATGCCCGTGACGTCGCCGGCCCACCACTCCATCACCTTGTGCCGGCCGGCGCCGCGATCGACGAAGATGGCGATGTGGCCGGTCAGCACGACGAACATGCCGGCGACCGGCACGCCCTTGGCGCTGAGCACCTCGCCCTCGTCGAGCCGCCGCAGCGAGCCGTGTGCGGCCAGCCACTCGAGCTCCTCGCGCGGCGCGGAGCCGAGCGTCTCGTGCGCGGCGAGCCGATCGACCAGATCCGGCGCGGTCATCGACGGCTCCTGATGAAGGCGTGCTGAGGCGGCTCATGCTACACCAAGGTTGCACCACGCCCGTCGTCGAGAGATGTCGGTGACCGTGTGACGCTTTCAGGAAGGACGGCGACAGTGCCGCCGCGCGAGAACGGGCGTCCAGAGGCGCGGAGCGGGGCGCGGCGCTTACGAGCCACGACGATACCGGTCACGAAGGGCGCTGCACGTCCGGCCATATTCGACGGGTGCTGAAGCCGTGGGCGGCTCGGCACCCGTTCGAATACGGAGGATGATTTCTGCGCCCGCTGTCAGCTCTTCTTTGAAGGCTTCCTTGACCTGCTTGCTGATGTCCTTGTAGTTCTTCGACAGGAGCTTCTCCTCCTCGTCGGTGAGAATCTGAAGGGCACCCGCACGAGGCTCTTCTCGAACTTGACGTTCAGCCAGTACTGCCCGGGACTTGATGCCGCCGGGCGCGGCGTCCCGTTGTAGTTCGAGCTCATCGCGAGGGTGTAGGCGCCGGTCGCGGGAACCGCGAGCAGGTCGCCGCGGCGAGGCGTCGGAAGCCGGACGTCGTCGATGAGGACGTCGCCCGACTCGCAGTGCATGCCCGCCACGCTCACGTCCTCGTCCGGCTCCTCGCTCGCACGGAGTGCGGAAAGAGCGGTGTAGCGGGCGTCGTAGAGCTGCGGGCGCGGGTTGTCGGACATGCCGCCGTCGATCGCGACCCAGGTGCGCTCCGGTAGCCGCTTCACCGCTCCCACGCGGTAGAGCGTCGTCCCGGCGCGGCCGACGAGCGAGCGTCCGGGCTCGAGCCAGACCTCGGGCTCCCGTAAACCCGCGGCGGCGAAGGCCGCTCGGGCGGTCGCCGCGGCCGCCGTTGCGAGAGACGTCGCCTCGGTCACGTCGTCGTCCGGGTGGTGGCGGATGCCGAAGCCGCCCCCGAGGTCGGCGACCCGCGCCTCCCAGCCGAGGGCCTCCCGTGCGGACGCCGCGAAGCCCGCGAGACGCTCGATCGTCTCCGCCTGGGCGGTGAAGTCGGGGAGCTGCGATCCGACGTGGACGTGCAGCCCGAGGACGTCGAGCCCGCGCTCGAGCGCTTCTGCGATCGCGGTGAGCGCCTGCTCGGGGGGGAGACCGAACTTCGACCCGTGGTGGCCGGTGACGACCGCCTCGTGCGTGTCGGCGTCGACGCCGAGCGTGACGCGGACGAGGACGTCGCGTACGTCTGCCGCCGCGGCGAGCTCGGCCTCGTCCGGCGCGTCGAGGATCACCGTCCCGCCGACGGCGGCCGCCTCGCGGAGGAATGGCTCGTCCTTGTTGTTTCCGTGGACGACCAGGTCGTCGCCGGTCAAACCCGCCGCGAGGGCGAACGCGAGCTCGCCCGAGCTCGCCACGTCCGCTCCGATCCCCTCCTCGCGGAACAGCCGGAGCAGCGCGACGTTCGGGAACGCCTTCGTACCGAAGGCGACGCGGCCTCGCTCCCCGATCGCCTCCCGGAACGCGCGCGCCTGGACGCGGAGCGTCTCCTCGCAGTAGACGACGAGCGGCGTGCCGAACCGCTCCGCGAGCTTGCCCGCGCCGACGCCGCCGACGGCCAGCTCGCCGCCATCGATCCGCGTCGAGTCGGGGAACAGCTCGTGCAGGTCGGAGGCGGGCACCGCGCGATTCTGCCTGCTACGGTTTTCGGCTCGTGGACGAGCTTCTCGCGTAGGGCAGGGAGCGAGCGCGGCGGGAGCCGCGGGCGTTCTCGTGAAGCCTCTCGGACGAGAGGCTTTTTCGTTTCAGGAGTCGAAATCGGAAGGCGAGATGGAGCGGTACGACCCGAAGACGATCGAAGAGAGGTGGCAGCGGGTCTGGGCGGACGCGCACGCCTTCGAGGTCACGAACGACCCGATCGAGCCGAAGTCCTACGTCCTCGAGATGCTGCCCTACCCGTCCGGGACGCTGCACATGGGCCACATGCTCGTGTACACGATCGGCGACGTCGTCACGCGCTTCCGCTCGCGGAACGGGATGCACGTCCTCCACCCGCAGGGGTTCGACGCGTTCGGGCTGCCCGCCGAGAACGCTGCGATCCGAGAGGGCGTCCACCCGCGGGTGAGCACGGAGCGCAACATCGATGCCATCACCCGCGAGTACCGGCGCGTCGGCTGGGCGTACGACTGGCCTCGCCTGACCTCGACGCACGAGCCCGGGTACTACCGCTGGCAGCAGTGGCAGTTCCTCCGCTTCCTCGAGCGCGGGCTCGCGTACCGGAAAGCGGCGCCGGTGAAGTGGTGCCCGAACGATCAGACGGTGCTCGCGAACGAGCAGGTGCGTGACGGTCGCTGCGAGCGCTGCGGCGCCGAGGTCGAGTCACGTCTCATGGAACAGTGGTTCTTCCGGATCACCGACTACGCGCAGGCGCTGCTCGACGACCTCGAGACCGTCGACTGGCCGGAGTCGATCAAGGCACGCCAGCGCAACTGGATCGGCCGCTCGGAGGGCGCCGAGATCCTGTTCCGCGTCGAGGAGCTGGGCGAGGACGTGGCCGTCTTCACGACGCGCCCGGACACGCTCTACGGCGCCACCTTCTTCGTCGCTCGCGCCCGAGCACGAGCTCGTGCCGAGGATCGACTCCGACGAGGTGCGCGACTACGTCCGGCGGGCCTCGGCGAAGAAGACCGCGGACCGCGCCGCCGCGACCGAGAAGACCGGGGTCTTCACCGGGCTGCACATCGTCAATCCGGTGAACGGCGAGCGGCTGCCCGTGTACGTCGCCGACTACGTCCTCACGGACTACGGCACGGGCGCGATCATGGCCGTGCCTGCACACGACCAGCGCGACTTCGACTTCGCGCAAGCTTTCGACCTCCCGATCCGGCAGGTGGTGAGGGCAGCCGACGGCCAGGTCGGCGAGAGCGTCGCATACGTCGAGCACTCGGAGGGCGAGGTGCTCGTCGACTCGGGCGAGTTCGACGGGCTTCCGGCCCCGGAGGGCGGCCGCCTGATCGTCGAGAAGCTGGCGGCGCAGGGACGGGGTCGCTTCGCCATCAACTACCGCCTGCGCGACTGGGGGTTCTCGCGGCAGCGCTACTGGGGCTGCCCGATCCCGATCGTCTACTGCGACGGGTGCGGGATCGTCCCGGTGCCGGACGCGGAGCTGCCGGTCATCCTCCCCGAGGTCGAGGACTACAAGCCGAAGGGCGTGCCGCCGCTCGCTCAGGCGGAGGAGTGGGTGAACGTCGCGTGCCCGTCCTGCGGCGGGCCGGGGAAGCGCGAGGTCGAGACGATGGACACCTTCGTCGACTCGTCCTGGTACTTCCTCCGCTACTGCGACCCGCACAACGACACGGCGCCCTTCGCTCGAGCCGCCGTCGACTACTGGAGCCCGGTCGACCTCTACATCGGCGGGGTCGACCACGCGACCGTGCACATGATCTACGCGCGGTTCTGGGTGAAGGTGCTGAACGACATGGGGCTCGTCGGCTTCCGCGAGCCGTTCGCGGCTTTCTTCTCGAACGGCTGGGTGACGCTCGGCAAGACCAAGATGTCGAAGCGGGCAGGGAACATCGTCGGGCCGGACGACTTCATGGAGCGCTACGGCGCAGACGCGTGCCGCCTGAACATCCTCTTCCTCGGGCCTGCGAACGAGGACATGGAGTGGACCGAGACGAGCGTCGAGGCGATGAACCGCTTCGTCCGGCGTCTGTGGTCGGTGGTGAACGAGGTGGCCGAGGGCGCACCCCGGGGGGAGACGGAGGGCGGCGCGCTGGCGCGGAAGGCGCACGCCACGATCGCGAAGGTCACGGACGACATCGGCCGCCGCTTCGCGTTCAACACGGCGATCGCAGCGGTCATGGAGCTCGTGAACGAGCTGTCGAAGGACCGCGCCGGGCGTGACTCGCGGTTCGCGGCCGAGTCCGCCGTAGCGTTGATCCAGCCGTACGCACCCCATGTGGCCGAGGAGCTGTGGTCGCGCCTCGGGCACGAGCGGCTGTGGGAGGCTCCATGGCCCGTCACCGATCCGGCGCTCCTCGAGGTCGAGACGGTCGAGGTCGTCGTGCAGGTCAACGGGAAGGTCCGCGACCGCCTGCACGTGTCGCCGGACCTGGCGGACGAGGAGCTCGTCGCGCTCGCGCGCGAGTCCGAGCGCGTGCGCTCGTACCTCGACGGCTCGAACACGGCGCGCACGGTCGTCGTGCCCGGCAAGCTCGTCAACTTCGTCGTCTAATACGCACTGATCAGGCCAGTGGTCTGATCAGCGAGAGGTCGAGAGCGTCGGTGTTGGCGCACTCTCGGCGCGACGCCGTGACCCACCCGTGAGCAGCGCGAGGCGACGATCGGTGCGTGCCTTTCGTCTCCGTCTCCCGCTCGACTGCGCTCCTGGTCGCCGGGGCTCTCCTCGTCGTGCTGGTGCTCGCGGGCCACCGTCTGTCGCGAGCCGGATCGGCGAGCGCGCCCGAGATCGCGGCGCCGCTCGAGCCCGTCACCCCCACCGCTGCGACGAAGAAGATGCTCGTCGTCCACGTGGTCGGCGCCGTGCGCAGGGCCGGTCTCTACCGTCTTCCCGACGGCTCGCGCATCGCGGACGCCGTGCACCGCGCGGGTGGCGCGACGAGGCACGCCGATCTCGCCGCGATCAATCTCGCGGCGCCGCTCGTCGACGGCGTGCAGGTGCTCGTGCCACGACGTGTCGCGCCGGGTGCCGCGCCGCCTGAGACGGCGGGCGGCGCTTCCGGGTCGGGGGCGCAGGGCCTCGGCGGCCCCAAGCCGAGCCTGTCCTCCGCAACGGCCGAGGATCTCGACCAGCTCCCCGGAGTGGGGCCGGTCACCGCGCAGAAAATCATCGATTACCGGACCGCTCACGGTCCGTTCCGGTCGGTGGACGACCTCGACGCCGTCCCGGGCATCGGCCCGGCTCGGATCGAGCAGCTGCGGGATCTCGTGACTCCGTGAACGCCCGCCTTCGGCCCGCGTTCGCGGGCGAAACCGTGTTCTCCCCGCGTGGCTCGTGAGGAGGGCGGTCGAGCTCCAGTGGCCCGCGCTGCTCGCCGGATCCGCGTGCGGCGGGATCGCGACCGCGAACTGGCTACGCCTGTCCCATGAGGGGCTGCTCGTGCTCGCGATCGCCTCGCTCGTCGGAATCGTGGCGAGCGACGGTCTCGTCCGGATTGCCGCGCTCGCCGTCGCTCTCGCCGTCCTCGGGCTCTGGTGGGGATCGCTTCGGCTCGACGCTCTCGACCGGAGCGTGCTGGAGACGAAGATCGGGAGCTCCGGCAGGACCGAGGCGGTCACCACCGGCCCCGCGCGTCGCACGACGTGGGCGGTGCGCGTGCCGGCCGAGGTGCGCGCGTTCCGTGGGCGTCCCATTCGAGAGCGCGTGCTCCTCACGCTCCCCGTCGGGCGCTCGCCGCCGCGCGGCGCGATCCTCGAGATGGATGCACGCATCGTCGCACCGCGCACGCCTGCCGAGGACGGCGGGTTCGACGAGCGGGGGTGGCTCGCCCGACAGGGGATCCACGTCGTCCTGCGTGGGGACGACTGGCGTCAGATCGGACGGCGCGGCGGCGTCTCCGGGATCGGAGACCGCCTCCGTGACCGCATCGAAACGGCCGTCGGGCGCGGGACGATCGGGCTGCGGCGCGGGATCGTCCTCGGCGTCGTGCTCGGCGAGGACGAGGGCCTTCCGGACACCGTCAGGCACGACTTCCGCGCCTCCGGGCTCTACCACCTCCTCGCCGTCTCCGGGCAGAACGTCGCGTTCATCGCCGCCGGCTTCCTCGGGCTCGGCTGGCTGCTCCGCCTGCGTCGTGTCGTGCGGGAGCTCCTGACGCTCTCGGGCATCGGCGCCTACGTGCTGGCGGTCGGCTGGCAGCCCTCGGTCGCCCGGGCGGCGGTGGCGGGCGGGCTCGCCTCACTCGCGTGGCTCGTCGCGAGGCCGCGCGATCGCTGGCACTTCCTCGCGCTCGGCGCGCTCGTCCTGCTCGTCTGGATGCCGACGTCGATCTTCGACGCCGGGTTTCAGCTCTCGTTCGCCGCGGTCGCTGCGATCTTCGCCGTGGTCCCTGGCGCTCGCGTTCTGCTCGCCGCATCGCCGCTCCCGTCGCGAGTGACCGAGGCGTGCGCGGTCGCGCTCGTGTGCGGCCTCGTGACGGCGCCCATCGTCCTCGTCCAGTTCGGGCGAGCGCCCGTGTACACGGTGCCCGCGAACGTCGTCGCGGAGCCGGCGATGCCGCTCGTCCTCGGGCTGGGCCTGCTCGCCGGCGCGGTCGACCCGATCGCTCCCACCGCCGCGGCTGCCCTCGCCTGGCTCGCCGGCTGGGCCGCGGCCTGGCTCGAGCTCGTCGCGAGCACGTTCGGGGCGCTGCCGGGCGCTCAGGTGGGGCCGCGCGGCGCGCTCGTCCTGACCCTGGCAACCGGTGCCGTTCTCGCCGTCTTGCGCTTCGGACGGAGCCGGCTCGAGCGGATGACCCGCTCGCAGGCGACGGCGCTCGTCGCAGCGGCGCTCGTCGTCGGCGCCGGCTGGTGGGCGACACGCCCCCAGGCGCGGCCGTGGGTCGAGCCGGCCGGGTTACGGGTGACGTTCCTCGACGTCGGGCAGGGCGACTCGACGCTGCTCGAGACGAGGACGGGCCGAGTTCTCGTGGACGAGGGCCCGCCCGAGGCGAACGTGGCGTCGCAGCTCGAGCGCCGGGGTATCCACTCGCTCTCGGCGATCGTCCTCACGCATCCGCAGCGCGACCACGTCGGCGGGGCGGCGAACGTGTTGCGTCACCTGCGGGTCGGCTTCGTGCTCGACCCGGAGCTCGCGGCGACGGGAACGGACGAGGAGGAGGCGATGGCTGCCGCGCGGCAACGCGGCGTTCCCGTGCGCCCGGCTCGCGCTGGCGAGGAGCTCCGCCTCGGCGGACTCCACTTCGAGGTGCTGAACCCGCCCGACGCCGGCACCCCGAGCGAGGACCCGAACCAGAACGCGGTCGTGCTCCTCGTCTCCTACGGCGAGACGGACATCCTGCTGACGGCCGATGCGGAATCGGACGTCACGTCGGATCTCCCCTTGAAGCCGGTGGAGGTGCTGAAGGTCGCGCACCACGGATCGGCCGACCCGGGTCTCGAGGACGAGCTCGAGACGCTCCGTCCCCGCGTGGCGGTCATCTCGGTCGGCCGCGGCAACGACTACGGCCATCCGCGGCCCGAGACCCTCGCCGCGCTCGCGACCGTCCCGGGGATCGCTGTCTACCGGACGGACGAGGACGGAGCCGTCGTCGTCGAGTCGGACGGGCGGCGGATCCGGGTCAGGACCGGGGGATAAGGTTGGCCGGTGGCCGACACCGACCTGAAGCCCGTCTACCTGATCACGGGCAGTGACGGCCCGAAGATCGAGACCGCGCTCCAGCGGCTCCGCGCCCGCTTCTCGCCCGAGTCGACAGAGGTCGTGAGCGCACTCGACACGACGGGCGACGACACGGTCGCGCTCTGCAATGCCGGAAGCCTCTTCGGCGACGGACGTCTCGTGGTGGTCGAGGACGTCGACGGGCGCCGCGACGGCGACGGGCGGACGAAGGGCGGCTGGAAGGCGGGCGACGTCGACGCGGTCGTCGACTACCTCGGGAGCCCTGCACCGGGAACCGTGCTCGCCCTCGTCGCCTCCGACCTCAAGAAGTCGAGCGCGCTCGGGAAGGCCTGCACGAAGGTCGGCGCGATTCTCGAGTACTCGGTCGAGAAGAAGAAGATCCACGGCTGGATCGCGGGCAAGTTCGAGGAGCGTGGCGTCGACGCCGAGCCCGAGGCGTGTGCGCTCCTCGTCCAGCTCGTCGGCGAGGACCTCTACGCGCTCACGACGGAGATCGACAAGCTCGCGACCTGGGCGGGAGGCGAGCCGATCGGCGCACGGGAGATCGAGGAGCTGACGGCCCCGACCGCCGGGCTCCCGACCTACGCCCTGACCGATGCCTGGGGGGCGCGGGACGCGTCCCGCGCGCTCGACGCGAGCGAGACGCTCTTCGAGCGTGACTCGAAGCCCCGCCGCGACACCGCCGCTCGGCTCGCGGGAACGCTCGGGAGCCACGTCAGCCGGCTCCGCTCGATCAAGCGCCTGAACGAGGCCGGCGTCTCCTCGAAGGAGGCGGCCGAGCGCCTCCGGCTGCATCCGTTCCGGGCCCAGAAGCTGTATGCCGAGGCCGAGAGGTTCTCGCCCGAGGAGCTCGACGACGGGGTCGTCCGGCTCGCCGAGCTCGACGGCGCGCTCAAGGGTCGGAGCCGGCTCGCGCCCGATCTCGAGGTGCAGCGTGCGCTCGTCGATCTGACGAGGCGTCCGGAGTCGCCCGCGGGCAAGGCGCCGGCGCGAAGCTGAGAGGTCGCGCTAGGAAGACGCCGTCGCGGCAGCAGCGATCTTCGCCGCCTGCGACTTCTTCCGCGCTGCGGTGTTCCGATGGAGCGCTCCGCGCGCGCTGGCACGGTCGATCGTCCGCGCGAGCTCGCGATGCTCCGTTGCGATCCGGTCCGCGTCGCCGTCTGCCGCAGCCGACTCGAGCCGCTTCGTCAGCGTCTTGATCGTCGAGCGATAGCGGAGGTTCTCCAGACGCTCCCGCGACTGCGTCCGAACGCGCTTCTGCTGCTGCTTGATGTTCGCCATTCGAAGAAAGACCCGCTCGGGCGCGGGCCGCGCGATGGTAGCAGGACCTACTGGGACAATCGCCCGGGCAGCCATGGTCGACACCCCCGACACCGCCGAGCTCGACCCTGACGCCGAGCCCGGTCGCCAGCAGCATCGGCTCGCGCGCTCGACGGCGATCTTCTCCGCGGCGACCGGCATCTCGCGCGTGCTCGGACTCGTCCGCGAGATGGTCAGCGCGTACTACTTCGGCGTCACCGGCGCGATCAATGCGTTCACGGTCGCGATCCAGATCCCGAACCTCGTGCGCGCGCTGCTCGCCGACGCCGCGCTCTCGGGCGCGTTCGTCCCGGTCTTCAGCGACCTGCTCGAGAAGGGGGAGCGCAAGCGCGCCTGGCGCGTGGCCTCGACGCTCTTCTGGCTCGCCCTGCTCGTGCTGGGCGCGGTCACCGCCGTCTTCATCCTGCTCGCGCCGCTCGTCCTCCGCCCGTTCGGCGATCCCGGCGGGAACTTCGACCTCGCCGTCGGCCTCTCGCGGATCCTGTTCCCGATCGTCGTGCTCCTCGGGCTCTCCGGGATCGTCGTCGGGATCCTGAACACCTACGAGCACTTCGCGGCGCCTGCGCTCGCCCCGGTCGCGTGGAACCTCGTGATCATCCTCGGGCTCGCCCTGGGGATCCCGCGCATCGACAGCGCAGACGCGCAGCTCTATCTGTACGCGGCTCTCGTCGTGCTCGGCACGCTCGTCCAGCTTCTGCTCCCGGTGCCCTGGCTCCGCGGCCTCGACGGGAAGCTGACGCTCGTCCTCGACTGGCGAGACCCGGCCGTCCGGAGGGTGTTCACGCTGATGCTGCCGGTGACGCTCACGATCGGGCTGATCAACGTCAGCGCGGTCGTGGACACGCTCTTCGCCTCGCGACTCCTCGATCCCGAGCTGGCCCCGGCCGCGATCGACAAGGCATTCCGCCTGTACATGCTCCCGCAGGGGATGTTCGCGGTCGCCGTCACGGTCGTCCTCTTCCCGACGCTCGCGCGACTCGCTGCGCGCGGCGACACCCACGGTCTGCGCCGCACGCTCGACGGCGGGATCCGCCAGATCGCGTTCCTCCTCATCCCCGCCGGCCTGCTCGCGATCGTGCTCGCCGACCCGATCGTGCGGCTCGTCTACCAGCGCGGCGAGTTCACGGCGGCCGATACGACCGTCGTCGCCCAGTGCCTGCAGGCGTTCTCGATCGGGCTCGTCTTCAACGGCTGGATGCTGATCCTCAACCGTGGCTTCTACGCTGTGCAGACGAACTGGGTGCCGACAGCGGTCGCGCTCGCTGTCGTTGGCCTCAATGCCGTGCTCGACGCGATCTTCTACCGGCTCGGCATCTGGGGTATCCCGCTCGCGACGTCCGTCGTCAACGTCGTCGGGACGATCACGCTCCTCGTGATGATGCGCCGACGCGTCGGGCTGCACGCCGTCCGGGAGACCGGGCGCGCGCTCGTCCGCATCTGCGCGGCGGCAGTGCTCGCCGCGACCGCCGCGCTCGTCGTCTGGGTCGTGCTCGACGACTGGCTCGGCCGCGGCCTTGCGGCGCAGGTCGTGTCCCTCGGCGCGGCGCTGACGCTGGCCGTGCTCGTCTACCTCGGCTCGGCCAGGGTGCTGGGGGCCGAGGAAGTGAACGCGCTGCTACTGTTGCGAGCCCGGCGCGGCAAGGATCCCGAGTAGCGCCGAAGTCCTATGGAGCAGGAGCGGATCCGCAATTTCGCGATCATCGCGCACATCGACCACGGCAAGTCGACGCTCGCCGACCGTATTCTCGAACTCACCGGTGCCGTCTCGGAGCGAGACATGCGGGAGCAGCTCCTCGACTCGATGGAGCTCGAGCGCGAGCGCGGGATCACGATCAAGGCCCAGGCCGTGCGGGTGGCGTGGCGGGGCCACGAGCTCAACCTGATCGACACCCCCGGCCACGTCGACTTCTCCTACGAGGTCTCCCGCTCGCTGCAGGCCTGCGAGGGGGCGCTCCTGCTGGTGGACGCGGCGCAGGGGATCGAGGCGCAGACGCTCGCGAACGCCTACCTCGCGCTCGACAACGAGCTCGAGATCGTCCCGGTCGCGAACAAGATCGACCTGCCGCAGGCCGATCCGGACGCTGCCGCGGCCGAGCTCGCCGAGCTCCTCGGCGAGACGCCGGGCCGCGTGCTTCGCATCTCGGCGAAGACCGGTGACGGCGTCGCAGACGTCCTCGACGCGATCGTCGAGCGAATCCCGCCGCCGTCGGGCAGCCTCGCCGCTCCGGCGCGCGCGCTCGTGTTCGACTCCTCGTACGACCAGTACCGCGGCGTCGTCGCGTTCGTCCGGATCGTCGACGGGACGTTCAAGACGCGCGAGCCGCTCCGCGCGATGGCCCTCGGAACCTCCTTCGAGGCCGAGGAGCTCGGGGTGATGTCGCCCGCCCGCCAGCCCGTCGAGTCGCTCGCGGCGGGCGAGGTCGGATACGTCGTCACCGGACTGAAGGATGTATCGCGCCTTCGCGTCGGGGACACGCTCACGTCGCGCGCCCGCCCGGCGTCCGAGCCGCTCCCCGGCTACCAGGACGTCAAGCCGATGGTGTTCGCAGGAGTCTTCCCGACCGACTCCGACGAGTACCCGGAGCTGCGCGACGCGCTCGAGCGCCTCAAGCTCAACGACGGGTCGCTCTCGTACGAGCCGGAGACGTCGCAGGCGCTCGGGTTCGGCTTCCGCTGCGGGTTCCTCGGCCTCCTGCACATGGAGATCGTCCGCGAGCGGCTCGAGCGCGAGTTCGACCTCGACCTCCTGATCACTGCGCCGAACGTCGCGTATCAGGCGACGACGCGGACGGGGGAGACGGTGGAGGTGCACAACCCGGCCGAGATGCCGCGCGAGATCGAGGTCGTCGAAGAGCCGTACGTGAAGGCGTCGGTCATCGTCCCGAAGGACTATGTCGGCGCGGTGATGGAGCTCGCGAACGAGCGCCGCGGCCGCTTCGACCATCTCGAGTACCTCACCGAGGGCCGCGTGCTCGTCATCTACGAGATCCCGCTCGCCGAGATCGTCTACGACTTCTACGACCAGCTGAAGTCCCGCACGCGCGGGTACGCGAGCTTCGACTACGACCTGACCGGGTTCAGGGAAGGCGACCTCACGCGCGTCGACATCCTCGTGGGCGGGGAGCAGGTGGACGCGCTCTCGCTCATCGTCCACCGCGACGAGGCGTACGACCGGGGGCGCCAGCTCGTGGAGCGGCTTCGCGCGGAGATCCCCCGTCAGCTCTTCGACGTGCCGGTGCAGGCGGCGATCGGATCGCGGGTCATCGCGCGCGAGACGATCAAGGCGAAGCGGAAGGACGTGCTCGCGAAGTGCTACGGCGGCGACATCAGCCGCAAGCGGAAGCTCCTCGAGAAGCAGAAGAAGGGGAAGAAGCGGATGAAGCAGGTCGGCGGGGTGGAGGTGCCGCAGGAGGCGTTCCTTGCGGTGCTCAACCTCGGAGAGGACCGGAAGCGGTGAGGGTCGCGGGCGCACCCGCGAATCCCGGCGTTCGGCACCTGTACATGCACCTGCCT
This sequence comes from uncultured Actinomycetes bacterium, assembly GCA_963848725.1. Classification (GTDB taxonomy): domain Bacteria; phylum Actinomycetota; class Thermoleophilia; order Gaiellales; family Gaiellaceae; genus GMQP-bins7. The sequence continues at coordinate 10,502 of CAWKEV010000008.1, read as the reverse complement.
TTCTGCGCGCACCGCTGCGGGTACTGCGACTTCGTCACGGTCGTCGGGCGTCGAGGGCAGCACGACGGCTACGTCGACGCGCTCCTCACGGAGCTCGCGCTCGAGAGGCGCGTGCTCGCCGCCGAGCCGCTCGAGACGCTCTACCTCGGCGGCGGGACGCCGACGTTCACCGAGCCCGGCGCGCTCCGCCGTCTGCTCGAGACGCTCCCCGCCGCGGACGAGGTGACCGTCGAGGCGAACCCCGAGACGGTGACGCCCGAGCTCGCCGCGCTCCTGCAGTCGGCGGGCGTCGATCGCGTATCGCTCGGCGCGCAGAGCTTCCAGCCTCGTCTCCTCGAGGTCCTCGAGCGTCGCGCGTCGCCCGAAGTCGTCCGGCGTGCCGTGCGGGTTCTCCGGGATGCCGGCTTCGACAACGTCTCGCTCGACCTCGTCTACGGGATCCCCGGCCAGAGGCCCTCCGACCTCGACTCCGATCTCGCCCAGGCGCTCGATCTCGCGCCCGAGCACCTCTCCTGCTACGAGCTCGAGGCGAAGCCTGGCACGCGGTTCACGCACGCCCACGGTGCGGATCTCGAGCGGCAGGCCGAGGCGATGGAGGGGTACTTCGAGCGTGTCGTCGAGACGCTGACGGGCGCGGGCTACCGCTGGTACGAGACCGCGAACTTCTGCCTCGCTCCCGAACGAGCGCCCGCCCGGGGCCGCGATCTCAGGTCGCGACACAACCTGGCGTACTGGCTCGGGCATGACTATCTCGGGATCGGGATCGGGGCCGTCTCCACGGTCGGCGGCGTTCGCTGGCGCAACCGGCCGAGCCTCGCCGGGTACCTCGCGGCGCTGCGAGGCGGTGCCGCGCCGCCCCGGGAGGTCGAGCCGCTTGACGACGAGACCCGTGCCCGCGAGAGGCTCATGCTCGGGCTGCGTCTCGACGAGCCGCTGCAGACGACCGACGTCGAGCAGGTTCTCGACGGCGACGCAGCCGAGCGGCTGGTCGCCGGCGGGCTCGTCGAGCTCCGTGCGAACGGCGCCGGCGGATCGATCCGCCTGACGCCGCGCGGCCGCCATCTCGGCGGTGGTGTCACGAGCGAGCTGATGCGGCTCGCGCCCGCTTGAACCGGTCCGCGAGCGCGTCCTGCGGCCCGGTGCTGAGCCCGAAAACGGCGGCAGGCACGGCTACCATCGGATGGAGATGCAGCTCTCTGTGCGGAAACGGGACATCCTCCGGAGCGTCGTCGAGGAGTACGTCGCCACGGGCCAGCCCGTGGGCTCGAAGGTGCTCGTCGAGCGATCGGGCCTCGGCGTCTCGTCGTCGACGATCCGCGGGGAGCTCGCCGAGCTCGAGGCGCTCGGCCTGTTGACCCATCCGCACACGTCGGCCGGCCGGCTCCCCACCGAGAGCGGTTACCGCGTCTACGCCGACGAGCTCGTCGACGCCATGGAGGGTCGTCCCGCCTCGCTCGGCGTCGACCTCCACGTCATGCGCGACGAGGTGGAGGAGGCGCTCCGCGTCACCACGGACATGCTCTCGCGTGCCACGCGGCTTCTCGCGCTCGTCTCGGCGCCGTCCCTGGAAACGGCGACCGTGCGTCACGTCGAGGTCCTGGCGCTCCAGCCGACGAGCGTCATGGTGGTCGCGATCACGTCGACCGGTGGCGTCGTCAAGCGCGTGTTCCGGCTCTCGGAGCCGGTCGATCCAGGCGTTCTCGCGTGGGCGGCCGAGTACCTGAACGAGCGCCTGGTCGGCGTCCGGCTCGGGACGAGCGAGATCCGCCGCCGGCTGCAGGCGCCGGAGCTATCCGCGCGCGAGCGCGCGTTCCTCGACGTGATCGGGTCGGCGCTCCTCGCCGTCGGAGCTGAGGAGGGGCCGGAGGTCTTCATCGGCGGCGCCGCGGGCCTGATCGAGGAGGCGAGGGCCGAGGAGGTCGACGCGACGATGCGGCTCCTCGAGCTGCTCGAGCGCCGCGCGGCCGTGCTCGAGCTCGTGAGCGACGCCCTCGAGCCGCGCCGACCGGTCGTGCACGTCGGGCCGGATGTCGGCGGCGGCCAGCTCCACGACGTCTCCCTCGTCGGGGCGACCTACGGGATCCGGAGCAAGGCGCTCGGCGCCGTCGGTCTCGTCGGCCCGGTCCGGATGGACTACGAGAAGGCCATCCGGTCGGTCCGCGCAGCCGCCTTCGAGCTCTCGCGGTTCGTCGAGGACGTCTACGACGAGGTCTAGTGCGATGGCGACGACGGAGCGTGACTACTACGACCTGCTCGGTGTCTCGCGGAGCGCGACCGACGCCGAGATCAAGCGGGCGTTCCGCTCGCTGGCGCGCGAGCTCCATCCGGACGTCTCGAGCGCACCGGACGCCGAGCTCCGGTTCAGGGAGGTGGCCGAGGCGTACGAGGTGCTCTCCGACCGCGATCGGCGTGAGATCTACGATCGCTACGGCCACGCGGGGCTGCGCCGCGGAGGCTTTCAGCCGCACTTCGTGGACTTCGGCAGCCTCACGGACGTCTTCGCCGCGTTCTTCGGGGAGGACGTCTTCGGCGGGACGGGGCGGGGCGAGCGCCCGAGCCGGGCGGGTGGTGACGTTCAGGCGGTCGTCGAGATCGACCTCGAGGAGGCGTTCGTCGGGCTCTCGACCGCGGTTGCCCTCGATCTCGCGGTTGCGTGCGAGCGGTGCGGCGCGAGCGGTGCCGAGCCGGGCACGGGGAGCTCGAGCTGCGAGACGTGCGGCGGCGCGGGCATCGTCGGTCGGGTGTCCCGGAGCATCTTCGGGGAGTTCGTCCAGCAGCGCACGTGCCCGACGTGCGGCGGTCTCGGCGAGGCGCTCCAGACGCCGTGCACCGAGTGCGGCGGAGACGGTCGGCGCGTCGTCCGGCGGGAGCTCGAGGTCGACATCCCGGCGGGGATCGACGACGGTCAGCACATCAGGCTTCGGGGCGGGGGCCACGCCGGCTTCCGCGGCGGCGAGGCCGGCAACGCCTTCGTGCTCGTCAGGGTGCGACCCGATCCTCGGTTCGTGCGAGACGGCGACGACCTCCACACTGCGGTGCGCATGCCGATGACGGACGCGGCGCTGGGCGCGACCGTTCGCGTGCCAGGGATCGGCGGAGACGTGGAGCTCGAGGTCGAGCCGGGCACGCAGCCCGGCGAGGTCGCCCGTCTGCGCGGCCAGGGCATGCCGTCCGTCCACGGCTCACGGCGGGGTGATCTGTATGCGCGGCTGGACGTACTCGTGCCGACGAACCTACGGGACGAGCAGCGCGAGCTCCTCCAGGAGTTCGGGCGACGGGCGGACGCCGAGACGTACGCGTCGCGCGACGACGACGAAGGATTCTTCCAGCGCCTGAGAAGCGCGCTCCGCTGAGCGACCTGCTTCGGCTCGCGATCCGCGTCCCGGAGGCGCAGGCCGAGATCGCACGTGCACGGCTCCTCGAGCTCTCGCCCGGCGGCTTCGAGGAGGTGGAAGCGGGAGGTGAGGTCGAGCTCGTGCTCTACGGCGACGCGTCCACCGAGGACGCCCTGCGCCGCGCCTTCGATTCGGTCTCGGTGAGCCGGATCGAGCCTGGATGGGAGGACAGCTGGCGCTCCTTCCATCGCCCGGTGCGCGCTGCCGGTTTGTGGATCGGCCCTCCCTGGGCGGCTCCGCCCGTGGGAGAGGAGACGGTGACGATCGACCCGGGGCGGGCGTTCGGGACCGGCGCGCACCCGACGACGCGCGCGTCGATCGAGCTCCTGCCCGGCGTTCCGCGGGGGAGCGTCCTCGACGCGGGCTCGGGGTCGGGCGTCGTCGCCATCGCCGCGGCCAAGCTGGGGTTCGGCCCGGTCACGGCCGTCGACGTCGATCCGGTCGCCGCCGAGGCCGCCCGCGAGAACGCCCTTGCCAACGGCGTGTCGGTGGAGGTTCGTCTCGCGGACGTCCTCGCCGGCGGGCTCCCGACGGTCGATGTCGTCGTTGCGAACATCGAGCTGGCCGCGGTCGAGAGGTTGCTCGGGTCGGTCCCTGCGCCGCGCGCGATCGTCTCCGGATACCTCGCGCGGGACCGCCTCCACGCGCCCGGCTGGCGGCGGATCGCACGCCTGCAGATCGCCGGCTGGGCCGCGGATTCCCTCGTTCGCGTCTGAACCGTTCTAAGCTAGTTGGCTCGTGGCGAGCTTCTCAGTGCGCTTTCTGGGGTGCAAGGTCTCGTACGCCGACGCGCGTGCGGTCCGCGAGCGGCTGCTCGCGGACGGACACGTGGAGGTCGCGGACGGCGGCGAGATCGCGGTCGTGAACACGTGCTGCGTGACGCACGAGGCGGTCTCGAAGTCCCGCAAGGCGGTCTCGCGCGCGTCTCGGGGCCACGGGCATGTGTACGTCACCGGGTGCGCCGCGAACCTCGAAGGCTCGTTCCGGGGCATGCCTGCAAACGTCACCGTTCTCCCGAAGCTCGACGAGGACGCGGCGACCGCGATCGCCGGCGACGTCGGCGCGATCGGCTGCGTCCAGGCGGCCGCAACGCCGAGCGCACGCGCGCCTTCGTGAAGATCCAGGACGGCTGCTCGTTCTCGTGCGCCTTCTGCGTCATTCCGCTCGTGCGCGGTGGTACGCGAAGCCGCCGCGCGCGCGGGGTGCTCGAGGAGATCCGACGGCGCGTCGGCCAGGGGCAGCGGGAGATCGTCCTGACCGGCGTCAACCTCGGCTGCTTCCGCGACCGCGAGGCGGGATACACGCTCGAGCGGCTCGTCCGTGAGGCGGGCGCCCTGCCCGGCGTCGAACGGCTGAGGCTGTCCTCCATCGAGGTGAACCACCTCGGGCCTCGGCTCGTCGCCGCCCTGCGAGAAACGCCCGCCGCCGCGAAGCACCTCCACGTCCCGCTCCAGTCCGGCGACGACGGCGTGCTCGAGGCGATGAAGCGGCGCTACGGCTCCGCTCAGTACCTCGCCAAGCTGGAAGGGCTCGACGACTTCAACCTCACGACCGACGTCATCGTCGGCTTCCCCGGCGAGGACGAGCGCGCCTTCGAGCGCACGCTCGCGGTCGTCGGGAGCGCGGGGATCACCAAGGTGCACGTGTTCGGGTACTCGCCGCGGCCCGGGACTGCCACCGCTTTAGCCGACACTGTTCCGCCCGCCGCGAAAAGAGACCGGAGCGCCCGGCTCCGCGCCTTCTCGGAGGAACGCTGCCGCGCGCGCTGGGGCGCGAAGGTCGGGACCACCGACCTGGTCCTCGTCGACCGGCCCGGGCGCGGGTACGGAGAGGACTACTCGCCGTGGCTCGTCGACGCGCCGGTCGGCGAGTTCGTCCACGCCCGCGCCGTCGGGCTCGCGGAGGAGGGGATCCTTGCCGTCGCCGCATGAGGACTGCCTCTTCTGCCGTCTGGTTGCCGAAGGTGACCACGTGCACGCGGATCACGGCTTCGTCGCCATCCGCGACATCGCGCCGATCGCGGAGACCCACCTCCTCGTTCTCCCCGAGCGCCACGTCGACACGTTCAGGGACATCGCCGACTTCCCCGACGCGGAAGCGGGCCGGATGCTCCGCTTCGTCGCCGAGACGGCGAAGGCCGCCGGGCTCCAGGACTACCGCGTGCTCGTGAACGTGGGACCGGGCGCAGGGCAGACCGTCTTCCACCTCCACTGGCACGTCCTCGGCGGAGCGGTCGACCGGGACCGGGTCGCGGCCGCGCTCGGGAGAGATGCCGCATGACGCTCGTCGAGCGCATCGAGGACGAGCTCAAGGCGGCCCGTCTCGCGCGCGACGACGACCGCCGCGACGCCTTGAGCCTGATCCTGAACGCGCTCCGGACGTCGGAGAAGGAGCTCCAGCGCCCGCTCTCGGACGATGAGGAGCTGCAGGTGCTGCAGCGTGAGCGGAAGCGCCGACTCGAGGCGGCCGAGGCCTTCCGGAAGGGCGGCCGCGAGGAGCAGGCCGAAGACGAGGAGTACGAGCTCGAGGTGCTCGAGGAGTTCATGCCCGAGCCGCTCTCGGAGGACGAGATCGAGGAGATCATCGACGACGTCATCACCGAGGTCGGAGCGACCAGCATCCGCGACCTGGGTCGTGTGATGGCCGGGGTCATGCACCAGGTCTCGGGTCGCGCGGACGGCTCGGTCGTCTCCCAGCTCGTCAAAGAGAAGCTCGCCTGAGAGCCAGCTCGACGGCTCGATCGCGACCTTCCTCGTCGAGGCGTACGCGGACGTCGGGCCGGGGCTCGCAGCAGGTGACCTCCCTACACTGCGCCTGATGCAGCAGGTGCTGGACGTCTCGAACGAAGTGGCAGCCGAGCTCGCAGGCGTGGAGGACGGCGTCCTCGACTCGCTCCGGGAGCGGCTTGCCTGCACGATCTCGCTGCGCGGCAACCGGCTCACGCTCGGCGGCGACGACGACCATGTCACGGCGGCCCGCGCCGTCGTGGAAGAGCTCGTGGAGCTCGTCGAGGACGGGCACGAGATCGGCCCCGACACCGTCGGCACCGTCCTCGCCGCGCTCGACCAGGCGGAGGACGTCCGCGACGTCTTCGAGGACGTCGTCTGGCGCCATCGGGGCAAGAAGATCACGCCGAAGACGGTCAACCAGAAGCGCTACGTCGACTCGATCAGGAGCGGGACGGTCACCTTCGGAGTCGGCCCCGCCGGAACGGGAAAGACCTATCTGGCCATGGCTCTTGCAGTCTCCGCCCTGTCCGAAGGGGACGTCGGGCGGGTCATCCTGACGCGCCCCGCGGTGGAGGCCGGAGAGCGGCTCGGCTTCCTCCCGGGCGACATGCTGGCGAAGGTCGACCCCTATCTCCGCCCGCTCTACGACGCCCTCTACGACATGCTCGACGCGGAGCGGCTCGCCGGGTACATGGAGCGGGGGACGATCGAGGTCGCGCCGCTCGCGTTCATGCGGGGGCGGACGCTGAACGACTCGTTCATCGTCCTCGACGAGGCGCAGAACACCACGCCCGAGCAGATGCAGATGTTCCTGACCCGGCTCGGGTTCGGCTCGAAGATGGTCGTCACGGGCGACATCACGCAGGTCGATCTCCCGCGGGAGCAGGCGTCAGGCCTGATCCAGGTGCGCGCGGTCCTCGCCGGGATCGAGGGGATCGGGTTCGTCGAGTTCGGGAACGAGGACGTGGTCCGGCACAAGCTCGTGCAGCGGATCGTCGAGGCGTACAAGCGCCACGCCGAGGAGACGGGGACGGCGCGGCGCCGGTGAGGCGCGCCCGATGATCACCGTCGAGACGACGAACCGGAGCGGAGTCGAGGTCGACGAGGCGGGTGCGGTCGAGCTCGCGCGGCTGCTCCTGGCGTCGGAGGGCCTCGACGAAGGCGAGCTCGGCATCGCGTTCGTCCCACCGGATGAGATCCGGGAGCTGAAGCGGGAGCATCTCGGCAGCGAGGAGGTGACGGACGTCCTCTCGTTCCCGATCGACGGCCGGGCGGACCTCGCGGAAGGCGTTCCGCGGGCGCTCGGCGACGTCGTCCTCTGCCCGCAGGTCGTCGGGGACGAGTGGCGTGCCCCGCTCGTCCACGGCCTCCTGCACCTGCTCGGGTACGACCACGGTGCCGAGATGCAAGCGCGCGAGCGGAAGCACGCGGTCTGATGCTCCCTCCCCGTCGCACGCCGACGCTCCTCCAGAGCTTCAACAACGCGACCGAGGGGATCATCCACGCCGTCCGCACACAGCGGAACCTCTGGATCCACTTCGCGATCGCCGCGGCGGTGCTGGTGGCCGCCGTCGGGTTCGGCGTGACGAAGATCGAGCTCATCTCGCTCCTCCTCGCGATCACGTTCGTGCTGGTCACCGAGCTCGTGAACACGGCGATCGAGGCCGCGGTCGACGTCGCGTCGACCTCGTTCGACCCGATGGCGAAGCTCGCCAAGGACATCGCCGCGGGCGCCGTCCTCGTCGCGGCACTGAACGCGGTCGCGGTCGGCTACCTCGTCTTCTCCGGCGCAGTGGCGGACCGGAGCTCCCGCTTCCTCGATCGGCTCGAGAACGTGCCCGCGGAGCTGACCGTCGTCGCGCTCGCGCTCACGATCATCGTCGTGATCGCGGTGAAGGCGGTCACCGGTCGCGGAACGCCGTTGCGTGGAGGCCTGCCGTCGGGGCATGCGGCGGTCGCGTTCGCGGGGTGGATGGCGGTGACGCTCGTCCTCAGCGGGTCGGCGCATCGTTTCCTCATCTCGACCCTGACGTTCATCATGGCGCTACTCGTGGCCCAGACCCGCGTCGAGACCGGTGTGCACTCCACCTCGGAGGTCGTGAGCGGGGGGCTGCTCGGCGCGCTCATGACGCTCGCCCTCTTCCAGGCCTTCCAGTGACGGACGCGACCCTCTCGGACGCCGACCTCCTGGCACGCGCGGACGCCGCGGCGGCGCGGGCGTACGCGCCGTACTCGCGCTTCCAGGTCGGGTGCGCCGTCCTCACTCGCGCAGGCGACGTCGTGGAGGGGGTCAACGTGGAGAACGCCGCGTATCCGCTCGGCGTGTGCGCGGAGCGATCGGCGTTCGCGCGCGCGGTCTCCGAAGGGCACCGGCCGGGTGACTTCGTCGCCGCCGCGATCACCGCGTCGCCGTGCGGCGGCTGTCGGCAATGGCTCCACGAGATGGGGGTGGAGCGCGTCGTCTTCCGGAACGGCGGACGCATCGTGACGATGACCCCCGACGAGCTCCTGCCCGAGTCCTTCGAGCTTCCACCGCGATGAAGTCCGGGCTCGTGGCCGTGGCCGGCCGTCCGAACGTCGGCAAGTCGACACTCGTCAACGCCCTCTGCGGCGAGAAGGTCGCGATCACGTCGAAGGTCCCGAACACGACGCGGAGGAAGGTCTTCGGCGTCGCGAACGGAGAGGGCTACCAGCTCGTGCTCGTCGATCTCCCGGGCTTCCAGCGACCGATCGACCCGCTTACCGAGCGGATGCAGCAGACGGTCGATGCGTCGTTCGACGACGTCGACGCCGTCCTCCTCGTCGTCGACGCGCGCGAGCGAATCGGCTCCGGAGACCGCTTCGTCGCGCGGCGCGTCTTCTCGCTCGGGAAGCCGGTCGTGATCGCCGTGAACAAGGTGGACCGGCTCAAGCCCGGGCACGTGCTCTCGCAGATGAAGGTCGCGGCCGAGCTCGGCGACTTCCACGCCGTCCATCCCGTGAGCGCGAAGACGAAGGACGGCGTCTCCGAGCTGCGAGACGACCTCGTCCACCTGCTGCCCGAGGGGCCGGTCTACTTCCCCGGCGACGAGAGGACGAACCTCACGCTCGAGGACCGCGTCGCGGAGGTCGTTCGGGAGAAGGCGCTGCACCTCACGCGGGAGGAGGTGCCGCACGCGGTCATGGTGGAGGTGGACGAGCTCGGCGAGAGGACCGTGCGCGTGCTCGTCTACGTCGAGACGGAGTCGCAGAAGGGGATCCTGGTCGGGAAGAAGGGCGCGATGGTGAGGGAGATCGGGACGCGTGCGCGGCCGGAGGTCGAGGCGCTCGTCGGCCACCCCGTGTATCTCGAGCTCGTCGTCAAGGTGCGGCCGAAGTGGCGGCGGGACCCTCGCACGCTGGAGCGGCTCGGCTCCTAGGCTGCGGCTGCCCGGATCCGTGCCGGGACTACACTCGATCCATGGCAACGAGCCCCGCTCTCATCGGCGGGTTCGAGCTCCCCCTCGAGCCGCGTTTACCGCGCATCGGCTCGGTCGACGCGGTCGCGCTCGAGGAGCGCGCGGCGACGCTCGCGAAACGCTCGATCAAGCGCGAGTCGAAGCTCCGGGCGCTCGACCTCGCGATCCGGATGATGGATCTAACGACGCTCGAGGGCCAGGACACGCCCGGGAAGGTCGCGGCGCTCTGCTCGAAGGCGATGCGTCCCGATCCGGTCGACAAGACCGTGCCGCCGGTTGCCGCCGTCTGCGTCTACCCGAACCTCGTCGAGACCGCGAAGGCGCGGCTCGCCGGGAGCGGGGTGAAGGTCGCGTCCGTCGCGACCGCATTCCCTTCCGGGCAGTCGCCGACGGAGCTCAAGGTGGCGGAGGCTCGGGCCGTGGTTGCGCTCGGCGCCGACGAGGTGGACATGGTCATCGACCGCGGCGCATTCCTCTCGGGCCGGTACGCGAAGGTCTACGACGAGATCGTGCGGGTGAAGGAGGCGTGCGGCGCGGCGCACCTCAAGGTCATCCTCGAGACCGGAGAGCTCGGGACGTACGACAATGTTCGCCGCGCGGCGCTCCTGGCGATGGCTGCCGGAGCGGACTTCGTGAAGACGTCGACCGGCAAGGTCAGCCCGGCCGCGACGCTGCCGGTGACTCTCTGCTTGATGGAGGCCGTCCGCGACGTCTACCTCGAGACGGGCCGGGTCGTAGGGATCAAGCCCGCGGGCGGGATCCGGGTCGCGAAGCAGGCGGTGCAGTACCTGGTGGTGCTCAACGAGACCCTCGGCGCGGAGTGGCTGACCCCCGACCTCTTCCGTTTCGGCGCCTCCTCGCTCCTGAACGACGTGCTCATGCAGATCCGCAAGGAGCGCACCGGGCGCTATCAGTCCGGCGACTACTTCACGATCGACTGA
>CAWKEV010000007.1:0-7321 GCA_963848725.1 uncultured Actinomycetes bacterium | reverse complement strand
GGCGCGTCTCTCGCAGCGACTCCGCGCAGTTCGCTCACGACGGGCGCGTCTCCGTCCCGCCGCGGCCTAGTGGTAGGCGCGTGCAGGAAGCCTGCGGGACGACTGGTAACGTTCCCGCAGGCCCCATGGCCCGAGTCTTGAACATCCCCCGCAGCGTGAGGCCGGCACCGCCGGACGGTGACGTGCGCCCGCGCGCGAACAGAAGAGGAGATTGCCACCTTGGCACGACAATGGTTTCGCTTCGGCAAGAAGCAACACGAGGCCGCGGCAGCGGATGTCCCGGCCGAAGAGGTCGTATCACCGCCTGAGCCACCGGCGGTAGCGGAGCAGGAGCCCGACGAGGCTTCGGAGCCGCAGAAGAGAAAGCGCCGCCGCGGGAGCCGCGGCGGGCGCGGAAGGAAGAAGACGGGCACGCCGGCCGCGAGCACCGCGGTCGTCGGCGAGCCGGAGAAGGCGACTACGGCGCCGTCCCAGAGCCCGCGCAAGCGCGCGCCTTCGGAGAAGAGCTCTCAGGACAAGAAGGGCGATCGCCGCTCCGACCGCAGGTCGACGTCACGCACAGGGCGGCGACGGACGGCGACGCGGCGGACGACGCTCCCCCAGGCGAAGCGCGAGCTCTTGATCACGGTCGACGTCGGCGAGCAGCGCGTCGCTGTTCTCGAGGACGACCGTGTCGCGGAGGTCTACCTCGAGCGCCCCGAACGGCGATCGATCGCCGGGAACATCTACCTCGGTGTCGTCGACAACGTCCTGCCCGGGATGGAGGCGGCGTTCGTCGAGGTCGGCCTCGAGAAGAACGGGTTCCTGTACGTCGACGAGATCGTCGGCCCGGAGCTCGAGGGCAGGAAGGGAGCCCGCAAGATCCAGGACCTCATCAAGCGAGGCCAGGTTCTGCTGGTGCAGGCGGTGAAGGACCCCATGAAGTCGAAAGGCGCCCGCCTGACGACCGAGATCTCGCTCCCGGGCCGCTTCCTCGTCTACGTGCCGAACGGCGAGGGATACGGCGTCTCGCGCCGGCTCGAGGACCAGGAGCGCACGCGTCTCAAGGAGATCGTCAAGGACCTCGACGCCAAGGGCGGAGGCATCATCGTGCGAACCGCCGCCGACGGCGCGTCGGCGGAGGACATCGAGCGCGACCTCGTCTTCCTCCAGCGGCTCTGGAAGACGATCCAGGCGAAGGCGGACAAGGCGAGCGCTCCCGAGCTCGTGTACGAGGAGGCGGAGCTTCCGCTCCGCATCGTGCGCGATCTCTTCGCCGGCGACTTCGTCGCGGCCAGGATCGACGACGACCGCACGTATCGGCGCATCGTCAGCTATCTGAAGAAGACCTCGCCGCACATGATCGAGCGGGTCCAGCGGTACAAGGAGAAGGAGCCGCTGTTCGAGGCGTCCGGCGTCGACGCGGAGATCCGCTCGACCCTCGACCGGCGCGTCGACCTCCCGTCCGGCGGATACCTGATCTTCGACTACGCCGAGGCGTTCACCGTCATCGACGTCAACACCGGGCGTTTCGTCGGGTCCCGAGCGAAGACGTCCGCCGGGCGCCTCGAAGACACCATCGTGAAGAACAACCTCGAGGCCGTGAAGGAGGTCGTGCGGCAGCTCAGGCTCCGCGACATCGGTGGGATCATCGTCATCGACTTCATCGACATGGCGAATCCGAAGAACCGCGAGACGGTCGAGGAGGCGCTGCGCACGGAGCTCGAGCGGGATCGGACGAAGACGTACGTCGTCGAGATCTCCCCGCTCGGCCTCGTCGAGATGACGCGGCAGAACGTCACCGACGGGCCGCGCGAGATCCTGACCAACCGCTGCCCGATCTGCGAGGGCGACGGCTTCGTCGTCTCGGACGCGACCTTTGCGCTCGAGATCGAGCGGAAGCTCCGTAACGTCGCCAAGGGGTCGCGTGTCCAGGCGTTCCGCGTCGCCATGCACCCCCGGGTGCTCCCGCTCGTCGTCGGGCCCGGCGGGGGCCGGCTGGAGGCGATCGAGGCGGCCTCGCGGCGCCGGTTCTTCCTCGTCCCCGCCGAGAACGGGCACGTTCACCTCGACCATTTCGAAGTGCTCGGGCAGGGCAAGCTCGAGGCGTATCGCCCGCCCGCTCCGGTCGCCGAGGGGGCGACGCTCGAGCTGAAGCTCGTCGAGGTGGGCCTCCACGATGTCAGCGCAGGGGTCGGCAAGGTGAACGGCTACGACGTCGTCGTCGCCGGCGCCGCGAAGCTCGTCGGGAAGAAGGTGGGCGTCACCGTCGGTCGCGTGCTCGACGGCGGCGCGTTCGCGGCTCTCTCCGGCGGGGCCGAGCCCGCCACGCCCATCACGTTCGAGGCGGAGGCCGAGAAGCCGACGCGAGCGCCGCGTGCGAAGACGAAGACGTCGGCCGAGCCGACTTCCGAGGACGACGAACGTGGCGATCGAGCCGGACGAGGAAGACACCGAGATCGACGTCGAGGTGGACGCAGAGATCGTGCAGGACGCCGCTGGCGACGGGGCCGCAGCGCCGAAGAAGAAGCGCACACGGCGCGGCACTCGCGGCGGGCGGCGGCGGAAGAAGCCCGCTGCCGCGGAGGCGACGGGGAACGGAGCCGGACCCGAGGAAGCGGAGGTGCCGGAGTCCGTTGCGCTCGAACCCGACGCTGCCGAGCTTCCGAAGGCCGAGCCGAAGCCTCAGGCCGCGAAGAGGAAGCGTCAGCCCCGGATCCACGTCCCGCAGCAGGGAACCGACGAGGCGGAGCAGCAGGGCGAGGCGGCGCAGCGGATCGAGACCGTCGCGATCGCCGAGGAGCCGGCGGTCGCCGGCGCCGGCGAGCGAGCAGCCGAGACCGGCGGCGTCTCGGCGCGCAAGAAGACGCGGCGTGGAACGCGCGGGGGGCGGAAGCGCCGCACTCACGACGACGGTGAGCCCGTTGCGATCGGGGACGGCGCCGACGAGGAGGCGTCTCGCGAGGAAACCGCGAGCGACGACACCGCCACGAGCGACGACGCTCCCGCGCCGGGAGAAGCGCCTGGCGAAGGCGAGTACGTACCGATGTCCGAGTGGATCGAGGACTTCGACGCGAGAACCGGTTCCGCTCGGCGCTGAGAACGGTCCGATTACGAGCGTCCGCTATCATGCCCCGGCTCGCGGGCGCCGGCTCGCGACTCGTTCTGTCAACGCCCTTTCCGCTGGAGCACCACGTGACCTACGCGATCATCAAGGTTGCCGGGAAGCAGTACCGCGTTCGCGAGGGCGAGCGCCTACTCGTCGACCGTCTCCGGGAGGACGACGGCGCGACGCTCACACCTGCTGTCCTGCTCGTCGGCGGGGACGGCGAGCCGATGATCGCTCCGGGTGACGTCACGGTGACCGCGCGCGTCCTCGGCGCCGCGAAGGGGCCGAAGATCCGCATCGGCAAGTACAAGAAGCGGACCGGATACCGCCGGCACACGGGCTTCCGCGCGTCGTTGACGCAGATCGAGATCGAGTCGATCGGCGGCAAGCGTGCTCGCTCGGCGGAGCCGAAGAAGCAGGAGGAGAAGCCGGCCGCGGCTGAGAAGCCGGCTACCGCGCAGACGTCGAAGCCGGAAGCTCCGTCGGTCGTCGGCGTCCCCGAGGGGTACTCTGGCCTGACGATCGCGGAGATCAAGAAAGCGGTTGGTGACTGGAACCCCGACGAGGTGAGCGCCGCACTCGCGTTCGAGCACGACAACGCCAAGCGCAAGGGCGCGATCGCCGCTCTCGAGGCCGCGATCGCAGAGTCGGAGGGAGAGGGCTAGATGGCGCACAAGAAGGGTCTCGGCTCGTCGCGCAACGGGCGCGACTCCGAGTCGAAGCGTCTCGGCGTGAAGATCTTCGCCGGCCAGGAAGTCAGGCCGGGCATGATCATCGTCCGCCAGCGCGGGACGAAGTTCAGGCCGGGTGCCGGCACAGGGCTCGGGCGGGACGACACCATCTTCGCGCTCCGCGCCGGCACCGTCGAGTTCCGCCGAAGCGGCGAGCGCCGGTTCATCTCGGTCGTCGAGAGCTGACGGAACCGCCGACTCCCCTGGGCCGCGGAGGCCGGGCATGTTCCACGACAGGGCGACGATCCACGTCGAGGCGGGACGGGGCGGCGACGGCGGCCTGAGCTTCCGGCGCGAGAAGCACGTCCCGAAAGGAGGCCCCGACGGCGGCGACGGCGGCCGCGGGGGAGACGTGGTCGTGTGGGCGGACCCGTCGCTGCGCGATCTCTCGGGGCTTCGCGGGATGAAGGTCGTGCGCGCGCGCCGCGGCGGCAACGGCACGGGCAAGAAGCGGCACGGCGCCGACGGGGCGTCGGTCGAGCTCGCGGTGCCGGTCGGCACCCAGATCACGAACGGGGAGGACGCGCTGCTCGTCGACCTGACCTCCGCCGACGCACGCTTCGTCGCGGCGCGCGGTGGGCTCGGAGGCCGCGGCAACGCGCGGTTCGCGACCCCGACCCGCCAGACGCCGAGATTCGCCGAGACCGGGCAGCCGGGCGAGGAGCGCGATCTCGTGCTTCGCCTGAAGCTCGTCGTCGACGCCGCGCTCACCGGGCTTCCGAACGCCGGCAAGTCGTCGCTCCTGCGCCGGATCTCGAACGCGAAGCCGAAGGTGGCCGACTACCCGTTCACGACGATCGAGCCGGTCCTCGGGACGGTCGACGGACGGGACGGCCGCCAGCTCACCGTTGCCGACGTGCCGGGACTGATCGAGGGCGCGAGCGACGGCGTGGGGCTGGGCCACGAGTTCCTCGCCCACCTCGAGCGCGCCCGCCTCCTCATACACGTGCTCGATGCCGCCGAGGAGGATGTGGAGGCGCGCTTCCGCACGATCGAGAAGGAGCTCGCGCTCTACGGCGCCGGACTCGCGGAGAGACCGCAGCTCGTCGTCCTCAACAAGATCGACCTGCTCGGAGGAAGGCGCCCTCGCTCGGCTTCGAGGACGAGCGAATAGTCGGCGTCGTCGCGACGTCGTGCGCTACCGGAGCGGGGATCGACGAACTTCGCCGGGCTCTCTTCGAGCATTGCCCGACCGAAGCGCCGGCGCCTGTCGAGGAGCCGCTTCCGGAGTACCTCGAGTACCGGCCCAGCGTCCGGCGAAAGCCTGCCTTCCGTATCTACCGGACCGACCGCGGCTACCGGGTCGTCGGCACGCCTCCTCCTCCCGAGGAGCTCGAGGACGCGCTCCGTCGCGTCGGGGTGAAGCGTGGGATGGAGGTCGAGGTCTCGGGCGAGAGGCTCGAGTGGGAGTAGACGCGACGCGAGCGGAGACCGGGCTCCTCGGAGGCGTCTTCGACCCGCCTCACAACGGACATGTCGCCTTCGCGCGCGCGGCGACGGAGCAGTTCGCCCTCGGCCGACTGCTCGTGCTCGTCAACGCCGACCCTGGGCACAAGCGAGCGGTCGCGCCCGCCCAGATGAGGCTCGAGCTCGCGCGGCTCGCGTTCGAGGCAATCGAAGGCGCCGAAATCGAGATCGAGCTCGACCCGCATCCGCGAACCGTCGACCTGCTCGAGAAGCTCGGGCCGCCGAGCGACGCGATCTTCCTTCTCGGAGCCGACGAGCTCGCCGATTTCCATACCTGGAAGCAGCCCGAGCGCATCGTCGAGCTCGTTCGTCTAGGCGTGGCGATGCGGCCGGGCGTCCCCGTCGGGCAGCTGCGCGAGGCGCGAGCCCGAGCCCGAGCACCCGACCGCATCGTGACCTTCGAGATGGAGCCCGTTGCGGTCTCCTCCTCCGAGGTGCGGGACCGTGTCGCCCGCGGCGAGCCGATCGACGATCTCGTGCCCGAGCGCGTCGCGGAGGAGATCGCGCGGCTTCACCTGTACCGGGAACCGCCAGTAGACTGACCGGGACCGAGAGGACGCATACCGACCTGACACCACTCGAGCAAGCACGCCGTACCGCCGCTCTCTGCGAGGAGAAGCTGGCGACCGACGTCGCGATCCTCGATATGCGCGGCGTCTGCGACTTCACGGACTTCTTCGTGATCGCGACCGGCCGGAACACGCGCCAGACGAAGGCCGTCTATGACGAGATCGCCGGGACGCTGAAGAAGGATCACCGCCTCCTGCCTCGCTCCACCGCCGGGCTCGCCGAGGCGACCTGGATCGTCGCCGACTACCTCGACGTCGTCCTTCACCTGTTCACGCCCGACATGCGCGGCTTCTACCGGCTCGAGGACCTGTGGAGCGACGTCCCGTCGGTCGAGCTCGCCACGGGCTAGCGTTGTCTGATGCATAAACTAGACTCGCGGTCGTGCTCACGACCGATCAGAAGGGCGCGATTGCCGAGCTCGCAATCGCTCGCGCAGCTGCCCGAGCTGGGGATCGGCGTCTTCAAGCCTCTCACTGACGGCGAGCGTTACGACCTCATCTTCGATCTCAGGCCGCGGCTTCTACGCGTCCAGTGCAAGTGGGCGTCCCGCGTCAAGGACGTCTTGGTCATCGGTGCCGCTCGTGTCGTCGGACGCGGGACGGCTTGCTGCATCGGGCGTACTCGTTGGACGAGGTTGATGCGATCGCAGCGTACTCCGGCGAGCTCCAGCGCTCGTACTTCGTATCTGTCTCGAAATTCGCGGGGCGGTCGGACATCCAGCTTCGTTTGGAGCCTGCTCGGAACGGCCAGCGGCGGCGGATCAACGGGGCGGACGACTTCGCGTTCGAGGCTAGACTGAGCGAACTCCTGGGGCCATAGCTCAGTTGGGAGAGCGCGTGCATGGCATGCACGAGGTCGCCGGTTCGAGCCCGGCTGGCTCCATCGGTTACCGTCGGCCTCGCGGGTGTGTCGATACGCGACGTGACGGTTCGTCGTAGTGAGTGAGAAGGCGATGCCGGGCATCGTCTGAGCCGACGACGAGAAGGAGGGGCAATGGCAGGTAACCCGGTGCACTTCGAGCTTCCGGCGGGCGACACGGCTCGCTCGCAGAAGTTCTGGGGCTCACTCTTCGGCTGGCAGTTCCAGGCCATGGAGGGCCCGATGGAGTACCACATGGGCCAGATCTCGGATCAGGCCGGAGTGGCGACCTTCCCCGCCGACGACGGCGGACGCGGCATCCGCGTCTACTTCGACGTGGACGACGTCGACGAGGGCATCGCGCGAGTGAAGGAGCTCGGCGGGAAGGCGGAGGGCGCACAGCCCGTCCCGGGCTTCGGGTGGTTCTCGACGTGCGAGGACACCGAGGGAAACGCGTTCGCACTCTGGCAGAGCGACACGTCGGCCGGAGGCGCATCCTAGGGACACGCCGCGGCGGGGCGGCGGGGTCGCCGTCCCGCCGTCCCGCCGCTCGCGGGCACGGCTCCTTCTCGCTCTCCGGCTCGGGTGCGCTAGAACTGAGAGCAAC
>CAWKEV010000006.1:0-20511 GCA_963848725.1 uncultured Actinomycetes bacterium | reverse complement strand
GCGCTAGCTCCCAACACGCATGACGAAGAGGTGGCGTTGCCATGGCGCAGCTAGCGGCAGCCGAGCGCGTCCGCGCCCAGGTCGAAGGCTCACTCACCGCCAACCAGGTGAACCTCGCCTCGCCAACCGGGGAGAGAACAGGCGGAGGCACTGATCGAGGGAGCACTCACCGCCTACCAGGCAGACGCCCTCAGCACCAACGGCGACGGCTCACCGGACACTTCGAGCAGATCCGGCGCGAATTGCGCGACGTCCTGCTCGGCCTCGGCCAGCTCGCCGAACGCATGCTCGCCGACGAGGACGCACAAGAATGGATGGTCAACGGCCGCGCCGGATCTTCAAAGACACCGGCGACCGGATCGAGCGCGTCACCGACATCGCCCTTCCCGACGATCGCGCCGCGCTGCGCATCCTCGAACGGCTGCTGGAGCACGTCGAAGGGAAACGCCTCGACCGGATCACCCCGCTGATCGAAGCCCGCCTCCCCGACGGATCCCGTTTCACCGCCGCGATCCCGCCGGTCAGCTCGAGGCCACGTGATCTTCGCCATCCGCCGCTTCCGGCTTAAAGCGAACACGCTCACCCAGCTCATGCCGCTCGGAATGCTCAGCCACGAAGGCGGCCGACTTACTTGCTCCTCGTTCGTGCCCGCAAGAACATCGTCGTCGCCGGCCGTCTCCTCCGGCAAGACCACACTTCTCAACGCGCTCGGCGGCGCCATCCCTGGCTCCGAACGCGTCGTCGTCTGCGAACCGGCGCCGAACTCGACTGCCCGACGTCCTCCACAACTGCGTCGCCTACGAATCACGCCCCGACAGCCCCGACGGGCTCCCGGCGTCACCTCGAGCAGCTCGTCTCCAGCGCCTGCGGCTCAACCCCAGCCGGATCATCGTCGGCGAATGCCGCGGCCCCGAGACGATGGCGATGCTCTGGGCCTTCGCCACCGGCCACGCCGGCATGACCAGCGTCCACGGCGAAACCGCCGACCACGCGCCTGCGCAACCTCGCCCGCTTCGCCCTCACCGCCGGCCCGCACATCGACCACCGAGCAGGCGCTGGACTGGCTGCGCGAGATCGACATCGTCATCCACTGCACCCGCCCTTCAACCTACGAGAACGGCGAGCAGCGCTTCCTTCCCCGCCAGTCGACGAATCGTCGAAGTCCAAGGCGTCGAAGGAAACCGTCTCACCACCGAACCCACTCTTCGAAGGCAGCGGCGCCAACCTGGACTGGCTCAGCGCCGGACCGCGCTTCCTCGCCCAACTCGAACACGCCGGGTTCGCAGCATTAAGATCGACTGCAGTAATCGGCGCCGTCCTGCTCGCGCTCGCTGCAGCCGCGTGTCGGGGGCAGCAGCACAAGTCCGCCGACTCAAGCTTCGACTGCGCGCATTGCCGGAACTCAACCGATTCCACCGCTGCGCTCGAGCTGCGGTTCGGCAAGCCCTTCGCGCGAACTATCAGCTGTCCGGCTACGTGCTTTGGCACAACGTCGTTCCGCTCGATGCGCAGCGATCGACACGCGGACCGCTCTCGCAGCACTCGCAATGCCGCGGCGCAGCGTCGTAAGAGCGGCATTCGGATCAGGCCGGTCACTGGACGTCTTGACGATCGCGTCGGTCAGTCGCATCGACCCGTCGTTCACGCGAGCAACCGCAATGACCACGCTCATCGGACGCGTCCGCCCCTACGAGAAAGGTACAGCAGAACCTCGCGAGATCACGACGCACGAGCGGGCGCGCGTCCAACTACATCGGCTCGGGACCACTACAGTTCATCGTCTGGCAGGTGAGCTGTGCTGCGATGACCAGGACGCGCAGCACGCTCATGCTTCTTCGCTTTGGTTCCCGCTCGCAGTCCCGGTCGCGGCGAATGCAGTCGGCGGCATCAAGGTCGGCTGGTTCTCCCAACAGGTTCGCTCGTCACGCGCAGCCTGTCGGAGGCCACGTTCAGGCGTCCGCGGCTCGAGCACCAGAGACGCGCGACAAGGCCACCCCGGCTGAAGCCGCGCAGCGCGTCGTTGTGACGGTCAAGACTACCCACTTGCGTCCGATCCTCCGCCGCCCTTCCCGCCGCTCTCGACGAGTTCGCCGATCCTCCGTCGACCAGCATCCTTTTGGCCCGGGCAGTTTCTGGTACACGGACGCGGCGGGGCATGCGTGCCAGTACGTCCCTGACAGCGACGCCGCCTGCTTCACGCTTGTCGGCCGGAACGAACGCTGGCGCTGGTCAACTGTCACCGTCAGCGGTCGCGAGTCGCTGACGCGGCGGGTTGAACTCGCGCCAGGCGGATCAAAACCAGTCCGTGCGCGCCGGCTTGACCGGCGCGCCGTCGTGGTTTGGCTCGATCCGGCTCCGCGACGGCAGTCGTTGTCGATCTCGCTCGCCGGCGAGACGGTGGACGTGATCGCGGACCCGACGGTCGACTGGCGTTTCGGCGACGGCGCCTCCCTCGACGGCGGCCCCGTCCCGTCTCGAGCGGACGCTTCGCCTGCCGATGCGATCCAGCACGCGTACCGGCCGCGCTGCCTGCCGGGCGACCAGGGTCATGACCCGTACGTGTTCGCTAGCTCCGGCCAGGACGGCTACTCGGTCGAAGTTTTAGTCGTCTCGCACATCACCTACAGCGCCGCCGGTCCGGTAGCCCGGACAGGGCGCCGCCGACGCGAACGACGGACACCTCGACCTCGTATCCGGTCACGATCGCGCGCGTTCCTCGTTGCCGAGGCGGACCTGATCGGCGCGCTCTTGCTCTGCTTCGCCGCCGGTGTCGGCCTGCTCGTTGTTGGCCTCTCGCGCGACCCACAAGAGATCGACCTTGCGCGATCGCGGGACCGGTTCTTCGTCGCGCCGGGAGAGCATGCCGGTTGCAGTGCTCCCGCTCGGCGGGCTCTCGGCTGTCTCGCGTTGATCGCCGCAGCGTTCGTCTGGTGGCTGGTGGGCGTTCCGGTTCTTGCCTTGGCCGCGGCGATCGCGGGTGCGTACGTGCCGGTCGCTGGGGCGCGTCGGCGGCAGAGCGCGCGCGCGGGGAGCGGGAGCGGCGCCTGGCCGCCGCGCTCGCACAGCTCTCGGATGCGCTCGAGGCGGGCATCGCTTTCCCGGCGGCCATCGCGCTGCTCGGGGATGCAGGCCCAGGGCCATTGCGGGCCGAATTCACGTCAGCAAGACCAACCAGCGGCTGGCCCGGAGGGCTGTCGCTCTGGACGCCGCCGCTGGTCGACGAGTTACCGAAGTAGTTGTACCAGGCGATGTCATTGCCACCCTTGACCCCGACGTGGAAGACGTTCGCTCCGGTCATCGCGAACGAGAAGAACTTTCCCTTGCTCTGGCCGTTGACGCCGGTCAGCGTGAGCGACACTCCCGTCAACAGCGACGAGTTCGAGCTGTTGTAGGTGACGGGCGTCGTCGAGTTCGGCAGACTCGAGACCGAGAACGAGCTCATGCCCGGCGGCTGGCCGCCGGTGTTCGTCGTGCAGCTGAAGTTCGAGCCCCCAACCGCGACATCCGTTGGCGTTACACCCAACGGGATGCTCGCTGGTGGAATGGAATCCCCGGCGGCGCCGAGCGCCGGGAGGACGATGGCCAGCGCGGCCAGTGCCGCCGCGGCGGCCACGCCCAGCAGCGCTACCCGAGACGCCCTTCGATGATTGCGGTACCTCGTGCGTACCCGCTGTGTCATGCCCCTCTCCTCTTGTCCGCAGTCTTCAGTGAACCCCAGTAGCTCAGGCCGCAGCGAAGCAAAGGCTCGCCAGCGCGCGGGCATACTACTCTCCCGCGCAGGGCGATGTAAATCCCGGACGATTCGAGCTGCGCCCACACGCGGTGACGTGGAGGCGAGGTATGAGTCGCCTCTAGCCTCGCAACGATGCGCTCGGCTCACTCTGTCGCTGTCCCCGAGTCGCAGCGAGCGCTTCGCGCACGTGCAGAGCTGGGGCCCGGTGTGAGGACCTTTGGTTCGAAACGCGAGGTCAGAGCCCAGGTCGACGGACGGCGCAAGGGCGATGAAAAGAGACGTCTACGCGTGGGCGGCCTTCGCAGGACCCTCAGAGGCTCGTGGGTCATGCGGCGGTGCTCGATCAGGAAGACCTCCGCGGGTTCTCGGTATCGCGGGGCGGGCGAGCGCGAGAACGCCATTTCGACGGTCGTGCCTCCGGTCGTCGCCCTGAACGTGCAGCGGTCCGTCAATCGTTCGACGAATGCGAGCCCGAAGCCGCCCGGTTCCGAGCGCCTCCGTCGATGAGCATGCCCTTGGTCCGCAACCACTACGACGAGCTCGTCGCCGTCCTCCTGGACAGTTACCTCGAGTGCGCCCGGCTCACCGTCGGGATACGCGTGGTTCACCGCATTCGCGATCGCCTCACTGACGCAGAGCTTGACGATCGAGATCTGTGTGTCGGAAAGACCCGCGTCCCTTGCAAGCTCTCCGACGACGTTTCTCAGAGGTCGGACGCATTCGAGTTCTGCCTCTCCGGTTACGACCATCGTCGTGGCCATTGGCATGTCTTTCCTCGTTTCGCAACCCGTGAAACCTGATCGCCGACGCGTATCCGTACGCCGGCGATGCGTCTGCCCGTGTCGCTGCGCAGCTCGGTGACACGCAGCGCGACATCATGCGGGTGCGGGCGCACCTCTGGCATGCTTGGCGCCCGTGCTCGGACACAACGCGAAGATCGACCTCCTGAGGAGGGTGCCGCTCTTCGCGGGCTGCACCCAGAACGAGTTGCGCGAGTTGGCGGTCACGGCGGACGAGGTCGACCTGCGCGAGGGCTTCCCCCTCACGCGAGAAGGCAAGCCGGGGCGAGAGTTCATCGTCCTGGTCGACGGCACCGCGTGCGTGACCCGGAAGGGCAGCAAGCTCGCCGACATCGGCCCGGGCGACTGGGTCGGCGAGATCGCTCTCCTGACGAAGGCGAACCGGACGGCGACGGTGACCACGACGTCGCCAGTCCGGGCGCTGTGATCAGGACGCGGCTTCCGCCGGGTCGTCGAGGCCATGCCCTCGATCGGGAAAGTCCTACCTGCGTCGCCGATCGCCTGGCCCGCGACTCGCGGAGCTGAGGCACGTGGCAGCAGCGAGTCAGAGACGCCACGAGGCGACGAGGCGGCCGTCTTCAGGGATTGTTGCGTCGGGACTCCCCGCGAGCAGTTCCCGATCTAGCGCAAGGACTAGCCGTTCCGGATCTTGCGCAAGGACTACACGAGCGCGGCCTCGCCGAGCAGCGCCTTGACCTCGGCGAGGAAGTCGGCGTTCGGCTTGACGCGGTAGCCGGCGCCGAGTGCGAGCGTCCGCTCGCCCAGGGAGGTGTCGAGGGAGAGGTAGACGGGTGCGTCGCCCGGGAAGTCGCGCACGAGCGTCGCCAACTCCCTGACGAGACCGGCGTGAGCCTGGCGCGCGTCGATCCTGAGGCGAACCTCACGCCGCTCGGGCACGGACTCGAACGCCTTCACCTCGAGCGCGACCAGCTTCGTCTCGCCCGCCTGCTTGTGGTCGACGCGGCCCTTGACCACGAGGATCCGGTCGGGCTCGAGGATCTCGCGGGCCGCCGCGTACGTCGAGTTGAACACGACGACCTCGGCACTTCCGGTCGGGTCGTCGAGCGTCACGAACACCATCGGCTCGCCCCGCTTCGTCGTGACCTGCTTGATCCCGGAGACGATGCCGCCGACGGTGACGACGTCGCCGTCGCGGCGGCGCTCGACGTCGGAGAGCGCGCAGTCGGTCTTGCGCCGTAGCTCCGACGGACGCTCTCGAGCGGGTGCTCCGAGACGTAGAGCCCGAGCGTCTCCTTCTCGAGCCGGAGGAGCTCTCGGTCGTCGAACTCCTGCGTCGAGACCGTCGGGTGATGGCGCTCGCGTGCGTCGTCGTCGTCGTCACCGGGGGTGTCGAAGATCGACGCCTGGCCGGCGAGGCGGTCCGCCGCGTACTTCGAGCCGTACGCGAGCACCTGGTCGAGGGCGGCCAGCATTCCCATTCGTGTCCCGCCGGTGGATCCGAGCGCCCCGCATTTGACGAGCGACTCGAGCGCGCGCTTGTTCACGAGCTGCGGGTCGACGCGCTCCGTGAGCTCCCAGATCGACGCGAACGGCCCTCCCCCGTCGCGCGCGCGCGCGATCGCATCGGCGGCTGCCTCGCCGACGTTCTTGACCGCGTTCAGCCCGAAGCGAATGCGGCCCTCGACGACGGCGAAGTCCGTCCGCGACGAGTTCACGTCCGGAGGCAGCACCTCGATCCCGAGCTCGTGGCAGGCGTTCACGTAGTACGGGACGCGGTCCTTCGTGTTCATGACGGAGGAGATGAGCGCGGCCATGTACTCGTGCGGGTGGTTCGCCTTCAGCCACGCCGTCCGGTACGCGATCGTCGCGTAGCAGGCCGCGTGCGCCTTGTTGAAGGAGTAGTCCTGCGAGGACTCCATGTCCTTCCAGAGCTGCTGCGCGACCGCCGGCGCGACGTCGTTCTCCGCGCACCCGTCGAGGAACTTCTGTTTGAGCGACGCCATCAGCGTGTGGATCTTCTTGCCGATCGCCTTCCGGAGCGTCTCGGCCTCGGCGGGCGTGAAGCCTGCGAGCTGCTTCGCGATCTCCATGTACTGCTCCTGGTAGACGCAGATCGCGTAGGTCGACCCCGTGATCGGCTCGAGCCGCGAGTCGGGGAACGTCACGGGCTCGCGGCCGTTCTTGCGCGAGGCGTAGGTGGGGATGTAGCCCATCGGGCCTGGGCGGTAGAGGGCGACGAGCGCGATCAGGTCCTCGAACTCCGTCGGCTTCACCTGGCGGAGCGCCTCGCGCATCCCCGACGACTCGAACTGGAAGACGCCGTCGACTCGCCGGCGGCGAGCATCGCGTAGGTCTTCCGGTCGTCGAGCGGGAGGTTGCCGATATCGACGCCCCCCGCGAGCTCGACCGCCTTGTCGATCACGTCGAGGTTCCGGAGCCCGAGGAAGTCCATCTTCAGCAGCCCGAGCTCGACGACGTCCCACATGTTCAGCTGGGTGACGACCTCCTGCTCGGCGCCCTTCTGCTGCAGCGGGACGACCTCGATCAGCGGCTGGGCGCCGATGACGACCCCCGCAGCGTGGATCGAGTCCGCCCGCGTGAGGCCCTCGAGCGGCTTCGCGAGGTCGACGATCTCCTTGGCGATCGGATCGGAGTCGACAGCCTGGCGCAGCTCCGCGCCCGCCTTCAGCGAGTCGTCGAGCGTCTGTCCCGGGCCCTCGGGGACGAGCTTCGCGATCCGGTCGACGACGCCGTACGGGATGTCGAGCACTCGGCCCGCGTCACGGATCGCGGCGCGTGCCGCCATCGTCGAGAAGGTGATGATCTGCGCCACGCGGTCGCGCCCGTACCGCTCGGCGACGTAGTTGATCACCCGGTCGCGACCGGCGACGGAGAAGTCGATGTCCATGTCCGGCAGGTCCTTGCGCGCCGGGTTCAAGAAGCGCTCGAAGAGGAGCCCGTAGCGGATCGGGTCGACGTCGGTGATCTCGAGGCAGTAGGCGGCCAGGGAGCCCGCAGACGAGCCGCGCCCCGGTCCGACGCTGATCCCGTTCTGCTTCGCGAAGTGGATGAAGTCCCAGACGATGAGGAAGTAGTCCGCGAACCCCATCTCCTTGACCGTCTTGAGCTCGAAGCGAAGCCGCTCCTGGAGCTCGGGAGTCGCCTTTCCGTAGCGGCGGAGGAGCCCCTTCTCGCAGAGCTCGACGAGGTAGTCGAATGCCTCGCGCCCGTCCGGCACCGGAAACGAGGGCAGGAGGATGCGGCCGAGCTCGATCTCGACCGAGCAGCGGTCGGCGACCTCGAGCGTCCGGGCCATCGCGTCCTCGAGGCCCGGGAAGTCGGCCGCCATCTCCTCGGGCGTCTTGAAGAAGAACTCGTTCGTGTCGAAGCGCCAGTGGTCGGGGTTCTTGAGCGTGTCGCCCGACTGGATGCAGAGGAGCGCCTCGTGCGCGTAGGCGTCTTCGGCGTCGAGGTAGTGGACGTCACCGGTGGCCACGAGCGGGAGTCCGACCTCGGCGGCGAGCGCGACGAGGCTCGGGTTGATCTGCTGCTGCTCGGCGAGCCCCGCGTTTTGGATCTCGACGTACGTCGAGTCCCGTCCGAAGATCTGTACGAGCCGGTCGAGATCGGTGTGCGCATCGCGCGGCCGGTTCTCGACGAGGGCCCTGGAGACACGGCCGGACAGGCAGCCCGAGAGCGCGACGAGCCCCTTCGCATGCCGCTCGAGGAGGCTCCAGTCGACCCGCGGCTTGTAGTAGTAGCCCTCGAGGTAGCCGAGGGAGCAGAGCTTGATCAGGTTCGCGTAGCCCTCGTTCGACTCCGCCAGAAGTGTCAGGTGCGCGTAGCCCTTCGTCTGCGCGAGACGGTCGTCGGCGACGTAGACCTCGCAGCCGATGACGGGCTTCACACCGTGCTCGCGAGCCTCTCGATAGAGCTCGACGGCCCCTGCGAGCGAGCCGTGGTCGGTGAGCGCGACGGCCGGCATCTCGAGGCGCTCGGCCTTCTCGACGAGCGCCGGGATCCGGCACGCCCCGTCGAGGATCGAGTATTCCGAGTGGACGTGCAGATGGACGAACGGCGGCGCGGCGGAGCGACTCACGGGAGGGCCAGCTTACTGCGCAGGTCCGACGGGACCGCCGGCCGGAAGATGCCTGCTCAGACGGTGCTCAGGCGGCGTCGCCCTGCCACAGCGAGTCCGCCAGGTAGCGCCACTCGTCGCGGAGATCCGCCCGCCCGGTGACTCGTTGCAGCTCCCAGTACGCGCGGACGAGTGCGCCGAGATCGGGCTCCATGTCGGCGGTCCGGCCCTCTTCGAGGACCCGGACGTACCACGACGCTTGATCGACGCCGAGCTCGGCGGAGAGGACGAGAGCGCGGTCGCGAAGCGCCTCGGTCTCGGTCCCGATGCGATCCATGAGGCAGGTATCGGCACGCCCGGAGTGGGCATGAGATCGTCTCCTCGGACGAGGGAGACGCGTCCGCGGCATGCGCTCGGCGTGTGGTCGCGCCCTCCCTCGAGTACCGCCCGCGGGCAGAATGCGGCCCCGTGCGTCAGCCGACCTGGATCGAGGAGGGGCGCCTCGCGGCGGGCATGCACCCGTGCGGCTCGGACGCCGCCGACGCACCCGACGAGCTGCGCCGCCTGCACGAGCTGGGCGTGACGCTGCTCGTCGACCTGACCGAGGAGGGCGAGCTCGAGCCCTACGAGCATCTCGCCGCGCCTGCGCTCAGGCTCAACTTCCCCGTACGCGACTTCACGGTGCCGAGCGACGACCAGCTCGTCCAGGCGCTCGACGCGATCGACGAGGAGCTCGCCCGCGGCGGGGTCGTGTACGTCCATTGCTGGGCGGGTTGCGGGCGCACGGGCGTCGTCGTCGGCTGCTGGCTCGTACGCCACGGGACGGAGCCCGCGGCGGCGCTCGACCGCATCGCGGAGACGCGCGGACTCGGCTGTCCGCAGACGCTCGAGCAACGGCTCGCGATCCTCGGCTGGCAGCCGGGGCGCTGACCCTTTCGAGTCACTTGGACGAGTGAGCGAGCGGCGCGCTCGTTCCTCCGATACGCGTTGGAGCATGTCCTCTTCGTCGGTGGGGTCAGAGGGGCACGCGTCGGTCCGACGCGACGCCACCCCGCACGCGCCGACCGCGGGCTGCGACTGCGGCGTTCGGAAGTGGATCCCCGACCGACGCGTCTGCACTCGTGAGCTCGTTCCCGACTAGACACGCATCCGCCGGCCCGGGTGACGTCGACGGCCGCCTCGACTCCATCGCCACGTGGCTCACGGAGCTCGAAGAGCGCGTCCGCGCGGCTGAGCTCCTGAAAGGCGACGAGAAGACTGCGAAGGAGCTGCGCAAGGCGGTCGAGGCGGTCGCGAAGCACGACCCCAAGCTCGAGGAACGTCTCGGGAATCGGGTCGATGTCCTCGCAGACCGATTCGCCACCCTTGCGACCACGGTGTCGACGACGACCTCTGCGCTCGCCGGAAAGGACGGCGAGATCGCAGCGCTCCGGCGCGAGCTCGACCAGAGGGTCGCTCGGGTCGAGGCCGCCGCGGCGACGGCACCCGCACCGAGCACAGCTCCTCCGGCAGCGGAGGTCGAGGAGCTGCGCAAGGAGCTCGCAGCGATCTCGGCGCAGAAGCTTCCGAAGAACATCGAGAGTCGCGTCGACGATCTCAAGGCGTCCGTCGGTGTGCTCACGCAGCGGGTCGAGACGCTCTCGTCGACGGTGTCCACGACCGCAGCGGGCCTCGCCGGGCGCGAGGGAGAGGTCGCAGCGCTACGTCGCCAGCTGGACGAGGGGAACGGCGGCGTGCAGGCCGAGATCGCGAGCCTGCGAGCAGCGATCGATCCGGCGCCGATCGCCGAGCTCCGAGATTCCGTGAAGAGACTTGCGGGAGAGGCCTCCGTCCTCAAGCGCGACGACCAACGCCGTTTCGACGCGACGAAGGCGAGCTTCGAGCACCTCTCGGGCCGCGTCGAGGCAGCCATCACCGCGCTCTCCGAGACGACGAGCAGGGTCGCTGCGAGCGACGAGGTCGTCTCCGCGCTCCGGGCCGAGTACGACGAGGAGAGCGTTCGGGTCGACTCCGTGCTCGTCAAGCTCCACCAGGCGACGAGCGAGCTTGCGGGGAAGGTCGCGGGGCTCGGCGGAGCCGCGTCGGCCGCCACCGTCGACGGGTTGGTCGCCGAGCTCGGCGACGTTTCCGGCCGCGTCGCCGAGCTCGCCGCGACGGTGAGCGAGACGGCAACCGGATACGCCGCGCGCGAATACGAGATCGCCGCCTTGAGCCGCCGCTTCGAGGAGATCAGCGCGCAGGTCGACGCGGGCGTGCGGGAACTCCGGACGTCCGTGGAGTCGATCGTCGAGCGTGGCGTCGACCCCGAGCTCGAGCACCGCGTCGACGCCTTCGCCGCCCAGCTCGCCACCATCGAGGCAGGGGTTGCCGGGTTCGCAACCGCCGCGGACACGGGGAAGGCAGAGACGGCGGCCGCGATCGCCGCTCTCGGCGCGCAGCTGACCGAGCTTCGGAGCCGGGTCGAGTCGGCAGCTCAGGACTCCTCGCTCGAGGGGAGAGTCGACCACCTCGACCACGCGCTCGGAGGGCTCGCCTCCGAGCTCGCCAAGCTCGGAACCTCGCTCTCTACCCGAGCGGCAGAGGCGGCCGGGGCCTACGGCACGCTCGAGACCCGGCTGGAGGAGCTCGCCGCTCTCGTGCCCGCCCCCGAGCACACGGTGCAGGTCGACGGTCGTCTGGCAGAGCTCGCGGCTCGGATCTCGGCGCTCGGCGAGGAGAGCTCAGGTCAGCGTGAAGCTGTCTCGAACGGGCTGTCGGCGCTCGCCCAGCGGCTCTCCGGTCTCGAAGCGCGACTGGCCGACGCGGGTGCGGACCGCACGGCTGCAGACACGCGCCTGGCGAACGAGCTCGGCGCTTGGGCCGACGAGCGCGACTCGCTCGTCTCCTTAGCCCGCTCGCTCGAGGAGCGGGTATCCGAGCTCGGCTCCTCCGTCGACGAGTCCGTGGCCTCGGTGGCAGCGCTCGAGGCGAGTCTGGCGACGAGCGCGAAGGAGACGGTCGAGCGCGAGACGGAGACTCGCGCCCTGAGCGACCGCTTCCACGAGGCGAGCGGTCGCGTCGACGCACTCGTCGCAGAGCTGCGAAGAGCGCTCGAGACGATGCCTGCTTCGACCAACGCCGACGTCGTAGAGGAGGAGCTCGCCGCAGTCGAGGCCCGCGTCGCAGAGCTCGAGCAGACGCGCGGAGCGGCGGCGCTCGAGATCGCCCGCGCGGCCACGACCTGGTCCGAGGAGCGGACGTCTATCGGGGAAGAGCTCGGCGCACTAACAGGCGTGGCGAGAGAGTGGAGCGAAGAGCGGGCGCGAATCAACGACCGGATCGAGCAACTCGTCGCATCGCTCGGGGCGCTCGAGGACCGACCCGCCGGTAGAGACGGCGCCGACGACCAACACATCGCAGAGCTCTCGGAACGGCTCGAACGGGCCGAGCGCGAGCGTGAGTCGCTGGCGACGGAGCTCGCGGGGGCGACAGCCTTCTGGTCATCCGGTCTGGGAGCCATGGAGGCTCGCGTGACGGAGATCGCCGCAGGCAAGGGAGAACACACACGAAGGGTCGATGACGAAGTCGTGAGCGCCCTGTTCGACCTTGCCCGCCGACTCGACGCGGTCGAGCGCGCCTCGAGCGAATCGGACACCGAAGTGGTTCGCGCGGCCGAGAGTTGGGCAGCAGAGCGACACTCGCTCGCAGCCGGGCTCGACGAACTCGCTCAGCGTCTCGACTCCCTCGGCGAGGACGGCGAACGCCCCTCGGCTGCAGCTCCGCCTGCACGCGACGATGCGAACGAAGGTCGCGCCCGTCTCGAGCTGCGGGCCCTCGAGCTCCGGATGGAGCACGCGGAGGCGGCCTCCCGCGAGAACCGCGACGCAGTCCTCGTGCAGCTCGAGCGGCTCGCGTCCCGCATCGAGTGGCGCCTCCAGCGGCTCGAGACGGGCAAGGACGAGGGGCCGCTCCCCGAGGCGGCCGACGGCCCCCTCGCGCAGGTCGTCTCGATCCACGGCGGCGACTCCTAGCCTCTACATCGCGTCCGGGTCGCTCGATCCGTCCTCGAGCGAGTAGGCCATCAGGATCGCGTCGACGAGCTCGCCTCCACGGAGGTAGTGACGCTTGCGGTATCCCTCGCGCTCGAAGCCGAACGACTCGTACAGCTTGAGCGCGGGCTCGTTCCAGGGGAACACGTGGAGCTCGAGCTTGCGGATGCCGACCGAGCGCGACCAGGCGACGGCCTCGCCGAGAAGCGCCTTCCCCACCCCACGCCGCCGGTGCTCAGCCGCCACCATCAGCCCGAGGTCGGCGACGTGACGGCTGGCCGGATGTGGATCACGCGCGAGGGAGAGCCTGCCGACGACGCGGCCGTCGTCCTCCGCGACGTAGACCGCCGCGTCGGCATGGGACTGGACGCTGCGCAGGAACCGGCGCTCGTCACCGACGGAGCGCCAGCGCTCGCTCGCGAGGATCCATCGACCGTCCTCCCGCCCGACCGCCTCTGCCAGGGCGACGAGCGCGGGCGCGTCTCCGGGAACGGCGCGGCGGACTCGGATCACCGGACGACTACCGCGAAGCCGCCCCGGCGCGGATCTCCGGCAGCGGCGAAGCTCCCGTCGGCCGAGCGCGAGACCGCCTGCACGCCGCCGAAGAACAGGTTGCGCCCGGACCAGCGGACGACGTTTCGATCCTTTCCGAGCTCGTCGGCGACCGCGTCGGGCCAGCCTCCCTCGAGGTGGACGGTCGCGCCGTCGACGTGCATCCGCGGAGCGTCGATCGCCTCCGCCAGGGGCGTCCCGCGAGCGACCACGTCCCACGCGACCTGAGCGATCGCGCCCGCGAGCCTGACCGAGCCCGCGCTCCCGAGTACGAGCCGGGGCTCGCCGTCCTCGAGCACGAGCGTCGGGGTCAACATGCTCGCGAGCCGATCGCCCGGCACGTGTGGGCCGGGCCCGATGACGTCGCCCTCGCCGAGCATGTTGTTCAGCTGCACCCCGCCGCGGAAGACGCCCGAGCCGGATCCGAGCGTCGTGGAGGCGGCCGCGGCGAGCCCCGTCTCGTCCAGGACCGAGACATGCGTCGTACCCGTGAGCTTGCCCGCGGTCGAGCCCTCGTAGCCGTGACGCAGAGCGTCTGCACGATCCTCGGGCGCGGAGTCGCCCGAGTGCTCGAGCCGCTCCAGGATCCGGAGAGCCACACCCCCGCCGCGCGACGGCGGCGGCGTCGTGAAGACGTCGTGCCCCGCGACCCGCGCGGCGAGCGGCTCGCGTTCTCGGACGTCGTACGCGGCCAGGTCGTCGGCGTACTCGGGGACGAGGTCGGCGACGGCCGCCGCCCCGCGGTCGCGGATGGCGACGAGCGTCTCCTCGAGGTCCTCGGTGACGACGCGGGCAGGGTCGCCGTAGACGCGCCTCCCACCCTCGTCACGCAGCAGGATCGGCACGAGGATCCGGTGCAGGAACGCCCGCTGCTCGTCCCGCGTGAAGCCCGCGCGCGCGACCGCGATCGCCGGCGAGACCAGGTCCGACCAGGGGAGCGTCGCGAACCGCCGGTGGGCGACCTCGAGCCCGGCGGCGAGCCCCGGCACCGCGACGGAGCCCGGCCCGACGTGGAAGAGCTGCGTGCCCGCGTCTTCGAAGTCGACGATCACCTCCTCGATCGCGCCGAGCCGCTCGGCCGGAACGGAGAAGAAGCAGTCGAGGATGGTCGTCCCGCTGTTCGGCTCGTGCACCAGCAGGAAACCCCCGCCCGCGGGCCCCGTGAGCGGCCCCTCGACCACGAATGACGTGAAGAGCGCGGCGAGGAGCGCGTCGACCGCGTTCCCGCCCTGCTCGAGCACGTCCGCGCCGGCGCGCGCGCTCAGGGGATGGCCGGCGGCGATCGCGCCCTTCATCCGGGAAGCCTACTTCCGTCCGGAGCGCCGGGGCAGCACGCGGCGCACAGCGTGCGGCCGGCTCGGCCCGCGAGCTCAGCTCGTGCGCAGGAAGGCGGGCAGCTCGGTGTCCGACTCGCCGCGCGAAGGCTCGCTCGAGGCGAACTCGGGCGACGACCGGCGCCGCATCCCACCGAGGCCGGTCGCGACCACGGTGACCCAGATCTGCCCGGTGAGCCGCGGGTCGACGGTCGCGCCGAAGATGATGTTCGTCTCGTCCGTCGCCGTCTGGCGCACGACCTCGGCCGCCTCGTTCACCTCGACGAGGGAGAGGTCGTCGCCGCCGGCGATCGAGAGCAGGATGCCGCGGGCACGGACGATCTCGGCGTCGATGAGCGGCGAGCCGAGCGCACGCTCGGCGGCCTCGCGGGCGCGGGTCGGCCCGGTCGCGTAGCCGATGCCCATCAGCGCGGAGCCTGCGTCCTGCATGACCGTGCGGACGTCGGCGAAGTCGAGGTTGATGAGCCCCGGCGTCGTTATCAGGTCGCAGATCCCCTGCACGCCTTGTCGGAGGACGTCGTCGGCGATCCGGAACGCATCCACCATCGAGGTCGAGCGGTCGAGCACCTCGAGCAGGCGGTCGTTCGGGATGGAGATCACGGTGTCGCAGGCGGCCTTCAGCGCCTCGAGGCCCTGATCGGCTGCGGTGCGGCGGCGGGTGCCCTCGAATCGGAACGGGGTCGTCACGATGCCGACCGTCAACGCCCCGAGCCCACGCGCGATGCGTGCGACCACCGGCGCGGCGCCGGTGCCGGTGCCGCCGCCTTCGCCCGCGGTGACGAACACCATGTCCGAGCCACGGAGCGCGGACTTGAGCTGGTCCTCGGCCTCCTCGGCGGCTTCACGCCCGACCGCAGGGTCGGCGCCCGAGCCGAGGCCGTGCGTCACGCCTTCGCCGATATGGATCTTGGTCGGAGCGTCCGAGACCGCGAGGGCCTGCAGGTCGGTGTTGACCGCGACGTAGTCCACCTGCGCGATCCCGGCGTCCATCATCCGGTGGATCGCGTTGAGCCCGGCGCCGCCGACGCCGACGACCCGAATCGCGGCGATGTACGCAGCGCCCTTGGGTGGCGGGACCCGATTCAGGCGCGGCGCAGGCTCGAGCATCGTCTGGAAGTAGCGCGCGGCGGCTCGCGAAGCGGCGACCTCCGAGTCGGTCTCGAGCGGAGCCGCGGGCGCAGGCTCAGCCGCAGGTTCGGGCGCGGGAGCGGGAGCTGGCGCGATCCGGACGACAGGCTCGGGCTTCGCAGCGGGCTCCTCGCCGAAGTCGTGCACATGCTCGACCGTCTCCTCGAAAGCGGCCTGCGCCCGCCTCTCGGACATCGGCTCGACCGCTTCGACGGTCGGCTGGTCCTCCGCCTCCTGGGAGCGCTGGGCGGCTTCTGTCTTGCGGAAGAGCTCCGCGAGCGGGCCCTCACGCATGCTCGCGCGCTTGCGCGCC
Organism: uncultured Actinomycetes bacterium; assembly: GCA_963848725.1. GTDB lineage: Bacteria > Actinomycetota > Thermoleophilia > Gaiellales > Gaiellaceae > GMQP-bins7. The sequence goes on along the minus strand of CAWKEV010000006.1, from coordinate 4,584 downwards.
ATCGAGCACCTCCTTCGCGAGATCGCGGTATGCCTGCGCGGCGGCGCCGGACGGCTCGTACTTGAGGACGGAGCTCCCCTTCACCGGAGCTTCCGCGTAGCGCACTGTCTTACGGATGCGCGTGTCGAAGACGAGTTCGCCGAAGTGCTCCTCTAGGATCTCGATCGCCTCACGCGCGTGCAGCGTCCGGCCGTCGTACATGGTCGGAACGATGCCTTGCACGCGGACGTTCGGGTTAAGGTTCTCACGCACCATCGCGAGCGTGTTCTCGAGCTGGACGAGGCCACGCAGGGACAAATACTCGCACTGGACGGGGACGATGACCCCGTCGGCGGCGACGAACGCGTTGATCGTCAAGAGGCCGAGGGAGGGCGGTGTGTCGATCAGGATGTAGTCGTAGCGGTCCCGAACCTCGACGAGCGCCTTCTCGAGGGCGCGCTCGCGGCCGATCAGGGCCGAGAGGGCGAGCTCGGCTCCCGCGAGATCGATCGAGGCCACGGCGATGTCCGCCTCCACCGTGTGGATCACGTCCGAGATCGGCACCCGGTGGACGAGGACGTCGAACATCGAGCGCTCGATCGCGTCCGGGTTCATGCCCTGGCTCATGGTCAGGTTGCCCTGCGGGTCGAGATCGATCAGGAGGACGCGCTTCCCTCGCTCGTGCAGCGCGACACCGAGGTTGAGCGTCGTGGTGGTCTTCGCGACGCCGCCCTTCTGGTTTGCGAACGCGATGACCGACGCCATCACGCCCTCCTCGGCGGCCGGCGTCGGTGGCGCCGGTGTCGGGAGCGCGCGCAGGCGGGGGGGCTCGGGCGCGGATGCGACCGCGTCCGGCTCGCCACCCACGTCTCCCGTCGGCTCGGTCGGCTCGACAGGCTCGGGCGCGTCCTCGGCGGGCGAGGCATGACGGCCTTGCGGGGTTGTGCGGCGAAGGCGCGAGAGGCCCATGACCGGCTCACCTTCCCGCCCCCCGCCGAAACTCCTTCAAGGGCGCCGGGCCGGGGCGATGCCGGCGGTCCGCGCCTCACCTAGTCCTCGCCGTCCCAGTAGTCGAGGCGCTCGCCGAGCCGGGCGACGACGCCGAGCCCGGTGAAGAGGACTTTGTTCGACCGTGGGTAGAAGCAGACGTCCCTCGGATCGCGCGTCCCGTACATCAGCAGGGTCAGGCCGTCCTCGCCGGCACGGAACGCGTGCGCGACTCCGGTCCCCGCGAGGCGGACGACGATCGACCCCGTCTGCACCGGCTCCTCCGACGCCACGTCCCCCTCGAAGAGGAGAACCTGGCCGTCACCGTCGAGGACGACGAAGATCTCCTCCTCGGCGGAGTGGCAGTGCGGAGGCGCGTTCAGCTTTCCCGGGAGGACCTCGGACATGCGCAGGCCGGTGTGCAGCGACCCGGCAGCGGTTCCGAGGTCCCGGACCCTCCGACCGACGGTCGCGCCGTCGCGCTCGAGAGCCTCGACGTCGTCGACGTTCACGATGTTCGAAGGGCGCGGCGAGAGCTCCCCGATCTCGGGCGCGCCGGCTCCCGCCTCTCGCGCCCACGGGTGGTCCTCCTCGGCGCCCACCGGCGCCCAGGTCTCGCCGAGCCATGCGACGCCGGCCCTCGGGAGCCACGTCACACCGGGCGCAGGAGCCCGCTGGCCGAAGGCGAGCACGTCGAGCCCGTCGTCTCCGGCCTGCAGCGTGTGCGCGTTCTCGAGTGCGAGGTGGACGATGCAGTCGCCCGCGCGCACCTCGTACCCGGAGAGCTCGTCCGGATCCTCCGACTGCACCGAGACGCCCGAGCCTCCGAGGACGTAGAAGATCTCTTCCTCCGCGCCCTCGAGATGGAGCGGCGTCGACCACATGCCAGGATCTACCTGGATCCGTTTCGCTCCCGTCGTCCGCGACGAGCGGCCTGTGACACTGCTCCACGTGCCCGCGATGTGACCGCGCTCACCGCGCCAGGTCCTCGCGTCGTCCCAGTGCGAGATCACACGGCGATCATGTCACGCGTGCGTTCGGCACCGCAGGTCTCGAGGGCTGCCCGCAGGCCCTCGGTCGCCCGCTCCGCTACATCACCTCCTTCCGTCCTCGCCCAGGCCTCCGCCTCGACGAGGAGGCTGCGGAGCTCGCCGATCAGCACCTCCCGCCCAACCCCGGCACGGTCGAGGAGCTCGATCCGCTCCAACCGCTCCAGGAGAGCACGCGCTTCGTCCATTCGGACAACGTAGCCCGCAGACGAAGTCGCAGGCGTAACGGCTTCGAGCCGAGTCTCCGTCAGACGGCAGCGCGGAGGGCGGGTGCCCGAGGAAGTCCGAGGAGCTCGCGATCGAGATCGTGCTGGAGATTGGCCCGATCGCCCGCACGGAGGGCCGCGACGAGGGCACGCCTCGCCGCGTCGATGCCGGCCGTGCCGGCCGCTTCCCCGCTCGACAGCGCGACGAGCTGGCTGTAGAGCTCCTCTCTCGCCGCACCGTCCTCGGCGAGCAGCACCGCCGCCCGGAGCGGCCACGTGTCCCCGAGCAGGGCGGCGAGCGCCCCGCGAAGCTGTTCGCCCCGGAACGGGTCGTTCTGGAAGAGGGAGAGCTCCCAGCGGTCGAGTGCCTCTGCGAGCTCCGGGTCGCCGTCCGCCTCGCCGAGCGCCGCGAGCACCTCGACCGCGATCGGTGCGCGGAAGCTGTCGAGTCGCGACGGCTCGCCCGCGGGCTGCGTCGCGGCGATCGGGAGGACGGGGCGGATGCCGAACGGCCGGCCGTCGAGGAGTTCGAAGAGGACGGGCCCGGCGGCGACGGCGGCAGCGGTCGTCAGCCGGATTGCGCTGACCGCGTCCGAGATCTCGGCAGGGGCGTCCGGGGCATCCTCCCCGGCCTCGAGCTCTCGTGCGAGCTCCGCAACGCAGCTGCGGTCGAGCTCGCGCGCGAACCCGGGAGGGAGCAGACCGCGGGTCTCGGGCCAGTGCGTCGCGAGCTCGCCGGTCACGAACGGACGGATCAGGAGTCCCGGCGCCAGCTCGACCGGCTTCGACACGGAGAGGCCGACGAGCGGCGCGATCGCGGCGTACTTCCTGCGCTCGCCGAAGAGCGAGGCCTCGAGCGCCGCGTACGAGCGCTCGAACGCCTCGTCGTCCCAGTCGAACCCGCCGCACGCCTCTCCCGTCGAGACGAGGAGTCCGACGAGCACCGTGCGGAAGAGCGCGTCGTCCTCGGTCGCGCGCGGCCCTGCGTGGGCGTGGGCGAAGATCGCCGCCGCGGGCTCGCGGCGGAGCTCCTCGAGCGCGAGCCGGGCGTCCTCGCGGACGCGCAGGACCGGCTCCCGCTCCTCGATGAACCCTCGGACGAGCGGACGCAGCTCGTAGAGCGCAGGGCCTCTGCGCTGGACGTGCTCCTCGAAGGCGAAGGGAAGCTCGGCTCCTTCCTCGAGCTCGCGGCCGAGCACGACGAACGCGCCGAGCACGAAGCCCCGGAGGATCGGATACAGGTGAGGCGCGCGCACCACCACGGGTTCCGGGTACGCGCCGATGCGGCCCTCTCCTCTTTTCCGGCCAGGGAGTGGCACACGAGGACAAGGGCGACAAGGCCGCGCGGCGGCCGTCTGCGGAGGTTTGCGCGAGCGGGGATCCGCGCGAGCGGATCCCGCTCTGCGGAGAATCGGAAAGTCCTCGAGGTCGAGGGTGTCGCGGCTGGCGGAGAAGAGGCGACAAGGCCGCAGAGCGGCCGTCTTCAGGGGTTTGCGCGAGCGGCATCAGCGCCCGCGGATCCCGCTCTGCGGAGAATCGGATGTCGAGCCGGAGGTCGTCGAGATCGACGGTCGCGGCTGGCGGAGAAGAGGCGACAAGGCCGCAGAGCGGCCGTCTTCAGGGGTTTGCGCGAGCGGGATCCGCGCGAGCGGATCCCGCTCTGCGGAGAATCGGATGTCGAGCCGGAGGTCGTCGCGATCGACGGTCGCGGCTGGCGGAGACGAGGCGACAAGGCCGCACAGCGGCCGTCTTCAGGGGTTTGCGCGAGCGGGATCCGCGCGAGCGGATCCCGCTCTGCGGAGAATCAAATGTCGAGCCGGAGGTCCTCGAGGTCGAGGTCGCGGGTGACGCGGGTCGAGACGTCGTTCGAGATCACGCCGGACCGCCGCAGCTGGAGCACGGCATCGCGCTCCGCGTCGAGGAGCGCGCGGCGAAGGCGCTGGAAGTCCTGCGAGCGCGACTCGATTGCTCCGTCGTCGCCGTCGTCGAAACGGGCCTGGAAGCGGTTCGTCCGGAAGCGGTAGGCGCCGCGCAGCCGCTCGGCCGTGTCGTCACGGACCCAGTCCTCGCTCGCCAGCTCCTCGAGCCGTGCGAGCGCGGCCTCCGCCGCGCGGATCCGCGCCTTGGCATCTTCGCGGTCGTCCACGCCGTCGTCCTCGAGGCGGAGCCAGCGGATGACGAGCGGGAGCGTGAGGCCCTGTCCGACGAGCGTCACCAGGATGACCGAGAACGTGAGGAAGAGGATGAGATCGCGATCCGGGAAGGCCGTCCCGTCGTCGGTCCGAAGCGGCAGCGCGAGCGCGGCGGCGAGCGACACGGCGCCGCGCATCCCGGCCCACGAGAGGAAGAAGCCACCGCGCCAA
>CAWKEV010000005.1:0-7736 GCA_963848725.1 uncultured Actinomycetes bacterium | reverse complement strand
GGTCACCGAGAGAGAGAGAGAGAGAGAGAGAGAGAGAGAGAGAGAGAGAGAGAGAGAGAGAGAGAGAGAGAGAGAGAGAGAGAGAGAGAGAGAGAGAGAGAGAGAGAGAGAGAGAGAGAGAGAGAGCTCTGTGTGTGTACCGACAGAATCGACCATCTGGGAAGACGAGGGTGGTGCGGTCTCGTGGAGCCCGGACATCACGCCGCCGAACGTCCGACCCCCTGAGATCGGGCGAGAGCCGCTAGCCCGAAGCGCCGCTAGCCTGCCCACCGGAGCGGCATGCGGCGGCGGCCCATCCGGTGTTCAAAGCCAGTGGCGGCGTCGCCGTGTGTAACACCAAAGGGGTTTTTCACGGCCCCTCCCACCTAGCCCCTCCCCGTCGCTAGCCTGCCGGTCGGAGCGGCATGGGCCCGGTGGCCCACGCTGGTCTTCAAAACCAGTGCGGTCGTGTAGCCCACGGCTCGGTCGGTTCGACTCCGGCGCCGCTCCGCCACGCCAGATCTGGCGTGTTCACGCGACCCGCGGCCTGTGGGGCGAACTGTTGTCGCAGCTCGTGGATCTTCCGCTCGAGCCCGCTCGAGCCACGCCTGAGACGGACCTCGAACGCCACGTGTGCGCCTTACGTGAGGACGACGACGCTCGACTCCGGTCGTTGACGCTCCACCACATCTCCTCGAGCATCGATCTCGAGGACGAAACGTGGTCGTTTACCGGTTGGCGCCGATCGCCGAACGCCTCTTCCTCTACCAGCTCGAACTATCCGGCTAGGCCTCGACGAGTATCACGAGCGTCTCGGGCAGCACTCCGTCGTAGGCCATCGCCTCGGCCGCCGCGCCGGTCTCCATCGCCGACATGAGGGCATCCATGTCCGCGACGTCCATCAGGACGCCGACGCGCGTGGAGTTCTCGGGGTCGACGAAAGTGCGGATCTTCGTCACGCCAAGCGGGCCGAAGAATTCCTCACGCTTGGGCGAGGCCAGCCAGTGGTCCTTGTCCTTCACGTCGTGGTAGCCGAAGATCGTGGGCATTCTGCCTCCTCGATGTCGGGCCGCACGAGAGCCGCACAGGTCAGGAGATCCTATGCCGCGGATGTTCGAGCTCGCCGCGTTGCGGCTTGAGCCCTCCTCTCCGCGGGGCATTCGCTTCCGTGGTGCGCGCCGGGGTTCCGCGTCAACCGAGCGTGTGGAGCGGTACCTCGTAGAAGTCGACCGAGGTACGGCCGCCTCAGTGACCCGGCCCGGCGTTCATGACCTCGTCGCCTCGACGCATGGCCTCTTCGCTATCGAACAGTGTTACCCCGAGCGCTCCGCCCGAGGCGCGGTCGACGAGCAGCAGGAACCTTGGCTCGCCTAGTTCCGGCGGCATGCCACCGGACTGCAGAGTCGAGTGCAGCCGTTCGATCCTCTCATCCAGGTCCGCCGGATCGCCTCGAATCTCGCAACGCGCGCCCACATCGCACTTCCTCCTTGGCTCGTCCACAGGGGCGGCGAGGATACCGCGCCCGTCGCGCGCGCTCGAAGTTTCCGAAGGGTTGACGCCTGCCTGCGCCAGCGTTCCGGAATGACCTCTGAGAACGCTCGCGCTGATCCCGAATCATGGTTGGTCTTTGTTCCTCCGCGTCTGCGGATGTACCGTCTCGCCGCGCGCGAGCATCGCCACGAACTCCGCGATCTTGCGGGCACGAGTCTCGGGCCGCTTCACCGCCTCGATGCGATGCAGAATCGCGTAGCGATTCTGGCTGGTGAGCCGTCTGAACATCGTCATCGCCTTCGGTTCAGCCGCAAGCGCAGCTGCCAAGTCGTCGGGCACGCGGGCCGTCGCGGGGCCAGCGTAGGCAGCCTCCCAACGCCCGTCGGCCTTTGCGCGCTCGACCTCGGCGATCCCCGAAGCCCGCATCCTGCCCTCGCTGATCAGCCGCTCGGCGAGTGTCGTGTTCCGCTTCGACCAGCGGCTCCGCGCCCGCCTCGGCGTGAAACGCTGAAAGTACGTTCGCTCGTCACGGCGCCGAACCTGACCGTCGATCCACCCGAAACACATCGCCTCCTCGAGGGCCTGGTCGTAGGTGAGGCTCGTCGGCGAGGTCGTGCCCTTCTTCGCTAGTACGAGCATGACGCTCGCCCAATCGGCGTAGTTGCGCCCGAGCCACTCACGCCACGCGCGCGCGTCAGGGACAACCAGTTCGCCGTCCTCACCGCTGATCCAGTTACTTCTAGCATCGCTCGGTGGCCCCAGCGTCGTTCACGAACTCAGTAGCCTGCCTGGCCGAGCGTGCTCCATCTCGATCGAGCATGCGCGCCGACTATCGCAACCACCGTGGCTGCACCCGAGGCTCCGGGTCTCGTACGTCGACTCCGGCGCGGGTCGGCCAACACGCTCGCGCTCACGCGGCCTCCTGCATCGGCTCGAGCTCTGCACCAATCGACGGTGCGTCACCCTCGGCCGAATGCGCCTGTGCCGGCCTCACGAGCGTGAACGCGATCCCCGCTCCGAGCGCGAGGAGCGCGGAGATCACGACCAGGCCGATCTTGAATCCGTGATCGAGCGCGGCTGCGGCGGATGCGTCCGGATGCGCGTCGAGGTACCCACTCGTCGCCGCCGCGGCGATCGCGCTGACCGCCGCGAGACCGATCGCGCCACCGATCTGCCGGCTCGTGTTGACGAGGCCGGAGGCGATGCCCGCATCGGAGCGCTCCACCCCGGACAGGCTCGCGATCGTCACCGGCACGAAGGAGAAGCCCATGCCCGCGCCTCCGAGCACGAACGCCGGGAAGAGATCCCAGAAGTAGGTTCCGTCGACCGGGAGGCGGGTCAGAACTGCAACCGACAGAGCTGATGCAACGAGCCCGGCGGTGAGCGTCGCACGGATGCCGATGCGACCGACGACCGCCTGGGCGACGTTCGACGCGACGACCACTGCGAGCGCGAACCCGGTGAACGCGACCCCGGTCTGGACCGCCGAGTACCCGAGCACCTCCTGCAGGTAGAGCGTGAGGAGGAAGAACTCGGAGAACGCAGCTGCGCCGACGACGGCCATCGTCGCGTTCGCAGCCGTCAGCGTCCGGAGCCGGAAGATCCGCAGCGGGAGCAACGGCGCCTTCGAGCGGAGCTCGATCGCGATGAAGGCGAGGACCAGCGCGATGGAGCTCGCAAGCAGCGCGATCGTCGTCGGCGTGCCCCAGCCCACGCTCGACGCCCGCGTCAGCGCGTACACGAGCAGCATGAGGCCTGCGGTGATCGACCCGGCGCCGGCGAAGTCGAAGTGGCGGTGCGCGAGCTCGGCGCGGCTCTCCCGTAGCAGGAGCGGAGCGAGAGCCATCGCGGCGAGACCGACCGGCACGTTGATGAAGAAGATCGCCGGCCAGCTCAGGTACGACGTGAGGACGCCGCCCAGGAGGACGCCGACCGCGGCGCCGCTACCCGACGCGGCACCGTAGATCCCGAGCGCGAAGTTGCGCTCGCGGCCGTCGGCAAACGTCGTCATCAGAAGGGAGAGAGCCGCAGGCGCGAGCAGAGCGCCGCCGAGGCCCTGGACGGCTCGAAAGGCGATCAGCGAGGACTCCGACCAGGCGAGGCCGCAGGCGAGCGAGCTCAGTGAGAAGAGCGCGAGGCCGGCGAGGAAGAGCCGCCTCCGTCCGAGGAGGTCGGCGAGCCGGCCTCCGAGGAGGAGCGTCCCGCCGAACATGATGGCGTAGGCCGAGATGACCCACTGCAGGTTGTCCTGGGAGAACCCGAGATCGGCCTTGATCGACGGCAGCGCGACGTTGACGATCGCGACGTCGAGGATGACCATGAACTGCGCGGTGACGATGAGCGCGAGCGCGCTCCACCGCTTGTCTTTCCAGTCGGGACGTTGTAGATTCATCAGATCGTCGTCCTTCCAAATCGTTGTCTAACACAACGATAGCAGGAGACGACACTCGGCCGCGCTACACTTCAGTCGTGATGTCGACCACAACCACACCCGACTCCGGCTCGGCGCCGGCGGAGAAGGCTGGCCCATCTCGCGAGCTCCTGCTGAGCACGCCGTTCCTCCTCAAGCGACTCGGTGGAGCGGTCAAGGAGCAGGCGTACGAGGCGTTCGGGTCGAGCGGGCTCAACCCACAGCACCATGCGGTGCTGTCCCTCCTCGACGAGGGTGCGCGCGAGACGCAGGCGACCATCGCCGACTCGCTCGGCTACGACCGGAGCCACCTCGTGGGACTCCTCGACGAGCTCGAGCAGAAGGGCTTCGTCGAGCGCCGGCGCGACCCGGGCGACCGCCGCCGCCACCTCGTGAGCCTGACGCCCGCAGGCCAGGAGGCACTCGGAACGCTCCGCGCGATCGCGAAGCAGGTCGAGAAGGGCTTCCTCGCACCGCTCGACGCCGAGGAGCGACGAACGCTCCACGCGCTGCTGCGCAAGCTCGCCTCGTATCACGACCCCGGCTGCGCCGGGGCGCGGTCGACGACTTAGCGCGACCGAAAGCCGCGAGCGCGGTTACGACGCCTGGCCCTGCTCGGGAAGCTGGGCTGCGACCTCCCAGACGTGGCCGTCCGGATCGGTGAAGCTCGCTGTCCGCACTCCCCACTCCCGGTCCAGCGGCCCGTTCAGCAGCCGCACGCCGCGACGGGCGAGCTCGGCACATGTCTTGTCCGTGTCGTCCACCCAGATCGTGAGCTGGAAGCTCGCTCCGCGCCTCACCACTCGCAACCGGCGCAGGCTCGATAAGGCCGCGCGCGGCGGGGCGCGCGAGGAGGTTGACGATCGTATTCTCGAACTGGAACGCCGTCGCGTCGTCGTCCTCGTAGATCACCCGGCCGTCGAAGACGCCCTCGTAGAACGTCTTCGATCGTTTCGGATCCTCCACGAACAGTGTGATCGCGCCCACGCTCTGCAGTGAGACCGTCATACCCGCACCACCTTTCGGATCGAGACTGCCGTTCTTGCCACTCGCGCTGATTGGACTCCGGCGTGGACCGGAACTCATCGGCCGGAGGCTTGGCGATTACCCGTCCTCGGGGAACACGGAGAGCACGACGTTGCCGGTCTTCTGCTGCGTCTCGACATAACGCGTCGCCTCGACGACGTCCTCGAGCGGATAGACGCGGTCGACCACCGGCCTGTACTCCCCCGACTCCATGAGGGCCCCGAGAAGGGCGACGTCGTCCTTCCGGAAGCGCGGGAAACTCGAACACGACCTTCCGCTCGCCGAACTTCTTGTGCGCCAACCCGAGGAAGACGTTCCGGAAGCCGTCGGTCGGGAGGTAGTAGCCACCCGGAACGAGCGAGCCCTTCGAGCGCCTGAACGAGTGCTTTCCGACCGCGTCGAAGACCACGTCGTAGGTCTGGCCGTTCCTCGTGAAGTCCTCGTTCAGGTAGTCGATCACCTCGTCGGCGCCGAGCGAGCGGACGAGCTCGACGTTCTTCGTGTTGCAGACGGCGGTGACGTGGGCGCCGAAGTGCTTCGCGAGCTGTACGGCCGCCGTGCCGATCGAGCCGGAGGCACCGTAGACCAGCATCCGCTTCCCTGCCAGGTCGCCCACCGGGCGCATGCCGTTGAACGCGCAGAGCGCGCCGTCCGAGACCGCGGCCGTCTGCTCGTAGCTCATCCCCTGCGGGATTCGCACGAGCGGCCACGTCGCCGGAACCGCGATGTACTCCGCGTGTGCGCCCATGCGGAGTGCGAGGTACGGCAGCGCGCCGAATACGCGATCACCGGCCGCGAAATCGGTGACGTCCGCGCCTATGGCCTCGATCTCGCCGGCCAGCTCGTGGCCGAGGATCCTCCGCTTCGGCCGGAGTAGGCCGGATTGGAGACGCCCGACGAACGGCGTCCCGGAGCGGAGGTGAGCGTCCGCGCGCGTCACCGAGGTCGCGTGGATCCTGACGAGGATCTCCTCGTCCGTCGGCTCCGGCTTCGGAACGTCCTCGAGCCGCAGCACGTCGGGCGGCCCGTATTGGTCGTGGACGACCGCCCTCATCGGGACTCCCCTGCTCGCGCCAGTCCGTCACCGTCGAGGGTGAGGACGACGTTGCCGGTCTTCTCGCCGGTCTCGACGTACCGCGTCGCCTCGACGATCTCCTCGAGCGGATACGTCCGGTCGATGACCGGCCGGTACTCGCCCGCCTCGATCAGGCCCTTCACGAAGAGGACGTCCTCCCTCCGGTACTTCCCGATCCCGAGCGTGACCTTCCGGTCGCCGACCAACCGGGTCAGGAGAGCCAATGCCGGCACATGCCACATGAAGCCGAGGTCGGTCTCGATGAACCTGCCACCGGGGGCGAGCGAGCCCCTCGAGCGCCTGAACGAGTGCTTTCCGACCGCGTCGAAGACCACGTCGTAGGTCTCGCCGTTCTTCGTGAAGTCCTCGTTCAGGTAGTCGATCACCTCGTCGGCGCCGAGGGAGCGGACGAGCTCGACGTTCTTCGTGTTGCAGACGGCGGTGACGTGGGCGCCGAAGTGCTTCGCGAGCTGCACGGCCGCCGTGCCGATCGAGCCGGAGGCGCCGTAGACGAGGAGCCGCCGCCCAGAGCGAAGGTCTGCGCATCGCAGGCACGACATGGCGAGGCAGGCTCCGTCGCAGACGGCGGCAGCCTCCTCGAAGCTCACCGCCGCAGGCTTGTGCGCAAGCGCGGCGCTCTCCCGGACGCAGACGAACTCCGCGTTCGCGCCGAAGCCCTTCACGCCGAACACGTGGTCGCCGACCGCGAACCCGCGGACCGCCGGACCGAGCGCGTCCACCTCGCCGCTCAGCTCCATGCCCAGGATCCGTTGCTTCGGCTGCCGGATCCCCGTGAAATAGCGCACGAAGAACGGCGTCGCGCTCCGCCAGCCGCAGTCCGTGCGGTTGACCGTCGTCGCGTGCACGCGGACGAGGATCTCGTCGTCGGCAGGAGTGGGCCGGTCGACCTCCTCGATCCGCAGGACATCGGGTGGCCCGTACGTGTCGTGGACGACAGCTCTCAAGAGCACCGCCGTCGATGTGGCTGATCAGTTGGGCATCTCGGCGGAAACGGTGGAACGGATCGTCAAGAACCGGATCGAGGATGCGAAGGCGAAGCAGGTCGATCCGCAACGGCAGGTCCGCAACATCGGCCTGGATGAAGTCAGCTTGCGCAAGGTCACAGACCTACGCCACGATTTTGACCGACCTGACCGATCCGTCAAAGCCGGAGATTTTGGCGGTGGCGAAAGGGCGTGACGAGGCGGCGGCCAACAGTGCCTGGCGGTGCTGTCGCCGGAACAGCGGGCTGCGGTCGAGACGCACAGCACCGACATGGCGCCGGCGTACTTGGCCGCCTGCCGCGAGATGCTGCCCAATAGCCAGTCGGTGATCGATCGTTTCCACGTGGCCAAGAAATTGGGCGAAGTGGCGGACACACTGCGAAAAAAAACTACCGAGCCTACAAGCGTGGATTGAGCAAGGAACAAGCAAAGCGTGTGCGTTCGTTGATGCACGATTTCCGCCGCCGCCCAAAGGATCTGAAGCCGGAGAATCTCCAGGCGTTAAACGATTTGTTCGCGAAGGTGCCGGTGTTGGGGCAGATCTATCATTCGCGTTGGCAGGTGACTGCGATCTTTGACGCGGCACCGGACCGAGCGACGGCCGCGCAGCAACTACGGGACTGGATCACTGAAGCGAAGACAACGGGGTTGGACTGGCAGCCGTTCATCACGATGCTGGAAAACCACTGGGACGGTATCCTGGCCTACTTCGACGAGGGCCGCAGCAGCGGTCCGGTGGAAGGGATCAACA
>CAWKEV010000004.1:0-18041 GCA_963848725.1 uncultured Actinomycetes bacterium | reverse complement strand
AGGCGGGGTCGCAGAAACTGGAAGAGCGCGTCCTCCTCGGCCGGTACGCGACCGCCTGTCCAGGTCACGTCTTGATGACGGTCTCCTCCCCGGTTCCGGTCTGCTGAACCGTGCGCTTCCAGCCCTGCGAGGGCACGAACGAGTCGATCGAGAAGCCGGAGGGTGGCGTTAGCTCGATCCGGGTCGTGAAGGCGTTCTCCTCCTCGGTCGGGACGGCGAGCGTGTACAGCTGGGTTGCCTTCGCGAGGGCGATCGATGGGCTCATCTCCGCGTGGGCGAACGCGCCCGAGGCGAGGACGAGGACCACTGCGCCCGCGCTCGCGAGCGCGAGGACGCTCTGGGTGGCTCGTCGGGGCATATGTGCGTGCTCCTTTCTCGTCCGAGTCGTCATCTCAGGTGACCCTCAGGGTGAAGGGTGCGGTGAGGACGTGGCCGTCGACGCGCGTCTGCAGGAAGAGGCGCCAGGCTCCGGCGACCGGGACGAGGACGCCGACCCTTAGCTCCCCAGGCGTCGTCGAGTTGCCGGTGATCCTCGCGCCGCCGAGGACGCTCGTGCATCCGCTGGTCCTGCTCGAGCAGACGTGCGTATGAAAGTAGTCGAGCGAGCCTTGGCGGAAGAAGATCGCGTGGGCGAGCGCGCCGTACCAGGGACTGAACCGGGCGGGGGAGCCGTCGGGACGCTCGACCGTGACCGTCAGGAACGCCGGCGAGATCGCCTTCAGCCGAGGCCGCCCGTGGAGTGTGAAGCGGTAGCGTCGCTCGTCACCGTCGAGCTGAACGGGGGAGCGCCTGGGGCTCGTACGGCCCCGCGACGGTGAGGTTCCGGAAGAGCTGGAAGTTGGGCTGCGGGCCTGGACCGGGGGTAGGCGTCGACGACGACGCGGTACTCCCCGGGAGCAGGGAAGGTCACCCGCTCGGAGATGCGGCCGTCGGACGCGATCGGCGGATGGCGGTGGATGATGTACGCGAGGTCGTCGCGGACGATGATGAGGTGCACTCCGGTGTGGGGGCCGGAGCCGCGTTTGAAGGCGACGAGGGGCTTCCCGGAGGGCTGCCGGATCGTGAAGGCCACGGTCGTGGGCTTCCCCGCCCGTGCGGGGGTCGCCGGCTCGAAGCCCGCGAGTTCGTAGGTCCGGGCCGCCGAGACCGTCGGAGTGGCGATGCCGGAGGACGAGGACCCACAGCCGCCGTAAGGAGAACGGCCACGAAAGTGGCGCCGACGACGCAGGCGCGACGGACGAGGCGGGCCGTCGACAGCCCCCTCCGGAAGCGGAACTCCGCGTGCGGGGGAATGTACGGACCGAGCCTCGAGCACGATCTCGGCATGTTGTCGGAGCACGATCGCCCCCGGCGCCCGCGGTAGCGCTCCGCCGTTGACGTACGCGCGGGACGGGATGCTGCGAATCGGTGCGGAGCCGACGAGGCGGCTCGGCGCGAGCGCCTTCCCCAGACCGGAAGAAGTCGCCGAGGCGCGTCTCCTGCTGTGCGCGACCTCGATCACGCCCGTGGGCTCGCGTGTCCGCAAGGGGTAGGAGCAGCGCCCGAGACGACGTACGCGTCCCGGCGGTCGAGCGGCGGCGAGATCCCGATCCCGGCGGGGACGATCACGACGCGCCCGTGTGCGAAGAGCTCGAGGTGGGCGCCCACGCGCGGAACTTCGTCCGTCGCGCACGACATGGATCGCACCGGCTGCGCGAGCGCGACGGCAGGACTGGACGCGCTGGGACGGAACGCCGGTCCGGCGCCGATCGGGGTCGGGATGAGCGCGCCGGCCGCCGAGCTCGCGGCGACCAGCGCGACCGAGGCGGCGATTCCGAGCGCCTTCATCGCGACCTTCCGCGTGGGATCGCCATCTGGACGCGCATGTGCTCTTCCGGCGGGTGTCGACCTCCGTCTCGGAGAACGAGGACCGCGCAGGCGGCGGCGACGGAGCCGACGCTCACGGCGACGGCGGTCGCCGAGCGAACCACCACCGCCGGCAGGGACGAGACGACGAAGCCGTGGGTGAGGACGCTCGCCTCGCTCAGCCCGACGAGCGTTGCGAGCACCGCGGCGAAGCCGGCGACCGCGTGGCGACCGCCTGGTACCCGCAGGAACACGGCGATGGCGGCGGCGGCGATCGCGCAGCAGACGATGACGTTCGCCCAGGCTGCGGCGTCGGAGCGTCCCGGCACGAAAGCGAACGACACAGTGAGCACGACGGCTGCGCTTCCCGCCATCGCCGCTCCGGCGTAGAGCGTGGCCTCGACCAGTCGGCGCCTGCGCGTGACCAGAGCCGCTCCCACCAAAACGGTGACGCCGAGGAGCACGAGCCACGGCCAGAGCGGCGGCCCGCTCGCGTGCAGGAGGCGTCCGGAGATCGCCTCCCTGTGCCCGCCGACGACGATCGGGATCGTCCAGCTCGCGACGTCCCCCTCGGGATACGTGCGGCCGGGTCGCGGCCCGAGGCGGTGGTCGTGCCAGGAGAAGCGGTGCCCATCCGAGACGTGCGACCAGGAAGGAGGCGCCTTCGGGTCGAGCGCCGGGACCGAGCCACGCCAGCGCGAGCTTCGTCGCGATCGCCGAGGGCGAGCGGTCGTTGACGTCGACCCCCGCGGGCGTGAACCGAAGGAACGGCTCGCCCGCGTACCCGAGAACGACGACGGTGCTCGTGGCGGGAACGCGCAGCTCGAGCTTGCGGTCCCCGTCGATGATCGCGGCGCTCAGCTTCCCGCTCGCACCCGTGGACGTGACCCGCGCGCGGTAGTCGAGCGCGTTCACGAGCGTGCCCGAGTGCGCTCCCGCAACGGCGGGAAGCCCCAGAGCGACGATCGCCGAGGTCGCGAGCACGATCGATCGTCGACGTAGGTTGGTCGGCTGCAGCGGTGCAGCCACGAGGCTCCTTCCGGTCGATTCGCTTCGCGCGCCGTGCCGGGCGCGCACGCACGTCTACCTAGGAAAGGAGCGGTGGGGCTCGCAGGCCCGCATGGACCGCGAGCGGCGATCGAGCGTGAAGCGTGAGGAGCGCGCCGCGCCAAAGGCGTGGCGTGGGACCGGTGTGGGCGGACCGCGGCGGGAGGACGCGCAGGACGACCTCCGCGAGCGACGCGACGAGCCGCTGCACGAAGACGACGACCGCCGCCGCGAGCACGACGATGCCGACGAGCAGCGCGAGCGTCCCCGGCGCGAAGCTGACGAGCTGGAGCCGGTTCGCAACGAGCGAGCGCTCGAGCGACTCCTGCACCGCCAGGAACACGAGCGCCGCGGATGCGAGGGAGAAGAGGCCGGCGACGCGCGAGTGCCCGTTCGAGCGCGCCGGGAGCACCGACCTCAGAACCGAGGCAGCTCCGCTCGTCGGCCCGAGAACGAGCGCGACGGTGAGCGCGAGCAGCACCCCGACGAGCGCTACTCCGGAGAGCGTCGCCACGAGGGGCGCGTACCAACCGAAGTACCGGTGCTCCCCGTCCTGCGGGACGAATGAGCCGTAGGCGACGGCATGGGCCGTGAGCGCGCAGGCGCTGACGGCAGCCGCATGCCGCAGGGCGCCGCTCGCACGCGACCCGATCACCGCAACCGACGAGCGGCCGAGCACGGACAAGATCCTACCCCGCGAAAGCTAGTTTGCGGTGAAGGAAAGCGCGACGAGTGTCGCTAGCCGAGATCGACCTCGAGCTCGTGCGTTCCGGCGGCGGGCGGGAGCTCGATCGTCCCCGTCCGCGAATCGAACTGCTCAAGGGGGACGTCGTCCATCGTCACGTCGGAGATCCGCTCGCCGCCCGGAAGGCGGAGCCGCAGTCGCAGCGTCCGGAGAGGCGCGCGATCGGGCACGTCGAGGTCGACGTGCACGGAGTCGATCGTCGGCGCGATCGTGAACGAGACGCGGCCGAAGCTCGTCGCCATTCCCCGCACCGCGATCTCCTGACCGGGCGCGAGCCAGGCCCTCGGAGTGGCGAAGGCGAGCTCGAGCCCACGCGGGGTGCCGTCGCGGGCGGTCGTTTCGTGTACGAGCATGAGCCGCAGCGTCTCGAGGAAGGCCGCGTTGCTCGCCCCGTTCGGGGGCAGGTACATCGTCCGGTAGAGGCTGTGGCTCCCTCGGAGCGGCGCGATCGAGGCGCTCTCCCCCGAGACGAAGGTGCCGGGTGTCATCGCGGCGGCGAGCTGCCCGTAGAGGCTCAGCACGAGCTGGTCGGACTCGTCGTTGTCGGCGAGGAAACGGGCGACGTTCAGGCCGTAGACCTGATCCGAGCCGGATATCGGGTACGGCGGCTCGCCGTACAGCGCGTACGCGCCGGCCCGGACGAGGCCGAGGAAGCGCGAGCCGTGCCGGAGCATGTACTCGAGGATCGCCTGCGCCGTCGGGCTGTGCGGCGCGATGAGGCCCGATGCGAACGCGTACGGCGCGACGAGGTTCCAGTAGCTCCCGTTCCGCGACGCGGTAAGCGACCGGTACGGCTTCACGTGGTCGAGGAGCCTCACGGGGATGAAGAGGCTCCCATCGGGGAGCCGCCGCTCCGACCTCCCCACCGCGCGGTGCAGCCCGTTCCCGAGCCTGATCGCGAGTCGCCGCGACTGCGTCCCGAGCGAGCGCATCCCGAGCTCGCCCCAGACCTCGCTCATCTCTCTGAGTCCCTGCCATACGACTGCTTGTGAGTGGAGGCCGTACACGGCATCGGGCACGTCCGAGGAGTACCGCTCACGTGGAAGCAGGCCGTTCCGGCTCGAGCGGAGCTGACGTCCGAGCGTCGTCACGTACCGGCGCAGCACGGGCGTCTTGTGGAGGACGAACGCCCGGTCCTGCGAGAGCCGGTAATGCTCGGCGACACCAACGAGCCGCGCGCCCATCCTCCAGTTCGGGTTCGTCGTCCGTCTCTTCGCATACCCGACCGGCCGCTTCTTGAGCGAGGTGCGGAGGATCGATCGGCTCACCTCGGCGTGGCTGTACTCGTCCATCACGCGCGCGACGTCGACTCCCTCCGGCCCCGAGAGCTGCTCGTACTGGTTCCCGATGCTGTACCGCCACGTGAGCCCGAGCTCCTGGATGAGCAGGCTGCGCTCCGCATCGAGCACGCGCTCCTCGGGGACGTCGATCGTGCCGCCGTGGGCGAGACGGCGCTCCCAGTAGGAGGTCATCGAGTCGCGTGCGGCGTCGTACGTCTCCTCGTCCATCGTCAGGCCGCGGCTCGACGAGGGTGTGATCAACCACGCGACGTACACCGTGAGGGCGGTGCCGCGCGGCACCGAGTACTTGAGCGACGACCCGGTGAACGACCCGCCCGCGCTGTAGGCGAGGAACGTGTGCCCGCGCCGTGCCAGCCTGATCCCGTTGCTCGAGAGCCCGCTGACCGAGGGCGTGAAGCGGACCCGCGTCAGCGCGTCCTTCGATTGCGTCGCGTCCGCCTCGAGCCGGACGAAGCTCACGAGTGAGCGCGTCTCCGGAACGCGCGACGCGAACGACTCCTGGCGGTAGCGGACGCCCGAGGCGTCGACGTAGCTCGTCTCGAGGATCGGCAGGTAGCCGTCCGCGAGCACGGGGGGCGCGAGGCGCTTCAGGCATGAGCTGTAGCGCTCCGATCCGCGGTGCCCTACGGCGATCGTGAGCCGGCGGCCGTGCGTCCGCTCGGAGACGATCTGGCTCCCGTCCGCGACGTGGAGCGCGACCGAGATCGCTCCCCGCGCACCGAGTGGCTGCGTGAACGGCACGTAGTGGACGCCCGAGTCGGTGAGCGGCTTGCCGCGCGCGGCGCGGGCGAGGAGGAGGGGAGGGAGATAGCGCTCGACTGCCTCGTAGGTGGGGCCGGCTCTCGAGGCCAACAACCTGTCTCCCCAGAGATCGCGCCTTGCGCGCAGCGCGTTGGCGACCCGGCGCTGGTACCTACCGCTCGGCGCGCCCGCTCGGCACGTGGTTCGTGCGGCAGCAGAGGCCGTCTGCGCGGTCTCGTGTCTTGCCGCGCCAGCCGACGAGGCGGCGAGTGCGACTGCCGCGACGAGCGCGATCGCTGCCGCCGTGCGCGGACGGGTCACGCCGGCGACCTCGTCTCCACTGCACCTGCTGCTCTCTCGGCCCCGCTCTCCCGCGTGCCCACCGCGTTCAAGGTTATGTCGTCCACCGAGGCGTCGCCCGCCGAGGGTGAGGGGCGCAGCAGATCGTCCGTGCATAGACCAGGTATTGCCTATGCGTGTAGAGCGCATCCTCGTGCGTGGGACAGAGCGTCAAGGTTTCTATGAAAAGGGGTTGACGGAGATCGAGCTGTACGGCTAGCCTCCCATTACTTGCCATGTGATACATGGGCAATGCGGGGGCTATGCGGCATGACCACGACCACGCTATCCGGGAGACGAGTTCATTTGACGCAACCGATGAGCAGGGCAGAGATCGTCTTGCGTGGCGCCCGAGCCGGGGTGGCGATCACTGTCGGGGGAACGGCGCTCGCGGCTCTCACGGTCGATGCCTCGGCGGCGACGCTGCCCGACAACGACCTCGCGTATGTGCGCCTCCTCGTGGCCTCCGAGCTGCTGGCGATCGACTTCTATACGCAAGCGATTGCCTCGAGCCATATCGACGGCAAGGCGCTCACGAACATGAAGCACGCGCTCGTCAACGAGAGGGTGCACTACCAGTCTCTCTCGACGGTCATGGCCGGAGCCGGGCAGGCGGCGGCTACCGGGGATGACATCAACTTCACCTACCCACGTCGGGCGTTCTCGTCGCCGGCGTCGATCGGGAAGCTCGGAATCGAGCTCGAGAAGATCGTGCTCGGCGCCTATCTAGGAGCCGTCGAGGGGCTGCAGGCGAACACGCTCAAACGGCCGTTCGCGCAGATCGCGGCCAACGAGGCGCAGCACCTGAGCGTCCTCTCCGGCGAGTGGCTCGGCCGCCCGATCGGGAAGGCGTTCGCGGCCAGCCTGACCATCGATCAGGCGTCGGATGCGCTCGACGCCTACGAGAGTTGAGGTCGAGATGGCACGAGACGTCTACACAGCAAGCGACGCGGCACGGGTACTCGGGATCAGCCTCGACACCCTGCGTCGTTGGGACAAGGCTGGCCGCATCAGCGTCGAGCGCGACAAGAGCAATCGTCGCGTCGTCCCGGCGAGCGAGGTCGACCGCATTCGCGGCGAGGCCGGGAACGCCCATCTGAGCGCACGGAATCGCTTTCGCGGTGTCGTGACCGAGGTGAAGACGGACGGGCTCCTCGCCCAGGTCGAGCTCGTCGTGAGCGACCCGGTTCGGTTGACCGCGATCATCACGAGTGACGCGGCCGCGGATCTCGGGCTTCGCGCCGGGATGACCGCGACGGCGATCGTGAAGTCGACGTCTGTGATGGTCGAGAACTAGGAGAGAGAGAGGGTTCCGTTTCCATGAGCGCTCGCTTCGACACTCGCGCCGTACGGCTCGTCACCGGAACGCTCGTCGCGCTGTCGCTCGTCTTCGCGTTCGGCGCGGGCGGCGCGGCGGCAAGGCAGAGCGAGGCGGGCGCCGCGCAGGCGCAGGTCGTCGTCTACGCGGCCGCGTCGCTCACCGACGTCTTCCCGAAGATCGACCCGACGGCGAAGTACTCCTTCGCCGGCTCGAACACCCTCGCGGCGCAGATCACGCAGGGTGCCCCGGCGGACGTCTTCGCCTCCGCGAACATGACCATCCCGAATCAGCTGAACGCGAAGAGCCTCGTCTCGAAGCCGGTCGTGTTCACGCGGAACACGACCGGCTTCGACGAGGCTCTTCGCGTTCAGCTGATTGGGGATCGTCATGTCGCGGAGGCGAAGACGTCCGCCGGGGTACCCTGCGTGATCTGCGCCGCGAGGCTGTCGAGCCCGCGAACGATACTTCGCCGTCGGGTCGATCTTCGGGAAGACGTCCGTCAGCGACGCGGCCCGTAGACGACGACCTGCGCCTGCGCGGCGCCGTCTCGCTCTGCCTTGCCGCCCGCCGCCCCGCCGACGCGAAGAACGAGCGACAGCGCGACTAGTGTTCCGGTGACGAGCCGTATGGCGCGAGTGTCGAAGCCAGCGTCATGGAAACGGGACTCTCTCTCTCCTAGTTTTGGACCATCACAGACGTCGACTCACGATCGCCGTCGCGGTGATCCCGGCGCGAGCGAGATCCGCGGCCGCGTCACTGTGATGATCGTGGTCAACCGAACCGGTC
Organism: uncultured Actinomycetes bacterium; assembly: GCA_963848725.1. GTDB lineage: Bacteria > Actinomycetota > Thermoleophilia > Gaiellales > Gaiellaceae > GMQP-bins7. The sequence continues at coordinate 9,916 of CAWKEV010000004.1, read as the reverse complement.
GCTCACGACGAGCTCGACCTGGGCGAGGAGCCTGTCGGTCTTCACCTCAGTCACGCACCGCGAAACCGATCCCGCGCGCTCAGATGGGCGTTCCCGGCCTCGCGGCGAATCGGACCACCTCGCTCCCGGGACGACGCGACGATTGCTCTTGTCACGCTCGACGCCATGCGGCCTGCCTTGTCCCAACGACGCAGGGTGTCGAGGCTGATCCCGAGTACCCGTGCCGCGTCGCTTGCGGTGTAGACGTCTCTTGCATGTCGACCTCAACCCGCAGGCGTCGAGCGCATCCGACGCCTGATCGATGGTCAGGCCGGCCGCGAACGCCTTCCGATCGGGGGGCCGAGCCGCTCGCCGGAGAGGACGGTTAGGTGCTACGCCTCGTTGGCCGCGATCGCGAACGGCCGTTCGAGCGTGTTCGCCTGCAGCCCCTCGACCGCTCCTGACGGCGCCGAGCACGATCTTCTCGAGCTCGATTCCGAGCTTCCCGATCGACGCCGGCGACGAGAACGCCGACGTGGGTAGGTGAAGCTGATGTCATCCCCGGTAGCCGCCGCCTGCCCGGCTCCGGCCATGACCCTCAGAGAGATGGTAGTGCGCCCTCTCGTTGACGAGCGCGTGCTTCATGTTCGTGAGCGCCTTGCCGTCGATATGGCTCGAGGCAATCGCTTGCGTATAGAAGTCGATCGCCAGCAGCTCGGAGGCCACGAGGAGGCGCACATACGCGAGGTCGTTGTCGGGCAGCGTCGCCGCCGAGGCATCGACCGTGAGAGCCGCGAGCGCCGTTCCCCCGACAGTGATCGCCACCCCGGCTCGGGCGCCACGCAAGACGATCTCTGCCCTGCTCATCGGTTGGTCAAATGAACTCGTCTCCCGGATAGCGTGGTCGTGGTCATGCCGCGCAGCCCCCGCATTGCCCATGTATCACATGGCAAGTAATGGGAGGCTAGCCGTACAGCTCGATCTCCGTCAACCCCTTTTCATCGAAACCTTGACGCTCTGTCCCACGCACGAGGATGCGCTCTACACGCATAGGCAATACCTGGTCTATGCACGGACGATCTGCTGCGCCCCTCACCCTCGGCGGGCGACGCCTCGGTGGACGACATAACCTTGAACGCGGTGGGCACGCGGGAGAGCGGGGCCGAGAGAGCAGCAGGTGCAGTGGAGACGAGGTCGCCGGCGTGACCCGTCCGTGCACGGCGGCAGCGATCGCGCTCGTCGCGGCAGTCGCACTCGCCGCCTCGTCGGCTGGCGCGGCAAGACACGAGACCGCGCAGACGGCCTCTGTGCCGCACGAACCACGTGCCGAGCGGGCGCGCCGAGCGGTAGGTACCAGCGCCGGGTCGCCAACGCGCGGCTGCAAGGCGCGATCTCTGGGGAGACAGGTTGTTGGCCTCGAGAGCCGGGCCCACCTACGAGGCAGTCGAGCGCTATCTCCCTCCCCTCCTCCTCGCCCGCGCCGCGCGCGGCAGGCCGCTCACCGACTCGGGCGTCCACTACGTGCCGTTCACGCAGCCACTCGGTGCGCGGGGAGCGATCTCGGTCGCGCTCCACGTCGCGGACGGGAGCCAGATCGTCTCCGAGCGGACGCACGGCCGCCGGCTCACGATCGCCGTAGGGCACCGCGGATCGGAGCGCTACAGCTCATGCCTGAAGCGCCTCGCGCCCCCCGTGCTCGCGGACGGCTACCTGCCGATCCTCGAGACGAGCTACGTCGACGCCTCGGGCGTCCGCTACCGCCAGGAGTCGTTCGCGTCGCGCGTTCCGGAGACGCGCTCACTCGTGAGCTTCGTCCGGCTCGAGGCGGACGCGACGCAATCGAAGGACGCGCTGACGCGGGTCCGCTTCACGCCCTCGGTCAGCGGGCTCTCGAGCAACGGGATCAGGCTGGCACGGCGCGGGCAACGTTCCTCGCCTACAGCGCGGGCGGGTCGTTCACCGGGTCGTCGCTCAGTACTCGGTGCCGGGCGGCACCGCCCGCACGGTGTACGTCGCGTGGCTGATCACACCCTCGTCGAGCCGCGGCCTGACGATGGACGAGGACACCTACGACGCGGCACGCGCTCGATGACCTCCTACTGGGAGCGTCGTCTCGCCCACGGCGGCACGATCGACGTCCCGGAGCCGCGTGTGCTCGATGCCGAGCGAAGCCTGCTGATCCAGGAGCTCGGGCTCACCTGGCGGTACAGCATCGGGAACCAGTACGAGCAGCTCTCGGGGCCGGAGGGAGTCGACGTCGCGCGCGTGATGGACGAGTACAGCCACGCCGAGGTGAGCCGATCGATCCTCCGCACCTCGCTCAAGAAGCGGCCGGTCGGGTATGCGAAGAGACGGACGACGAACCCGAACTGGAGGATGGGCGCGCGGCTCGTTGGTGTCGCCGAGCATTACCGGCTCTCGCAGGACCGGGCCTTCGTCCTCCACAAGACGCCGGTCCTGCACCGGTATGTGACGACGCTCGGACGTCAGCTCGCTCGAGCCGGAACGGCCTGCTTCCACGTGAGCAGTACTCTTCGGATGTGCCCGATGCCGTGTACGGCCTCCACTCACAAGCAGTCGTATGGCAGGGTTTCAGAGAGATGAGCGAGGTCTGGGGCGAGCTCGGGATGCGCTCGCTCGGGACGCAGTCGCGGCGACTCGCGATCAGGCTCGGGAACGGGCTGCACCGCGCGGTGGAGGTCGGAGCGGCGGCTCCCCGATGGGAGCCTTTCATCCCCGTGAGGCTCCTCGACCACGTGAAGCCGTACCGGTCGCTTACCGCCTCGCGGAACGGGAGCTACTGGAACCTCGTCGCGCCGTACGCGACCGCATTGGCCGTCATCGCGCCGCACAGCCCGACGGCGCAGGCGATCTTCGAGCACATGCTCCGGCACGGCTCGCGTTCCTCGGCCTCGTCCGGCCCGGCGCGTACCGCTGTACGGCGAGCCCCCGTACCCGATATCCGGCTCGGATCAGGTCTACGGCCTGAACGTCGCCCGTTTCCTCGCCGACAACGACGAGTCCGACCAGCTCGTGCTGAGCCTCTACGGGCAGCTCGCCGCCGCGATGACACCCGGCACCTTCGTCTCGGGGAGAGCGCCTCGATCGCGCCGCTCCGAGGGAGCCACAGCCTCTACCGGACGATGTACCTGCCCCCGAACGGGGCGAGCAACGCGGCCTTCCTCGAGACGCTGCGGCTCATGCTCGTACACGAAACGACCGCCCGCGACGGCACCCCGCGTGGGCTCGAGCTCGCCTTCGCCACTCCGAGGGCCTGGCTCGCGCCCGGTCAGGAGATCGCGGTGCGGGGAATGGCGACGAGCTTCGGCCGCGTCTCGTTCACGATCGCGCCGACGATCGACTCCGTGCACGTCGACCTCGACGTGCCCGATCGCGCGCCTCTCCGGACGCTGCGACTGCGGCTCCGCCTTCCGGGCGGCGAGCGGATCTCCGACGTGACGATGGACGACGTCCCCCTTGAGCAGTTCGATTCGCGGACGGGGACGATCGAGCTCCCGCCCGCCGCCGGAACGCACGAGCTCGAGGTCGATCTCGGCTAGCGACACTCGTCGCGCTTTCCTTCACCGCAAACTAGCTTTCGCGGGGTAGGATCTTGTCCGTGCTCGGCCGCTCGTCGGTTGCGGTGATCGGGTCGCGTGCGAGCGGCGCCCTGCGGCATGCGGCTGCCGTCAGCGCCTGCGCGCTCACGGCCCATGCCGTCGCCTACGGCTCATTCGTCCCGCAGGACGGGGAGCACCGGTACTTCGGTTGGTACGCGCCCCTCGTGGCGACGCTCTCCGGAGTAGCGCTCGTCGGGGTGCTGCTCGCGCTCACCGTCGCGCTCGTTCTCGGGCCGACGAGCGGAGCTGCCTCGGTTCTGAGGTCGGTGCTCCCGGCGCGCTCGAACGGGCACTCGCGCGTCGCCGGCCTCTTCTCCCTCGCATCCGCGGCGCTCGTGTTCCTGGCGGTGCAGGAGTCGCTCGAGCGCTCGCTCGTTGCGAACCGGCTCCAGCTCGTCAGCTTCGCGCCGGGGACGCTCGCGCTGCTCGTCGGCATCGTCGTGCTCGCGGCGGCGGCCGTCGTCTTCGTGCAGCGGCTCGTCGCGTCGCTCGCGGACGTCGTCCTGCGCGTCCTCCCGCCGCGGTCCGCCCACACCGGTCCCGCGCCACGCCTTTGGCGCGGCGCGCTCCTCACGCTTCACGCTCGATCGCCGCTCGCGGTCCATGCGGGCCTGCGAGCCCCACCGCTCCTTTCCTAGGTAGACGTGCGTGCGCGCCCGGCACGGCGCGCGAAGCGAATCGACCGGAAGGAGCCTCGTGGCTGCACCGCTGCAGCCGACCAACCTACGTCGACGATCGATCGTGCTCGCGACCTCGGCGATCATCGCTCTGGGGCTTCCCGCCGTTGCGGGAGCGCACTCGGGCACGCTCGTGAACGCGCTCGACTACCGCGCGCGGGTCACCTCCACGGGTGCGAGCGGGAAGCTGAGCGCCGCGATCATCGACGGGGACCGCAAGCTCGAGCTGCGCGTTCCCGCCACGAGCACCGTCGTCGTTCTCGGGTACGCGGGCGAGCCGTTCCTTCGGTTCACGCCCGCGGGGGTCGACGTGAACGACCGCTCGCCCTCGGCGATCGCGACGAAGCTCGCGCGGCGCGGCTCGGTCCCGGCGCTCGACCCGAACGCGCCTCCCTCCTGGTCGCACGTCTCGGATGGGCACCGCTTCTCCTGGCACGACCACCGCCTCGGCCGCGACCCGGACGCACGTATCCTGAGGGGGACGTCGCGAGCTGGACGATCCCGATCGTCGTCGGCGGCCACAGGGAGACGATCTCCGGACGCCTCCTGCACGCGAGCGGGCCGCCGCTCTGGCCGTGGCTCGTGCTCCTCGGCGTCACCGTTTTGGTGGGAGCGGCTCTGGTCACGCGCAGGCGCGGACTGGTCGAGGCCGCGCTCTACGCCGGAGCGGCGATGGCGGGGAGCGCAGCCGTCGTGCTCACTGTGTCGTTCGCTTTCGTGCCGGGACGCTCCGACGCGGCAGCCTGGGCGAACGTCCTCGTCTGCTGCGCGATCGCCGCCGCCGCCATCGCCGTGTTCCTGCTGGTGCCAGGCGGTCGCCACGCGGTCGCCGGCTTCGTCGCCGTGCTCGCAACGCTCGTCGGGCTGAGCGAGGCGAGCGTCCTCACCCACGGCTTCGTCATCTCGTCCCTGCCGGCGGTCGTGGTTCGCTCGGCGACCGCCGTCGCCGTGAGCGTCGGCTCCGTCGCCGCCGCCTGCGCCGCGGTCCTCCTTCTCCGAGACGGAGGGCGACACCGCGGGACCGCAGGACGAGCGGATGCGCGTCGAGACGGCGATCCCACGCGGGAGGTCGCGATGAAGGCGCTCGAAATCGCCGCCTCGGTGGGGCTGGTCGCCGCGAGCTCGGCGGCCGGCGCGCTCGTCCCGACCCCGATGGCGCCGGACCGGCGTTCCGTCCCAGCGCGTCCAGTCCTGCCGTCGCGCTCGCGCAGCCGGTGCGATCCATGTCGTGCGCGACGGACGAAGTTCCGCGCGTCGGTGCCCACCTCGAGCTCTTCGCACACGGGCGCGTCGTGATCGTCCCCGCCGGGATCGGGATCTCGCCGCCGCTCGACCGCCGGGACGCGTACGTCGTCTCGGGGCGCTGCTCCTACCCCTTGCGGACACGCGAGCCCACGGGCGTGATCGAGGTCGCGCACAGCGGGAGACACACCTTCGGAGACTTCTTCGCGGTCTGGAGAAGGCGCTCTCGCCGAGCCGCCTCGTCGGCTTCCGCACCGATTTTCAGCACCCCGTCCGCGCATACGTCGACGGCGAGCGCTACCGCGGGGCGCCGGCGGCGATCGTGCTCCGACAGCATGCCGAGATCGTGCTCGAGCTCGGTCCGTACATTCCCCCGCACGCGGAGTTCCGCTTCCGGAGGGGGCTGTGACGGCCCGCCTCGTCCGTCGCGCCTGCGTCGTCGGCGCCACTTTCGTGGCCGTTCTCCTTAGGCGGGCTGTGGGTCCTCGTCCTCCGGCATCGCCACTCCGACGGTCTCGGCGGCCCGGACCTACGAGCTCGCGGGCTTCGAGCCGGCGACCCCCGCACGGGCGGGGAAGCCCACGACCGTGGCCTTCACGATCCGGCAGCCCTCCGGGAAGCCCCTCGTCGCCTTCAAACGCGGCTCCGGCCCCCACACCGGAGTGCACCTCATCATCGTCCGCGACGACCTCGCGTACATCATCCACCGCCATCCGCCGATCGCGTCCGACGGCCGCATCTCCGAGCGGTGACCTTCCCTGCTCCCGGGAGTACCGCGTCGTCGTCGACGCCTACCCCCGGTCCGGCCCGCAGCCCAACTTCCAGCTCTTCCGGACCTCACCGTTGCGGGGCCGTACGAGCCCCAGGCCGCTACCCCCGTTCAGCTCGACGGTGACGAGCGACGGCTACCGCTTCACACTCCACGGGCGGCCTCGGCTGAAGGCGATCTCGCCGGCGTTCCTGACTGTCACGGTCGAGCGTCCCGACGGCTCCCCCGCCCGGTTCAGTCCCTGGTACGGCGCGCTCGCCCACGCGATCTTCTTCCGCCAAGGCTCGCTCGACTACTTTCATACGCACGTCTGCTCGAGCAGGACCACGGATGCACGAGCGTCCTCGGCGGCGCGAGGATCACCGGCAACTCGACGACGCCTGGGGAGCTAAGGTCGGCGTCCTCGTCCCGGTCGCCGGAGCCTGGCGCCTCTTCCTGCAGACGCGCGTCGACGGCCACGTGCTCACCGCACCCTTCACCCTGAGGGTCACCTGAGATGACGACTCGGACGAGAAAGGAGCACGACATAGCCCGACGAGCCACCCAGAGCGTCCTCGCGCTCGCGGGCGCGGGCGCAGCGGCCCTCGTCCTCGCCTCGGGCGCGTTCGCCCACGCGGAGATGAGCCCGTCCGATCGCCCTCGCGAAGGCAACCCAGCTGTACACGCTCGCCGTCCCGACCGAGGAGGAGAACGCCTTCACGACCCGGATCGAGCTGACGCCACCCTCCGGCTTCCCGATCGACTCGTTCGCGCCCTCGCCAGGGCTGGAAGCGCACGGTTCAGCAGACCGGCACCGGAGAGGACACCGTCATCCAAGACGTGACCTGGACAGGCGGTCAGCGTACCGGCCGAGGAGGACTCCGTCTTCCAGTTCCTTGCGACCCCCGCCTCGAGCAAGACCTACACTTCGCCGTCCGCCAGACGTACTCGAACGGGAAGGTCGTCGACTGGTCGGGCTCGGAGTCCTCCGACACGCCGGCGCCGACGGTCGAGGCGAAGAGCTCGCTCGGCGGAGGGACGTCGACGCTCGCGATCGTTGCCCTGGTCGTCGGCGGATCGCGCTCGTCCTGGCGGTCGTCGCGCTCGTGGCCCGCAGCGGAGGCCGGGCGCTGGCATGAGCCGAGGGGACGCGTCCTGCCCGTCGCCGCCGCCTGCGCGGCGGCGCTCGCGCTGCCGGCCGCGGCGTCCGCACACGCGTACCTGGTCGCGACGGTGCCGTCCGCGAGCGGCACCGTCCGAGCTCGCCCCCCCAGGTCTCGCTCACGTACAGCGAAGCCGTCGAGCCACGATTCGCCATCGTCTCGGTGACGAACGCGGCGGGAGAGCAGAAGACGGCGGGAGCTCCGGCCGCTCGCCCTCGAACCCGGACGAGCTCGACGTCCCGCTCCAGCACCTCGACGAGGGCTGGTACCTCGTGTACTGGCGCGTGATCTCGGTCGACGGCCACCCCGTCCGCGGAGCCTTCACGTTCGCCGTCGGGCCGAACCCGGGGCCGGCGCCACAGTTCGTGATTCCGTCGATCAGCGAGACGGCCGCGACGCCCGGGCTGCTCATCGCGCGCTGGGCCGTGTTCCTGTCCGTCATGGCCGCGATCGGCCTCTTCGTCTTCCGCGCTGTCATCGCGCGCCCAGTGAGGCAGCGCGTCCCCGGAAGCTCTCTGCGGGCCGTCACACTCGTCTTCCTCGTCGCCGTCGCGGTCGCACTCGTGGCGACGCCCATCTACGTCTTCGCCGCGACCGCGAAGTTCGCGCTGCGCTCGATCTGGGACATAAGCGCGTTGACGCCGCTCCTACGCGCGTCCGCCTTCGGCCGCGGGTTCCTCGACCTCGAGCTCATCCTCGCGCTCTTCGCGATCGCGGCCATCGTCCTCCTGCGCGTCGAGCGTCCGGAGGCACGCCAGCGTCCGGTCGCCGAGATGCTCGCGCTCGTCGGCGCTCTCCTCGCCGCCGCTGCAGCGGTCTCGTCCCGGGGCTCGCGGGGCACGCGGCCGAGACGTCGCCGCGCGGAGTCTCGGTCGCGCTCGACTGGATCCACGTCGCCTCGGGCTCGCTCTGGGTCGGTCGGCTATTGGAACCGGCCGGACGCAACTGCGGAAACGATCGCGGGCGGCTGGCTCGACACGGCGACCTCGTGTCCGCCGACGAACAGAACTTTACCTTTGGTTCCGCGGCCGCAAAAAACAAATCATCATTCACGACGGCTCGAACATCTGCCCGCAGGAAGTCGAAGACTCGCTGCTCGAGCATCCTGCGGTCGCGTGCGCGGCGTGATCGGTGTTCACGATCTAATCCACGGCGAAAACGTGCGCGCATACGTCACGCTAAAACCGGACACAAAGCCCCCCACAACCGCCGAGCTCATCCAGTTTTCCAAGACCCTCGTCGGCTACAAAGCGCCCGACGAGATCTTCGTACTCGACGAAATGCCGACGACCGCCGTTGGAAAAGTCGACCGAGTTGCGTAAGCAGCTGGCCGAAGAAGCAATAAATCCGCGTAAGTCGTAACCGGTCATTGCTTGTTCAATCTTCGGTCCGGACCCAACAACTGCGCAGTCGCATCTGCACCCGCTACGAAATCATCAGCGACGCTTTTCCTGAACGGCCTGGATAGTTCACGCGGAGGCGCGCAATGTATTTTCGTCCATTGAAGAGTTTGTAATTGATCCAAGCATTACGTTCTTCCCCGCTATCATCGTCGCCGGATAACAATCGCGGCACACCGCCCACATCTTCAAACAAAACAAGTAGCGTGTCCGTGGCACCCTTGGTTTCAATGCAGTATTTGTGCGACTCGGTCGGCCTGATTTCGTAGTCCATTTGCTCACCGGCAGTGAGCTCCGCGGCAACCGATTGGAATGGATGAGAACCGGCACGCTGCTGCCATTGGCGGGTACGATTCCGCACCCACTCCTTGTCCGCTTTGGAAAGGGTGCCGGGCGGAGTAAGTCCGTTGATATCGTACTTTTCTGGTTCGTCGATCAGTCCCGGTTCGAACTCGTATTCCATGATGGAGTCCGGATCCCAGGTCGAACCCTGCACTTGATTTGTCGAAAGCTTTTCCAGAATGTTGTGAAATGTCTCGGAACGTTTCCACTTGTTGGGCGGCTTAGCGAGAGCCTTGTAGACTTCTTTCTCGTGCCACTTGATACCGGCAAACGGGTTCTGGTGCTCGTGCTCCATTCCGAGAGGACTGATCTCATGGAGGGCCGTGCTGGCGCCCTCTTGCGAAGTGAGATCCCAACCGTAAACGGTCGTGGGCTCATTAATGAGTGCTTTCGGCTATTCGTGCCCACAGACGATTCCGATACCCCATCCGCCGCCGAGTAACCGATCCGCACTTCCGCTTCACTCAGCTGATCGACCTCCTTGAAGCTAAGCCCGATACCGACGCGTTTCCATTCTTTGAACGCCGCACGCACTGCATCGGCCTGTTTCTTCGGGACCTTAAAATGTCCGGTTTTGAAAATACAATAGTGGAGCACGGTCCCGTTTGCCCATTTCGATTTCGATATGATTATTGCCGCAAGTCCTGTGGTCGGCGGCCACCGACGCTTGGAATTGCGGAATTGACCGTGCAGGGTTTCGGCAAAATCGTTTTGGCGCTTTGTTTTGCGATGCTGATGCGGGCGA
>CAWKEV010000003.1:0-18927 GCA_963848725.1 uncultured Actinomycetes bacterium | reverse complement strand
GAGCGCCGGGGCGTCGCTCGAGGTAGCGATCAGGTCGAGGTCGCGAACGGTCTCGCGGCGACGGCGCACGCTCCCGGCCTCCGACACCTGGATCGCGGCCGGATGCGTCTGCAGCTCGACGACGACACGGTGCACCGCGGGCAGCGCCCGCCCGAGGAGACCGCGCTTCTCCTTCTGCGGACCTGCGCCCGCCTCGAGCGCGCGCAGGATCTTCTCCTCGCTCGTCGCACCGAGGCCGGAGAGCTCCCGCAGTCGCTGCTCCTCCGCCGCCGCCCTCAGGGCGGCGAGCGTCGTGATCCCGAGCTCCGTCCAGATGCGGGCCGCGGTCTTCGGGCCGACGCCCGGGAGACGCAGGAAGTCCACGACGCCCTCGGGAACGCGCTCGCGGCGCCGCTTGAGCGCCTGGATCTCGCCCTCCTCGATGATCTCGACGACCTTCCCCTCGATCGTCCGGCCCACTCCGGGCAGCTCCTTCGCCTTGCCCTCGAGTGCGAGCTCGGCGACCGGCGCGGGCGTCTCGCGGATGCGCGTCGCCGCCCGACGGTAGGCGATGATCTTGAACGACTCCTCCCCGAGGATCTCCGACAGGTCGGCGAGGAGGTCGAGCTGGTCGGCGACGTCCGCGTTTCGGGGCAGCGTGGTCGCCATGGCGCGATGATAGGGAGATCGACGTGGGGGAACCCCTGGTTCCACCGCGAACCTCCCCGAGGATGCCCGAGGACACTCCGACGACCCACCCGCGCGCAGTCGTCTGCCTTCCGACCTACAACGAGCGAGGCAACCTCGAGCCGATGCTCCAGGCGCTCGCACAGGTGCTGGACACCACGCGGGACCGGGTGCTCGTCATCGACGACTCGTCGCCGGACGGCACTGGCGAGATCGCGGACCGGCTCGCGGCCGAGTACGACTGGGTCGACGTCCTCCACCGGCCTCTTAAGGAAGGCCTCGGGCCCGCATACATCGCCGGTTTCCGGCGTGCGCTGGCCGAGGGAGCGGAGCTCGTGCTCGAGATGGACTGCGACTTCTCGCACGATCCGGCGGACGTGCCCCGGTTGATCGCGGCCGCGACGGGCGGAGGCGCGGATCTTGCACTCGGCTCACGCTACGTCGAGGGCGGCGGCACCGAGAACTGGGGGCTCGGGCGCCGATTGGTCTCGAAGGGCGGGTCGTTCTACGCGCGCGTCATCCTCGGCGTACGCATCCGCGACCTCACCGGCGGCTTCAAGTGCTTCCGCCGTACGGTGCTCGAGACGATCGATCTCGACCGGCTCTCGGCTCGCGGCTACGCGTTCCAGATCGAGACGACGTACCGTGTGATCCGGGCGGGCTTCGCCGTGGTCGAGGTGCCGATCCAGTTCGTCGACCGGCGCGTCGGAGAATCGAAGATGACGCGCTCGATCGTCGCCGAGGCGATGTGGAAGGTCCCCGGCCTCAGGTTCCGCGCTCTCACCGGGCGCCTGTAGTGGACGAGGTCACCGACGCGACGTTCGCCGGCGAGGTGCTGGCCTCCCCGGTGCCCGTGATCGTCGACTTCTGGGCGCCGTGGTGCGGTCCGTGCGAGGCGATCGAGCCGCACCTCCGCGCGATCGCCGCCGAGCACGAGGGACAGGTCCGGCTCGTCCGCCTCGACGTCGACGCGAACCTCGCGGTGCCGAGCCGCTACGGGGTCCTCTCGCTGCCGACGGTGATCCTCTTCTCGGGCGGGGAGGCGCGCGCGACGGTGTACGGCGCGCACAAGCGCTCGCGCTACGAGAGCGCGTTTGCACCGCATCTGGCCGCGTAGCGCGGCTGCGACACTGGGCCGATGGCAACCGGGGTCGCGACCGGCTGGGCGGATCTGCTCGAGGGCGAGGAGATCGCCTACCGCGGGCTCGAGCCGGCCCGCGCAGCCCGGACGGAGCCCCTGCCGGACGATCTCGATCCACGTCTCGCCTCGGCGCTCGTCGCGACCGGCGTCATCGCGCTCTACCGCCACCAGGCCGAGGCGTGGGAGGCTGCGCAGCGAGGCGAGAACGTCGTCGTCACGACGGGGACGGCATCGGGGAAGTCCCTCGCGTTCAACCTCCCCGTGCTCGACGCCGTCGCACGCGATCCGAAGACGCGCGCGCTCTACCTCTACCCCACGAAGGCCCTTGCCCAGGATCAGCTCCGAGCGCTCTCGGAGCTCCGCCTCAAGGGGCTCGAGCCGGCGATCTACGACGGCGACACGCCGGGCGAGCGGCGCTGGCAGATCAGGAAGTGGTCGAACGTCGTCCTCACGAACCCGGACATGCTCCACATCGGCGCCCTACCGCATCACGACCGCTGGGGCGACGTCCTCTCGAACCTCCGCTTCGTCGTGGTCGACGAGGCGCACGTGTACCGGGGCGTCTTCGGCTCACACGTCGGGAACGTCGTCCGGCGGCTGCGTCGTCTGGCGCGGATCTACGGCGCCGATCCACAGTTCCTGCTCGCGACTGCGACGATCGCGAACGCTGGCGAGCTCGCGCTCGCCCTGACCGGAGAGCCGGCCACGATGATCGAGAGCGATACGTCGCCGAGAGCGGAACGCGAGATCGCGATCTGGAACCCGCCGCTCCTCGACGCCGATCTCGGCCAGCGCGCGAGCGCGCTCGGCGACGCCGCGCGGATCATGTCCGGCCTCACCTCACGGGGCCTCAGGACGATCTGCTTCGCGAAGAGCCGCAAGGCGGCCGAGCTGATCCACCGCTTCACGGCCGAGCGGGTCGACGCCGAGACCGCGCGACGTCTCGCCCCCTATCGCGCCGGCTACACGGCGGAGCAGCGACGAGACATCGAGCGACGTCTCGTCGAGGGCGAGCTGCTCGGCGTGACGGCGACCGACGCACTCGAGCTCGGGATCGACATCGGCCTCCTCGACTGCGCGATCTCGGTCGGCTTCCCGGGGACGATCGCCTCGCTCCGTCAGCAGTGGGGCCGCGCGGGCCGCCGCGACCGCGGGCTGGCCGTGCTCGTCGCGAGCGAGGACGCGCTCGACCAGTTCTTCGCGCGCGAGCCGGACGCACTCCTCTGCGCCGGTCGAAGCGGCGATCCTCGACCACACGAATCCCAGGATCCTCGACCCCCACGTGTATGCGGCCGCCTACGAGGCGCCGCTCGACGAGACCGATGCGGCGGAGCTCGGGCCGGAGGCGCTCGGGCGAGCAGCACAGCTTCCGGAGCTCGAGCACACCTCCGCCGGGTACGTCTGGAAAGGCCGCGACTACCGGCGGCACGCATCTCGCTCCGCTCCGGCGATGCCGATGCGTTCACCGTCGTCCAGCGGGACAGTGGAGCGCTCCTCGGCCTCGTCGAGCGCGAGCGCGCGTACTCGACCGTCCACGAGGGGGCGGTCTATCTCCACCTCGGCGAGCAGTACCTCGTGCGAGGATCGACCACGAGGGCCGCGTCGCGCTCGTCGTCCCGGCAGGCGTGGACTGGTACACGCAGGTGAAGAAGGAGTCCGAGACGACGATCGACGAGGCGGAGCGGATCGAGCGCCGGCTCGGCGTCGAGCTCCACTTCGGGCGCGTCTCCGTTTCCGAGCAGGTCGTCGCCTTCGCACGCAAGGCGATTCGCGACGGATCGACGATCGACGTCGTCCCGCTCCTCATGCCGGAGACGACGTTCGAGACGGAGGCGGTCACGTTCTCCCCGCCGGACGCCACCTCGAGGGGCTCGAGCGGATGCCGCCCTCCTCGGGACGCTGCACGCCGCCGAGCACGCGCTGATCGCGCTCCTCCCGCTGCAGGCGATGTGCGACCGCTGGACATCGGCGGCCTCTCCACCAACCTCCGCTACAGACAGGTCGCCCGACGATCTTCGTCTACGACGGCCACGCCGGCGGCGTCGGGATCACGGCACGCGGATTCGAGCGGTTCGAGGAGTGGGTCGCGGACACCTCCGCCTGCTCGACGCTGTCCGTGCTCGAGCGGCTGCCCGTCCTGCGTACAGAGCCGAAGTGCGGCGACCTGAACGAGCCGCTCGACAAGGACGGCGCCGGACGCTCTCGGACGAATGCTCGGTGGGAGTGTCGATTCTCGGCCCGCCGGTCGTCGTCAGGATGAACCGGCGAAAGGAGGATCGATGAAGCTCATCGCGCTGATCTACAGCGACGAACGCCTGGGAGACGCAGTCGGACGACGAGCGCTCGCGGCTGATCGCGCGCTACATGGAGATCACGAAGGAGATGCGTGACGCCGGCGTCTACGTCGACGCCGACCAGCTCACGTCGACACGCGATGCGACGAGCGTCGGCATCCGTCACGCCGAGACGCTGGTCGTGGACGGGCCTTACGCGGAGGTCAAGGAGGCACTCGGCGGCTACTACCTTCTCGAGTGCAACACGATGGACGAGGCGCTCGACTGGGCGGCTCGGATCCCCGCGGCGGACTGCGTGGCGTCGAGGTCCGGCCCGTCTACACCGACCCGGAGGAGGAGCAGCTGTGAAGTACGCGCTCCTCATCTACGGAACCGACACGGGCTGGGCCGACCTCTCCGACGAGCAGAAGGTCGAGCACCGGGCAGACGTGATGCCGCGCTGGCTCGAGCTCTTCGACGAGTTGCGACGAGTCGACCCGGAGGTCGGGGGTCAGGAGCTCGACGAGCGGCGCACGGCGAGGGTGGTCCGCGTGCGCGACGGCGAGCGCCTCGTCACCGATGGGCCGTTCGCGGAGACCAAGGAGTACATCGGAGGCCTGTTCGTCGTCGACCTGCCCGACCTCGACGAGGCGATCAGGCTCGCGTCGCTCATCCCGACCGCAGAGACGGGGCGATCGAGATCCGGCCCCTGGTCGTCTGAGGAGCCGCGGCGCGTGACCAATGGCGTCGAGGAGGCATTCCGCGAGGAATGGAGCCGCGCGGTCGCGATCCTCACCGAGCGCTCGGGGACCTCGAGCTGGCCGAGGACGCCGTCCAGGACGCGTTCGCGGCGGCCCTCGAGCGCTGGCCGCGAGACGGCGTGCCGAGGAACCCGGGAGCATCGATCGTCACGACTGCCCGAAACCGCGCGATCGACCGCATCCGCCGAGACCTGGTGTTCCAGCGAAAGGCGGAGCAGCTCGGACGAGTCGAGGCCCTGCCGGCGGAAGAGGACGACGTGAGCGCGATCCCAGACGAGCGGCTCGCGCTGATCTTCACCTGCTGCCATCCGGCGCTCGCGCCGGACGGCAGGTCGCCCTCACGCTCCGCGAGGTCGGCGGCCTCGCGACGCCCGAGATCGCACGCGCGTTCCTCGTGCCCGAGCCGACGATGGCGCAGCGCCTGGCGCGTGCGAAGCGCAAGATCAGGACGGCGGGGATCCCGTTCCGCGTCCCCCGACCATCTCCTCCCGGAGCGCCTGCGACCGGTGCTCGCCGTCCTCTATCTCGTGTTCAACGAGGGTACGTAGCAACGGCCGGTCCAACCACGTTCGCGACGACCTGTGCGACGAGGCGATCCGCCTTGCCAAGCTGCTGGCGGTCCTGATGCCGGACGAGTCCGAGGCGCTCGGGCTCCTCGCGCTCATGCTCTTCCAGGACTCGCGGCGCAGGCGAGGGTCGACGCTCACGGCGAGCTCGTGCTGCTCGAGGACCAGGACCGCTCGCTCTGGGATCGCGAACGCGTCGACGAGGGGCTGCGCGTCCTGGAAAGGGCGGCCGCGCTCCGGCGGGTCAGGCCCGTACCAGCTCCAGGCGGCGATCGCCGGCGCGCACTGAAGGACCGGCCCTGGCACGAGATCGTCGAGCTGTACGACCGCCTCGCGGAGCTCGATCCCTCACCGGTCGTCGCGCTCAATCGCGCCGTCGCGGTCGCGCTGTCGGGCGAGCTCGAGGAGGACTCGCGCTCATCGACCAGCTCGGCGAGCTGGACGGCTACCACCTCCTACACGCCGCACGAGCCGATCTCCTCCGGCGCGTCGGGCGCACCGAGGAGGCAGCGGACGAGTACCGCCGCGCGATCGCTTCGACCGCGAACGAGCCCGAGCTTCGCTACCTCGAGCGGCGGCTGCCGAGGTGACGTAGGACGAGCGCGACCGCTGCCTCGGGCGTGGGCACGCACTCGACCCGGCGACGGCGGGCGAGCCGGCGAGCGCGACCACGGGACGGCCAGATGCATCGCGAAGCCGATCTCGGCAGCGTCCCGTAGCTGCCGCGACCGCGATCACCGCGTCTCCGACGCTGCGACTGCGAGGTCCGCGCGTGCCCGATCCCGGTGACGACGACGTGGTCCGCCCAGGGGTTCGCCTCCTCGCGCCGTTCGCCAGGTAGGACCGCGAGCGTCGTCCCACCCGCCGCTTTTGCGCCCCTGTGCGCCGCGGCCATCACCCCGCCGAGCCCTCCCGTCACGACGGTGCAGCCGTGCTCGGCGAGAGGCGTCCGATCTCCTCGGCGGCAGCCTCGTGCTCCCGCCGCTCCCGATGACCGACATTCGCCGCCACGACCGTGGTAGGCATGACGTGTGGAAGTTCGCGAGGCACGCGGTGCGGACCCTCGTGCTCGGCGGCGGGTTCGCCGGGAGCTACGCTGGCACGGCTGCTCGGCAAGCGCGGCTCGACGATCCTCTCGGCGGAGAACTACATGCTGTACACGCCGCTCCTCGTCGAGGCCGGGTCGGGCACGCTCGAGCCACGGCACGTCGTCGTCCCGCTGAGGCAGATGTGCCCCAACGCAGATCTCCTCCTCGGTCGCGCGACGGGCCTCGACGAGGAGCGGCGCATCGTCCGCGCCGACACCCTCGCGGGCGAGCTCGAGATCCACTTCGACCAGCTCGTGCTCGCCCTCGGCTCGATCACCCGCGTCTTCCCGTGCCGGGACTGCACGAGCACGGAGTCGGCTTCAAGGACCTCGCCGACGCGATCGCGCTCCGCAATCGGGTGCTCCAACAGCTCGAGCGAGCCGCGATCCGGGCCGACCGTCCGGAGGAGCTCGGCTTCGTCTTCGTCGGCGCCGGGTACGCGGGCGTCGAGGCCCTCGGCGAGCTGAACGACCTGGCACGCGCAGCCCTCCGCTTCTACCGAACCTCCGAAGCGTGCCCCAGCGCTGGGTGCTCGTGGACGCCGCGCCGAAGATCCTCCCCGAGATCCCGCGACGGCTCGGCGAATACGCGGCGCGTCACCTCGAGAAGCGCGGGGTCGAGATCCACGTCGGGACGACGCTCACCTCCTACGACGGGCACGAGGCTGTGCTCTCGAACAGCGTCACCGTCCCGGCACGGACGGTCGTGTGGACGGTGGAGTCGCGCGAATCCGCTGCTCGGCGAGCTCGGCTTGCCGCTCGACGCGCGCGGACGGGTGCGTGTCGACGCGTTCCTACACGTCGAGGCCGCGAGAACGTGTGGGCACTCGGGGACTGCGCCGCGGTGCCCGACACACGGACGCCGGGGGGTCGATCCGCCGACCTCGCAGCACGCCCTCCGCCAGGCCCGCCGGCTGACGAAGAACCTGACGAGGGAGAGCCCCGAGCCGTACGGTACCGCATGCTCGGCCAGGTGGCGACGTCGGCCGCTACAAGGGGATCGCCGAGATCCCGGGAATCCGCTTGCGCGGCTTCCTCGGCTGGTTCGTCGCCCGGACATACCACCTGTACCAGCTCGCTCCTCTCACGGAACTCCGCGTCGTCCTCGACTGGACCGTGGCGCTCCTCTTCCGCCGGGATGTTGTCGAGCTCTCGATGCTCGGTCACCCGCATGGGCTCGAGGAGCCGCCGGACGTCTAGCGCACCGCCTGCAGGGGCCTTCGACAGCGACTGACCGCCCTCGAGCACGGGCGCGAAGAGATCGCCGTCACGCGCAACTCGATCGAGGACGGCGTCCATCGTGAATGCCGTGAGGTCGAGGCCGGCACCAGCTCCTCCCAGCGCAAGGGCGTGGAGACCGGCGCCCCGGCGCGGGCGGACCGAGTACACGGACGCGTTCGTCGCGCCCTGCCGGTTCTGATCGCGTCGACGAGCACGCCGCGGCGCTTCTTCTTGACCATTCCGTGGTCACGAGATCCGGATGGGCATGCTCGAGTGCGCCTGCGACGATCGCGGCGAACTCCGCGCCGCCGGGAACGTCGACCTCCGGGCGATCGGAACGAGGACGTCGATCCCGCGCGAGCCGGAGGTCTTCGGTAGCCGTCGAGGCCGAGCAGGTCGAGCGTCTCTCGCACCAGCCGCGCGACCTTCACGACATCGTCGAACGTCGCCCCTTCCGACGGGTCGAGTCGAACATGACCCAGTCGGGCCGATGGCGTGATCCACGCGCGACGACCACGGGTGCATGTCGATGCAGCCCATGTTCACCATCCACAGAAGCGCCAGCTCGTTGTCCACGAGCGCGTAGTCGATTATCTTCTTCTCCCCCTCGCGCTGGACGCCGGGAACGGCGCCCGCTCGATTGATGTGGGAAGGCGGGACGGAGCCTGCTTCTGGAAGCATGCTTCCCCTGCCAGCCGTCCGGGTAGCGCTTTATGGTGAACGGTAGCCGCGCAGGTGAGTTACGAGCACTACCGTAGCTCTCGGTAGTACGGGACGAGATCGCCCTTCGTGATGCCCTGCTGGGCGAGAAGGGCTTGTCGAGGTTGCTCAGGCGAAGCTCGCGGCGGCCGTGCTCTTCACCACCTCCGGGACCGCCGGGCGCTCGCGCCGGACCTCCGCCGCCGGCTTGTCGTCGCGCAGACCCGACATAGACGGGCGCGGCAGCCTCCCCTCGCGCGTCCACTCGACGAACTCGACCTCGGCCACGAGGGTCGGCTCGACCCAGACGACGTCGCCGCGGCGGACACGCGGCATCTTCGGCACCTGCGTGATCCGGTGAGTCCTTGCGCTGCAGCGGCCGGATGAGCCTCACAGGCGGTCCAGCTCCTCGTCCGAGAAGCCGGTGCCGACGTTCCCCGCCCACCTCCGCCCGCCCGCCTCGTGAGCGCCCACGACCAGCGCGCCGAAGCCATACCTCCGCCGCCGCCCGCGCGGTAGCCAGCGACGACGACCTCCTGGCGCGCCCGCACCTTCACCTTCGCCACCGGTCCGACGTCTCCCGGAGAGGCACCTCGAGTCCTTGCGCTTCGCGACCACGCCCTCCAGTCCTCCTCGCTGGCCGCGGCGAAGAGCGCCTGTCCGTCCTCGAAGCGAGGCGAGACGACAACACCTCCGACTGCGGGTCGACGACGTCCTCGAGCCGGCGGCGGCGCTCGACGAGCGAGAGGTCGACGAGCGACTCGGAATCGACCTCGAGCACGTCGAAGAGGACGAGCACGAGCGTTCCCGAGCCGTGCCGGAGGAGGCCGAGCTGCCAGTTCCGCGCGCGTCGAGCGCCCAGATCTCCCCGTCGAGAACGGCGTCCGCCGTGCCAGGGCGAGCTTCGCCGCCCGCGCCGCGGGGGCGAAGCGCTCGGCCAGTTCGTTCCCGTTGCGGCTCATGAGGGTGACCTCCCCGCCAGCGACGGTGACGAGCGCACGGAAGCCATCCCACTTCGGCTCGTACACCCAGCGCGTCCCGACGGGGAGTGATCCGCAGTGGACGCGAGCATCGGCGCATAGGGACGGCCTTCGGCTCCGCCGCGTCCTTGCGCAGGAGGAGCCAGTTCTTCGGATCGCCGTCGAGCTGTGCCGGAACCAGCGTCCAGGTGCCGTCGAGTTGCTTGCCGCGGAGCTCCAACGGCGAGACCGCCGTTCCGCTTCTCCTCGAGCAGGTCGTAGGTACCGCGGTCCCAGATCTCGACGATCCCCGCCGGGCAGTACGGGGCGGGGGAAGTCGAGATCTGGGACCGCGGTACCTACGACCTGCTCGAGGAGAAGCGGAACGGCGGTCTCACCGTGCGGCTCCACGGCGAGCGGCTCGACGGCACCTGGACGCTGGTTCCGGCACGGCTCGACGGCGATCCGAAGAACTGGCTCCTCCTGCGCAAGGACGCGGCGGGAGGCGACGGCCGTCCCTATGCGCCGATGCTCGCGTCCGCTGCGGAGTCGCTCCCCGTCGGGTCGGACTGGGTGTACGAGCCGAAGTGGGATGGCTTCCGTGCGCTCGTCACCGTCGCTGGCGGGGAGGTCACCCTCATGAGCCGCAACGGGAACGACCTCACCGAGCGCTTCGCCCCCGCGGCGCGGGCGGCGAAGCTCGCCCTCCGCACGGCGGACGCCGTTCTCGACGGGGAGATCTGCGCACTCGACGCGCGCGGGAACTCGCGCTTCGGCCTCCTCCAGCACGGCTCGGGAACGCTCGTGCTCGTCCTCTTCGACGTGCTCGAGGTCGATTCCGAGTCGCTCGTCGACCTCTCGCTCGTCGAGCGCCGCCGCCGGCTCGAGGACGTCGTCGACCCGTCCGTCGGAGGTGTTGTCGTCTCGCCTCGCTTCGAGGACGGACAGGCGCTCCTCGCCGCGGCCAGCGAGGAGGGGCTCGAGGGCGTGGTCGCGAAGCGCAAGGACTCGAGGTACCTCTCCGGGAGACGTGGGACCGAGTGGCGGAAGGTGAAGGTGCGCGCGCGCCAGGAGGTCGTCGCGCTGGCTACACGCGCGGGCAGGGTCGGCGGAGCTATGGCTTCGGCGCGCTGGTCGTGGGCGTTCACGAGGCGGGCGGGCTGAGGTGGGCGGGGAACGTCGGCACCGGCTTCTCGGACGAGGAGCTCGACCGCCTGCTGAGGCTCATGCGGCCGCTGCAGCGCAAGGACTCGCCGTTCGCGCAGGTGCCGAAGATGCCGCGTGTCCGCCGCGGCGACGTCGTCTGGGTCGAGCCGACCCTCGTGGCCGAGGTCGAGTTCGTCGAGTGGACGCGCGAGGGGAGGCTGCGCGCGCCCGTCTATGTCGGTCTGCGCGACGACAAGCCGGCGGCGGAGGTCCGCCGCGAGCGCCCGGCGGTCCCGGAGGTGGTGAAGAGCGGCCGCCGCGAGCTTCGCCTGAGCAACCTCGACAAGCCCTTCTGGCCCGGCGAGGGCATCACGAAGGGCGACCTCGTCGCGTACTACCGCGAGCTTGCGGTGGTGCTCGTGCCGCACCTGCGCGGGCGACCGTTCACCATGAAGCGCTACCCGGACGGCTGGCAGGGGAAGCACTTCTTCCAGAAGCAGGCTCCGTCCCACATGCCCGCGTGGATCGAGCGGGCGCCGTTCCCGGCGTCCACGCGCGAGGGGGAGAAGAAGATCATCGACTACGCGCTCGTGGACGACGAGCTCGCGCTTCTGTGGATGGTGAACATGGGCTGCATCGACATGCACCCGTGGTCGTCGCGCGTGGATCACGCCGATCGCCCCGACTGGGTCATGTTCGACCTCGACCCGTCGGAAGGGGCGACGTTCGACGATGTCGTGAAGGTCGCGCGGCTGGTGCGAGAGACGCTCGACCTGCTCGGCCTCGACGGCTACCCGAAGACCTCCGGCTCGCGCGGGATCCACGTCCTCGTTCCGATCGCCCGGAGGTCGACGTTCCCGGCGGCGCGGGAGTTCGCCGCGATCGTCGCAGGCGCACTCGAGCGTGCCCATCCGGATCTCGTGACCACGGAATGGTCGAAGAAGAAGCGCCGCGGCGTGCTCGTCGACGCGAATCAGAACCGGCAGGGCGCGACGAACGCGTCCGTGTACTCGGTCCGCCCGCGCGCCGGGGCGCCGGTCTCCACGCCCTTGCGCTGGGAGGAGCTGGTGCCGGGCCTCGACCTCACGGCATTCACGATGGACGCCGTCCTCGATCGGGTTGCGCGTGACGGCGATCTCTTCGCGCCCGTGCTCGAGGGCGGTCAGTCGCTGTCGAAGGCCCTGCAGGCGGTGCGCTAGACGTCCGGCGGCTCCTCGAGCCCATGCGGGTGACCGAGCATCGAGAGCTCGACAACATCCCGGCGGAAGAGGAGCGCCACGGTCCAGTCGAGGACGACGCGGAGCTTCCGTGAGAGGAGCGGGAGCTGGTACAGGTGGTATGTCCGGGCGACGAACCAGCCGAGGAAGCCGCGCAAGCGGATTCCCGGGATCTCGGCGATCCCCTTGTAGCGGCCGAGCGTCGCCACCTGGCCGAGCATGCGGTACCCGTACGGCTCGGGGCTCTCCCTCGTCAGGTTCTTCGTCAGCCGGCGGGCCTGGCGGAGGGCGTGCTGCGAGGTCGGCGGATCGACCTCCCCCGGCGTCCGTGTGTTGGGCACCGCGGCGCAGTCCCCGAGTGCCCACACGTTCTCGCGGCCCTCGACGTGTAGGAACGCGTCGACACGCACCCGTCCGCGCGCGTCGAGCGGCAAGCCGAGCTCGCCGAGCAGCGGATTCGCGCGCACTCCCGCCGTCCACACGACCGTCCGTGCCGGGACGGTGACGCCGTTCGAGAGCACAGCCTCGTGCCCGTCGTAGGAGGTGAGCGTCGTCCCGACGTGGATCTCGACCCCGCGCTTCTCGAGGTGACGCGCCGCGTATTCGCCGAGCCGTCGCGGGATCTCGGGGAGGATCTTCGGCGCGGCGTCCACGAGCACCCAGCGCTGGGGCACGCTTCGGAGGTTCGGGTAGAAGCGGAGGGCTGCGCGTGCCAGGTCGTTCAGCTCGCCGAGGGCCTCGACGCCCGCGTACCCGGCGCCGACGAAGACGAAGCCGAGCTCCTCCGGACGGTCGGCCCGGATCGCGGCTCGCTCGAGCTGTTGGAGCACCCGATTGCGGAGCGCGATCGCGTCGGCGAGGTCCTCGAAGCCGACTCCGTGCTCGTGCAGTCCCGGCACGGGGAAGACGCGGGTGATCGAGCCGAGGGCGAGCACGAGCTGGTCGAAGTGGATCTCGAGCTCGCCCGCGAGGGTGTCGGCGCGGACGATGCGCCGCTCCTCGTCGAGGCCCGTCGCGCGACCGAGGAGGAGATCTGCGTTGGGGCACATCTGCCTCAGCGGGACGACGACGTGCCGTGGCTCGAGCGTGCCCGACCCGGCCTCGACGAGGAGCGGCGTGTACAGCATGTAGTTCTCCGCCGAGAGGATCGTCGAGCCGCGCTTGCCGAGCAGCCGTGCCACGTAGCTCCCGGCGAACCCGCCGCCGAGCACGAGGGTCCCACCGCGTGCCTCGCGAACTTCCACACGTCATGCTTACCACGGTCGTGGCGGCGCAAGTGTCGGTCATCGGGAGCGGGCGGGAGCACGAGGCTGCCGCCGAGGAGATCGGACGCCTTCTCGCCGAGCACGGCTGCACCGTCGTGACGGGAGGGCTCGGCGGGGTGATGGCCGCGGCGCACAGGGGCGCAAAAGCGGCGGGTGGGACGACGCTCGCGGTCCTACCTGGCGAACGGCGCGAGGAGGCGAACCCCTGGGCGGACCACGTCGTCGTCACCGGGATCGGGCACGCGCGGAACCTCGCAGTCGCAGCGTCGGGAGACGCGGTGATCGCGGTCGGCGGCAGCTACGGGACGCTTGCCGAGATCGGCTTCGCGATGCATCTTGGCCGTCCCGTGGTCGCGCTCGCCGGCTCGCCCGCCGTCGCCGGGGTCGAGTGCGTGCCCACGCCCGAGGCAGCGGTCGCGCTCGTCCTACGTCACCTCGGCTAGCCGCCGCTCGAGGTAGCGAAGCTCGGGCTCGTTCGCGGTCGAAGCGATCGCGCGGCGGTACTCGTCCGCTGCCTCCTCGGTGCGCCCGACGCGCCGGAGGAGATCGGCTCGTGCGGCGTGTAGGAGGTGGTAGCCGTCCAGCTCGCCGAGCTGGTCGATGAGCGCGAGTCCTTCCTCGAGCTCGCCCGACAGCGCGACCGCGACGGCGCGATTGAGCGCGACGACCGGTGAGGGATCGAGCTCCGCGAGGCGGTCGTACAGCTCCACGATCTCGTGCCAGGGCCGGTCCTTCGAGTGCGCGCCGGCGATCGCCGCCTGGAGCTGGTACGGGCCTACCCGCCGGAGTGCGGCCGCCCTTTCCAGGACGCGCAGCCCCTCGTCGACGCGTTCGCGATCCCAGAGCGAGCGGTCCTGGTCCTCGAGCAGCACGAGCTCGCCGTGAGCGTCGACCCTCGCCTGCCGCCGCGAGTCCTGGAAGAGCATGAGCGCGAGGAGCCCGAGCGCCTCGGACTCGTCCGGCATCAGGACCGCCAGCAGCTTGGCAAGGCGGATCGCCTCGTCGCACAGGTCGTCGCGAACGTGGTTGGACCCGGCCGTTGCTACGTACCCCTCGTTGAACACGAGATAGAGGACGGCGAGCACCGGTCGCAGGCGCTCCGGGAGGAGATGGTCGGGGGGACGCGGAACGGGATCCCCGCCGTCCTGATCTTGCGCTTCGCACGCACCAGGCGCTGCGCCATCGTCGGCTCGGGCACGAGGAACGCGCGTGCGATCTCGGGCGTCGCGAGGCCGCCGACCTCGCGGAGCGTGAGGGCGATCCGGCTGTCCGGCGCGAGCGCCGGATGGCAGCAGGTGAAGATCAGCGCGAGCCGCTCGTCTGGGATCGCGCTCACGTCGTCCTCTTCCGCCGGGAGGGCCTCGACTCGTCCGAGCTGCTCCGCCTTCCGCTGGAACACCAGGTCTCGGCGGATGCGGTCGATCGCGCGGTTTCGGGCAGTCGTGACGATCCATGCTCCCGGGTTCCTCGGCATGCCGTCTCGCGGCCAGCGCTCGAGGGCCGCCGCGAACGCGTCCTGGACGGCGTCCTCGGCCAGCTCGAGGTCCCCGAGCGCTCGGGTGAGGATCGCGACCGCGCGGCTCCATTCCTCGCGGAATGCCTCCTCGACGCCATTGGTCACGCGCCGGCGGCTCCTCAGACGACCAGGGGCCGGATCTCGATCGCCCCTGTCTCTGCGGTCGGGATGAGCGACGCGAGCCTGATCGCCTCGTCGAGGTCGGGCAGGTCGACGACGAACAGGCCTCCGATGTACTCCTTGGTCTCCGCGAACGGCCCATCGGTGACGAGGCGCTCGCCGTCGCGCACGCGGACCACCCTCGCCGTGCGCCGCTCGTCGAGCTCCTGACCCCCGACCTCCGGGTCGACTCGTCGCAACTCGTCGAAGAGCTCGAGCCAGCGCGGCATCACGTCTGCCCGGTGCTCGACCTTCTGCTCGTCGGAGAGGTCGGCCCAGCCCGTGTCGGTTCCGTAGATGAGGAGCGCGTACTTCACAGCTGCTCCTCCTCCGGGTCGGTGTAGACGGGCCGGACCTCGACGCCACTCGAGTCCGCCGCGGGGATCCGAGCCGCCCAGTCGAGCGCCTCGTCCATCGTGTTGCACTCGAGAAGGTAGTAGCCGCCGAGTGCCTCCTTGACCTCCGCGTAAGGCCCGTCCACGACCAGCGTCTCGGCGTCACGGATGCGGACGCTCGTCGCATCGCGTGTCGACGTGAGCTGGTTGGCGTCGACGTAGACGCCGGCGTCACGCATCTCCTTCGTGATCTCCATGTAGCGCGCGATCAGCCGCGAGCGCTCGTCGTCCGACTGCGTCTCCCAGGCCGTCTCGTCGCCGTAGATCAGCGCGATGAACTTCATCGATCCTCCTTTCGCCGGTTCATCCTGACGACGACCGGCGGGCCCGAGAATCGACACTCCCACCGAGCATTCGTCCGAGAAGCGTCCGGGCGCCGTCCTTGTCGAGCGGCTCGTTCAGGTTGCCGCACTTCGGGCTCTGTACGCAGGACGGGCAGCCGCTCGAGCACGGACAGCGTTCGAGCAGGCGGAAGGTGTCCGCGACCCACTCCTCGAACCGCTCGAATCCGCGTGCCGTGATCCCGACGCCGCCGGCGTGGCCGTCGTAGACGAAGATCGTCGGGCGACCTGTCTGGTAGTGGAGGTTGGTGGAGAGGCCGCCGATGTCCCAGCGGTCGCACATCGCCTGCAGCGGGAGGAGCGCGATCAGCGCGTGCTCGGCGGCGTGCAGCGTCCCGAGGAGGGCCGGCATCCGCTCGAGCCCCTCGAGGTGGGCGTCCGGCGGGGAGAACCAGACCGCCTCCGTCTCGAACGTCGTCTCCGGCATGAGGAGCGGGACGACGTCGATCGTCGATCCGTCGCGAATCGCCTTGCGTGCGAAGGCGACGACCTGCTCGGAAACGGAGACGCGCCCGAAGTGGAGCTCGACGCCGAGCCGGCGCTCGATCCGCTCCGCCTCGTCGATCGTCGTCTCGGACTCCTTCTTCACCTGCGTGTACCAGTCCACGCCTGCCGGGACGACGAGCGCGACGCGGCCCTCGTGGTCGAGCTCCTCCACGAGGTACTGCTCGCCGAGGTGGAGATAGACCGCCCCCTCGTGGACGGTCGAGTACGCGCGCTCGCGCTCGACGAGGCCGAGGAGCGCTCCACTGTCCCGCTGGACGACGGTGAACGCATCGGCATCGCCGGAGCGGAGCGAGATGCGTGCCGCCGGGTAGTCGCGGCCTTTCCAGACGTACCCGGCGGAGGTGTGCTCGAGCTCCGGAAGCTGTGCTGCTCGCCCGAGCGCCTCCGGCCCGAGCTCCGCCGCATCGGTCTCGTCGAGCGGCGCCTCGTAGGCGGCCGCATACACGTGGGGGTCGAGGATCCTGGGATTCGTGTGGTCGAGGATCGCCGCTTCGACCCGGCGCGAGAGGAGTGCGTCCGGCTCGCGCGCGAAGAACTGGTCGAGCGCGTCCTCGCTCGCGACGAGCACGGCCAGCCCGCGGTCGCGGCGGCCCGCGCGGCCCCACTGCTGACGGAGCGAGGCGATCGTCCCCGGGAAGCCGACCGAGATCGCGCAGTCGAGGAGGCCGATGTCGATCCCGAGCTCGAGTGCGTCGGTCGCCGTCACGCCGAGCAGCTCGCCCTCGACGAGACGTCGCTCGATGTCTCGTCGCTGCTCCGCCGTGTAGCCGGCGCGATAGGGGGCGAGACGTCGCGCGGTCTCGGCGTCGACCCGCTCGGCCGTGAAGCGGTGGATCAGCTCGGCCGCCTTGCGGCTCTTCGCGAAGCAGATCGTCCTGAGGCCCCGTGAGGTGAGGCCGGACATGATCCGCGCGGCGTCGCCGAGTGCGCTCGCGCGCTGGCCGAGATCGGCGTCGAGGAGCGGCGGGTTCCAGATCGCGATCTCGCGTTCCGCTCTCGGCGACGTATCGCTCTCGATCATCGTGGCCGGCTCTCCGGTCAGGGCGAGCGCGAGCTCGCCAGCGTTCGCGATCGTCGCAGTCGCGAGCAGGAACTGTGGATCGGCGCCGTAGATCCGCGCCAGACGACGCAGCCGCCGGACGACGTTCCCGACGTGTGAGCCGAAGACGCCCCGGTACACGTGCGCCTCGTCGACCACGACGAAGCGGAGGTTCGAGAGGACGTCGCCCCAGCGGTCGTGATGCGGTAGGGCGCCGATGTGGAGCATGTCCGGGTTCGTGAGGACGACGTTCGACCACTTCCTGATCTGCCAGCGCCGCTCGCCCGGCGTGTCGCCGTCGTAGATCGCCGGCTTGAGCCCCTTGAGGCGGAGCTCCGAGAGCGCTCGGAGCTGATCCTGGGCAAGGGCCTTCGTGGGGTAGAGGTAGAGCGCGCGCGTCTTCGGATCGCGTGCGACGGCGTCGAGCACGGGGAGGTTGAACGCGAGGGACTTCCCCGATGCCGTCCCCGTCGTGACGACGACGTTCTCGCCTCGCTGCGCAGCCTCCCACGCCTCGGCCTGGTGGCGGTAGAGCGCGATGACGCCGGTCGCGACGAGCGCCGAGGCGAGATGTGGATCGAGATCGTCCGGCAGGGGCTCCGTCCGGGCTGCGCGGGCCGGCTCGAGCCCGCGGTAGGCGATCTCCTCGCCCTCGAGCAGATCCGCCCAGCCGGTCGCGACCCCGGTTGCCATCGGCCCAGTGTCGCAGCCGCGCTACGCGGCCAGATGCGGTGCAAACGCGCTCTCGTAGCGCGAGCGCTTGTGCGCGCCGTACACCGTCGCGCGCGCCTCCCCGCCCGAGAAGAGGATCACCGTCGGCAGCGAGAGGACCCCGTAGCGGCTCGGCACCGCGAGGTTCGCGTCGACGTCGAGGCGGACGAGCCGGACCTGTCCCTCGTGCTCGGCGGCGATCGCGCGGAGGTGCGGCTCGATCGCCTCGCACGGACCGCACCACGGCGCCCAGAAGTCGACGATCACGGGCACCGGGGAGGCCAGCACCTCGCCGGCGAACGTCGCGTCGGTGACCTCGTCCACTACAGGCGCCCGGTGAGAGCGCGGAACCCGAGGCCGGGGACCTTCCACATCGCCTCGGCGACGATCGAGCGCGTCATCTTCGACTCTCCGACGCGCGGTCGACGAACTGGATCGACACCTCGACCACGGCGAAGCCCGCCCGCATCACACGGTACGTCGACTCGATCTGGAACGCGTCGCCGCGAGCCGAGAGCCGGTCGAGATCGATCGTCTCGAGCACCGTACGGCGGAAGCACCTGAAGCCGCCGGTGAGGTCGCGGATGCGTACGCCGAGGATGACGCGCGCGTAGAACGACCCGCCCTTCGAGACCAATCGGCGCCCGAGCCCCCAGTTCTCGGTGCCGCCGCCCTCGACGTAGCGTGAGCCGAGTGCAAGATCCGCGCCTCCGCCCGTCGCGGCCGCGATCAACCGGGGCACGTCCGCCGGATCGTGCGAGAAGTCGCAGTCCATCTCGAGCACGAGCTCCGCTCCCTCGGCCAGCGCACGCCGGAAACCGGCGATGTATGCGGGCCCGAGGCCTTCCTTAAGAGGCCGGTGGAGGACGTCGACCCAGTCGTACTCGGCCCGCGAGCCGGTCCGCGATCTCGCCGGTGCCGTCCGGCGACGAGTCTGCTATGACGAGCACCCGGTCCCGCGTGGTGTCCAGCACCTGTGCGAGCGCCTGGAGCATCGGCTCGAGGTTGCCTCGCTCGTTGTAGGTCGGGGAGGGGACACCGATGGGCGCGTGGGTGGGTCGTCGGAGTGTCCTCGGGCATCCTCGGGGAGGTTCGCGGTGGAACCAGGGGTTCCCCCACGTCGATCTCCCTATCATCGCGCCATGGCGACCACGCTGCCCCGAAACGCGGACGTCGCCAACCAGCTCGACCTCCTCGCCGACCTGTCGGAGATCCTCGGGGAGGAGTCGTTCAAGATCATCGCCTACCGTCGGGCGGC
>CAWKEV010000002.1:0-7925 GCA_963848725.1 uncultured Actinomycetes bacterium | reverse complement strand
CGGCCGCGTGCAGGACGAGGTCGAAGTCGCGCTCCCGGACGGCGTCGGTCGCCGGATGCGCGACGTCCGCAGTCGTCGTGGCCGAGAGCGACCACGTCATCGGACGCGAAGGTGGCCGCCAGCGCCCGCCCGAGCTGGCCCCCCGCGCCGGTGATCAGGACGCGGCGCCGGCGTCTCGCGTCGACAGGATCGGGGCGTTCGTCTTCCATAGATGCGCGACGCGCAGGTCGTTCCAGGGGATCGTCTGCTCGTCCGGATCGGCCGGGTCGTCTCGTGCGTGACGTGGTAACGAGAAGAGGACGTCCGTGAGCGCCTCGTACCCGTGCCCGTGATCGCCGGGATGAAGATCGCGACAGGGTCTCGTCCCGATGTCCTCGGTGAAGGTCTCGCCCGTCGCGCGGTCGAGGACGACCACGCGGGCGGAGCCGCGGAGGCAGGCGAACAGGTCGGACTTGGCCGTGCTCGTGGTAGTGGAGGCCGCGGACGACGCCGGCCCTGGAGAAGGACAGTTCGTCTGGGGTCATCCGTACGGGCAACCCGCTGTCCCGGCGGATCTCGCTGAACCATCCGCGCTCGTCCTCGTGGATCGTGAGCGGGATTCGGATGAGGCCGCCGATCACCGTGGCGCGACGTTGTTGGCGCCGGTCTCGTCGATCCGCCGGCCGATGTCTCCGAGGTGCTGCCAGTGCTTCCCCGCGTCCTCCCACCAGCCCTCGACCCGGAACGCGTCGAGCCGGCCGTTGACGGCGTAGTAGCGGTTGACGTCCGAGATCTCGAGCTCCCCCCGGCTCGAGGGTTCGAGCATGCGCGATCACCGAGAAGACGTCAGTCGGTAGCAGTAGAGCCCCACGACCGCGTGCGCGACGGCGGCTCGGAGAAGCGGCCGTCGACGACTCCCGCCTTCTCGACGATGTCGACGACACGAGCGTTCTCGTCGTACACGACGACGCCGAAGTTCTCGGGGTCCGGCACCTCCTTGACGAAGATGCGCGCGCCCGCCGGGCGGTCCGCCCACTCCGCGATCGCGTCGGACTGAGAGAACTCGAAGACGTTGTCGCCGAGGACCACGACGAGCGGCGCGCCTCCGGCGAAGTCCTCGGCCATGCCCACGACCTGCGCGATCCCGCCGGGCTCGGTCTGCACCTTGTACGTGAGATCGAGCTCGAGGATGGGGTCGCCTCCCCCGCGGGGCGCGAGCCGGCCGTCGCCGAGCAGATCGATCATCTGGCCCGCGTGCCCCTTGCCGGTGACGAGCAGCACGTCGTGGATCCCCGCGAGCTCGAGGAGCTGGAGCGGGTAGTAGATCATCGGCCAGTGTCCCACCGGCAGCAGGTGCTTGTTCGCAACACGGGTGAGCTCGCCGAGGCGCGTCGCCTCTCCTCCGGCGCAGATCAGACCCTTCGGTTTCACGTGCCGGATGCTAAACGCAGGACGGACCGGGTCAGGCGCCCGAGCTGCGTGGGCGCGCCGCCCGGAAAGCGGCCTTGCGTCTCTTCACGCCCGGTACCGCGCGAACCGCGGCGAACCACAGGTACAGGAACGCCCCGATCGCCGACAGGAGGATCGCGAGCACGCGCTTCGGATTCGTGATGAGGAACAGTGCCGCGCGCACCCGGCGGACAGTAGCCGACATACTTCCGAGGTTGTCGAAGCAAAAAGGGTGGTGAAGGCATGGCGAAGACCAAGGGCAACGAGCTCGTCGCGCTCGAGACGCTGCGTCCGTACGTCACACGGGCGATGACGGATCCTGAGCTGCGCGACGACCTCCTCGCCGCGTTCGTCGCGGCGCGCAGCCTCTACGGCCAGGTCGCGAAGCGGCAGGGGATGAAGGCGAAGGCCGCGAAGGTCTCCGAGAAGGATTTCCAGGAGCAGATCGCCGACCTCGTCTCCGAGCTCTCGACCGCGACGGAGCGCCTGCAGGGCAAGGCGCAGAAGAAGGCGCACAAGACCCGTAACCGCGTGATCCTCCTCACCGGGGTGACGCTCGGCGTCCTCTACAACCCGTGGACGGGCGAGGCGACCCGCGAGTGGATCATGGAGCGGATCGCGGGCGAAAACGGCGACGGGCTCGACATGCTCGCGGACGAGCTCGGGGCCGAGAGCGTCGTGCCGGGGAACGGCAGCACGCCGGCCGACGCGCCGATCAGCGACACGGAGTAGGCCGAATCAGGGCGAGGTGTGCCGGGAGAGCGCCTTCTCGAGCGCTCCCGGCACGAGCCCGCTCGTGGACGCGATGTCGTCCGCCTCGAGGAGCACGGCTCCCGGCGGGGGCAGCGTGGGGAGCCCGGTCCCGCCCGACGGGACGTAGACACGCCCGGCCGCGAACGAGACGTCCTTCGCCCGCCGCCAAGCAACGAGGAACGGGTACGGGGCGACGACGCCGTTGTAGCCGAGCCCGATCATCGCTGCGGGGTGGATCTCGAAGTGCAAGTGCGGCGGCCCCCCGTCCGCGTCCCCCGTCGCGCCGACGAAGCCGATGACGTCGCCCGCCTTGACGCTTTGACCCTCGACAGCGAGCGGCGAGTACGCGGACAGGTGCGCGTAGTAGAACTGGTTCCCGGACGTGTCTCGGAGCCACAGGCGGTAACCGCCGATGCGGTTCCACCCAATCGAGTAGAGCGTCCCGTCTGCGACCGCGAGGATCGGAGTCCCGAACGGCGCGAAGATGTCCTCTCCGTGATGCCAGCCGCCCTGGACGTCGGGTCGTGGCGCTCCGAAGCTGTCGCCGAACGACACCGTCCCGAAGACGGGGAACACGTAGCCGCCGACCGTGAGCGGAGCGGTCACCGCGGGCGAGACGTGCACCGGCCCGCCCGGGATCGTGCCGCCCGGGCTCGCGATCTCGGGCGGCCTCGGGCTGTTGCTGCCCCCGGACGCGCTCGGCGTGGCGCCACCTACCTGGGCGCCGTGCGGAGTCGCGACTGGACCGGCCGACGGCACTGCGACGGCCGTCGCGTCCGCGCTTCCGATGACGATCTCGCTGCCCGCCGGAAGACCGCCGTGCGCGGTCGAGATCCGGACCCGGACAGCGACCACGCTTCCGTGCGCAGCAGGGGAGCGGCCCCGGCGGCTCTCGGTCGACCGTGAGAGCACCTGGAGCGATCCCCAGTCGGCGAGCGCCACGGTCGTGCCCGGCGTGGTGGAGACGTCCTGCCCGAGTGCCCGCAAGCCCTGGACGCTCGAGCCGGACACGTCCACCCCGGCGGAGCGTGGGCTCGCTCCCGCGCTCACCTGGGCCGTGATCTGCCCCGCCACGACCTCCCCCCCGAAGAG
Source organism: uncultured Actinomycetes bacterium (assembly GCA_963848725.1). Taxonomy (GTDB): domain Bacteria; phylum Actinomycetota; class Thermoleophilia; order Gaiellales; family Gaiellaceae; genus GMQP-bins7. The sequence continues at coordinate 4,652 of CAWKEV010000002.1, read as the reverse complement.
CGAGACGACGCTCGCCTGGGACACCGACTGCGCCGCTGCGGCCCGGCCCGTCTGCGCCGAGACGTTCGCCTGCGACCCCGAGATGCTGACGATCGAGCCGTCGTTCGGGTAGACGAAGGACTGGACGTTCGCGCTCACCTTCGACGGCCAGTCGATATCGCCCAACGAAACCGTGCTCTGATCGGGGACGTCGATCTCGACGATCGTCGCAGAGGCGCCCGTGGCCGCATCCCTGGCCGGACCTGCGGCCGCTGCGAGAGTGGCCGACACGGCCAGAGCCGCGCAGGCGAGCGCGACGAGACGTGTCACGGCGAATCAGGGTAGCGCTTGCTCCTCGAATACGCCCGGAACGCGAGCTGCGCCCCGACGAGGAAGAGCAGGAGCGCGAAGAGGTGCCTCAGGAGGCTCTCCGAGATCCCGGTGGCGATCCGCGCCCCGACCTCCACCCCCAGCACCGAGGCCAGGCCCATGACGAGAGCGGTGCGGACCCGGAGATGTCCGTAGCGGCGCTGGTTCCAGGCGCCGGCGGCGACCGTCGGGATGATCGCGAGCAGCGAGGTCGCCTGCGCCTCGAGCTGGCCCAGCCCGAGAGCGAGGAGCGTCGGCACGAACAGGACCCCGCCTCCGACGCCGAACAGCCCCGAGAGGAGGCCTGCAGCGAGGCCGAGCGCAAGCGCGAGCGCGATCGTCGTCACGTCAGGGCCAGACCAGCCAGGTCCCGATGCCGACGAGGAGCGCCGCGAACCCGTAGGTCAGCGTCGTCGTCGTGACGCGCTGCTGAAGCGTCGTCCCGAGGAGCGCGCCGAACACCGCCGGGATCCCGACCAGCGCGGCGTAGCCGACGTTCACCTCGCCGCGGAGCGCGTAGACGGTGACGCCCGCCACGGCGGTGATCCCGATCGCGCCCAGCGAGGTCGCGGTCGCGGCCCGCTCCGGGAAGCGCGCGAGGAGGATCAACATTGGTACCGCGACGATCCCGCCGCCGACCCCGAAGAGCGCCGCGAACAGTCCGGCGACGAGGCCGATGACGACGACGCGCACCGTCCTATCCTACGAAGGTGACCCGTCGGGTCTGGATCGCCGGGCTCGTCGCAGCGGCCGCTGCCCTCCTGGTCGCAGCGGCAGGCGACGGCGCACCCCAGCTTTCCGTCGCGCCCTACTACCTCGCCCGGGGAGACCCGCGGGCGTGTCCGTCACCGGCGTGCGGCGGCCTCTTCGTCCACCTCGTGAACCGCTCACGGACCGCATGCGGAGACGGCCTCCGGAGACCTGCCTGCTACATCGCGTCGGCCGACCTGAGCAGGCTCGGCGTCTCCGACGCGAGGCGCGCTCGGCTCCTCGGTTCCATCTCCGCGGGCAGCGCGCTCGTTCGTGGCGTGCTCGTCCGCGGACGCGTCCCCGGCTTCCCGCAGCTCGACACGCTGGTTGTGACCGAGGTCTGGCCGGCGTCGCCCTCTCCCCGGGCCCCGGCCGGGACGTTCCACCGCCTGCGCGACAACGGGATCCGCTGCCTCGTCGCCCCCTGCTTCTCCACGGACGCGCTGACGCTCAACCCGAGGCGCCCTGGCACGCGTGTGACGATCTCCGCGATCGAGGCCGGCGGGGTCACCGACGCCGCGATACGCCGAGCCGCGAAGCTCCTCCCGGCGGGCGGCGTGATCGCAACGGGCCAGATCACCGCCGTACCGCACGCCGGCCCGGCGGGCACCGGGCGCGTGCTGGTCGTGACGCAGCTCTACACGCGTGGCGCGTAGAGCAAGGCCGCCTCGCGGCGGAGCACGTCCCACGCCTGGCGCACGTCGTCTTCGGTCGTGCGAAAGTTGCCGATCGCGAGCCGAAGCGCGGAACGGCCGCCGAGGCGCGCGTACGAGAGGAAGACCTCGCCCGAGGCGTTGACGCGCTCGAGGAGCGCCTCGTTCTCCTCGTCCGAGCCCTCCTGGCGAAAGCAGACGAGGGAGAAGTGGCGCGGCGCGACGACCTCCCAGCCCGGCTCCTCGCGCACCCACGCCTCGAAGAGGGCGGCGAGCCTCATGTGCTCGCGGAGCTTCTCCTGCAGACCCGAGCGTCCGAAGCAGCGGAGGACCGCCCACAGCTTGAGCGCTCGGAACCTGCGTCCGAGGGCCTGCGTGTACTCGCTCAGGCTGACGACGTCCTCGTCGGCGCGGAGGTATTCGGGCACGAGGCTGAACGCGTTGCGGTACACGTCCGGGCGCCGCGTCCAGAGCACGGAGCTGTCGATGGGCGTGCCCAGCCACTTGTGCGGATTGACCACGATCGAGTCGGCGCGCTCCCAGCCCGTGAAGTGATGTCGGAGCTCCGGGCAGATCGCCGCCGCGCCCGCGTACGCGGCGTCGACGTGGAGCCAGACGTCTCGCTCGGCACATGCGTCCGCGATCGGGGAGACGGGATCGACCGCGGTGCACGCCGTCGTCCCGATCGTGGCCACGACGGCACAGGCGCCGTCGAGATCGAGGTGCTCGAGGCGCATCCGGAAGTCGTCGTCCACGGGAACCTTGCGCACCTCGAGCTCGAGGAGCTTGGCGGCCTTGTCCACCGACGAGTGCGCCTGCTCGGAGATCACCACCGCGCGATCGGACGGACGGAGCGACCGCGCGGCTGCGAGCGAGACGAGCGTGCTCGTCGAGGCGGTGTCCTCGAGATGACCGTGCAGGCCGGCCGGAAGGCCGAGGAGCTGCGCGAGCCAGTCGAGCGTCACCTCCTCGAGCTCCTGCAGGGCCGGGGACGTCCGCCACAGGATCCCGAGCTGATTGAGCCCGGCGATCAGGAGCTCCGCGAGAATGCCCGGCTCCGACCCGGTGATCGCGAAGTAGGCGAACCAGCGCGGGCTCTGCGAGTGCGTCAGCCCCGGCATGAGCACCGCGTCGAGGTCGTCGAGGACGGCGGAGAAGGGCTCGGGCCACTCCGGCGGCGCCGCGGGGAGTGCGGCGCGGATCGCGCCGGGCTCCACCTGCGACAGCACCGGGAGCTCGGGCACGCGCTCGAGGTACGACGCGACCCAGTCGAGCGCGGCCGTGCCGTCCTCGCGGAAGCTGTTCACCGCTTCAGTGCCCGTTGGACGTCGCGCCACGAGCGCGTGTTCAGCACCTGATCCTTCGTCAGCCAGGCCCGTCGTGCCTGCCCGATGCCGAACTCGGCGTATCCGAGCGCGCTCACGGAGTGGGCGTCGGTCGTCACCGGCACCAGGACCCCCGCCTCCCCGGCGAGGCGAGCATGCGTGTCGCGCATGTCGAGCCGGTCCGGCTGGGAGTTGATCTCGAGCGTGGTCCGGGTCTCTGCGGCCCGCTCGACGACGCGCTCGACGTCGACGTGCGCGCCCTCGCGACGGGTCAGCCGGCGACCGGTCAGATGGCCGATCGAGTCGACGTGCGGGTTCTCGATCGCCGCGAGGATCCGCTCGGTCGGCGAGCGCTCGAAGGAGGTGTGCAGCGAGGCGACGACCCAGTCGAGCTCGCCGAGCACCTCGTCCGCGACGTCGAGGTTCCCGTCCGCGCGAATGTTCACCTCGATCCCGCGCAGCACGCGAAAGGGCCGGAGCCTCTCGTTGACCTCCTCGATCTCCTTCCACTGCCGCTCGAGCCGGCCGTCGCGGAGGTAGTGCGAATGGTCGGTCAGGCACAGGTAGCGGTAGCCGCGTCCGGCGGCTGCCGTCGCCATCTCCTCGATCGTCCCCTTCCCGTCCTGCGACCAGGTCGAGTGGCAATGCAGCTCGCCGCGCAGGTCGGAGAGCTCGACGAGCTCCGGTAGCTCGCCGGCGCGGGCGGCAGCGAGCTCTCCGCCCGACTCCCTGAGCTCGGGGGGCACGTACGGGTAGCCGAGGTACGCGTACAGCTCTTTCTCGTTCGCGTGCGTGACCACCTCGCCGCTCTCGACGATCGTGACGCCGTACTCGGAGATCGAAAGGCCCCGCCGCTGCGCGTCCTCGCGCAGCGCGATGTTGTGGTCCTTCGAGCCGGTGAAGTGCTGGAGGACGTTTCCGAAACACTCCGGTGCGACGACACGCAGGTCGAAGCGCAGGCTGTCGTGGCTCACCACCGTCGCCTTCGTGTCGCCGCGGGCGACGACCTCGGAGACCCACCCCGCCTCGCAGAACGCGGCGATGAGCGCCGGGGCGTCGCTCGAGGTAGCGATCAGGTCGAGGTCGCGAACGGTCTCGCGGCGACGGCGCACGCTCCCGGCCTCCGACACCTGGATCGCGGCCGGATGCGTCTGCAGCTCGACGACGACACGGTGCACCGCGGGCAGCGCCCGCCCGAGGAGACCGCGCTTCTCCTTCTGCGGACCTGCGCCCGCCTCGAGCGCGCGCAGGATCTTCTCCTCGCTCGTCGCACCGAGGCCGGAGAGCTCCCGCAGTCGCTGCTCCTCCGCCGCCGCCCTCAGGGCGGCGAGCGTCGTGATCCCGAGCTCCGTCCAGATGCGGGCCGCGGTCTTCGGGCCGACGCCCGGGAGACGCAGGAAGTCCACGACGCCCTCGGGAACGCGCTCGCGGCGCCGCTTGAGCGCCTGGATCTCGCCCTCCTCGATGATCTCGACGACCTTCCCCTCGATCGTCCGGCCCACTCCGGGCAGCTCCTTCGCCTTGCCCTCGAGTGCGAGCTCGGCGACCGGCGCGGGCGTCTCGCGGATGCGCGTCG
>CAWKEV010000001.1:0-39360 GCA_963848725.1 uncultured Actinomycetes bacterium | reverse complement strand
CCGGTGCGATGAGGAGGATGTCGCGGGAGCTGACGAGGACGCGTAGAGCACGTCGCGCCCGAGGCGGTCGGTGCCGAACGGGTGCGCCCACGACGGCGCCGACCCGATGTCCGGGGTCTGGTCGAAGATCGGGTCGTACGGCGTGATGCGCTTGCCGAGGATCGCGCACGCGACCCAGAAGAGGATCACCGCCGCGCCGATGAGGAAGCTCGCGCTCTTGAGCAGGAGCCGCGTGCGCTCTTGCGGGCGACGCTCGCCTCCGAGCGGACGGGCGGGGTGGTGGCGAGACTGCTCATTCGGCCGCCTCGTAGCGGATCCGCGGGTTGAGGACCGCGAAGAGGATGTCGGCGATCAAGGTCACCACGAGGTAGACGACGCCGACGATGAGGACGCCTGCGGTGAGGACGGTGAAGTCCTTCTGGTGCGCAGCCTCAGCACCGTGTACCCGATCCCCTGGTAGTTGAAGAGGAACTCGATCGCAACCAGGCCACCCACGAGGTAGCCGACCTGCGTCGCGATGACGGCGATCGTCGGCATGAGCGCGTTCCGGAGGACGTGGCGGCGAATCACCGTCTTCTGAGGGAGCCCTTTCAGGTATGCCGTGCGCGTGTAGTCGGCGTCGAGCGCCTCGACCACCCCCGCGCGCGTGATCCGGGCGACATATCCGAAGAGCACGATCGCGAGCGCCATGGCTGGAAGCGCCAGGTGCTGGACCTGCCCGAGAGCTCCCGTGCCCGGATCCCACTGCGCGGTGACCGGGAGCCAGCCGAGCCAGATCGAGAAGACGAGGATCAGGACGAGCCCGGTCACGAACTCGGGGACGACCGCGAGCGACAGGCCCACGACGGTGATCGTGCGGTCGGTCGGGCGTCCCACGCGAAGGCCGGCAAAGATGCCTCCGAGGATCCCGAACGGCACGACCAGGAGGAAGGCGAAGACGGCGAGCTTCAGCGAGTTGACGAGCGCGGGCTCGATGACCTCCCAGACCGAGCGGTCCTGCTGCGCGAGGGACATGCCGAGGTCGCCGCGAACGGCTCCGCCCGCCCAGTCGAGGTACTGCACGACCGCCGACCGGTCGGTGCCGTGCTCGTGGTCGTAGATCGCGACCTGCTCGTCCGACGCATCCCGTCCCAGGACCGCGCGCCCGACGTCGCCTGGCAGGAGCTGGGCGGTCGCGAACACGATCATGCTCAGGAGGACGAGCGTGATCAGTGCGAGGCCGATGCGCTTCAGGATGTAGCGGGCCATGAGATCTCCGCGTGGCGCTGACGGGCCTGCCGGCGCATCTTTGCCGGCAGGCCCGTCTGCGAGCTCGCGCTACGCGAGCGACGTATGGGCGATCCGCACCTGCGACAGGCCCTCGGCCTGGTAGTTCGTGACCTTCGACGAGCCCGCTGTGACGTACGTGATGAAGTAGGACGTGATCACGGGCGTGTCGCGGAGCAGGAGCCCCGCCATCTTCTTCGTGTACTTCCGTTGCGCAGCGATCTCGGCGGAAGAGAGGTAGCTCTTGGCGGCCGCGTCGAACTGGGCGTTCTTGTACTTCGACGCGTTCCAGATGCCGTTCGACTCGTAGGCCGCGGTCATGAACAGGTTCGGGACGCCCCGGGCCCCGTACTCCGTGATCGTCGCCTGCTTGTTCAGCCACGGAGTCGTGTCGTTGGAGCCGCCGTAGTAGTCGTTGACCGACTCGACATCGAGCGAGATGTCGATGCCGGCCTCCTTCCCCGCGGCCTGGATGGCCTGTGCGTAGTCCGGAAGGTCGAGCCCGTTCCACGTCGAGATCGTGAACTTCGGGTTCGGCTGCCCCGCCGCCGCGAGGAGCGCTTTCGCGAGCTGGACGTTCTGCTTCCGCTGGTGGATCGACGGGTCGGTCGAGGGGAAGTGCGACCAGAACGGCGAGTCGTTCCCGAGCGTCCCCGCGCCGAGCAGGATCCGCCGGATGAGGTCAGGCCGGTTCAGCGAGAGCGCGACCGCGCGGCGCACTCTGGCGTCGGTGAACGGAGCCCGATCCGTGCGAAGTCCGAACATCCGGTGTCCCGAGGTCGGCGCGCTGAAGACCTTGTATTGCTTGTTGTTCTTGAAGGCGAGCGCCTCCTGCGGCGAGAGCTGCTGGGCGAGGTCGATCTGACCGGCGCGGAGCGCGAGCACCATCGGCGCCGAGCCCTGGTAGAAGGTGAGGATCGCACCGTCGAGCGGCGGGCGCCCTCCCCAGTACTGCGGGAAGCGGACGAGCTCGGCACGCTTCTTGTCCTGGTAGCTCTTCAGGCGAAGGGCGCCGGTCCCGATCATCCCGCTCGATACCCAGGTGTCCGGCTTCTTCGCGATCGCGGCGGGCTGGATGATCGCCTGGTACGACGTCTGGCTCACGAGGTACGGGAAGGCGTTGTTGGGGCTCTTGAGCCGGAACTGGACGGTGTACGGCCCCGTCTTCACGACGCCCTCGGGCCCGAGCAAGCTGCTGGGGATCGCCGACAGGAGCTGCGAGGTCTTGAGCGTCAGGTACTGCTTGAAGCTCGCGACCACGTCGTCTGCGGTCATCGTCTTGCCGTTGTGGAACTTCACGCCCTTGCGGAGCTGGAACGTCCACGTGGTCAGGCTCTTGTTCGGCTTCCAGCTCGTCGCGAGCCACGGCTTCACCTGCAGCGCGTTGTTCGAGAAGGTCAGGAACTCGCCGCAGATCCCGGCGAGGCCGAGCGAGCCTGCCTCTCGGAGCTGGTATGGCTCGAGACCCGACGTGAAGCCGAGCATCCCGACGCGCAAGGTGCCGCCGACCTTCGCTTGCAAAAGCGGCGCGCCGGACGCCAGCTCCGGCTCGCCGACGAACTTGAGGAGTGCCCCGATCGCGGTCGCGCCGAGGCCGAAGACCGTTGCGCGGCGGAGGAACTCCTGGCGGTCGAGCTCGCCTGCGACGAGCTCGTCGATGAGGTTGTTCTCGATCGGGCCCGCCTCGCTCAGGCGGTACTCGTCGACCTGCCTTCTCGTCTCGCGATCCATCCCGAGCTCTCCCTTCGGTTCCATGAGAGACGCCGACCGCAGCCGGCCGACGACGTCGGCGTCCTGCGGGTGGATCGACGTCCTAGCGGTAGGCCGTTTATGCCACCCTCGGGGCAGTCTCGTCAAGGCGCGCACGCGCGCTTCCTCGTGACGTTCAACTCATCCACACGAGACAGCTCGCGCGCTTGCGTATGCGCTTGGCGGCGCGTGCGTAGGTCCAGCGGCGAAGCTGCGCGCGATCGGGGCCGAACACGAGGAGGCCGGGGCCGCGCTCGGACACGAGCTCGAGGAGCGCGTCGACCGGATGCGGGCTGCATACACGCAGCCTCTCGACGTGGACGGCGAGCGAGTGAGCGAGCTGCGCAGGCTTCAGGAGCTCGTGCTGAAGATCGTCGCGCTCGATGTAGCCGTACCCGAGGAGCGCCCAGGTCGTCGGCAGGATCTGTGCGGCGTTGACCACGACCAGCGGCTGCCCGTTCTCGACGGCCGCGTCGACCGCGAAGGCCATCGCCTCCTCGTCGAAGGGCACGTCGAGCGTGGCGAGGAGCACGGGGCGGGCGCCGTCCGGGAGGAGCGTCGTATCCTCGCGCGGAGGGGTGCGCCGGAGGGTCTGCACGCTACTCCGGCTCGAGCTGCCAGCGCGGCGACGACAGCGCAGTGCGTCGGTACCTGCGCCGCCAGAAGGGGAGGAAGAGGAAGAGCCACGCCGCCATCACCGTGGGGATCAGCAGAAGGAATCGCGGGCCGCCGGCGACGATCAGCCCAACCAGGACGGCTGCGGCGATCGCCCCGGAAACGACCGCCTCGATCTTGTGACGGCGCATCCGCCGGAGCAGGTCCTCGTACTGCTCCGCGGGGATCTGCTGCGTATTCCACGAACGCCCGCAGGTGTCGCATTTCCAGAGGTCGCCGTAGGCCACGCTCTTCCGCTCGCCGCACTCGCACGTGATCGTGATCGGAGGTGGGGCCATGCTGGTCCGATTGTACGACGGCCCCCGAGGCCCGGTTTTCACCGCGCCATTGAAAGTGGTCCGGACAGGTGTTACGTTCGCGCCCGCAGCCCCCCGTGGGAGCGCTCAGGCAGGCGAAGAGGGAGGTAGACGGTGGCTGAGGCAGTCGTCGAGGAACGTCAGCTCCTGAAGACGCTCCGCTGGTACGACGGGTTCGTGATCTGTCTCGCGAATCCGGGCTTCATGCTCGGGTCGCTCGGGTTCTCGGTGCTCGACCTGGGCGGCTGGGGCGCCGCGCTCATCTGGGGGATCACGGCCGCGATCATCATCCCCGTCACCGTCATCTACTCGGAGCTGGCCGCGATGTTCCCGCACAAGTCCGGCGGCATCGCGATCTACGCGAACGAGGCCTGGCGGAAGTACACGACGCTGATCGGGCCCATTGCGACGTTCGGGTACTGGATCGGCTGGTCGGTCGTGCTCTCGTACCTCGGCCTCTTCGTCGGGTACATCGTCCAGACGGCGTGGTTCCCGGGCGAGCCCTACGGAACGTATGCGTTCGGCGGGGCGACGATCGACCACGGCTACTTCTCGACCGGCCCCGTGTACATCGGGCTCGAGCACCTGATCGCGATCGGCCTGATCGTGGCCGTCTGGTTCTTCAACTTCTTCGGAACACGGGTCGCGGTGTCGTTCAACTACGTCGCCGGGATCCTCCTCATGTTCCCGCTCTTCTGCTTCACGCTCCTTCCGTTCATCAACGGCGACTTCAACTCCGCCAACCTCACGTACAAGCTGAACGACCCGGGTCTCGCGTGGGGGGGCCTGCAGATAGCCCTTGTCTGGATCTGGGTGATGATCTGGTCGACGGCGCCGGAGGCCGCCGCGACCTTCGCGCCGGAGTACAAGGACACGGGGCGCGACACGCGGAAAGCGCTCATGACGTCCGCGGTCTTCATCCTCTTCGTCAACACGATGGTGCCGATCGCGCTCACGGGAGGCGTCGGGCCGAAGACCGTCGAGGCGTTCGACTACGTCGGCGCCCTGAACACGCTCGTGGGCAAGAGCCTGACGAACTTCTTCGTCGTCGTCCTCGTTGCGAGCTTCGTCATTTCGATGAACACCGCGACCGCCGACGGCAGTCGTGCCCTGTACGGCATCTCGAAGGACGGCCTGACGGTCAAAGAGCTCGGCCGGTTGAATCGCTGGAACGTGCCAGGAAACGCGATGTCGCTGGACATGGTCATCAACATCCTCTTCGTCCTCTTCGTCGGCAACCTGTTCGGCATCCTCGTCGCGAGCAACATCGGGTATGTCTTCGCGAACATCTGCGCAATCTCGGGCTTCATCCTGCTCCGAAGAGATCGGCCGGAGTGGCCGCGCCCGATCAAGCTGGCGAGGTACTGGGTGCCGGTCGCGTACGCCCTCACCGGTGCCTTCATCGTCTTCGAGATCGTCGGCGTCGGCTGGCTCCAGATCGCCGGCGGCGGCGGCCTCTACGGGGCGACGAAGAGCAAGGTCATCGGCTTCAGCGTCCTCGTCATCTCGCTGCTCCTGTTCCTCTTCAGGCGGATGGTGCAGGACAAGGAGTCGCCGCACTGGCGCGAGGAGACGCCGACGATGCCGGATGCCGAGGTCGGGAAGCTCCTCGAGCAGGAGATGCATCCGGCCTGAGCCCGGTCTTCCGTGAATCGGTGAAGGGGCCGCCGCGGCGGCCCCTTCCCGTCACAATCCGCGCCATGGAAGGCCGTGCCGCGCCGGAGGAGTTCGAGGTCGCGATCGAGGGCGCCATCTCGGCGCCCGAGGCGTTCGGCGCCTCCTTCGACGCGGTGCCCTCGAGCGAGGAGCTCGAGCTCGGGAGTGGGCTCGAGGGCGATCCGGCGATCGCGTTCCGGCGGACGCTCGGGATGTTCGCCACGGGCGTGACGGTGCTGACGACGCTCCGCGGCGAGAGCGTCCACGGGATGACCGCGAACGCCTTCATGTCCGTGTCGCTGCGGCCGCCGCTCGTCCTCGTCTCGATCGACCGGCGCGCGCGGATGTCCGATCTCCTGCACGAGGGGACGCGTCTCGGCGTCAACGTCCTCGAGGCGGCGCAGGCGGACCTCTCCGATCATTTCGCGGGGCGAACCGAGGGGGTTCCCGAGCCGCAGTTCGAGCTCGTCCACGACACGCCGCTCGTCGAGGGCGCGCTCGCGCATCTCGTCGCACGCGTCGTGCGCTCCTACTGGGGCGGCGACCATTCCCTCTTCCTCGGCCGGGTCGAGTACGCGCGCTACGGGGAGGGCCGTCCGCTCCTCTTCCACGGCGGGCGCTACGAGCGCCTCGTCGGCGACCCTCGCGTGTTCTCGCTCCTGGCGCCGGATCTGCTCCAGCCGATCCTCGCTCTCGGCGTCGAGCGCGAGTACGCCGACGGCGAGGCGGTGATGCGCGTCGGCGAGCCCGGGTCGGAGCTGATGCTCGTCGTCGAGGGAACCGTTCGCGTTGAGCGGCCGGGATTCTCGCGCGCCCTCGGTCCGGGTGAGCTGATCGGCGAGATCGAGGTGCTGGATCCGGGCGGCGGGCGGATCGCGGACATCCATGCGGAGGGGGCCGTGCGCTGCCTCGCCGTGTCGAGGGACGACCTGCTCGGCGCGCTCGGGGCGAATCCGCAGGCCGCTATCTCGCTCATCGAGGTCCTCGCCGCCCGCTTTCGCGAGACCGCGTGACGCCCGCCGCCCGCTCCGGGCTGCTCGGGCTCGCGATCGGGCTCGCACTGGCCGACTCCTCGGTCGTCACGCTCGCGCTGCCGGACATCCTCGGGCGCTTCGACGTCGGCATCACGACGGTGGCGTGGGTGCTCACGTCGTACAACCTCGCACTCGCCGTCTCCGCGGTGCCCGCCGCCTATGTCTCGCGGCGCCGCCCGCGCGCCGCGTTCGCGGCCGGCGCCTTGATCTTCGCTGCCGCCTCGCTCGTCTGCGGGCTCGCCCCGTCCTTCTGGGTGCTCGTCGGCGCGCGCTCGGTGCAGGCGGTGGGCGGCGCGCTCCTCGTCGTCTCCGCGCTCGCGCTCCTTTCCGAGACGACGGGGAGCGACGCCCGGGCCGCACACGTTTGGGTGCTCGCCGGTGTCCTCGGTGCTGCGCTCGGGCCGAGCTTCGGCGGCATCGTCACGCAGGTGCTGGGCTGGCAGGCGATCTTCTTCGTCCAAGTGCCGCTCGCGCTCGTTGTGCTCGCCGCGGTCCGCGGGGTCGTCGTGCGTCCGTTGCCCGCTCCCGCCGGCCGGCCCCACGTCGGCGCCAACCTCGCGCTGCTGCTCCTGTCCGGGGGGCTCGTCGCCGCGCTCTTCCTGCTCGTCCTCCTCCTCGTCGACGGCTGGTTCATGTCTCCCGTCGCCGCCGGGCTGGTCGTCACGGTGATGCCGATAGCCGCCATCGTCTCTGCGCGGGCACTGCCGCAGACGATCGGACTCGGCATGCGCACCGCGACCGGGATCGTCCTCGTCGCGGGCGGCCTGACAGGGCTCGCATTCCTGCCGCACGCGGGCTGGGGCTGGACGGTCGCTCCCCAGATCCTGATCGGCGCCGGCGTCGGTCTCGCGCTGGCGGCACTGACCGTGCGGGCGGTGTCCGGGCGCTCCGAGCAGGTCGTGCACGGCGGCTGGACGCTCGCGGCGCGGCACGCGGGCGTCGTCCTCGGCCTCGTGCTCCTCGCTCCGGTTCTCACGAACGCCCTCGACCGAAGCCAGGACGAGGCGGTGCGCTCCGGCGCCGCGGCCGTGCTCGACAGCCGGATCCCCCCGCTCGACAAGCTGCGGCTCGCCCAGGACGTGCTCCACGAGGTCGACGTCGCGAAGAGCCAGGGCAAGCTGCCGGACGTCGCCACCGTGTTCGAGGATCGCCCTCACGACGAGGAGCACCGCGACCTCCTCGCCGCGCTCGAGGATCAGCTCGACCGCGCGGTCACGGACGCGTTCTCGACGCCGTTCCTGCTCGCGGCCGCGCTCGCGCTCGCTGCGCTCGTGCCCGCGGCGCTTTCGAGGTGGAGGCCGCTGTGAGGAGGTTCCTCCCGCTCCTCCTCGCACTCGGCGCGGTGGCCGCGGTCGTGCTCGGGTACCTCGCCCTCGGCGGCGCCTCCTACGCCCCGACCCCGGTCGCGGACCCCTGCGTCGTCCGTCCGTGGAGGCACCCGGACGGCGTGCAGACCGCGCTCGAGCAGGTCGCCCTCTCGGGGCTCGACGGCGCGGCCTGCAAGCTCGGCGTCTCGCGCGAGGACCTCGTCCTCGCGCTCCGGAACGAGGACGCGCTCGACGCGTTCGCGGCGAAGAACGGATTCACGCGCTCCGACGCGGAGCAGGCGGTGCAGGACGGGCTCGACCGCTCGATCTCCGATGCGGAAACGGCGGGCGTGCTCCCCGGCTTCGTCGCGTCTCTCGCCCGGAGGGCAGTCGATGCGATTCCGCCCTGGCTCATCCTCGACTCGCTCGAGCGCCTGCGCAGCCTGCTCTCGCTCGGATGAGCCGAATCGCGCTCTACGAGTCGAGGCCCGGCAGTTCCGCGAGCCACGGCGTCCGGTAGCCGGTCTCGTCCCACACGACCGGGAAGAACGACTCGTCGAGCGAGAGGTCGCCACGCCGCCGGTAGCGCGAGTAGGTGACGTCGACGTTCGTCTCGTGGAAGCGGGTCTCGGCCGGGACGAAGTGGGAGACGAGCGCCATGCGCGCGACGGTCGCGCTCTCGTTCGGCGCCGAGCCGTGCCACGTCAGGCCGTGGTGGAACGAGCCGCCTCCCGCCTTGACGACGACCGGGACGACGTCCAGTTCCTCGCCCTCGGGCGCGGCCGCCCTCGCGCCCGCGAGCCAGTCGTCGGGTGCGTGGAACTGCGAGGGCTCGGGCGGTGACGTCGGCCAGGCGTGGGAGCCGCGGACGAGCTCGAGCGGCCCCGCTCCGGTCTCGGTGTCGTGGAGCGAGACCCAGCACGTCACCATCTCGGGCGGGACGAGGTACCCCGCGTACGAGGAGTCCTGGTGGAAGCCGATCGCCTTCGTTCCCGGCGGCTTCCACAGGACGTTGTCCTGGAGGATGCGCACGCCGCCATAGCCCATGAGCTGCGCGGCGAGCCGTCCGATCCGCTCCGAGAGCACCTGTGCCGCCACCACGGTGTCCGACTTCCAGGCGTTGCAGAGCTGCCGCGTCCGGTCCTCCGCGTCACGCCCCGGCAGCCAGTTCACCTCGTCCGGCCGGATCCCCGTCTCGTACTCGCCGTCGAAGAGCCTGAGATAGCGCTCGCGGAGCAGCTCGAGCGCGCCTTCGGGGACGAGGCCGTCCTCGACGATCAGGAAGCCGTCGCGACGGAACGCCTCTACCTGCTCGGGCGAGAACGCCTCGATCACGCGTATGCGCGCTCGATCAGGGTCACGAGTTCGCTCGTGATCTCCGCGCGCATCTCGCCGTGCCGCTCGTCGGAGTACGCGTTCTCTGGAGCGTCGCGCACCTCCTTCGGGTGGAGCCACGCCTGACCCTCGAGGATCTCCGGCGGCTCCCACTCGTATCGCGGGCACACGTGCCCGTGCAAGACCGGCCACTCGTTCCCGAGCACCTCGTAGTTCATCCGGCGGAGCCCGTGCGGTCTGCGCGCGTGCTCGATCGCCTCACCGAGTAGCGCGAGATCGAAGAGGAACTGCTTGCGACTCACCCAGTCGAGATCGCTCAGATGGTCGACGGACGGATCGTCTGTCAGCAGCAGGGAGTAGCCAGGGAGGAACTGCGTATCGCCGATGACGGCGAACCCGCTTTGCATCCGGGCCATGACGAGCGGGTTCTCCCCTGCGAGCGCGGAGCCGATGCGATCCTCGCGCCAGTGCATGCGCTCAGGATCGCGGGCGCGTCTTCTCGGGGTCGTAGAAGGGGAAGCGGACGACCGTCGCCGCGATCCGCTTCTGGAGCCCGTCGAGCTTTCCGACCTCGAGGGCGGTGTCGAGATCCGCGTACTGGACGGCCACGCGCGCGAGCGCGACGTTCTTCTTCAAGAGCGGGCTCCGCGTGCCGCTCGTCACGACGCCGACCTTGCGACGCCCGACGTAGACCGGGTCGCCGTGCCCGGCCGTCTCGTTCCCCGCCAGCTCGAGCCCGGCGAGCCGCCGCTGCGGATGCTCCTTCCGCTCCTCGAGCGCCTCGCGCCCGACGAAGTCGTCCTCTGTCTTCAAGTCGACCGCGAAGCCGACTCCCGCCTCGAACGGGTCGACCTGGTCGTCGAACTCGTACCCGGCGAAGATCGAGGCCCGACTCGATGCGGAGGATGTCGAGCGCCTCGAGGCCGAGCGGCGTCAGGCCGTGCTCCTCGCCCGCCTCCCAAATCGCGTCCCAGACGGCCGGACCGTCGGAGGGGTGGCACCAGACCTCGTATCCGAGCTCGCCCGTGTACCCCGTGCGCGAGACGACGATCGGGATCCCGTCGTACGTCTTCACCCGCCCGACCGTGAGGCGGAACCACTTGAGGTCCTCGAACGATGTCTGCGTCGGAGGTGTCCAGACGATCTTCTCGAGCAGCTTCCGGCTCTCGGGCCCCTGCACCGCGACGTTGTGCAGCTGCTCGGTCGAGGGCTTCACCCAGACCTTGAGCTCGTTGCGCTCGGCGAGCTCCTTCAGCCAGATCCCGTCGTACTCGTCGCCGCCGACGAAGCGGAAGTTGTCCTGGCCGAGCCGATAGACGGTCGCGTCGTCGATCATCCCGCCGGTCTCGTTGCAGAGGGCCGTGTACGTCACCTGGCCGACCGAGAGCCGGCGCGCGTCGCGCGTGATCGCGAGCTGGATGAGCGACTCGGCGTCCGGGCCGAGGACCTCCCACTTGCGGAGGGGCGAGAGATCCATCACCGCAACTCTCTCGCGGCAGGCCCAGTACTCCGCGATCGCGCCCTCGTTGTCGAAGCAGTGCGGGAGCCAGAAGCCGCGGTACTCGACGAAGCTCTTCGTCAGCGCGCTCGTCCGCGGGTGGAACGTCGTCTCGCGCGTGAGGACCGGCTCGGCGTCGGCGGTCACGCGGCGTGCGATCGCCGTCGAGAACGTGTTGTCGGGCGCGTACACCCGCACGTGGACGGGGGTGATCTGCCAGCCGTTCGCGGCGTCGATGTCGTCGGGGCAGGCGGACGACGCGCACAGGAGATCCGTCATCGCCCGCAGGAGCACGTAGTCGCCGGGGCGCGACCAGGGCTCGTCCATGACGAACACGTTCTGAGCGTCGAAGCCGGTGTTGTAGAAGAAGTTGAGGGCCTCCCAGCCGGCTCTCGAGGCGATCCCGTACGGCGTCACCTGGCCGTTGAAGTTCTCGGAGCAGTTCACGTGGCCGGGGTAGCCCTTGTCCTCGTAGTACTTGGCCGTGCAGGCGAGCCCGAAGGTGTCGTGGCGCCCGACCGTGTCGCGGACGACCTCGACCAGGGGGTCCTGGTCGACGTCGTAGAACTTCCCGTGTAGCCCCGGTTGCGGATACGCCATGCCCATCAGGCTCCGCGTCGTCGTGGCGTCGAGGCCGCGCTCGAGCCCGCGCTCGAGCTTGCGCCGTCGAACGCGAGGAAGTCGGAGCACTGCTTGCCCTCGACGTCGATGACCTGGATGAACTCGCCCGCGCGCACCTCGTACGCGAGCGCGGTCGCGGCGTCCACGCGGACGTCGAGGCGCGGCTCGGCGAGCGGCGGCGGCAGCTCGTCCTGCTCGTACCGCCGGGGCGCGGCACGCCGGATCTCGACGAGGAGCTCCGAAGGAGGAGGCGCGCCGTCGAGGATCCGCCCGCCCGGAGCCGCGACGACGATCGTCACCGCGCGGTCGACCCGGAACGCTCTGCGAGGATCCGGGCGGCGACCACTCCCCGAAGAGCCGGATCGCTGTCGCCTCTCCGGGATCGAGCCCGCGCGAGCCGAGCTCGTCGCGAGGAGGCTCCCGTCCCGCGCGGCGAGCGCGGCGCGGATCACGGTCGCGGGTGCATCCGCCGTCTCGCCGAGCGCGGCCGCGTCGTCCTTCCCGGCCGCGTCGAGCACGGTCAGCTCCGCGACCTGGCCGCCGTCCTTGTCGATTCACGGCGATCCGCTCGTCCGGGCCGAGCGCGAGCACGGTCGCTCCGCCCGGCCGGACGAGGTATGTCTCGAGGAACGGGTCCTCCGGCCTGAGGCCCCGGACGAGGGCGGGTGTGCCCATTTCATGCGCGCAAGACCGGAATCCGCTGATGCGCGGATCCGGTTGCGCGAAATCCCTGAAGGCGTCCGCTTCGCGGCCGCGGTGTTTGTGTCGTCACATCACCTTTCTACGTCGCAGCGGGCGCCTTCGCCTCCTCCTCGGCCGCCTGCGCCACGAGCTGCTCCGCGAGCTCGCGCTTGCCGTCGGCGTCGAGCTTCTTCGTTTCGTTCTCGACCGCGCGGCGGTTGTACGACTGGTTCCAGTAGTCGAGCGACTCGAACCCGAGGAGTACGGCCTTGCCGACGAACTGTCGCAGCACCTCGTTCGTCGGGCCCATCACCCAGCCCGCCTTCGCGTCGCGCAGATAGCGCTCGAGCTCCATGTCCCGCTTGTACCCGGAGCCGCCGCAGGCGTGGAGCATCTTGTCCACGACGTGCGCGACGTTCTTCGCTGCGACGAACTTGATCTGCCAGGCCCAGTGCAGGAAGTTCGCGCGTGCGGTCTCGCCGGGCTCCAGGACGCGCGTGTTGTCGTTCGTCTCCGGTCCATCGCCTGCGCGATCGAGTGGGCGAAGACGCGCGACGCGTTCGTGTCCATGACCGCCTCGCCGACGTAGTCCTGGATCGTCGGGTAGTCGGCGACGCGGAGCCCGACGTCCACGTGGCGCTTGCGGGTGGTGTGGCGCTTGGCGATGTCGATCGTGCCCATGGCGATCCCGTTCCAGACCGACGATGAGCCGACGAGGAACCAGGGATCGACCGACTCGTCGTTCGACGCCGCGCCGTCTCCGACCGGCCCCACGATCTGCTCGCCGGAGATCTCCACGTCCGGCACCTCGAGCGGGCCGGACTGGTTGCCGCGGAGGCCGAGCGCGTCCCACAGCGACGGCTGCGACTCGACTTCCTCGCCGTCGATGACGAAGACCGAGAGGTCGTCGTAGCCCGTGAAGTCCGGGCTCGTCGTCTGGACGACGTAGAAGTCGGCGAAGCCCGCGGAGGTCGTCCACGACGCCTTCTTCCGCACTTTGAAGCCGCCGTTGACCCGCTCCGCGCCGGAGGAGATCGGATACCAGAAGTGCGAGCCGGTCTCGGGGTCCGAGTACGAGAGCGTCCCGATCTTCCCCGAGTTGAGCGGCCGGATGTACTTGTCGATCAGCTCCGGCGTGGGGCGGAGCATGATCGCGTTCACCGCGCCGATGTGCATGACGTAACACATCGCCGTCGACGCGCACCCGTAGCGCGCGATCGTCTCGCAGGTCATCGCGTAGGCGACGTGGTTCTCGCCGAGCCCGCCGTACTCCTCGGGCACGGTCAGCCCGAGGAACCCGTGCTCGCCGAGGAGCTCGAGGTTTCGGCGCGGGTACAGGAGCTCGTCGTCCGAGCGCTTCGCGTTCGCGCGCAGCTCCTTCTCGCACAGCTCGATGAGCTTCGCGCGGAGCTCCTTCTGCCGATCGGTGTAGAACCAGTCGGGATCCCACTCGTAGCCGAGCCCCCAGAACGGCTCGGAGCCCCACGTCTTCTCGGACATGCCCACCTCCGGTACTGCGTCGTCGCTGGCCGGGTCATCGTAGAACGTCGCCCGATCCGCGGGCAACCGCGGCCGCGCGGCGTGGAGGCTACGCCTGTGTCAGAACGGCGAGGAGGTCGTCGCCGTAGCGCTCGAGCTTGACGGGGCCGAGGCCCTTGACGGCGGCGAGCTCACCCGTCGTCTGCGGGCGGACCGCCGCGAGCTCGCGGAGCGTCGCGTCGTGGAGGACGACGTACGCGGGGACGGCGTCCTCTCGGGAGCGTTCGAGCCGCCAGCTGCGGAGTAGCGTCACGAGGTTCTCGTCGACATCGTCGTCGCTGCTCGTCCAGATGCGCGGCGCGGGTACGGACGGGTCGAGCGCGAGGACCGGAAGCCCTCGGGAGTCGTCGTCTCGATCAGTGCGCCGGCGTGCTCGAGGAGTCGCACCCAGCGACGCACGTCCGAATCGGTCGCGGCGGCGAGCAGGCGATAGGCGGAAGACCTGCGTCCGGAGGGAGGGGCCTTGAGCGAGCCGCGCAGCGTCGCGACCAGGCTGTTGCGTCCGAGCGGCCACGTGAGCGAGCCGACGGCCTCGACGATCGCACCCCCGACGTCGTCGGGCAGCGGGGGCGCAGGGCTCGAGAGCGAAGCGGAGCCGCGGGTCAGCGGCGCGCACACGTCGCAGGTGCCGCACGGGCCGCGGAAGTCCTCACCGAAATGCGTCGCGACCTGCTCGTGCCGGCAGGCTCGGCTCTCGGCGAAGGCGATCACGCGGTCGGCGCGCGACTCGGCGACGAGCCGCGCGCGATCGAGCAGGGCTTCCACGCGCTCGCGGGCGTCGTCGGGCGCGGGCGGCAGCTCGATGTGCATGCGTCGTCCTTCGTCGAAGCTCCGCTCGAGCAGGCCCGCTTGCTCGAGCATTCCGACGAGGACGCGCGCGTCTCTCTCCGGTACGAGCGGCGCGAGGTCGTCGGGATCGACTGCACCGCTCGCGTCCCGGATCGCGCGATAGACGGAACGGAGCTCGGAAGCGGTGGGCACGTCGGACACCGCGAATCGCCGGAGCGCCGTCGCGTCGCTCGGGCTGGCCAGGAGGAGCGTCTGGCTCGGCTCGCCGTCCCTGCCCGCTCGCCCGACCATCTGGACGTACCCCTCGACCGAGTCCGGGTAGTTGACGAGACAGACGAGGCGGACGTCGGGCTTGTCGATTCCCATGCCGAATGCCGTCGTCGCGACGACCACCCGTGCCCGGCCGGCGACGAAGTCGTCCTGGACGCGCGTCCGCTCCAAAGGCTCGAGCCCGGCGTGGTAATGCTCGGCCCGGAACCCGTGCCCGCGGAGCACCCTCGCCAGCTCCTCCGTCGACCGGCGGGAGCGGGCGTAGACGATTGCCGAGCCGTGCAAGGCGTGAAGCCGTTCGACGAGGATGGCGATGCGATCCTCGGCGTTCGAGACCTCTTCGACGTCGTAACGCAGGTTCGGCCGCATGACGCTCGTATGGACCACCTCGAGCGAGCGCCCGAGCGCGCGTCCGATGTCGTCGGCCGTCTCCGGTGTCGCCGTCGCGGTCATCCCCAGGAGCGCCGGCCGGCCGAGCGCCTCGAGACCGCGCCGGATGAAGAGGTAGTCCGGGCGGAAGTCGTGTCCCCACATGCTCACGCAGTGCACCTCGTCGACGACGACCATGCCGATCCCGACATCGGCGAGCAGTGCGACGAAGCGCGCTTGCCGCAGACGCTCTGGCGCCGCGTACACGAGCCGCGTCTCGCCCACGGCGACGGCGTCGAGCCTCGACGCCGTCTCCTCGGCGGTGAGCGAGGAGTTGACGAACGTGGCCGTGGCGGCGATTCGCGGAGGAAGCTTGTCGACCTGGTCCTTCATCAGCGCGATCAGCGGAGAGAGGACGAGCGTCGGCTCCGGGCGGAGCATTGCCGCGAGCTGATACGTCAAGGACTTGCCGGAGCCCGTGGGCATGAGCGCGAGCGTGTCGCGACCTTCGACGGCCGCGCGCACGACCTCCTCCTGCCCGGGCCGGAAGGCGTCGAAGCCGAAGAGCTCGCGCAGCGGCGAGTCGAGATCCGTCGTGACGGTCAGGCGGGCGAGTATAGGAGCCGCCTCGGGCGGCCCGGCTGGCCGCGAGCGCTCGGCGCAGACTCGTCACGATCTCGGCGACGTCTCCTC
This sequence comes from uncultured Actinomycetes bacterium, assembly GCA_963848725.1. GTDB lineage: Bacteria > Actinomycetota > Thermoleophilia > Gaiellales > Gaiellaceae > GMQP-bins7. The sequence goes on along the minus strand of CAWKEV010000001.1, from coordinate 23,582 downwards.
CGTCCTCTCCTCGCCCTCGAGGAATCGCCGCCACAATGGAGCCGTGACGCGGATCGTCGTCCTCGCGCTCGCGTTCTCCGCCCTGCTCCCGCTCGCCGCGACCGCGAAGCCGGAGGCTTTCGAGCAGTCGATCCGGCCGCTCTCACCCGCGATCCGGGCCGAGCTGCAAGCGCACGGCTTTTGGCACTCCGGCTGTCCGGTCTCGCTCTCCCAGCTCCGACTTCTGTCCGTGTCCACGGTTGGCTTCGACGGACGTGTCCGCGTCGGGCAGCTCGTCGTGAACCGTGACGCCGCGCGGCCGCTTGCCTCCGTCTTCCGCAGGCTCTACCTGCTTCGCTTCCCGGTCCGGCACATGCAGGTCGCGGACATGTACGGGCCGGTCCCCGGGAGGCCGAAGGACGACGACGTCACCGGCTCCTTCAGCTGCCGCCAGTCGGTGCCGTCACCGTGCACGGGTGGCAGCGGCACGGGGACGTGGTCGAACCACGCCTACGGCCTCGCGGTCGATCTCGATCCGCGCGAAAACCCGTACGTCGGGTGCGGCATGTCGCGCGACCCGAACGCCCGGAGGTATCTCGACCGCTCCCGCCTCCGCACGGGCATGGTGACGCCCGCGGTCGTGGCCGCCTTTCGCTCGATCGGCTGGGGCTGGGGCGGCTCCTGGTCCGGCTCCACGAAGGACTACATGCACTTTTCCTTCAACGGGCACTGAGGCCGGGTCGCGCATGGGGTCCGTTCGAGGCGGTCGTCGACGCGACACCTGCGTGTCACACGACGCTGACGATTGTGCGCCGAGTTGCCGCTCGGCCGGCGGGCGTACGCTGAGTGTGCTTCTCACGCGACCGCGGGCGAAAGCCCGTCTCGTCCACGAAGCCCGCCGAGAGGCGGGCTTCGTCATTCACGAGCGGACTTCGAGGTCCTACGCTCTGCGTCGCCCCTCGCTGTCCCGAGCTCGCAACGCGGTCACGAACGTTGCGTCACACCTGGCGGCGGCTACAAGCGATGGAGAGCGCGCTTGGCGAGCTCGACCTCGCGTGCGAGGGCCGGCCCTGCCCCGAAGATGCTGACGGTCGCTTCGTTGCCGTGGCGCCAGACGAGCAGCGTCGCCCCGCCCGCGTAGTACGCGGGTGCGCCGACCCCTCCGACCGCTTTCACGGGCGGCGGGTTCGCCTTCGCGCTCTTCACGAAGTCGGCCCTCGAGAGGCCTCGCGCCTGGATCGTGACGGTCACGAACTTCTTCGTCGTGTACGTACAGCTCTGATAGAGGCCGAGCGGTTGCAGCTTGCCGCGACCGACCGGAGTTCCGAGGACCGCCTTGACGTCGGCCGCCGTCACGAGCTTGCACGGGTTCGGCGTAGCTGCCGGTGCGGCTCCCGCCGCGGAGACAGCGGTCAGCGCGGCGAGGACGAGACCGGCGAGAACGGGACGCATCGTTCCGCTCCATCGGTCGCAGGTTGTCGGGTCGAGAGCCCTCGGTCGGGGCGGCTGCGGGGGCCTCCGCGCGTCCTAGATGGACTGTCGGTAGCCGAAGAACTCGTGGTCTTGGTTGTAGCCGCCGTAGCCGCTTCCGAGGTCGGAGTAGTCGGCGACGAACTCGATTCCCTTGATCCACTTGACCTGCTTGAAGCCGAGCTCGATCTCGTTGCGGAGCCGGAGCGGTGCGCCGTGGCCGAACGAGAGAGGCTCGCCGTTCATGTCATAGGCGAGCATCGTCAGGTGGTGGCTCATGTGCTCGATCGGATGGGCGTCGTAGTAGATGCCCTTGTCGGCTCCTTCGCCGAGGGAGTAGAAGACGACCCATCTCGCCTCCGGTAGCGGCTCGACCAGGTCGACGATCGTCCTCATCGAGACTCCGCCCCATTTCGCGATCCCGGACCAGCCCTGGATGCAGAAGTGCTGGGTGATCTGCTCGTGCTGGGGTAGCGCCCGCAGTTGCACGAGGTCGAGCTCGACGGGATTGGCGACCAGGCCGTCGATTCGCAGCCGGTAGTCGGCGAAGCTGCCGTCGAAGAGCGCCTTGTATTCGTCGGAGTCCGGGTACTGGCCGTTGTGCCAGAAGTAGGGCGAGATGTCTGCTTCGCCGTACTCGCCCGGCTTGGGATCGAGATGCTCGAAGAGGTGCTGCACCGGCCCGACGATCGCTTGCCCCACTCGCTGCACGACCCGCGGGTGCCGGAGCGTGAACGGCGTCGCGGCCGCCCAGCCGGCGACGACGATCACCATCGACACGAGAAAGAGCCAGAGACCGAGCCAGCCATGATCGTTCCGTCCTGCGTAGATGTGGTTGAGGTTGATCAGCAGGCCTGTCGTGAACACCATCGCCGTGTGAATCACGATGAAGGCCAGGAACCAGACGAGCACGAGAAAATGCAGCGAGCGCGCGGTCTGGATGCTGAACGGCCTGCTGATCCACCTGAACCGTGTCGAGAGCGCGGGTGACATGCCGAGGCCGGTCACGAGGGCCAGCGGGGCGGCGACGAAGACGGTGACGAAGTAGGCGATCAGCTGCAGGCTGTTGTAGGCAACCCAGCCGTTGTCGACCGGCCAGTTCAGGGAGAGGTACTGAATCAGCACCGAGAGCGCATTCGGGAAGACATCCCAACTCGTGGGCACGAGGTGCCGCCAGTGGCCGCTTCCGAACAGCAGGACGTAGAAGATCAAACCGTTCAAGAGCCAGAACGCGTCGATGCCGAGGTGCCACCAGCGCGCGAGGCCGATCGAGTGGCGAAGCCCCGGCAGACCGACCTGTGCCGGGAGGCTGATCGAGTCCTGCTTGGCCGTCCAGAGCGGGTCGGCGGGCACCGGACGCTGGATGCGGAACCAGTCCCTACCGGGCGTCGAGTGGCGCGTCCAGTAGAGGCGCGGATGGTCGGACAGGATCTGGACGCCTGCGCGGATGATGAAGATCAGCAAGAACAGATTGAAGAAGTGCTGCAGCCGCAGCCAGGCAGGGAAGCCCGACGACGTCTCGGGGTGCGACGGTTCCACGGTCCCCGGGTACCGGGCGATGAAGTGCTGAACAGACGGCTCGGTGCGCAGGCCCTTCGCGACGGCGACCGCGACGATCAAGAGCAGGAACCCGATCGGCAGCAGCCACAGCAGGTTGAACCACGTGGTGCGACCGACACGCACGCGCGGGGCGACACCGGTCACCTGCGGAATCGCGCCCGCCCAGGTCGCAGTGTCGATGACGTCCTCGCCCGGCGTCAGCTGCCACCGGTAGCTGCGAACGACGTCCGGAGAAACGCTCGATCGCGCCGCTCCGGGCAGATCATCGGGAGTCGGGTCAGCGTCGTTTCCCAATGCCATGAGTCTACGAGGGTGCCGGACGTTCGAGGACGACGTCCAACGAGCAAGAGGCGGTTGGACCGCGACTACCGCGACGACGACGATCCCCGGCTCTAGCCACCGGGTTCGCCGAGATCACGCCAAGCGGGCCGTCCTCCGTGGCGGCCCGCTCTTTCTTTCCAGCCGGCGCCTTTGTAGCCTGGGTTCATGCCGATTGCCGTTTCCGTCTGGCGCATCGACGGTGCGAAGGCCGTAAGTGTGCCTCCCAGCGAGCTCGCGGACGAGAAGCTCCTCGAGGACATCCTCGAAGACGACATCGGGCTGCTCGGCCTGCCGAATCGGGTCCTCGTCATCGGGCGTCAGGTCGTAACGGACTACAGCGGCCGGATCGACCTGCTGTGCGTCGATCACGAGGGAGATCTCGTTGCGGTCGAGATCAAGCGCGACAAGACGCCGCGTGAGGTCGTCGCACAGGCGATGGACTACGGCTACTGGGTGCGCGACCTCGGCTACGACGACGTCCGCGACATCTACGCCCGCTACCGACCCGGCGGAGACTTCGAGGACGCGTTCCGGGGTGCGTTCGACATTGAGCCGCCGGAGGAGATCAACGGGGCTCATCAGCTGGTGATCGTTGCGAGCGCGTTGGATGCCGCGAGTGAGAGAATCGTCACGTATGTGCAGAGCTTCGGCGCGCCCGTGAACGTCGTCTTCTTCCAGACGTTCCAGGAGAACGGAGCGCAGTACCTGACGCGAACCTGGCTGGTGGACCCGGTCGAGGAGGCACCGACTCGCAAGGCCGGTTTAAAAAAACAGCAGTCGCCCTGGAACGGGCGAGACTGGTACGTCAGCTTCGGAGAAGATGGCTTCCGTGACTGGGACGACGCGCAGCTCTACGGATTCGTCTCGGCGGGCGGAGGTCCCTGGTACATCGGGACCATCAAGAAGCTGCCCGTTGGCGGCTGCGTCTTCGTGAACCTCCCCGGGAAGGGCTACGTCGGGGTCGGCGTCGTCACGGAAAACGCGGTGCCCGCGCGTGACTTCATCGTCACCGTCAACGGCCATCCGGTCCCGTTGACCGAAGCGCCGCACTCGGCGCCCAACCTCGTCGCACGGGCTGCGTATGACGATGACGAGACGGAGTGGGTCGCCCCGGTCCGGTGGTTGGCCACGGTGCCGCGCAATGAGGCCATTAGCTTCAAGGGTCGGTACGGCAACCAGAACAGCGCCACAAAGCTCACGCACGCGCTCACGAGGGAGACCGTGCTCGAGAGGCTGGGACTCACCGAGGCTGACCTCGACGCCGCAACTCCGTCGGGTCTCGAGTCGACTGAGCTCTAGCTCGCCGCAAGGCTTCCGGCTACGACAAACGGAGGAGAGGCGCATGGCAACCACCGTCACAGCAGACATCGAAGAACTCGCCGTGGTCGAGCTCGTCACGGAGCGTGACGGATTCGGTCGAGGCACGATCGGCACCGTGATCTCCGCTCGGCCCGAGCACGATCTGTACACGATCGAGGTCGTCGATGCGAAGGGCCGCATGGTCGGCCTCGTTGCTGCTTCCTCGGACGATCTGCGCGTGCGCGTCCGGCCCAGCTAGCTGGCGGCGCCTCAACCCTCGCGGCGCCTTCTCAGTGGCCGAGCGGCTTCTCCCAGCCCTCGAGCGTCGGCGGGCGCCAGTCCGTCCCGACGGTCTTCGTGTCCTCGACCCAGGGGCCGAGCTCGGGCTGCGGGAACTTCGTGTGGATCTCCTTGAGCTGGATCCCGTACGAGTTGCCGCTCTGGAGGTGCGTGATCAGCACCTTTCGCGCGACCTCGTGCTCGCGGCCCTCGGGGATCGGGAAGTAGATCTTGATGAACGAGTTCGAGTAGCGGTCGAAGACCGCCGGGACGCCGTCCTCCTCGAGGAGCTCGACGTCCTCGAGCCAGTTGATGTCCTCGCCGGGCGTCGCGGCGAGCGAGATCGACGTCGTCGACGAGAGACATGTCCTCCTGGTACGGGAATCGGTGGCCCGCGAGGAACTCCGCGTCGATCGAGCGGATCTTCTCCGGCTCGGTGTAGGCGAGCTCGTGGCTGTGCGGCTGAGCCGCGTCGCCGGGGCTCACGACTCCACCGGCCGCAGGTCGGCGATCTGGGCCGTGGGGTTCGCGACGAGCTCCTCCTCGGCCTTGATCGCGAGCAGGCGCTTGACCTCGGCCAGGATCTCGTGCTCGGTCTGGCCGACGGTGTACGTCGTGCCGGCGAGCGGCACGCGCGCCATCGCCGATGCCTCGACCGTGAGCGCTGCGAGATCCTCGGGCTCGAGCGAGTGGACGTTGGTCTTGCCGCAGGCGCGCGCGAGCATCTGCAGCTCCATGGTCATCGCCGTCAGGAAGTTGTAGACGCGCTCGGAGGCCTCCTCGACGACGAGTCGCTTGCGGAGCTCCGGGTCCTGCGTCGTGATCCCGACCGGACAGCGGCCCGTGTGGCAGTGGTAGCACTGGCCCGCCGGGACGCCGACCGTCCCCTCGTAGTCGGTGACGCCGGGGATCTCCTTGTTGCAGTTGAGCGCCATCAGCGCCGAGTGGCCGATCGCGACCGCCTTCGCGCCGAGCGCGATGCACTTGGCGACGTCGGCGCCGTTCCGGATCCCGCCCGCGACGACGAGGTCGATCTCGTCCGCGAGCCCGACGTCCTCGAGCGCCCGCCGCGCCTCGGGGATCGCGGCCATCAGCGGAATGCCGGTCTCCTCGGTCGCGATGTGCGGGCCCGCGCCGGTGCCGCCCTCGGCGCCGTCCAGGTAGATGACGTCCGGCCCGCACTTGGCCGCCATGCGCACGTCGTCGTACACGCGCGCCGCGCCGAGCTTGAGCTGGATGGGCACCTGGTAGTCGGTCGCCTCGCGGATCTCCTGCACCTTGAGCGAGAGGTCGTCCGGGCCGAGCCAGTCGGGATGTCGCGCGGGCGAGCGCTGGTCGATCCCCGCCGGCAGCGAGCGCATCTCCGCGACCTGCTCCGTGACCTTCTGACCCATCAGGTGTCCGCCGAGCCCGACCTTGCAGCCCTGGCCGATGAAGAACTCGACGCCGTCCGCGAGCATCAGGTGGTGCGGGTTGAACCCGTACCTGCTCTGGATCACCTGGTAGTACCACTTGGTCGAGTGGTCGCGCTCCGGCGGGATCATCCCGCCCTCGCCCGAACAGGTCGCCGTCCCCGCCATCGACGCGCCCTTCGCGAGCGCCATCTTCGCCTCGAGCGAGAGCGCGCCGAACGACATCCCGGTGATGTAGATCGGGATGTCGAGCTCGAGCGGCTTCTTCGCGAAGCGGGCGCCGAGGACGGTCTTCGTCTCGCACTTCTCGCGGTAGCCCTCGATCACGAAGCGCGTGAGCGTTCCAGGAAGGAAGACGAGCTCGTCCCAGTGCGGCATCGGCTTGAAGAGGGAGAAGCCGCGCATGCGGTAGCGGCCGAGGTCGGCCTTCACGTGGATGTCGTTGATCACCTCCGGCGTGAAGATCCGGCTGTGCCCGAGGACGTTCTTCGAGCTGGGGGCGGTCTCGTCGGCCATCGCTCCTCCTAGAGCACGAGCTTCCGCTCGGCGGGCTCGAGCGAGTCGTAGTTGTAGAGCTGCTTGCCGCAGACGAGCTTCTGGAGCTCGGGCGGCGAGCCGAGGCCGTAGATCCGGAACTTGCGCTCGACGAACTCGGTATCGGCGTCCGTCCACTCGCCGGGCACGCAGTCGATGCCGAGCGAGGCGATCTTCCCGCCGACGTAGATCGTCCCGTCGTACATCGAGTCGCCGAGCCCGGGGCCGACGTCGCCGCAGATGATCATGCGGCCGCGCTGCATCATGAACCCGGTCATCGAGCCGGCCGAGCCGAGCACGATCACGGTGCCGCCCTTCTGGTCGATCCCGGTGCGGGCGCCGACGCGTCCCTTCACGAGGAGGTCGCCGCCGCGGATCGCGGCCGCGGTCAGCGAGCCGGCATTCCGGTCGACCACGACGACGCCGGACATCATGTTCTCGCAGGCTGACCAGCCGACGCGGCCGGTGATGTGGATCTCCGGGCCGTCGATCAGGCCGCAGCCGAAGTAGCCGAGGCTGCCCTCGAACGTGATCCGGCAGCGGGTGAGGATGCCGACGCCGAGCGAGTGCTTCGCGCCCGGGTTCCGGACGGTGACGTCCTGGATCCCCTCCGTATAGACAAGGCGGCGGAGCTCGAGGTTGATCTGTCGCGTGCTGAGCTCCTTCGCGTCGAAGACGGCCTTGTCGCCCTCGATCTCCGCGACGCGCGGCGCCTCGGCGTCGGGCTCGGCGAGCCCGCGCGCGTCGTAGGTGATCCGCGACTCCCCTACCGCTCCCACATCGATCCCTTCTCGAGGCCGCGGTCGTCGGCCGGCTCATGGAACAGCAGCGGCTGAGGGCCGTAGGGCGATTCACTCGCCCGAAGGCCAAGCGAGCGCCGGCCCGGACGCAGCGAAGAGGAAGGGGGGCTCGTGGGGGAAACGTCGTTTCCCCCCACGCCACTAGCGCTTCCATACGAACACCTCGCGCTCGTACGGGTCGTAGGTGTCGATCTCGTGGTCGATGATCGCGCGGATCGCGATCTCCTCCGACGCGAGCGCGACGAGCTCGTCCGACTCGTAGAGGACGAGCGGCTTGGCCGCGAGCTCGTCCTTCGCGACGCCGAGCTCGTCCTTCGTCACGGCGATGTACGTGAACACGCCGTCGAGCTCATCGAGCGACTTGCGCATTGCCTCCTCGAGCGTCGCGCCCTCGGTCAGCTCCCGAGCGAGATAGACGGCGATGATCTCCGAGTCGCACTCGGACATGAACCGGCGGCCCGCGCGCTCCAGGCGACGGCGCCACATGAAGTAGTTCGTGAGCTGGCCGTTGTGGACGACCGCGACGTCCGAGTAGGGGTACGCCCAGTACGGATGCGCGCCGGCGATGTCGACCTCGGACTCGGTCGCCATGCGGACGTGGCCGATCGCGTGCGTGCCAGAGAACTTGTCGAGCCCGTACTGGTCGTGGACGGTCGCCGCGTCGCCCAGGTCCTTGACGATCTCGAGCGAGCGCCCGAGCGAGAGCACCTCGGCCTCGGGGATGTCCTCGACGAAGTCCGCGAGGAGCTTCAGGTCGCCGTCGAACGAGAACGAGACGCGGAACGCGTACGGCGTCTCCTCGTCGACCTCGTGGATGCGCGCGCCGAGCGCGGTCAGGCGCGCCTCGACCTCCAAGCGGTGCCGGCGGAGCCGGTCCTCGAACTCGAAGTCACGCGGCGTATTCGCGTCCGCGAGCTTGTAGCGCATGACGAGCCCGCCGTTCTCGGACGCGCCGTATAGCGCGTACCCCGTCGAGTCCGGCCCGCGGTGCTTCATCGACTGGAGCATCCGCGTCATCTCGTCCCCGATCGGGTGGACGGCTCCGTCGCGATAGATGATCCCCGCGATTCCGCACACTAGTCTGCCCTCCGCAACACCGGCATCCGCAGGAGCGGATGCCGGCAGCGGGTGCCGCCTCCGGCGGCAAGACCCCTGAAGCGGCCGCTCCGCGGCCGGCGTTCCTGGCAAAGAAGCTCGCTACGGAAGAACATCCAGGTACTCCTGCACGTCCCAGTCGGTGACTGTCGCACAGTACCGCTCCCACTCGTCCCGCTTGTAGTGCATGAAGACGGTGTACATCTCGCCCGGCAGCGCCCGCTTCACGACGTCGTCGGCCTCGAGGGCATCGAGCGCGTCGCCGAACGTCATCGGGATCCGCTTGACGTCCTTGCCGGCCTCCATCGCCTCGTAGATGTTCCGCTCCTCCGGCTGGCCCGGGTCGAGCTTGCGCTCGATCCCGTCCCACATCGCGGCGATCAGCGCGGCCATGGAGAGGTACGGGTTCACGGCTGAGTCGACCGAGCGGTACTCGAACCGACCGGGCGCCGAGACGCGGAGCGCAGTCGTCCGGTTCTGGTAGCCCCAGTCCGAGAAGACGGGCGCCCAGAAGCCCGTGTCCCAGAGGCGCCGATACGAGTTGACGGTCGACGCGGTCACTGCCGTCAGCGCGGCCAGGTGCTCGAGGATCCCGCCGATCGCATAGAGGCCGGTCTGGCTGGGCCTCTGCGGGTCGTCCCCGTCGGGCATGAACGCGTTCGTGCTGCCCTTCCAGAGCGAGATGTTGTGGTGACAGCCGTTCGCCGAGACGCCCATGAACGGCTTCGGCATGAAGCAGGGGAAGGCGCCGAGCTCGCGCCCGACCGCCTTGCAGACTTGGCGGAAGGTCGACAGGTTGTCCGCGGTCTTCTCGGCCCGGTCGAAGCCGAAGTTGAGCTCGATCTGACCCGGCGCGTCCTCGTGGTCGCCTTGGATCATGTCGAGCCCGAGCGCCTGGCCGTACTCGACCACCTTGTGGATGATCGGCTGGAGCTCGGAGAACTGGTCGATGTGGTAGCAGTAGGGCTTCGTCTTGCCGGTGACGGCAGGCGCCCCGTCCTCGTCGAGCTCGAGCCACATCATCTCCGGCTCGGCGCCTGCGCGGAGGTGGAGGCCCGTCGCCTTCTCGAACTCCGCCTGCAGGCGCTTCAGGTTCCCGCGGCAGTCCGAGCTCAGGAAGGCACCCGGATCCTCTCGCTCCTCGCGGTTGCGGAAGCAGATACACCACACACGCGCGACCTTCGGGTCCCACGGGAGCACTTCGAACGTATCCGGCTCCGGGACGCCGACCAGCTCGGCCGCCTCGGGGCCGTACCCGATGTAGTTCCCGTGCCTGTCGGTGAAGAGGTTGGCCGTCGCGCCGTAGACGAGCTGGAAGCCCTTCTCGGCGATCGTCTCCCAGTGCTTCGCGGGAACGCCCTTACCCATGATCCGGCCGGTCACGGAGGGGAACTGGTAGTAGACGTAGGTGATCCCCTCGGCGTCGATGCGCCGCCGGACGTCCTTCACGAGCGCTGCGCGCCCCCTCTGCTTGACGAAGCGCTCCAGGTCGGTCGCCACGTTCCCTCCTTGCGTTCGCGTCTCGGCAGGTCGTCGGGGAGCGTAATCCGCTCCAGGTCGAGATGCACGGTCGTCTAGCCTGTCTTCGGTGAGCGAGCCGAAGACCGAGTACGTGACCCCCGCCCAGCGCACGGCTCTCGAGGAGGAGCTCGCCGAGCTCGAAGGCCCACGCCGGAAGGCGATCGTCGAGGCGATCAAGACAGCCCGCGAGTTCGGGGACCTCTCGGAGAACTTCGAATACCACGCCGCGAAGAACGAACAGGGGCTTCTCGAGCGGCGGATCCACATGCTTCGCGAGCGGCTCCGCGACGCGGTGACGGTCGAGCACGAGACCGACGACCACGTCGGCGTGGGGTCGATCGTCGAGGTCGCGGACGAGGACGGCGAGCCGATGGAGATCGAGATCTCGGTCGTCGGCGGCGTCTCGCCGGACTCGCCGCTCGGGAGGGCGCTCCTCGGTGCGAGCATCGGCGACGTCGTCGACGTCGAGGCCCCGCGCGGCGCCTGGAAGGCGCGCATCGTCGGGATCCGGCGCGCTTGAGCGGTCAGGCAGTCGGAACCGCGACCGCGTAGCCGAGCGCGAGGGCGGCCCGGGAGAGCTCGCCGTCGGCGGCGACGAGGACGGAGGCCTCGTCCTCTATCAGCTCGTACGACGCAAGATGCACCGCGTCGGACCCCCGAAGGCCGAGCGTCGCCGCCAAGGTGCCCGCCCGTGCAGCCAGTGGCTCGTCGACATCGAGGACTTCGATCTCGGCCGAGAGAAACGCGAGCACCTCCCTCGCCCGAGTGAGACCGGCGGGCCGAAGCCGCCCGTCTCTGCGTGCGCGCGCGATGGCAGATTGCACCTCTGGGATGAGTAGCCATGAAGACTGGATCAACGTCGCAGCTTCGAACATCTCACGCGCCTGGTCGGTTCCCGCCTCGTCCAGGATCAGCTTGACGAATGCGGACGCGTCGAAGTAAGCAATCAGCGGCGGTCCTCGAGCACCGTGTCGCTGACGAGCGGCCCCTCTCCGATCAAGGGGACGGGCGGCGGAAGCATGGTGCTCTTCGGCCGTCTCGCTGGAGTTAGCCGGCCTTCGCGGATCAGACGCGCGCGCTTGGCCTCGCCGCTCTCGACCGGGCCGAGGCGCGCGACGGGGCGGCCGTGCTCGGTGACGATGACCTCGGATCCGTCTTTCACACGGGTGACGTAACGGCTCAGGTTGAGCCGGAGCTCGCGGATGCCGACTTCCACGCGGTCCATTGTAGTTCCAACTCTAGCGAATTGTAGTGCCTAGTCGGGACGTGTCCGGTGGCCGCGCGCATAGGTCACGAACGCGAACGCCGTGCCGTCGGCGGAGACGTGTGGCTCTCGCGCGACCTCGTCGAAGTCGCCGCGCTCGAACGGAGGGAAGAACGTATCGCCCTCGACGTCCGCGTCGATCTCCGTCAGGAGCAGCTCGTCGGCGAGCGGCAGCGCGGCCGCGTAGAGCTCCGCCCCGCCGATCGCGAACACCTGCGGAGTGCCTTCGAGCAGCTCGAGGGCGTCTTCGAGCGACCCGGCCCGCTCGGCTCCGTCGGCGGTCCAGTCCACACGCCGGGTGACGACGACGTTCCGCCGGCCGGGGAGCGGGCGAAAGCGCTCGGGGAGGGAGTCCCAGGTCCGTCTCCCCATCACGACCGCATGGCCGGTCGTCAGCTCCTTGAAGCGTCGGACGTCCTCGGGGATCCGCCAGGGGATCGCGCCGTCCCGCCCGATGACGCCGTTTCGCGCGAGGGCGGCGACGAGCGAGAGCCTCATACGTCGAGGACGATCGACAGCTCGAGCTGGAGGGGTGTGGGGAACCGGGAGGTTTCCGAGGGCGAGCGTTTCACACGGCGACCGGCGCGCGGATCGCCGGATGGTGCTCGTAGCCGACGACCTCGAAGTCCTCGAAGACGTAGTCGAAGACCGAGTCGGGGCGCCGGGCGAGGCGGAGTGTCGGGAACGGGAGCGGATCGCGAGCGAGGAGCGTCTCCACCTGCTCGCGGTGGTTGTCGTAGATGTGGCAGTCACCACCCGTCCACACGAGGTCGCCGACGCTCGAGGTCGGTCTGCTGGGCGAGCATGTGCGTGAGGAGCGCGTAGCTCGCGATGTTGAAAGGGACGCCGAGGAAGACGTCCGCGCTCCGCTGGTAGACCTGGCAGCTCAGGCGTCCCTCGCTCGAGACGTGGAACTGGAAGAACGCGTGGCAGGGGGCGAGCGCCATCCTCGGCAGGTCTGCGACGTTCCAGGCGCTGACGACGATGCGGCGAGAGTCCGGCTCCTCTCGAAGGAGGCGGACGACCTCGGCGATCTGGTCCACGTTCTCGCCCGAAGGCGTCGGCCAGCTCCGCCACTGAACGCCGTAGACCGGGCCGAGCTCGCCGTCCTCGTCCGCCCACTCGTCCCAGATCGTGACCCCGTGCTCCTGGAGCCAGCGCGACGTTCGAGTCGCCGCGGAGGAACCAGAGGAGCTCGTACGCGACCGACGGGAAGTGCACCTTCTTCGTCGTGACGAGCGGGAAGCCTGCGCCCAGGTCGAACCGCATCTGGTAGCCGAACACGCTGACCGTGCCCGTGCCCGTCCGGTCGGCCTTCGGCCCGCCCTGCTCGAACACGTGGCGCGCGAAGTCCTCGTATTGCGTCGACATGCTCACCCCTCCGACGATAGCGAGCGCCCCGGGGAGACGTCGCGTCGCTCAGGCCATCGTCAGCACGGGTTGCGTCGAGCCCTCCTCGACGATGACCCAGCCGTCGTACTCGCTGAGCTTGTAAGGGGCGTTCAGCGGTACGGAAGCGGTGCCGTCGCTCGTCGGCACGAAGCTGCCACAGAGCGACTCGGCCTTTCCGTGACGCGTCAGCCAGAGCTCGTACGGGCGTCCGTCCTGCGCCGGGGCGAGGCCGCTCACCGACAGCTTCATCGGCCAGTTGCCGGCCGAGTCGACGTCGAAGAGTGCCAGCGAGGCGTGCGCGTTCTCGGCGAGCGGCGTGCCGGTCATGGAGATCGTCTGCACGGCCGTGGGCGTCGCCCGATGATCTCCGGCGGAGAAGCCGGCGGCGAAGACCGCGATCGCGATCGCTGCAGCGAGCCCGAGCATCACCATCCGAGGACGACGTCGGGGTCGGAGCTGCACGACGCGCTGCTCGCGGCTGCGCTGCTCGACGTCGGGTGCGTGGGCGAGACGCGCCGGAAGCTCCTCCGGCGGTCCTGCCGCAACGAGCGCGTCGTGGACGCGGCGCAGGCGCTCGCGCTCCCACGACTCGGGGTCGTCGGAGACGAGTGCGTCGAAATCGGGCCGCTGTTCGGTCATTCGAGCTCTCCCTCGAGCGCGTCGGCCAGCCGGGCCAGCGCGCTCCGCGTTCGGGTCTTGACGGTTCCGAGCGGCAGGTCGAGCGACGTCGCGATCTCGCTCTGCGAGAGGCCCTTCCAGTAGGCGAGCTCGATCACGGGACGCTCGTGCTCGGGGAGCACCTCGAGGGCCCGGTGCACCTGCCAGGCCGTCCACGAGCTGGCGGCGTGATCGGCCGGGTCGGGCTCCGCGCCGGGGCCGTCCTCGAGCTCCGCTGCCGGCTCGGGCGTCCGTCGGAGCCCGTCGGTGATGGCGTTTCTCGCGACCGCGTACAACCACGGAGCCCCGGCGCCGCGCTCGGGCTTGTACGTCCTCGCGGAACGCCAGATCGCGACGAACGCGTCCTGCGTCGCGTCCTCGGCGCGGCCGCGGTCGCCGAGGCGGCGCAGCGCGAGGCCGAGGACGGTGCGCGCGTACCTCCCGTACAGCTCCTCGAAGGCGGACCGGTCGCCCCCCGCGATCCGCTCGATCAGCTCTCCGTCGGAGGGTTCGGTCCGGTCCACGCGCTGCATTCTCCCGGCTCGCTCGAGCGGGAGGGGGAGCGGGAGGGCATACGAGGCCGACATGCCCTCGGTGTACGCGCCCCCGCGCTGTTCGGATTGCCTCTCGGAGCCGATTTCCGCGCTACCGCGCAGCCTCGAGACGTGCTGCCACCGCGTCCCAGCTCACGACGTCCCACCACGCCCCGAGATAGTCCGGTCGCCGGTTCTGGTAGCGGAGGTAGTACGCGTGCTCCCAGACGTCGATCCCGAGCAGCGGGACGTCGCCGTCCATCACCGGCGAGTCCTGGTTCGGCGTCGACTTCACCGCGAGTCCGGTGCCATCCCAGACGAGCCAGGTCCACCCCGAGCCGAAGCGCTTCACGCCCGCGTCGTTGATCGCGTTCTTCAGTTCGGCGGCACTCCCGAACGTCGCGGAGATGGCGTCGCCGAGGGCTCCCGACGGCTCACCCCCGCCGTCCGGCGACATCGTCTCCCAGAACAGGCTGTGGTTGGCGTGCCCGCCTCCGTTGTTCCGTACCGCGGTGCGCTTGTCCTCGGGAAGGATGTCGAGGTCGGCGAGGACGGTCTCGATCGGCCGGTCCATCCACTCCGTCCCCTCGAGCGCGGCATTCAGGTTCGCGACGTATGCCGCATGGTGCTTGTCGTGGTGGATCTCCATCGTTTGCGCGTCGATCGTCGGCTCGAGCGCGTCGAAGCCGTACGGCAAGTCGGGGACGCTGTACGCCATCTGCCTGCTCCTCTCTTCGGGTCCGGTCTCGGCTTCGGAGAAGGATATGCTCCTCGGCGTTCCGCCCCGAGCGAGAAGGAGCCGCTGGATGCCGAATTTCGTAGAGATCAGGCCACGTGAGCTGAAGCCTGCGCTCCGCGAGCTCGACGGGATCTCCCGGACGACGATCGACGCCCACTACCGGCTCTACCAGGGCTACGTGGCGAAGCGGAACGAGATCCTCGGGAAGCTCGAGAGCGTCGATCTCTCGGCGGCGAACCAGGTCTACTCGGAGGTGAGGGCGCTCAAGGTCGACTTGAGCTTCGCGATCGGCGGGATCAAGAACCATGAGATCTACTTCGAGCACCTGGGGGGCGAGGGGGGCGACCCGGACGGCGCGTTCCGCTCGCTCGTCGACCGTGACTTCGGCTCCGCCGACGAGTGGCACGCCGACCTCAGGGCCTCCGGTCTGGCCGGGCGGGGCTGGGCCTGGACGGCATTCGACTGGGACGAAGGCCGCCTCTTCAACTACGTCGGCGACGCGCAGAACACGTTCCCCGTCTGGAACGCGACCCCGCTCGTCGCGCTCGACGTCTACGAACACGCCTACTTCCTCGACTACCAGACCGACCGCGGCGCCTACATCGACGCGTTCTTCCGGAACCTCGACTGGTCCGTCGTGAACGGCTGGATCGCGGCCTACAGCATCCCGTCCGTCTAGCGGGCGGTCGTGTGAGACGCGATCGCAGCGGCCGCGCCGCGGAGGCCGCCAGGAATCTTTCCGCGATCGGGGTCGGCGCTCGAAGACGCAGGATTTGCGAATGACGGAATACCTCGTCGTTCCGGTCGCGTATCTGCTCGGGTCGCTGCCGTTCGGCTACTGGCTGGTCAGGATCTTCCGGGGCGAGGACATCCGGACGCGCGGGAGCGGGAACGTCGGCGCGACCAACGTCTTCCGCCTGTACGGAAGGCGCCTCGGGGTCGCGGTCGCGCTCCTCGACGTCACGAAGGGCCTCGCGGCGGCGCTCCTCGGTCTCGCCGTGGGCGGCGCGCTCGTCGGCGTGCTCGCCGGAGCGGCCGCGATGCTCGGCCACGCGCGTCCCGTTTTTCTCCGCTTCCGGAAGGGCGGGAAGATGGTCGCCACCGCGGGTGGGGCGGCTTTCGCGCTCGCCCCCCTCGCCGCGCTCTCCTGTGCCGCGGTCTGGCTCGCGATCTTCCTCGTCTTCCGCTATGCGTCCCTGGCGTCGATCGTGACGGCCCTCGCGCTCCCCTTCTTCACGTGGCTGTACGGCTACGAGTGGCCGATCGTCGTGTTCACGATCGCGGGTTCGACGGCGATCGTCGCTCTCCATCACCGCAACATCCGCCGCCTGTTCGCGGGGACCGAGCATCGCTTCGAGCTCCGGCGCCCGCACCGCGCCTGAGCGCCGCGCGGACCGGCTACGTGGACAGCCAGTCGGCGAGCGAGGTCTGCCGGCCCGGCTCGGCGGTCGCGAGCTCGGCGCGGAGCTCGCCGACGGTGCCGTAGCGCTCGGCCACGACATCGTGCGTGTGGATGGTCTCGAAGTTGACCTGGCGGGAGAGGATGAAGTCCGCGTCGTCGAGCGAGGGGAGCGCATCGATCGCACCACGCAGGGCGTGCCGAACGGAGTCCTCGACGAAGCGCGGCCGGAGGTGGGCGTGCTCGACGACGAAGAGCTCGTCGGGCCGCTTCAAGAGGTCGTGGATCGGGGCGCTCATCGACTGCTCGGCGACGTCGACGAGGAGCTCTGCGTCGAGGTCCTGCTCCGTCCCGACGAGGAGCGTCGCGCGTCCCCGCTGGTTATGGGTTGCGAGCGGGACGAGCTCGAGGATGCGCTCGACGTCGCTCGGGTCGAAGCCCTCCTCGAGCAGACGCTCGCTCGCGTGGCCGCGAACCAAGCCCTGCGCGCACGGGCACGCGTTGATCCCCGTCGCCTCGACGCCGACGGCGCGGCGCGAGCCTGCCTCGGACGCCGCCGCGACTCCCCAGAGCGTCACCATCTCCTGCGTCTTGAGGCCGGTCACGGGAGTGCGGCGGTGGATCGGCCACTGCGCACGAATCGACACCTCGGCGCGCAGCGCTCGCTGACGCTCCACCACTCGGGTCGCGATCAGCTCGGCGAGCACCTCGACGAGGAGCGCCTCGCGCTCGACGACGACGTCGATCGCCTCCTCGAAGAGCTCCGGGAAGCGGGACATGTGCACGCCTTTCTGGTGAGCGGCGAGGTCGACCGTGCAGTCGATCACCGCGGCCATGACCGTCTGGGCGTCGCCGCGCCGGATGCGGACGGCCTTCTGCACGCCGTTGACGCCGGCCCGGGAGAGCGCGAGGGCGATCTCGGGCGAGGACGCCTGGAGATCCTCGTCGATCCTCGTCACGCCGCTCACGCGGGCCACCGTACCAACGCGCCTGCTAACGGAGGAGCCGGGAGAGCCGCCGGTCCTTGAGCAGCCGGTCCTGGGTCTGGCAGTGCGGGCAGTAGTAGATCGTGTGCTCTTCGAAGTCGACGCGTGCGATCGGCGTCTCGCACACCGGGCAGGGGCCGCCCAGCCGGTTGTGGATCCGATACACGTCCTTGTCGCCCTTCCCCGCCTCGCGGAGCTCGAGTGCGCGCGCGAGGTCGTCCCGCATGGCCGTCCGCAGGCGCTCCGTCTCCTCGGCCGACACGTCCGTCGAGAGCCGGAACGGCGAGAGCTCGGCGCGATGCAGGATCTCGTTCGCATGAGCGCGACCGATCCCGGCGAGCGCGCGCTGGTCACGGAGGAGCGGATGGAGCTGGCGCCGCTCGCGCGCGAGGATCTCGGCGAAGTCGGCAAGGTCGAGATCGAGGGCGTCTGGCCCGAGATGCCCGAGATCGTCGTCGAGGCGCTCGGGCGTGACGAGCCACACCCCTGCGCGCTTCTTCTTCCCGGCCTCGGTGAGGACGAGCTCTCCTCCGTCGGCGAAGCGGAGGCGGAACATCGGCGTCTTCGGCCCCTTCGCGCCGGGGCTCAGGTGGCGTAACCGGCCGGCGCTCATCAGGTGCACGCGGAGGACGAGCTCGCCGTCGTCGGTCGGGAAGAGAAGGTTCTTCCCGCGCCGGCGGGCACCGACGAAGCTCCTCCCTTCGAGCGCGTCGAGCGCCGGCTCGGCGGTCTTCAGGGTGGCGATGTGAGCCGGCCCCGCGCGCTCGATCGGCGAGAGGGAGACGAGCGGCGAGAGCTCGCGCACCCAGGCCTCGACCTCCGGCAGCTCAGGCATCGAAGTGCGCCGCGGCGGGCACCGGCAGTCCCCCGAACGCGACGTCCGGCTCGGGCTCGGTCGGCATGGTCGCGATGCCCCGGACCGGCGACAGCGCGACGGGCAGGAAGCAGAAGCATGCTCCGATCGCCCCGACCCAGATCGTCGGATGGACGCCGATCCGCGACGCGAGCACGCCGCCCGCGACGGAGCCGAGAGGGATGGTGCCGAGGACGATGAACCGCCTGCTCGCGTTCATCCGCCCGAGCAGCCGTTCCGGCGTCAGGGTCTGGATGAGGCTCAACCCGGTGATGTAGTAGATGGTGCTCCCCGCCGTCGAGAGCAGGAAGGCTGCGACGAGGAGCGGGATCGCCCTGCCTCCCGAGGCGAGCGGCACGAGGAGGAGCGGCGGCCCGAAGAGGACCGATGCGGCGACGATGGTCGGACCGACGCCGAGCCGTCGGCCGATCTTCGATGCGAAGAGCGCACCCGCGATACCGCCGACGCTCCCGAGCGTGATCACGAGGCCGATCACGGCGGGCGACATGCCGAGGTTGCGGACCGCATAGACGAGGATCACGGAGCCGACGAGGCTCCAGAAGAAGTTCGTCGCGCCCGTCGTCGCAGCCATCGCACGCCAATAGCGGTGCCGGACGACGTACGCGAGGCCTTCCTCGAGCTCGCGGAGCATGTCCGGATGCTCGATGGGCTCCGGCCTCGTCTCGAGGGTGCGGATGCGGAGAAGGAGCAGCGCCGAGCCGACGAAGCTCGCGGCGTCGAGGAGGATCGCGTACGGCGCCGTGAGCACGCCGACGAGCACGCCGCCGACGCCCGGGCCGGCGATCTGAGCGCCGTTGCGGCTGACCTCGAGGAGCGAGTTGCCCGAGACGAGCTCGCTGCGGCCGACGAGTGCGGGCAGGTAGGTCTGGTACGCGACGTCGAAGGACACCGTCAGCGACCCGATCACGAAGCCCACGGCGAAGAGCTGCCAGATCGTGAGCACACCGAACGCGTATGCGATGGGGACGGAGAGGAGGGCGAGCGCTCTCCCCACGTCGCTCCAGATCAGGATCGGACGCTTCCGCAGCCGGTCGACCCAGACGCCCGCGGGGAGCGTGAGCAGGAGGAAGGGCAGAAACTCGATCCCGCTGAGGAGCGCCACCTCGAAGGCGCTGGCGTCGAGCACGATGATCGCCGCGAGCGGGATCGCGAGCTGGGAGATCTGCGAGCCGAACTGGCTGATCGTCTGTCCGGACCAGAGCCGCAGGAAATCGCCGTGCCGCCAGAGCCCGGTGGTCGGCCACAGCCTCATGATCGGACAGTAGCCCGAGGTCGTTACGCCGGCCCGACGGCGGCCCGAGCGGCGAGGTCGCCCGCTGTCTCGGTCGTGGCGGGCTCGTCGGTGACCGGCTCGGGCATCTCGCGCAGGTGCCGCTGCGGGGAGAACAGCGATCCAGAGGAAGGCCAGCCCTCCCCCGATCGCGCCGACCACCATCGTCTCCCGGAGCCCGATCGTGCTCCCGAGGACGCCGCCCGTCAGTGCGCCGAGCGGGATCGTCCCCCAGACGATGAACCGCATCACCGCGTTCATCCGCCCCTGCAGCCGCGGCGGGCAGATCGCCTGTCGGTAGCTGACCTGGACGATGTTGTAGACGACGACCGTGAACCCGAACACGAGCTGCGCGAGGACGAGGAACGGGATCGCAGCGTTTCCGACGGGCGCGAAGGCGATCAGAAGGGTGGTGGGGCCGAAGAACGCCGCGCTCGCGATCGTCGTCTTCCCGATCCCGAACCTCCCGGAGATGCGCGTCGCGGTGAGGGCGGCGACGAGCGAGCCGATGCTCCCGAGCGAGAGCGTGAGCCCGATCACGCCCGGCGAGAGGCCGAGCTTGCGGACGAGGAACACGATGATGATCGCGAAGGACACGTTCGAGAAGAAGTTCGACGTGGCGGTGCAGCCCGCCTGGGCGCGCAGGTTCGGGTTCGAGAGGACGAAGTTGAGGCCCTCCTTCAGCTCGGTCCAGAGGCCCGCCTTCTCCGCGTGCTCCTCGTGGGCTACCGGGGGCGGCTCCCCCTTCCGAATGCCGAGGATGAAGAGCCCGGAGCCGAGGAAGCTGATCGAGTCGACGAGGATCGCGTACGGCGCCGTGATGAGCTGGACGAGAACGCCTGCGAACCCCGGCCCTGCGATCTGGGCCGAGGAACGGCTGATCTCGAGCTTGGAGTTGCCGTCGATGATCTGGTCGCGCTCGACGAGCGAGGGCAGGTACGACTGGTAGGAGACGTCGAAGAAGACGGTGCAGACTCCGACGAGGAAGCCGACGATGTAGAGCTGGCCGAGCGTGAGCACGTCGAGGACGTATGCGATCGGGATGCTCGCGAGGAGCGCGCCGCGCCCGAGGTCGCCGGCGATCAGGATCGGGCGACGCCGGAGCCGATCGACCCAGACGCCTGCGGGAAGGGTGAAGAGCATGAACGGGAGGAACTCGACGGTTCCGAGGAGGGCGACCTCGAACGCCGACGCGTCGAGGACGATCACCGCTGCGAGCGGGATCGCGAGCTGCGAGACCTGGGTCCCGAACTGGCTGACGGTCTCCGCTGACCAGAGCTTCAGGAAGTCGGGGTGACGCCAGAGGCCGCCCTTCGGCCAGAGGCTACGCATCGGGCGGAGGCAGCGTTGCAGGGGACGCGTAGCTCGCAAGGGCGAGCCCGTACGGGTCGCCGTCGGGATCGTCTGCGGCCTGGAAGGCTGCGACGAGGGCATTCATCCGCTTCGAGATGCGCCGGACATCGGCCGGCTTCAACTTTGCGTGCGTGAGCGACGCGGTCGTGCCCGAATCGGACGAATCACGCGGGACTTCGTCTGCGGCCTGGTGGAGCATGACCGCGGTCAACGCGCCGGCGCCGATCGTGCCGGGCAGCGACTCGTCGGACTTGAGGACGTACAGGCGGGCGACGCGCCCGTAGTACCTCTCGGTCACCGCCCGGACACGGCGGGTTGCGACGACACGGATGAGGCCGACTCGCTCGAGCACCTTCAGGTGGTGGGCCACGGTCCCCTTCGGGGCGTCGAGAGCCGTGGCGAGCTCGGTCGTGCTGGCCGCCCGCTCGCGCAGGAGTTGGACGATGCGTGCCCGGAGCTGCCCACCGAGAGCACGAAGCTGCTGCGGGTCGCTGACGATGAGCACGTCGTCGGCGTCGTAGTCGATGAGCTCAGAACGGTCGATAATCGTGGAACGTACGAGAAACCTCGACCGTTGTCAACGATCACTAGTCTCCGCCGCCGTGGAGCCCATCCTCGTCGAGGTCGTGCGCGGCGAGCTCGTCGAGGCACGCCACGTCGTGCACGCCGTCGCCGTTCGGGACGGAGCGGTGGTCGGGGCCGCGGGCGATCCGCTGCTCGTCACCTACCTCCGCAGCTCGGCGAAGCCGATCCAAGCGCTCCCGCTCGTGCGTGCCCGCGTGGACCTCACCGGCCCGGAGATCGCGATCGCGTGCGCGTCTCACCTCGCGCGCCCCGAGCAGCTCGAGCCTGTGCGGAGCCTGCTCGCGAAAGCGCCGGCGTCCGAGGAGGAGCTCGAATGCGGGCCGGACCCCACGCCCGTCGAGCACAACTGCTCGGGAAAGCATGCCGGGATGCTCGCGCTCTGCCGTGCGCGGGACTGGCCGAGCGTCGGCTACCGGCTGGCCGGCCATCCGTGCCAGGGGGCCATGCTCGCGGAGGTCGCAGCCGCGGCGGAGGTCGAGCCCGGGGCGATCGCAACCGCGGTCGACGGCTGCGGTGTCCCGACCTTCGGGCTTCCGCTCGAGCGGATGGCGCACGCGTTCTCGCGTCTCGCAGGGGCTCGAGGGCGGCCGCCGGGTCGCGGACGCGATGCGCGAGCTCCCCGAGCTCATCCGCGGTCCGCGAGCGGCGGACACGATGCTCATGCAGACGCTGCCGGGCTGGATCGCAAAGGGAGGGGCCGAGGGCCTCCTGTGCGCGGCGTCCCCCGACGGGCTGGGGGTCGCCCTCAAGGTCGAGGACGGGAACACACGGGCGGTTCGAAGCGGACTCGCCGAGTTCCTCGGACGCCTGGGCGTCGACACCGGAGACCTCGGTGTCGTCCAGCTCGAGAACAGTCGTGGCGAGAGAGTCGGCGAGCTTCGTGCCCTCTGACTCGAACGCCTGAGCGGGACATGTCCGTTCGGGCCTTCCCAAAATCGGCCAAGTCGGATTAGGATGCGCGCGCCCCGAACGGTGGAGGGGTGAGTCGGGAACAGGCGGACCGGCTCTCGGCAGTGGTACGCAGGTCGGCATCCGTTCGAGCGCGAGAGGAGAGAGCCACGACCATGCTGTCCGTCGAGATCGCCCTCCCGGACGTGGAGGAGCTGAACCGCCTGATCGAGCAGGGCCTCGAGAAGGGATTCCTCACCTACGACGAGATCGTCACGGGGCTCGAGGAGGTCGAGCTCACGAAGGAGCAGGTCGAGGACTTCTACGCGTACCTCATCGACCACTCGGTCGAGCTCGTAGAGGGCGTCGAGCACAAGGCGCTCCCGCACGACGAGGTCGCGGCTCCGCCGGCCGAGGACGAGAAGGCGGCCCCGAAGCTCGACCTCACCGTCGAGCCCTCGCTCGACTCGCTGCGCCTCTACCTGCGTGAGATCGGCAAGGTGCCGCTCCTCACCGCCGACCAGGAGGTCTCGCTCGCAAAGCGGATCGAGCGAGGCGACATGGCGGCGAAGCAGCACATGATCGAGGCGAACCTGCGGCTCGTCGTCTCGATCGCGAAGGGCTATCTCGGTCGTGGGCTCTCGTTCCTCGACCTGATCCAGGAGGGCTCGCTCGGGCTCATCCGCGCCGTCGAGAAGTTCGACTACCGCAAGGGCTACAAGTTCTCGACATACGCCACCTGGTGGATCCGTCAGGCGGTCACGCGCGCGATCGCCGACAAGGCGCGGACGATCCGGATCCCCGTGCACATGGTCGAGAAGCTGAACAAGGTCGTCCACATCGAGCGCCAGCTCGTGCAGCGGCTCGGCCGCGAGCCGGATGCGGAGGAGATCGCCGAGGAGCTCGACATCGCGCCCGAGGAGGTACGCGAGATCCTGCGCATGTCGCAGCTCCCCGTCTCCCTCGAGAAGCCGATCGGCGAGGAGGAGGACTCCTGCTCGGCGACCTCGTCCCGGACGAGCAGGCCGAGTCGCCGTTCGACACCGCCTCGCTCTCGCTCCGTCGCGAGGACGTCGAGCTTGCGCTGTCGGCGCTCCCGGAGCGCGAGCGACGCGTGATCGAGCCCCGCTATGAACCAATTCGGGTAGACCAACGCGAAGTAGGTACCCTCCTCGCGGCCTTTCCCTTAAGTGATGGGATATGTGGGAATGAGGTTGTCTCGCCCGGGAGAACGGCGACGGAGGTTTCCTGCGGCATATGAATTGCAGCCCAATTACCAGTGCTTGAGCGCGACTGCAGACCTGCGTGCCGATGGACACGCGATGGACGGTTGCAGTGTGAGAGCTCTCCATCGTGTTCTCACAGAGACTTA